>RDXE01000054.1 GCA_004292755.1 Alphaproteobacteria bacterium
TAGGGGCTCCCATCCATTTCTGGAGTGAGAGTCATGGCTACCGTGGACTTCAAGTTGCCGCCGACCTTCCGCCCGAAAAGCCTGGAAGAATGGCGCGCTCAGGCGTCTAGCGCCCGTATCGCGTTTGCGCCATTCGGTGGCGGGCCCTACTTCGGCTACGAGGTTGGGGTGATGGATGCCATGGCCGAGCTGGGCATCCGGCCGGATGTTTATCTGCCAGGCTGCATCGGCAACTTCATGGGCCTGTACCACCTGATGGCAGTGGCTGAGGGCAAGAAGCCGACCCACTATGTGGACGAGTTCGCCTCCGTCGCACTGATGCAAGAGAAGGACTATCTGAAGGCGCCAATTGCGCCGTTCTTTGTCATGCGCGCTGCCCAGTGGGCCAAGGGTTTCGCGGCCTACTATACCTCGCCAGAGGCATGGTCGAACCTGTTCGCGCCGGAATTGTTCCCGGCGGTGTTGACGGCGACCCAAACCTTCGCGATGGACCCGACGGAGCGCAACCTTGGCAAGATGCTGCGGGCCATTGCAGTGTGGCATCCGATGTCGCGCTGGTTCCTGGGCGGCTACTACTTCGCGCCGATTGGCCCGTTCGCTGAATTGTATGACTACAAGGATCCGTTGGGCTGGATTGATCCCTCGCCGCGGTGGGAATCGATCTACCAGCCGGACGCTCCAGTCTTCATGATGTCCTTGCTGCCAGTGGGTGCGCGCGATGTGCGCATCGCCACCAACTGCCTGCAGGCCGAAGAAATTGAGGCGACCCGCAGCCAGGACGTGCATCTGCGCATCCGTGGCCTGGTGGCGGAGGAGGGCACCTGCCTGCCGTTCCAGCCACTCGATGGCCGCCGTTTGGCGTCTGGTTCCAACCTGCCGTGGCTGTCTGCGGAGACGGAGATTGACGGCGTGTGGTATCGCGAAAGTGCAGTGCGCGACGCCGCCACCTTCGCGCCCGAAGCGCTGGAGCAATTGCCCAACCTGGAACTGATGATCGCGGTTCAGATTATGGACCCGCGCCAGGGCAACGTGCTGACCATCGACCAGGGCAACCACAACAACTACGCAACTCAAATCACCGAGTTGGTGGCAACCATTGGCGATGACGACATCGACTCGGCTCAGCAATACTTCCGCGACCGCAAGCAGGATGTCAGCTGGATCATCATTGAGGCCAGCGGCAACACCCAGCCATTCTGGTCGCTCGAGAACTTCGAGAAGTGCCGCGCCATCGGCCGCGCCTCTGCGCTGCCGAAGCTGAAGGCATGGTTGGAACAGCCGAAGCGCAATGGGGATGGCCCCACCCCCCCGGCGGCGGCGGCCAAGCCGGTTCCGTTGAAGCCGCGCCGTCCAGCGGCTGAGTAGACCCGTTTGTTTTAACCCCTGCGGCTGAGGCGGTTGAGGTCAAAGGCGGCCATCTCGGCCAGCAGGGTAACGAGGCGGGTGGCGGCGTGCTCTACCAGGGCACGCCCCCGCTCTGCATCGGCATCAGTCGCATTCCCAACGGCTCCGGTCGGGTTCAGGTCATCGGTCATCCAGCCGAAGCCCACGGCACCTTCTGGGGAGAGGATCGCGCACTCCTCAGCCAACTGCTCCGACAGCGAGGGAAAGGTGCTAGCGCGGTCCATCCGCACCCGATCAGGCGCCAGGTGCAGCATCATGGATGTTTCCACGCTGCCCGCATGAATGCCGTGGGTTAGCTCGTGCGCGCTGAACAATCCTGGCGGCAATCCCAGCTTCCACCAGCAACAGGTGACGGCGAACAGGCCCAGACGTACGCGCAAGTCGCGGGCCACCAAGTCCTGGATTTGCGGCTGGCCACCATGGGCGTTCCACAGCAACAGCCGCCGAACCCCAGCGCGCGCAACACTTTCCCCAATTTCGGTCCATAGCCGCAGGATGGTTTCCACGCTCAAGCTGAGCGTTCCGGGAAACGCCAAGTGCTCGCTGGAAAGCCCCACGGCTTGGGTTGGCAGCACCAGCACCTCTGCCTCGGCGGGCAGCTGGGCGATGGCGCGATCCAAGATACCCTCGGCCAGAGTGGTGTCCACCGACACCGGCAGGTGCGGTCCGTGCTGCTCAATCGCAGCAACCGGCAAGATCGCAATCGTGCGGTCAGTCACCAGGGATGCGAAGTCAACAGTCGATAAATCGGCCCAGCGATGGCTTGGCAGCGGCATGGCACAGCTCCTCCCGTCCGGGTTGGGAGATGGCGGGTTCTGACGGACCTGTCCAGCCTGTTGAAAACCCCTGATTTGGCTGTGGGTCGCCCCAGGGCATGTGCCTAAAAAAGCAGCAGAGACAGATCGGGCAGTGCAGCGCGCGGCCTGTGCGACTGCCGGTCGCGTGACGGCACGGCGGTTGCAGTTCAAGTGTCAAGCTCACAGCGCCGAAGGCTGCGGCAGGCCTCTGGCTTTGCGGAAAGGATGATCGGATGAAGCGTGGAGTGTTGGCGTCGGTGATGGCGCTGGGTGTGTCGATGGCGGCGGCGACGGCTGGTGCTCAAACTCCGACCAATGTTCGCTTCAGCCTGGATTGGGCCTTCCAGGGACCCCAGGCGCCGTTCCTGTTGGCGGTGGAGCGCGGCTATTTCCAGGCCGAAGGCATCAACATCACCATGGATCGCGGCTTTGGCTCCGGCGACGTGCCGTTGAAGATCCGTGCTGGCACCTATGACATCGGGTTCGCGGACATCAACCCGACCATTCGCCTGAAGGCGCAGGAGCCAGCGGTGGATCTGGTCGCTGTCGCGATCCTCTACGATGCCTCGCCCTTGGCGGTGATGACGTTGCGCCGTCAGAACATCACCCGCCCGCAAGACCTTGTGGGCAAAACCTTGGCCGCGCCGGAAGTGGACGCCGGGCGCCAGTTGTTTCCAGCCTTTGCTCGCGCCACCGGTCTGGCACTGGACAGCGTGCGCTGGATGAACGTTACCCCGCAGCTGCGCGAAACGATGCTGGCCCAGGGGCAGGCCAATGCGATCACTGGTTTCACCACCTCCGGCATTCTGTCGTTGCGGGCAGCCGGTGTGGCCGATGCTGACATTGTGACCCTGCGCTACCAGGATTTCGGCGTTGCGTTGTTGTCGTCCTCCATCATCACCACGCGGGCGTGGGCGAATGCCAACCCGCGGGCGACTACGGGCGTGCTGCGCGCGGTGTTCAAGGCGCACCTGGATGCAATTGCCAATCCGGACGCTGCAATCCAGGCACTGGTTCGCCGCGACCCGCTGGTCGATCCGCGCATTGAGCGCGACCGCATGATGATGTCGCTGAACGAACTGATGTTGACCCCGCATGTCCGGGCCACGGGTATTTCTGAGGTTGATCCGGCCCGCCTGCAAGCGGCGATCGACACCGTGCGCACCTCCTTTGGCATTGAACGTGCGGTGCCGGCCGCGGAAATCTACACCCCGCAGTTTCTGCCGCCGCTCGCTGAGCGGGCCATCCCGCGTAGCTAAGAGGGGTCTCGGCCGTGACCCATCCCTTCGTTCATCTTCATAGCGTAAGCCTCACCTATGCGGGAGCGGAGGGGGGATCCGGCACGCTTGCCCTGGATGGTTGCACCATGGGGGTTGGCCGCGGCGAGTTTGTCGCCGTGGTCGGCCCCTCGGGCTGCGGGAAGTCATCCCTGATGAAGCTGGTCACTGGTTTGGTGCCGCCCTCGCGCGGTTCCATCGAGGTTGCCAATGCCGAGGTGACTGGACCACTGAAGATCGTGGGCATGGCGTTTCAGAACCCAACGCTGCTGCCATGGCGCACCACGCTGCAAAACGTGATGCTGCCGTTGGAGATTGTTGAGCCTCACCGCTCCCGTCTGAACCGCGACAAGGCGGCTTATGTGGAGCGTGCCAAGGCCTTGCTTGCCACCGTCGGCTTGGCGGGGTTTGAGGAGAAGCCGCCCTATCAACTGTCCGGTGGCATGCAGCAGCGGGCCTCGCTCTGCCGTTCACTGATCCACGAGCCCGACCTGTTGATGCTGGACGAGCCCTTCGGCGCCCTGGACGCGTTCACGCGCGAGGAGCTCTGGGGGGTGCTGCAGGAGGTGTGGATGGAGCGGCGCTTCACCTGCATCCTGGTCACCCACGACCTGCGGGAGGCCGTCTACCTCGCGGATCGGGTCTTGGTTATGTCCAACCGTCCCGGTCGCATCGTCAGCGAGCACACGGTGTCGCTGCCGCGTCCACGCACCCTGGAGACCACGTTCTCCAAGGAGTTTGTTGAGATCACCCATCGCCTGCGCGATGAAATCAGCCGCGTGCGCAAGGGCTTGGACCCCGTTGCCGCGGCACCGGAGCAAGCAGCATGAGCTGGCGCAGCCTATCCCGCACCCGTCGGATCGAACTGGCCATGCCGTGGTTGGTGACCATCGGCATGCTGGTGGTTTGGGAGGTGGGTGTGATCGCCTTCAAGGTGCCGAGCTTCATTCTGCCGGGGCCGGTGGAAGTGTGGCAGGCGCTGGTGCGGTTCAACGGCCCGATCTGGCAGCATGCGGGGCACACGCTGTTCACCACCGTGCTGGGGTTTGCCTTCGCCGTGGTGTTTGGCGTGCTGCTGGGGGTGGCAATTGGGTCGTCGCGGCTGGTGTACAACGGGCTCTATCCCGTGCTGATCGGCTTTAACTCCGTGCCGAAGGTGGCCGTGGTGCCGGTCTTGGTGGTTTGGTTCGGCATTGGCACGGTGCCAGCCGTGATCACCGCCTTCATGATCTCTTTCTTCCCGATCGTGGTGAATGTCGCGACGGGCTTGGCCACTGTGGAGCCGGAGTTGTCAGACGTGCTGCGCTCCCTCGGGGCCCGCCGCCGCGACATTCTGCTCAAGGTCGGCCTGCCGCGGGCGATGCCATATCTCTTTGCGTCCCTGAAGGTTGCCATCACTCTGGCGTTTGTCGGCTCGGTTATCTCAGAGACGGTCGCCTCCAATGAGGGGATCGGCTATTTGATGATCCAGGCGTCAAGCCGCTTCCAGATACCGCTGGTGTTTGCAGGCTTGGTGGTGATCGCGGTGTTGGGGATCGTGATGTATGTGCTCTTCGCTCTGGTGGAACGGCGCTTCACCGGCTGGGCGATGCGCGGCACCCAGTCCGCGACTGTGACCACGGGCAGCTGACACCTGTTGCCGATCAGACAGAGGGGGATGCGATGACTGGCCTCGCCGCACTGGAACAAGCCGTCGCCCGCGAGCTTCAGCTGACCGCCTATCCCAACAAGCCCTGGGTGCCGGAGCGCCGTCAAGACGGCCAGACCGTGCTGGACGTGCTGGTGGTTGGCGCCGGACAGGGTGGTCTTGCAACGGCATTCGCCTTGCTGCGCGACCGCATCGACCGGGTGCTGGTGGTGGACGACAACCCCCCAGGGGCGGAGGGGCCGTGGGCCACCTTCGCGCGCATGCATACGCTGCGTACGCCAAAGCATGTTACCGGCCCCGATCTTGGTCTGCCCTCGCTGACCCCTGAGGCGTGGTATACCGCCCGCTATGGTGGGGAGGCGTGGCAAGGGCTGGGCAAAATCTCGCGCCTGGACTGGCAAGCCTATCTGGACTGGTTCCGCACGGTCACCCGCCTGCCGATCCGTCACGAAACCAAAGTCGGCGGGCTGGAGCCGGTTGGCGATCTTTGGCGTGTCCCCCTGATCAGCTCCCGTGGGGAGGAGGTGGTCTGGGCGCGGCGCGTGGTGCTGGCGACCGGTATTGATGGGTCTGGTGCGTGGGAGGTGCCGGCCTGGGTCACCCGCGATCTGCCCCGTGAGCGCTGGGTCCACACCTCCGACCGCATCGACTATGCCCGCTTTCGGGGCAAACGGGTTGCCGTGCTGGGCGCCGGCGCTTCGGCCTTTGATTGTGCTGGCACAGCGTTGGAGGCTGGTGCTGCCGAGGTGCGCCTCTATGCGCGGCGGACCGACCTGCCGTTGGTCAACCCCTATCGGTGGATGGAGCAAACTGGCTTCCTGAAGCACTATTGGTCGCTGCCCGATGATGCCAAATGGCAGATGATGACCCGCATCTGGACGATGAATCAGCCGCCAACCACCGACTCGATGGAGCGCTGCCGAAAACACGCCGTGTTTGCCCTCCACACCGGTTGCCAGTGGGAGGGGGCCGTGGTGGAGGGAGATGCAATCCACTTCCGTGGCACCGCGGCGCCGCCGGCGGATGTGTTGATCCTGGGCACTGGCTTTGTGATCGACCTGTCCCGCCGCCCTGAATTGGCCCATGTTCATCAGGACATCGCGGTTTGGCGGGATTGCTTCACCCCACCGGCTGAGCTTGCGCATCCGGTCCTCGCCAGTTTCCCCTACTTGGCGCCTGACTTCTCCCACCTCCCGAAACCGGGCCGCCATGCCCCGCATTTATCCCGGCTGCACACCTACACCTTTGGCGCTATGCCAAGCGCTGGGCTGTCCGGTGCCTCGATCAGTGGGATGAAGTTCGCGACCCGGCGGCTGGTGGACGGCATCGGCCAATCCCTATGGCTGGAGGATCAGGGTCACCATGTCGCCTCCCTCCTGGCCTATAACGATCCGGAGTTAGCGGTCGCGCTGGCCACCCCTGATCCACTGCCAGGGGGGACAGCATGGGCGGCCGATTGACCACCCACGTTCTCGACACGGCGCGCGGCTGCCCTGCCAAGGGCGTGGTGGTGGAGTTGGCGCGCCTGGATCACGGCACGGTGATCCCGTTGAAGATGGTCGCCACCAATGCCGATGGCCGCACCGATCAACCGCTGTTGAGCGGTGACGAGCTGGTGGCGGGCAGTTACCAGTTGCTGTTCCGCATCGGGGATTACTTCCAGGACACGGGCCTGACCAACGCCTTTCTGGATGAGGTGCCGATCCGGTTTCGGATCGCCGATGCCAGCGCGCACTATCATGTGCCGCTGCTGGCCAGTCCCTGGTCCTACACCACCTATCGCGGAAGCTGAGCGTGGCCGACGGTCTGATTGCCCGGTCCCGGCATCGCATCGGCCCGTTTCATCTACACCGTCCCTCCAGCTTGGCCGAGGCTTTGGACCTGCTGCCGACAGCCGCCCCCATCGCTGGCGGCGTCGAGTGGGTGGAGGTGATGAAGCGCGGTGGTACCCCCGCGGCCCTGCAAGACATCACTAAGCTACCCGACCTTGCCACCATCCGTCAGGAGGGGGAGTGGTTGCGCCTGGGTGCGGCCGTGACCCATCGCCAGCTGTTGATTGATCCGATTGTGGAAGGCGCGGTTGGCGGCTTTCGCCACGTGTGGCGGGAGATTGGCAATCCGCGCATCCGCGCGCAAGGCACCCTCGGTGGCAATCTCGCGGCCAGCAATCCCGTCTATGACCTGCTGCCAGTGTTGCTGGCCCTGGAGGCGCAGTTGGAGGTTGCCGATGCCAGCGGTACCCAATGCCTGCCCATTCAAGCGCTGGCGCAACGCCCGCGGCACAGCTTGATCCTGGCTGTGCGGGTGCGCGCAGGCGCGCAACTGGTGTTTGACCGCAGCCTGCGTCCCGTTATCGGGATCGCCGCCGTGCGACGGGAGTCGTCCATCCAAGCGGCCATTGTCTGGGCACAGGCGGAGGTGCGCGCCGCCCCCCTCGACGATCCGGCCGACTGGTGCGATCAGCTGCCCCACTGGGTTGATGATGCCCATGGTACGGCGATCTATCGCGCGGCTGTTGCACCGGTGCTGGCCGCGCGGGCGCGGGCGCGCCTGCTACTCCCCGTGGGTGCCGCATGACCCAGCTGGTGCTGAATGGCCGCGCAGTTACGGCTCCGGCCGATCCCCAGCTGCTGCTGGGCCTCTGGCTACGGGACAGCCAGGGCCTCACTGGCTTGAAGCTCGCCTGTGACCAGGGCGTGTGCGGCGCTTGCACCGTGCTGGTGAACGACCAGCCGATGGGTGCCTGCCATCTGTTCGTCTGGCAGGTGGAGGGTCAGCGGGTTGAGACGATTGAGAGCCTTGGCTCGCCAACGCGTCTGCATCCGCTGCAGCAGGCCTTCCATGACCACGGCGCCTTGCAGTGCGGCTTTTGCACGCCGGGAATGATCCTGGCAGCCCTTGCCCTGCTGCGCGTCAATCCCCACCCGACACGGGAGGAGGTGCAGGCGGCCCTGTCCGGCAATCTCTGTCGCTGTACGGGGTACCGGCCAATCATCGATGCCGTGCTGGCAGCGGCCGAGGCGATGGCGGAGAGTCCGCCATGAGCCACCCCAATCAGCTTGAGACCGTTGGGGTTCCTGTCGCCCAAGTCGGCGCAATGGCGCGGGTGCTGGGGGAGCAGCCGTATCCTTGCGACCTCGCAGCTGCTGGGCTGTTGCACGCGGCTGTGTTGCGCAGCCCACACGCCCATGCGCGCATCCGCTCGATCTCTACTGAGCTGGCGGCACAGCAGCCTGGCGTGGCAGTGGTGGCGACGGCTGCGGATTTGGATGGTCCCCACACCCGCTTTGGCGTGCGCGTGCGCGACCAGCCGGTGCTGGCCAGTGGTGTTGTGCGCCATGTGGGCGAGCCTGTGGCGGCAATCGCTGCTGCCACACCCCAGCAAGCGCTGGCCGCCCTGGCGTTCATCCAGGTGGAGTATGAGGTGCTGGCGCCGGTGCCCACCATTGCCGCTGCGCTGGCCGCTGATGCCCCAGCCTTGTTCCCAGAAGCGTCCGCCACCAGCCTTCCCGTTTATGGCCCTGGTGCCGCCGCCTGTGCCGAGCCCAGCCCCAACATCCTGTGGGAGTTCACTCTCCGCGACCCGACCTTCGATGCCGTCTGGGCTGGTGCGGCACAGGTGTTTGAGGATCGCTACAGCTTTGCCCGCGCTTCCCACTATCACCTGGAGCCCTTTGCCTGCCTCGCCCGCTGGAGTGGGGAGGGGTTGAGCATCGACACCTGCAACCAGGATCCTTTCCTGTTGCGCCAGGACCTTGCGCGCATCTTTGCCCTGCCAGAGCATCGCGTCCGCGTGGCGGCCCATGCCACTGGCGCGGGGTTCGGCGCGAAATCCTATTGCAAACTGGAACCTCTGGCGGCGCTGCTCGCGCGTTTGGCCCGTCGACCCGTCCGTCTTGTCTCCAGCTTTGATGAGGAGATGCTGTCGGTCACCCAGCATGGGGCAGAGATCGTGGTGCGCACCGCCCTCAGCCGTGACGGCGCCCCGCTGGCGCGGGAGATGCTGATTGACCTGGACGGGGGCGCCTATGCCGATGCCTCCGCCCTGGTTGCGGACAAGGCGGGCTATCGCGGCTTTGGCCCCTATCGCTGGCAGGCCGTGGCCTGCCGGGTGCGGGTGGTGCGCACCACGACGGCCCCTGCTGGCAGCTATCGCGGCTTCGGCGGCACCCAGACCAGCTGGGCGGGCGAGCGGCAGATCGACAGCCTGTGTCGCCGTCTCGCCCTTGACCCGATCGCGTGGCGTCGGGCGCATCTGCTGCGCGTTGGCGAGGCGTGGTGGCCCGGCGAGGCAGGGATGGACAGCGATTTGAGCGGCGGGCTAGCCGCCGTGGTGGCTGCCCTCGACCCGCCCGCCGCCCCACACGCAGCGCGGCCTCGCGGGGTGGGGGTGGCGATTGGCTTGAAGGATGGCGGCGGCGAGGCGCGCCCCGCCAATGCCGCGGTGCGTCTGACCGCTGACGGCACCGCCATTGTTCAAGCGGGCGTGGTGGAAATAGGACAGGGCGCCACCACGGCGCTGGCGCAAGTGGCGGCCGAGCGTCTGGGTCTGCCGCTGGATCGCGTTACGGTTGCAGCAGTCGACACCGATCTCTCCCCCCATGATCTTGGCACCCATGCCAGCTCCGGTATGGCGGTGACGGCCGCGGCGGTTGCCGCTGCAGCCGACGATGTGGTGGCACAGCTGCGCGCCCTCGCGGGCCGAGCCGAAGCCGTGGTGCACGCGGGCACCGTGGAGGGCGAGCCAGTGGCTAGTCTGCTCAAGCGCCGGTTTGGCCCCTATGGCGCTGACGTGATCGGTCGCGCCACGGTGCAAGCACCCCGAAGCGAGGGGCTGCCCCTGCGCAGCCAACGGCTGTACTGGATGCCGTCCTGGGCTGCGGCTGAAGTGGAGGTTGACCCGCTGACTGGTCAGGTGCGCGTGCTGCAGCTGGTGGTTGCAGGGGACCCTGGCACTGCTGTCAACGTCCTGGGCTGCATCGGCCAAGTGGAGGGGGCTGCAGTTCAGGGACTGGGCCAAGCCTTGTTTGAGCATCTGCGTGTGGACAGCGCGGGCCAACCGCTCAACGCCACCCCCTGGTCCTATCGCGCACCACGGGCAACCGACCTGCCACCGGTGTTCCGCACCTTGATTCTGGAAAGCGGCCTCGGCCCTGGTCCGTTTGGCGCCAAAGGCATCGGCGAAAGCGGCAACCTCGCCATCCCAGCCGCCATCGCGAACGCCATCGAAGCCGCCACCGGCGCAGCTCTTACCAGCCTACCCCTCACTCCGGAGGCAGTGTTTCGGGCGTTGCATGTGGATAGCTAAAGTGGCATTGCCGGGGAAGGTTTAGGCAGCCCTTGTCAAGGAAATTTTTCATGATTCAGATAAGTCCCAGAAATATCTTGAAGAATCGGACTGGTGCCAGTACCTTTGTCCGGCATGGAGGCCGCGATGTCGTATACCCAAGCGATGGGGGCGCCAGTTCGAGATCGGGACAGAGTGTTAACCGAGGCTGTGCTAAAGGCGGCAGGGTTGCTCGATCTTTCCGATCACGCGCTTGAGCAGATATTGCAACTGGATGCGGGTATCATCGCCAGCGTACGCGATGGGCAAACCGTTTTCGCAGAGGGTAGCACGGCGTTCAGCCGTGGCACGTCCTTAGCACGTCTCTTTCGGTCATTAGATGCTCTCGTTGGCGGCAATGAAGACATCGCCCGACAGTGGCTCCGGACAAAAAACACGGTTCTAAAGGCAATTCCGCTGGAATTGATTCAAAGTGGCGATGGATTAGATCATGTTATCGTCTATCTTGACTCCAGACGCGCTCAAATCTAATCGAAGAGTATTCGAAGGATTGGTTTGGCGATCTGTTGAGGCGCAGCATAAAATATCGACCAGAAAGCTGGTCGATTCGATAGAATCGCAAAGCCTGTTGGAAGAGATTTTGGAAAAGTATAAGCCATTAGTGCCAGTGCAGTGCCAACATCTACATTACTTGTTGTCGACACCTTTTCGATATGACTCGACTCCACCCTTAGGGTCGCGCTTTCGCCGTGCCGGACAACGCGAGGCGGTGTTTTACGGTGCTGAGCGCTCAGAGACTGCCATAGTCGAGATGGCCTTCTATCGTCTTTTGTTCTTCGCGGAGTCGCCTGGGTTGAACCCGAGAGGCCAATACTCTGAATACACCGTCTTCTCGGCAAAGGTTAAAACAGGGTCATTGATTGATCTGAGTGAACCGCCGTATGCCGCTTACGAACAACACTGGTCACATTTGAGTGATTACCTCCCGTCCCAGACTCTCGCAGATCAACTGAGGCAGGAGCATGTGGACGGCATCCGATACAAATCAGTGAGGGATATCTCGGGTGGGCGGAATTTAGCCCTATTCTCATGTTCGGTTTTTGTTGAACCTAAGCCGGTTGACCAGCAAACCTGGAGATTGGTCATCGGTTCCACTACGATTACAGCCATCTGCGAATCAACACGGGACTTCTATGAAATTCCGATTTCACAGTTCCACGCCGATCCGCGTTTAGCAGTCATCACCCAGCGCACATAGCGAACGGCATTGGGTTACGTCCATCAACGCTCACACCACCCCCGCCATCGCAAGCAGGGTGGCGGCCAGAACGCGGGTGCCGTTGGTGAGGTCCTGTGGCGTTGCGAATTCGGCTTCGTTGTGGCTGACGCCACGCTCGCAGGGAATGAAGATCATGCCAGCTGGGGCGAGGCGGGCGACGTAGCCAGCGTCGTGACCGGCTCCGGACGGCATCACGAGGTAGGGCAGCCCAAGCGCCTTCGTCGCGGCCTCTACTCGATCAACCACCTGTTGGTCGAACACCATCGGTGCGCTGGCATTGGTGACCCGCACGGTTGCGGTGCAGGGGGCAACGGCGGCCGTGATGGTGGCTGGAATGGCATCGGCCAAACGGTCGAGGGTGGCTTTGTCCGGGTGGCGCATGTCGATGGTGAAGTGCACGCGGTTCGGCACCGTGTTCGGGCTGCCAGGGTCTACCAGAAAGCGGCCAATGGTGAAGCGCAGCGTGTCCTCTGGGTCACGCGTTACGTCGTACAGGGCGCTGACCACGGCGTGGGCCGATCGCAAGGCGTCGCGGCGCTGGCCAACGGGGCAGGTGCCTGCGTGGGCTGTCTCGCCGGTGATGTCCACCTCGAACCAGCGCATGCCCTGGATGCCGGTGACCACGCCGATGCGCGCTCCCGCTGCCTCCAGGCGTGGTCCCTGCTCAATGTGCGCTTCCACATACCCGCCCACGACGCCCGGCAGGGGCCGCGTGATCGGAGCAGGCGTGGCGGCCAGCGTCGCTGCCAGGGCGTCGGCAAAGCGCACGCCGCTGGTGTCGCGCACCTCGGCAAACGCCTCGACTGATTTCTGACCGGCGAACACCATCGAGCCCATGGTGCCGGGCGCGAACCGACCGCCCTCCTCATTGGTCCAGGCAACCACCTCCACGGGAGCGACCGTGGCGATGCCCGCGTCCTCCAAGGCTTCCAGCACCTCAAATCCAGCGAGCACGCCATAGATGCCATCAAACCGGCCACCGCGCGGTTGGGTGTCCATGTGGCTGCCTGTAACGATTGGCGCGCGGCTGGACTCCGTGCCGCGGCGGCGAATGTAGAGGTTGGCGATGGCGTCCTGGCTCACCTCAAACCCGCGGGCCGTGGCCCAGCCAACCAGCATCTGCCGGGCGGCGATATCCTCCGCCGTGAAGCAGGCGCGGTTGACGCCCGCGCGGTCGGGCCGCGGTCCAGGGATTGCGCCATGAGCCGCCATATCCGCGTGGCGCTGCCACAGGCGATCCTGGTTGATGCTGGCAAGCAGGGTGGCTGGCAGGGCAGCAGACATGATGGCTCCACAGGTGCACAGATGACGGTTGGAGGGAGGCTTGCGCCTACCGCCCACCAAGACTTGTTCCAAATCCAAATGTAAGCCTGCGGAACGGCGATGGCGTCCGTCAAGGCTGCCGAGCAGTCGACGGCGGAGGGACTATGCCGGTTCCCGCTCCGGCATCAGACAGCCCGTCAGGTCCGCACCGCTGAGGTCCGCCCCTTCCAGCTTGGCGTCGGTCAGATTGGCATCGGTCAGCAAGGCCCGCCGAAGGATTGCACCAGCCAGATTGGTTGGCAGGGAATTCCCGGTGCTCTCCCCCGTCGCCAGATTGACGAGGGGCAGCGGCGACAAGTCAGCTTCTTCCAGATTGGCGTCGGTCAAATCCGCCTTCGAGAGATCGGTGCCAAGGAAACAGCCGCCGCGCAAGTCGGCCTCAATCATCCGCGCGCCGGTCAAGTTGGCGGCCAGCAACCGTGCCCCGATCAACGTTGCCCGGCTGAGGTTGGCGCCGGACATGTCGGCGCACGCAAGGTCAAGACCGGTCAAATCCAGCCCACTCAAATCAATGCCGTGGGCAACCATGCGCACGCCGTCGCGTCCCTCCGTGTGGAACCACAGCAGGTGCTGAAGGTAGGCATCTTGGAACGCCTTGGGCAGATGCTCAATCCGCGTGGCGACAAAGCTGCCCGAAGTGTTGGCATTGCGCAGGCGGGTGCCGGTGAGGTCGGCGCCCATCAAATTTGTGCGGGTGAGCTGAGCGCCGTCGAGAGAGGCATCGCGCAGCTTCGCCCCCACCAGACTGGCGCCGTCCAGGCGGGAGCCGGACAGGTTCGCCCCTTCAAGGTCGGCGAAGGCAAGATCCACACCACTCAGATCAGCGCCCGCCAAGTCCACCGAACGCGCCTTCAGCCCCACCATCGAGGCGCCCGCGAGCTGCGCGCGCTGAAGGTTGGCATTGTCGAGCTTGGCCCCAACCAGCGTGGTGCGCAGCAATTCCTCCGGCTTGCCGACGGTTTGCAGGCGCCCAGCCGACAGGTTGGTATCCGACAGGTCAGCACCGCGCAGGTTGGCCAAGCGCAGACGGGCGCCGCGCAAATCTGCCCGGTGGAGAATCGAATCCGTCAGCACGGCCTGGGTGAGATCGCAACAGAACAAGTCCGCAAAGCTAAGATCGCAGGAGGCGATGGTTGCCTTGACCAAACTGGCGCCCGACAGCTTGATTTCCCGCAGCTGCAGATTGCGCAGCTTTAACCCCTTCAAATCCCGTCGCGACAGGTCAGCCCGGACACCTCCCGGCTGGCGATGCACATGACGACCATGGCGGGCAAGCATCGCCCGCAGATCATCGTGAGAGGGGGGAGGCTCAAGCGTTGACACGACTGCCAAGATTCCCTGACTTGTTGTTTCTGTCCAGTGGGTGCCACTGGGTGCGACGGTGGTGCTCACCATGGGTTGGAGGCGAGGCAGTCCAATGACACAAGCAGCGTATCCTCGCGATCTCGTCGGCTATGGCCGCACTCCACCCCATGCCGCTTGGCCGAACGATGCGCGTATCGCAATAAGCTTTGTCTTAAACTACGAAGAAGGTGGCGAGAACTGCATTTTGCACGGCGACCCCGCCAGCGAGGCATTCCTGTCAGAGATTGTGGGCGCACAGGCCTTGCCCGGTGTGCGCCACCTGAACATGGAATCAATCTATGAATACGGCAGCCGGGCTGGGTTCTGGCGCCTTCATCGCTTGTTCACCCAGCGCCAGTTGCCGGTCACCGTCTACGCCGTCGCGATGGCGTTGGAGCGTCACCCAGAGGCCGCCGCTGCCATGGTCGAGGCAGGCTGGGAGATTGCTTCCCACGGCTGGCGTTGGATCGAGCACCAGTACATGGATCAGGAGGAGGAGCGTCGCCACATCCACACCGCCATCGACAGTTTGACCCGCATCACTGGGCGGCGTCCGGTCGGGTGGTACACGGGCCGGTGTTCACCCAACACCCGCGCGCTGGTGGTGGAGGCGGGGGGCTTTTTGTATGACAGCGACAGCTACGCCGACGATCTGCCCTATTGGGAAACCGTGGCAGGCAAGCCGCATCTGGTGATCCCCTACACCCTCGACAGCAACGACATGCGCTTTGCAACCGCCCAGGGCTTCAATTCGGGTGACCAGTTCGAAGCCTATCTGCGCGACGCGTTCGACGTGCTGTATGCCGAGGGGGCGGACCAGCCAAAGATGCTCTCGATTGGTCTCCACTGCCGCCTGATCGGCCGCCCCGGGCGGATTGCCGCGTTGCAGCGGTTTCTGGATCACATCCAGTCCCATGATCGGGTGTGGGTGTGCACCCGAGAGCAGATCGCCCGCCACTGGCACGCCACCCATCCACCCCGCGGCTGACCAGACCGGGAGACATCTGCGCAGGAACTCAGGGGTGCGCATCTGCGCACGAACTCAGGGGTGCGCATCTGCGCACAACGCATGGAAGCGGCAGGGCTGGCTATGCTAGCCAACCCTCATGATTGAGCCTGCATCCACTCCGTCCACCCCCGACATTGCCGGACGAGGCTTCACGTGGGCTGGCTTTGTGGATGGTTGCCGGGTGGCGATGCCGTTCGTGATTGGGGCAGTGCCATTTGGCCTCGTGGTGGGTCTGACGGGCGCGGCCAAGGGTCTCAGCATGGCGGAGATCGGCTTGATGTCCGCCCTGGTGTTCGCTGGTGCCTCCCAGATGGCTGCGCTGGAGCTGTGGACCAGTCCCCCCTCCCTGGTGGCCCTCGCGTTTGCGGCGTTCTGGATCAATCTGCGCTTCACCATGATGAGCGCGGCCCTGTACCCCAGCCTTGGGCGAATTGGCGGCATTCGGGTTTGGGTTGGTCTCGCGATCCTGGTGGACCATGCCTGGGCTCTGTCCATGACCCGGTTTCAGACCCATCGCATCGATGCCGGGTTTTTCTTTGGTGTCGGCTTCGCGATCTGGGTTGTGTGGCTGCTCGCCACCCTGGCAGGCCATGCCAGTGGCAGCCTCGTGCGCGAGCCTGCGCGCTATGGTCTGGATTTCGCCGCGACAGCTGGTTTCATCGCGCTGCTGCTGCCCTCCTGGAAAAGCCGGGCACGAGATTTGATGCCTTGGCTGGTCGCTGCTGGCGCGGCTCTGGTTGCCAGCTGGTTGGTCGCAGGCGCCTGGCCGGTGGTGATCGGCGGACTGGCGGGCAGCATTGCGGGGGCCTTGCGCGATGCTCGGCGCTGATCTGTGGGAGATCGACCTAGCCACCCTGGCGGCGATCCTGGCGATGACCGCGGCCACGCTGGTGTGCCGTTTCGGCGGCTATCTGATCATCGCCCGCTTGCCGAAGAGCCGATTTCTCGATGCGTGGCTGTCGCATTTGCCAGGCGCGATGTTTGTCGCCCTGGTGGTACCAGCCCTTGCGCGCGGCGGGGTGGCGTTTTGGATCGGGGCTGTCGCGGTGTTGGTCGCCGCACGGGCCAAGCTGCCCTTGATCGTGGCCCTGTGTGCTGGTGTCGGCGTGGTTGCCGCCATCCGGGCGTTGGGGTTCTAGGGGATTGGACGGCGACCGGCTGATGCGCGCTGCCGTCGCATCACGGCACGGGTCTTACCAGGAAATCCGCTGGCCGACGTCCAAACGCAGGGGCAGGCGGTCTTCCACCGCGGGCAGTTCGCGCAAATCGAACGGCAGCCGACCATAGCGGCGCACGCCGTCGGACGCTGCTTCGTCCAAGGTGTTGTAAACCGCGATCAGTTCCCCCTGGTGGATCAGGGCGACCATGCCGGGATGCTCCTGCTCCAGCAGCGGGCGAACATCGTCATATCGGCAGGGCTCGAACTCAAGCATGGCGCGCAGCATACACCTCATCCGATCTCTCGGGAAGAGGGGATAACGGCTTGTTTCAAAAACCTTAGCGCGCCTCAGCCACAAGATTGGCGTCGGTCAGGCGGGCGTCATCATATTGGGTCAGATTGTTCATGCGGATCAGGGTTTGGATGGCGGCAACATAGTCGGGTCCGCGTTCGGAGTAGCGCAGCATGTGCTGGATCAAGCTGGCGCCATCAATCGGCAGTCCGGCTTGGCGCAATTGCGCGCGGCGGCGGCGCATGTCGGCATAGGCGGCGTGGGTGTTCAGGTTGCGGACATAGGCCGCGACGGTCGAGGACAGATCCTCAAAGCGGCGGATCTGCCCAGCATCGGGGCCGCGGGCGACCATCTCGCCGAACAGCGCGTTCAAGTTGCGCGCGGCGTTGGAGGTGCCCCATCCGCTTTCCTCCGCCGCCTGAGCAAGGGCGAGCGAGGGCGGGATCGCGTCCAGGCGGCGCAACAATTCGGCTTCGTTCCAACGGTCCAGCCGCGCTTCGCGCAGCAGACCTTCCACCTCTGCCTCATCATCGGCGTGCAGCGGCGCGCCAATTGCCATCAGCGGCGCCAACGCCTCCACGCGGGTGCGCAGTGCGAGCCAGCGCTCATTCACCTTGATCACCAGCGGCAGCAGCGTGCGCATGAACACGGCCTTGCGCTCTTCCGCCTGACGGATCGCTGTGATGTCACTGGGCAGGCGATACAGGAACAGGTCGGGCAGCACGGCGCCCGGTCGGATCTCGACATCCCGCGCACTCAACAGACGGCGCAGATCGTCCACACTGTCGACGGAGGCTAGGCGAACCGGGCGCGGGCGGGGAACGAACAGCGGCTCGCTGCCATGATCGGGCGCGGGTGCAGCCAAGCGAAGTGGTGGGGAGCGCGGCGGCAAAGCCGCCAGCCCCCGTGCTTCGCCAGCACCATCGGCTGCGATGCTTGGATCGAAGGCGGACGGGTAAAGGCCGCTGCCGTCATCCAGAGGCGCGGCCTCCGGTGCGGCGCGAGCCACGGCCCAGCCGAGTGCGGTTGCGGTCGCCTCAGCACTCAACCAGGCCGTTGCGGGCAGCGGTTGTTCGGCCACGGTAAGCGGGTTTCTGAGGGTTGTGGCGATGGCGTCCGGCGCCACACTGGCAATCCCAACCGGCAGGTCGGTGGCAGTCGCGAGACCCGCCAGTGGGGCGTGAGAGGTGGTGTCGGACAGCCAGACTCCCAGCGCTTGGTCCTGGGGTGCTTCCGCCAGTGTCACCCGGTCGGTCGCGTGGATCGGCAGCGCTGCCAACCCCTGGGCGCTGGGGATCGGTCGGACCACCATGCCTTCTGCCGTGCGGATCGGCAGGGTGGTGACCTCGGACTGGGTGGGTGCAGGCTTGGCGATGACGCGGTCGCTGGCCGTGGGTGTGCCCGTCGGCAGCGCCAAGTGCGGCTCTGCAGCTTCGGCCAGGGCAGGATCGGCCAGGGGTGGATCGTCCTCCACCGCCGCTGGCAGACTGGCGAGGGCCGGGATGGTCGCCACGGGAGCTTCGGGAATCGCGAGCAGTCCATCCAGGGTCGGCGCTGCAATGGCAAGGGTCTCTGCCCGCCACAGGGTCAACAGCTGGTCCGCGAAAGCGCTCTCGCGCGGTGAGAGGGCGGGGCGAAGCACCGCCACCTCCCGCGCCTCGGCCAGCCGCCCTGCATCCGCCAGAACGTGACTGCGTGCTTCGGTCAACGAGCGGACGATCGCGAGATCGGCCAGCCCAATCACCTCAGGCTGCGGTAACGGACGGGCGGACCAGTCGGTCAACCCCATGGGCGTTGGTGGTGGCGCCGGTGGGATTGGCCGAACCGGGACAATGGCGACGACCACGGGCTGCTGTCCCGGCTCACGCCGCTCAGCCGGTGCAGGAACGCCGGTGGCACGGGAGGCGGCGGTGGTCGTCGGCTCAACTCGGATCGGCAGAGACTGGCGTGCTGGCGCCGGTGGGCTCTGGATGACCACGGGTGCCGGGGCCGATGGCGGCTGCGGTGCAGCGGGGCTGATTGCGATCCGCACCTCCTGCCCACCGGAGGCTCTTGCCGGGGTCTCGGTTGCGGGGGGCGCCGTCGCCCCGCCGATGCCAATGCGCACTTCGCTAGGTGCCGGCGGCCACAGCAGCCACAAGGCACCGATGCCCGCCACGACGCCCACGGCTCCAATTGGCAATGGGCGTGCGGGGCGGCCCTGCTGGCCCGCACCTGAACCCCGCCGTCGCGACGGTGGGGAGGAGGAGGGGCCAGAGGTGGTCATGCCGAGTGGCTCACGCGACTGCGCGGACTTCGGTCACTTCCGGCACATAATGCCGGAGCATGTTCTCGATGCCCATCTTCAAGGTCGCGGTGGAGGAGGGGCAGCCCGCGCACGAGCCCTGCATGTGCAGCAGCACGACACCCTTTTCAAAGCCCTTGAAGATGATGTCCCCACCATCTTGTGCCACGGCCGGGCGCACGCGGGTTTCCAGCAGTTCCTTGATGGTGCCGACGATCTGTGCGTCGGCTTCGTCATACACTTCGTCGGTGGCAGCACCTTCACCCAGCACCATCGGCTGGCCGGAGGTGTAGTGCTCCATGATGGCGCCCAGCACTTCTGGCTTCAGCACCGACCAATCGCGATCCGGCGCCTTGGTGATGGTGACGAAGTCGCTGCCGAGGAACACTCCTTCGACCCCGCCAATGGCAAACAGCCGTGCTGCGAGCGGTGAACGCTCCGCGTCAGCGGCACTCACCAAATGCAACGTGCCAGTGCCCATGACATCCCGCCCCGGCAAAAACTTCAGCGTTTGGGGATTGGGGGTGTGCTCGGTCTGGATGAACATGATGCGGGTCCTCACGTGTGGGGCCCAGCAATGGCTGAGCCTGTGACTCTGGCATGTGGGCTGTCACTCTGCCATCGCCAAGTCCGCACAGCACCGCGCGGCGCATGGGCGCCCGGCAGAATCACAGAATCAAGGGGTTCGCGCAACGCTGAACCGATTCGCAGGCCGGTTCACGCAATCATGCGCAGTTGCTCGTCCGACAAGATGCCGGGCACCAGCACGATGGGAATCCGCAGCCGTCCAGACATTTTTCCGGCCAGATGGCTGACCAGCGGACCCGGCCCCTCTTTGCCAGTACCGGCGCCCAGCACCAGGACGGAGATTGCCGCCTCCTGTTCAATCAGTGCCAGCAGCTCATCGCGCACATTGCCTTCGCGGATGAACAGGATCGGCTGACGACCTGACCAATCCAGCGCCTCCGCCCCGCGCTTGGACAGCACGGCCTCCGCCTCGGCCCGGCGCTCGGCGCGCATCAACTCCTCAACGGCCATCCATTGCTGGTTTTCAACCGGCTCAACCACATGCAGCAGTGCTATCCGACCGCCGGTGTGGGCGGCGCGCAAGCCAGCCCAGTGCAGAGCCTGGGTCACCTCCGGCGTGTCGTCGACCACCACCAAGAACACCCGTTCCGGAGCGACGTCTGGCTTGGGATCGCTCATGGCTCACCTCTTTCGGAACACAAGGTCTGCCAGCCAACCGGCCAGAACTGCAAACGCGACGGCCAACAGGCCATACAGAATGGCATACTCGCGGGCAAATTCTACAATCTCAGCGCTTGCGCCGACTTTGGACACGATCACCGGCGTCTGTTGGGCGCCAACCACTTGGCCATTGCGAAACAGGAACACATTGGCCTGATAGGTGCCGACGGGCGTGTTGGCTGGCAGGACCAGGGTGGCGCGAAACAACCGCGGGCCGCGCATTAACACGCTGTCCACCCCGGTGGGGAACAAGCCTGCGGCCTGCTTGGTGCGGATCAACGCCGCACGAAAAGCGGCCCCATCGCTGCCAGGGCTGCGGCTTTCCAGGACCAGATTGTCGAGGCCCAGGCGATGCCGGGCAAGGGTTTCGGGACGCGCAATCTCCTCCACCGGGCGGGTGGCGGCAATCGCGTAATAGCCTGGAACAGCAGGGTATTCGACTGCTTCGCGATTGAGCCATAGGCCCAGCACCCGCGCTTTGCGCCGAACCGTGACCCGTTGGTCCGGCGCCCGCAAGGTCACGATCAAGTCACCCTCGCTATCGATCGCACCGAACACCACCACTTCTGCGCCCGTGAAGCCTGTGGTGACGGCGATCAACGGCGCTGTGATGTCAAAGGCCAGGGATTGAGCGCGCGCGGCGACGGGCAGACACAGCAGCAGTGCCAAGACCCACAGCAATCGGCTCATTTCGCCCCCGGCAGCGACAGGCTGTAAAGATCATCAGGCGTGATGATCAAGTCGGCGAACAGCTTCAAGCACACCAGCAGCACGATCACGGCCAGTGCAAAGCGCATCTGCTCGCCGCGCAAGCGCCCCCCGATGCGTCCCCCAAACTGTGCTCCAACCACTCCGCCGATCAGCAGCAGCAGGGCCAGCATGACATCCACTGTCTGTGTGGCGACGGCGTGCAGCAGTGTGGTTGCAGCCGTCACAAAGATGATCTGGAACAAGGAGGTGCCCGGCACGGCCGAGGTTGGCATGCCCAGCACATAGATCATTGCGGGCACCATGAAGAACCCGCCGCCCACGCCCATAATCGCGACCAGAATGCCCGCCATCAAGCCTAACCCGAGCGGCGCCAGGGCTGAAATATACAGCCGCGATTTCGGAAAACGCATCTTCAGCGGTAGACCATGCAGCCAGGTGTGCTGATGCAACTTGCCCTGGGCGGAGTTGTCCTTGCGGCGCTTCAAGATCGCCCGCAGGCTTTCATTCAGCATCAAGGCGCCAACTGACCCCAGCATCACGACATAGGTGACTGAGATCACAAAATCGATCTGCCCAAACTGCTTGGCGACAGAAAAAAGCCACACGCCGATGACGGAGCCAACCAAGCCACCGGCAACCAGCACCCCACCCATTTTGAAGTCAACACCACCGCGTTTCAAATTCGCCAGCACACCCGACACCGACGCGCCGACCAGCTGGTTTGCCTGGGTCCCGACGGCCACAGTTGGCGGCACGCCAACAAAGATCAGCAGCGGCGTCATCAGAAACCCGCCGCCCACGCCAAACAAGCCCGATAGAAACCCAACCAGCCCGCCCATGCCCAAGATCAGCAGGACATTGACCGACATTTCGGCGATGGGAAGATACAACTGCACGGCAAAACCCCTACCCGCTGCCCAAGACTAAGCCCGGCCTCAGCAGAAGGGAACTGTCCGCGGTGGGGTTTGGTGGTGAATTACCCCGGCGGCAGGCCGATGAGGGCCTTGGCCTCGGTCCAGATCGGGCGTGCGATGGCGTTGGCACGGGCCGCACCATCGTCCAGCACCGCGTCGATGGCTGCGGGATCGGCCAGCAATCGCTGCATCTCCACCCCAATCGGGCCAAGCACCGCAACCGCCAGGTCAGTCAATTCCTTCTTGAATTCAGAGAATTGCCGACCGGCCCAGGTGGTGATCACCTCATCCCGGCTTTGGTCGCTCAAGGCCGCGTAGATGCCGATCAGGTTGGCGGCTTCCGGCCGCTCCTTCTCAAACTCCTGGCCGGGCTCGGGCAGTGGCAGTGGATCGGTCTTGGCTTTGCGCAGCTTCAAGGCAACTGTGTCGGCACTGTCAGTCATCACCAAGCGGCTGTAGTCCGAGGGGTCGGACTTGGACATTTTCTTGGTGCCATCGCGCAGGCTCATCACCCGCGTCGCTGCGCCGAAGATCACCGGCTCTGGCAGGGGGAAGAAGTCGCGCTGATAGAAGCGGTTGAACGCTCCAGCAATGTCGCGCGCCAATTCCAGATGTTGTTTTTGGTCTTCGCCAACCGGCACGTGGGTGCCGTGATAGGCCAGAATATCGGCCGCCATCAGGACGGGGTAGGTGTAAAGACCCGTCAGTGCGTTCTCCCGATCCTTGCCTGCCTTTTCCTTGAACTGGGTCATCCGGTTCAACCAGCCCAGCGGCGTGTGGCAGCTTAACACCCAAGCCAGTTCGGCATGCACGCTGCATCGGCTTTGCGCGAAGATCACCGCGCGCTTGGGATCAATGCCAGAGGCGATGTAGGCAGCCGTGACTTCCCGGATGTTCTGGCGCAATTCGGCTGGATCGGGCGCTTGGGTCAGCGCGTGCAGGTCAACGATGCAGAACACCGTCTCCATGCGATCCTGAAAGCCGACCCAATTGCGGATCGCCCCCAGATAGTTGCCGAGATGAAGGTTGCCGGTTGGCTGAATGCCAGAGAAAACGCGCTGGTGCATGGGCGGCGGGGTACGGCACTTGCTTGGTGGCGTCAAGCCTTGCCATCACTGCTTGCGGCGTCGTTGAAACACCCGCCGCATCTCGCCGAGGTCAATCGCACCAAGACGCACGGCGACGAGTCCAAAGACTGCGGCCCCCGCGCCGATTTCTCCGGCCAGCGCTGCGAGGCGGAGGAGGGCAGGCCACTCCCGTGGCACCCCGATGAGGTGCGAGAGACCCAACAGCACGGCCGCCATCGCCAGAGTGGCGCCGATCAGCCCCAGAAGCGTGCGACGCAACGGGGCATCGGCCTGGAACAAACCGCGCCGGTGCAACAGCCACCCCAGCGTCGCGGCATTGAACAGGCCAGCAATCGCAGTGGACAGGGCAAGGCCAACATGCCCAATCACTCCCATTAGGCTGAGGTTCAGAACTACATTGATAACCAGGGCCGCCACGGCCACGCGCACCGGTGTCGCCGTATCCTGGCGGGCGAAAAAGGCTGTGGCGAACACCTTCACCAGCACATAGCCCGGCAAACCAACAGCGAAGGCGGCCAGCGCGGCCGCCGTCGCTTCAGCCTCCACCACGCCGAAGGCGCCGCGGCGGAACAACAGATCGATGATGGGCTCCGCCAGGATGATCAGGCCGACGGCAGCAGGCACGGTCAGAATCAAGGCGTATGCCGTGGAGCGGTTCTGGCTGTTGATTGCTGCTGCCAGATCGCCCGCGCGGATTTGGCGGGACAGGACCGGCAGCAACGCCGTGCCAATCGCCGCCCCGACAATGCCCAGCGGCAGCTGATTCACCCGGTCAGCATAGTACAAGTAGCTGACGGCACCCGTCGGCAACAGCGAGGCCAGCATCACATCGACCAACAGATTGACCTGGGTAATGCCTGCCCCAAGCGCCCCCGGCACCATCAGCCGCAGCAAGGTCTTGACATCATCTGACAGGTGCGGCCGCGGCAGACGCAATCGCATGCCAGCGCGGGCCAAACTCTGCTGCAGCCACACCATTTGCAGCAGTCCCGCAACGAACACGCCCCAGACAAGCCCGTGCGCCAAGGTTGGCAGACCCAGCCACGGGCTGATCGCCACAGCGGTGAGCATCGCGAGGTTCAACAGGATCGGGGCAGCCGCGGCAGCAGCAAAACGATCCAGCGAATTCAACATGCCGGACATCAGCGCCGTGATGCAGATGAACAGCAGGTAGGGGAAGGTGATCCGGGTCAGTTCAACAGCCACATCAAACCGCGCCGGTTCGTCGGCGAAGCCAGGTGCCAGCACCAGCATCAGCCAAGGCATGGCGGCCAGCGCCAGCACCATCAAGGCGGTGACCAAGGCCGCCAGGGCCTGTTCGGCGAATCCCAACGCGATAAGGCGGCCTTGGGTCGCTGTCATGCCCGCGAACAACGGCACGAAGGCGCTGTTGAACGCCCCCTCCCCAAACAAGCGCCGGAAAAAGTTGGGGAACTTGAATGCGACGAAGAACGCATCCGCAATCGGCCCGGCCCCCAGCGCTGCCGCCACGGCAATGTCGCGTGCGAAGCCCAGGACTCGGCTGACCATGGTCAACCCACCGACCGTCAGCATCGCGCGCATCAGGGACATCTTGAAACGTGCCTCCGGCTTTGGCACAGACACTGGTCACCGCTGATGGCTGGTGACGGGGGACGCCGCCATGGGGCGGCGGCGGATGAAACGGCGCAATGTGGGAAACGGCAATGCCCAAGTTTGAGATCGGCATCTACAATCAGGCAGTGATCGACCTGCAGAAGCAGGGTAAATTCCATCGGGAGCTAGACGATAGCTGGGCTGAAGTGCGCTATATTGAGCTTGATGCGCCCAACGCGCAGGAAGCCAAGCGGAAGGCGCAGGTCCGCTATCCCGTGACCAAGGGGTTTGTGATCACTGCGGTGGATGAAGTTCAGCGCGACTAGCGCTGCGGGTTTAGGAGGGGGCGATGACCACACGACGGCGCGTACTGGCAGGTGTGGTGGGCGTTGGTGTGGCTCCAGGCCCCTTGCTGTGCGGCTCTGGAGCGGCGCAGGCAGCCCTTGCTCCCACGCCAGCTGATGCAGAGGGGCCATTCTTCCCCACCACTCTGCCAAGCGACACTGACGCTGACCTCACTCAAAGCGGCACCAGCCGCCCAGCTGAGGGGCAGCGGTTGATCGTCACGGGTCGCGTGCTCACCACGGCCGGGCAGCCGCTGGTTGGTGCCGTGCTGGAGCTGTGGCAGACCGACGCGCGCGGCAACTACCTCCATCCCCAGGGGGCGATCACCGGGCAGCGAGATCCCGGTTTTCAAGGCTATGGCCGCACGGTCAGCGATAGCGCGGGCGCCTACCAGTTCCGCACCGTGATGCCGGTGGCGTACCGCGGTCGCCCACCACACCTGCACCTCAAGATCACCGCGGGTTCGCGTCGGCTGATCACCCAGCTTTACCTCGGCATCCCTCGCACCGGGGGCCGCCGCGATGGTTTGATCCTCGACACCACGCAAGGCCCCGAGCCTGACACGCGCCTTGGTCGGTTTGAGTTTGTGCTGGCCGGATGAGCTGCAGGCCCAGATGTCTTACGAACGCCGTCAACGGGGCTCTCACCTCAAACAAGAACGGTTTGGAAATCGCTATTGTCTTTAGGGTTCAATCAGCAGCGCTGTTGCACCACGCGACGATTTCCATTGGTTTGCCCGGCAAGGTGGCATTGATCAGGGCGCGGGTCAGGCGATAGAGGGGTGGGTGGATCGCCAACAGACCAGTGGTGCGATGGAACAAGCGGCCGTTGACTAAGTCCACGCTCGTGAGACACCAGCCGGTGGTCAGCAGCAGGTTCTTCAAGGTCTCCGGTGTCCAGGCGAACAAGTGCTGATGGCCGGTGATCTCGCTTAAGGGACCGGGCGATAGGTTGGTCTCCACGGGCACAACGCACACGAATTGGCCGTTGGGGGCGAGGCGCGCCTTCAAAGCCCGCAAGATTGCAGCGGGGTCGGGGGTGTGTTCCAGGCTGTGGATCGCCAGGATCAAGTCAAACCGACCGGGGACCGCGTCCAGCGCGGGGTACCAGTGGAACCCCCGCTCCCGACAGGCGTGGTGCGACTGGTCGGAGACGTCGACAGCCACCCGCTCAGTGGCATCAATGCTGGCCAGCACAGTGCCGAGGCCTGCCCCAAAGTCGAGCACGCGCTTGGCCGAGCGACCGCGCAACTGGCGGGCCTCTAGGCAGGCGGCAAGATAGCGAATGCTGGCAGCGCTCTCGCCCCAATTGGGATAATAAGTGGCGTAGTAGCCTTGATCATAGCCCGACGCCATTGGCGACCCACCTCGCGATTATCCCCGCCGAAACTCTGGCACCAAGCGGTGGAGCAGGTCGAGGGCGGCGTCGGTATCCCGCGCCCGTGCCAAGCCCTCGATCTCATCAAGAGCAGCGGCCAAGCCAGCGAACTCCACGGTGCGCGGCTCCGCCAGTTGAATCGCGGGATGGGCGGAGGGCAGCAAAGGCTCGGCGCTGTGGAACAGCTCCTCATACAGCTTTTCACCCGGGCGCAGACCAGTGACGGTGATCGCCACGTCCTGGTCCGGGCGCAACCCGGCAAGGCGGATCATCTGGCGCGCCAGATCGATGATCTTCACCGGCTCGCCCATGTCCAGGACGTGGATGGCCCCGCGCGGCGCGGCGGGCTGGCTGCCCAGCACGCTGGCTTGCAGCACCAGTTCCACAGCCTCGCGCACGCTCATGAAATAGCGCGTGATGTCTGGGTGGGTGACCGTTAGCGGGCCACCCCGCGCCAGTTGGCGTTGAAACAGCGGCACCACCGAGCCAGTTGAGCCCAAAACATTGCCAAACCGCACCGTCACATAGCGCGTGCTGCCGCCTTGGCGGTCGAGCGCTTGGCAATAGGCTTCGGCCAAGCGTTTGGTGGCCCCCATCACATTGGTTGGATTGACGGCTTTGTCGGAGCTGATCAGCACCATTGCCGTCACCCCATGAGCGCGCGCGCGGTCAGCGACATTGCGGGACCCTGAGGCATTGGTGAGGATGCCGTCGGCTGGGTTCGCCTCAACCATCGGGACATGCTTGAGGGCTGCTGCGTGGAACACAAGATCCGGGCGTTCCTCGGCAAACACGCGGTCAACATGGGCGCGGTCGCGCACATCCAGCAGGCGGGCGGCGCGATTGAGGTCGGCAAAGCGCTCTGCCAACTCCAAGTCGATCAAATAAAGCGCGTATTCTGAGTGATCGACCAACGTCAATCGGGCCGGACCGAAGGCGGCGATCTGGCGGACCAACTCGCCCCCGATCGTGCCGCCTGCCCCGGTCACCAGCACGCGCCGACCACCGATCAGGGTCGCCATCGCCTCGCGATCCAACTCCGCCTGCGGGCGACCCAACAAATCGTCAATCGAGATGGGCTTGGGATCGATGCGGGTCTCGCCACCTTTGAGGTCAGCCAGCCGCGGCAGCCGGACCAGCGGGAGGCTCACCTGCTCTGACAGGGCCAACAGCGTTTCCCAATCCTGGGGTGCGATGGCGGATTGGGTCAGCAGCAGTTGCTGCGGCAGGACACCATCCCGGCGGCGATGCAAAATATCTGGCACCTCATCCACTGTGCCGAGGACCGGAATGCCGCGAATCGAGCGGCCAACCCGCCGGTCCTTCCAGTCGACAATGCCAATCGGTCGGTAGGGCGCATCGGTCCGCCGCGTCATCTCGCGGATGAACACCTCAGCTTCATCACCGGAGCCGATCAGCAAGACAGGCAGGCGCCCCGCCTCTTGCGTGCGGCGCAACAGGTTGGCCATGTGGCCATCCTTGACAACGCGGTAGAGGAACCGCGGCACCGACAAGAACACCACGAGCAGACCCCAGGCGATCACCAGCGAGCCGCGTGGCAGCGCCTCGCCCCGCATCACCAGGAACAGGATCGCAAGCGTGACCAGCACCGTCACCGTGGCGGCCTTCACAATGGCAAAGACATCCTCCAGCGAGGCGTAGCGCCACACGCCGCGGTAAAGGCCCGTGGCGCGGAAGGTGATGGCGGCAACAGCCGTGAACACAGGCGTGCCCAGGGTGAGCGCGTCGTCGGCCATCTCCCAGGCGTCAGTGCCCCAGCGCAGCAGCACAGCCGCCAGAAAGGCCGCCGCAGCCATCGCGGTGTCGTGGACCAGGGCAACATGGGCAGGGTTCAAACGCATGGGCGGGCGGACGCTACTCCCTCACGCGGCGCTCCGGAAGACCAGGATCAAGGCACCTGTCCCCGCTGCGGCTGCGGCAAGTGCGATCAACAGCATCACGCCACCGGACAGGGACAGCCAAGCAAGGCCGATCAACACCACGCCCCATCCCGCCAGTGTGCGCACCACCTCGTCGGGGCGTTGACCATGTTGCACAGCCCGTTGATAGGCGTGCTGGCGGTGCGGACGCCACACTTTCTCCCCCCGCAGCAGGCGCAGCAGCAAGGTGGAGGTGGCATCCCCCCAATAAAACGCGGGTAGGATCAATGCTGCGGCCCAGGCACCGTCGGCAGCCGCGAGGATCAACAACCATCCGGTCAGGTAGCCAAGCGGGATGGAGCCAACATCCCCCAGGAACAGCTTGGCCGGGTGCCAGTTCCAGATCAGGAAGCCCAGCGCCGCCCCAGCCACGGCCAACCCCCAGCCAATCTGGGCATAGCTGCCGCTAGCCCAGGCAATCAGCGCGAGGCCAAGCCCAATCAGAGCTGCGTGGCTGCCAGAGATACCGTCGATGCCATCCATGAAGTTGGTCAGATTGACGAGCCAGAGCCAGAGGAACCACGCCAGCGCGCGGTCGAGCCACCAGGGGAGTATGCCCTGGGCGATCAGCGCATCGTCTGGCAGCGCCGCGAGGCCAAGCGCCACGGCGAGCATTTGGACCAGGAACCGCGGTGCTGGCCCCAGCCCGTGTCGGTCATCCCAGAAGGACAGGGCAGCCAGCGCCACTGCGGCGGCAGGGATCAGCCACCAGCCGGGGGCAGCACCGGGCAACAGCAGGGCTGCCACCAGCCAGCCCGGCACGAGAGCGGTCAGCACGCCTAAGCCACCACCGCGGGGCACTGCAACATGATGCATGCCGCGGTCGGTGGGCTGATCCAGGATCTGCCGAGCCAGCAGCCACAGTCGCACCCGGCCAACCGCCCACCAGGAGAGCACGCCCACCCCAAGGCCAAGGGCACCAGCGATCAGGAGGGCGGACAGCGGGGTCATCGCGGCAGCGGTGCCTGCAATAGGCCGCCCTTGTCAATCTTGCCGATACTGAACCAACTGCAGTTGATTGGTAACACTGGCAGTCCCGCGAATCAGGCGCGCTGATGCCGATGGCTTTCGGCTGCTGGTGCAGCCTTGCGACCCTGCCAAATTGGCGGAACCCGTGACGAATCTGCTGGTCCTCCCGCCAATCATTGCCGTGACGGTCAGTCGCGGCTAGGGTGCCGCCGTTGGCGCAACAACCGAAAGGAGGTGATCCTGTGTCTACCCTTGGAACGGTGCATCAGACCCTGGATATGGGGTCGGCGAAGATCCGGGTGCAACTGGTAGCGGTTGGTGCGCTCTACGAGCTTCATCAACAGCCTTAACCGGCCACGGATCAGCCATGCGCTGATCGCTAGGGGGAGGGCCGCGCGAGCGGCCCTCTTTTGCGTTCTGGGTGTATTGTCTTCAGCGGACGTTCTCGCCTGCAGATCAGCCTTGTGTGACAATTGGTTGACTTGCTTTGGTCCGAATGTATGGTCCGGCCCAACAATTTGCCTTCGGAAGCCGACCTGCGGATGCCCCCGATCACTGATCTGTTCCAGCGTCTGCCGATGGGGATTGTGATCCTGGACTTCGCCCCCGGCGATGGCACAGCCCGCATTCACTCCATCAATCAAGCCTTCGAGGTTGCAACGGGGTGGAATGCCGCGAGGTTGGTAGGCCACCCTGCTGGCGTGTTGTTGGGCGAACAAGGGCATCACTTGGTGATCCGCCAAATCCACCAGGGCCTCGCGACGGCTGGGCAGTGGTCGGGCAGCGTGGTGGTGACAACGCCAAGTGGTCAGCCGGCCTTGCACGATTGGGCTGTGGCGACGTTATCGGCGGAGCAGCCAAACCTTGCGGTGGTGGCGGTGCAAAGCAACGCAGGCGCTCAGCTTGTGGACTTTGTCCAACGCGTGACCCGCGAGCCAATCACTGGCTTGCTGACCAAGACAGCCGTGGTGGATGTGCTGGCCCAGCGCGTACGCCGCGCTGATCAAGGCGAGCGGCCCTACCCGATGGTCGCCCACATCGACATCGACCGCTTTGCCTCGCTGCGCTCCCTCATGCCGAACGAGGCAGTGGATCGTCTGTTGCGCATGATTGCGGAATTGATCATCCAAGCAGTTGGGCCGGATTGTGCGGGCTATGTTGAGCCTGACCGCTTTTTGATCGTCACCAACGACCTGCATGCGCTGGAGCAAGTGCTTGACGCCTTTGGGCGGCGGTTCGATGTCGCGGGCTCATCGGTCTATCTCACGGCAACTGCTGGCTTGGCTCTTTATCCGGGTGACGGTCGGACGGCTGACGAGTTGCTACGAGCCGCTGTGGTCGCCACCCAGGATGGCAAGCGCGCTGGTGGCGATGGCTTGTTCTTTTATCACGAGACATCAGCCGCCAGGATTGAGCGCATCCGCCGGATTGAAGATGGCCTGCGCGATCCGAATTGGCCCTCGGGTGCCCACCTTCTGTTCCAGCCGAAGATCATACTGGCGACGGGTCGGCTGGCTGGTGTGGAGGCGCTGTTGCGCTGGTCGCATCCAGTGTTGGGGCCGATCAGCCCGTCTGAGTTTATTCCCATCGCGGAGCAGACACGCCTGATTGGGCGGATCGGGTCCTGGGTTGCGGAAACTGCGCTCAATCAGTTCGGTCGCCGGTTCGGTGCCTCGGATATCTCCTTGTGCATCAACGTGTCGCCGCAGCAGTTGCTGGAGTCCAACACCGACTTCGATGCCCAGGTGTTGTCCCAAGCCGACGCTGCAGGTCTGGTGCCAAGCCAAGTGATTCTGGAACTGACCGAAGGCATGTTCTCGGACCGCACCGTGCTCGCGCGTGCTGGGCAGTTGCGTGCCTCGGGTCTTGGCATCGCGATTGATGATTTTGGACGGGAGTACTCCAGCCTCGCGCTGTTGACACAATTGCCTGCCACCAAGCTGAAACTGGATAAGAGCCTGTCAGACGGCGTTGCCTTGGATGTGCGCAAGGCCCGTGTGGTCCGCCGCGTGGTGGACCTTGCCCATGATCTTGGCATGCGCGTGGTCGCGGAGGGGGTGGAGCATCAGGACCAACTGCCCCCCTTGGCTGAGATGGGCTGCGATGAAGTGCAGGGATATGTCTTCGCACGACCAATGGCGCTAGCCGAGGTGCCGCTGGTGGTGTAACCCACCCCGGCATACCTCCGCAGGGTACACGCTGATGTGCTGCACGGTTTGCGCCGCAGGGAGCGTCGCCCTATGGTGGGGGCTCCCAGGTACTCCCATCTGATCTGTGTGTTCCGATTGACGAGGCCCGCCATGTTCCGCCGCCGCAAGAAGCCTTCTGAGGAGCCAATGCCCGCCTCCCCGCCGATCACCAGCAGCGAGACCGAGGAACCGGTAGCCCGTCGCGTGCCGACGCCTCCCACTGGCCTTGCAGCCCGTGCGGAGCCCAGCCGCACTGATCTCAACCGTCGCTTCCCCGACTTGGGTGCCGTGCAGCCTGCGTCGGTTGCCCGCCGCATGGCCCAGGGCGCGCAGCGCAGCGATGCGATTGAGGGTAAGCGGCTGACGGTCGGTCGCGATATCTCGATGGCGGGTGAGATCGCCTCCTGCGATGTGCTGACGGTTGAAGGCACCGTGGACGCCACCTTGTCGCAAACCCGTGCGATTGAAGTCTCGGAAACCGGTCTGTTTCGCGGCGTGGCCGAGGTGGAACTGGCGGACATTGCCGGCCGCTATTCGGGCACCTTGACGGTGCGCGACCGCTTGATCATCCGCGGCACGGGTCGGGTTACTGGGACGATCCGGTATGCCCGGCTGGAGATTGAATTGGGCGGTGAGATCGCAGGTGACATCCAGTCCTTGACGGTCACGACACCCAGCGAACCGCCGCCGCAACTCGGGACCTTTGGGGAGCCCTCGGACGAACCACACGTGGTTGCGTGACGTCGTGGGGCGGAGGGGTGCGCAGCAGGTTGCCATCAACTGGGTCAGATGGGCGTTGGCCGGTGCATGGCAGCGGTCAGTGACTGTCGTCGCCTTGCTGGCGCTGGCCGGTTGCGCCCGGCCTGGGCCTACGAACGAAGGTCCCTCAGCCTCCGCTGAACTGGATGCCGCCGCTTGGGTGGAGTTTCTGCCGCGTCGCTTGGTTGGTGTGGAGCCGCAGGTGGTGGAGCGCTGGTTTGGCCCACCCGAGTTGCGTCGGCGAGAGAGTGCGGCCGAGGTCTGGAGCTATCGCGCCGGTCCGTGTTGGCTCACTTTGTTTTTGTTTCCGTTGCCCTCCGGACAGGTAGCGGTTGCGCATGCCGAATGGCGGCGCGATGGCACCCCGGTCGATGGGCGGGCCTGCTTGCCGCCGCCTGCGCTGCGCCGGGACTTGGAGCGCAGCGACACGGCAGACGTGCTCACCCTTGCTCCCAGCACAAAAGTCCTTCAGAGGCCTGGGGCTTAGACGCCACGACTGCTGAGTGTCATACAGGCCGCTCTGGTTTGAGGAGCCCGTAATCATGCCGAGCCTGTTTGTCTCTCACGGATCGCCAATGGTCGCCCTGGACGGCAGCCCGGCGCACCACTTTTTCACCCAGGCCGGGTCTCTGCTGCCGCGACCGCGGGCGATCATCGTGGTGTCCGCCCATCATCAGGGGCGCCCGATTGAGGTAACAGCATCCGCCAACCCACCGACGATTTACGATTTCGGGCCGTTTGATCATCGCTTGTTCAAGCTGTCCTACCCAGCCCCCGGTGAACCCGCGCTGGCGCAGCGCTGTGTTGAGCTGTTGCTGGATGCGGGCCTGCCCGCCCGCCTGTCGATGTCGCGCGGGTTTGACCACGGCGCGTGGATTCCCTTGATGCTGATGTATCCCGCAGCCGACATTCCTGTGGTGCAGGTCTCATTGCCGGTGGATGCAGACCCGACAGTGTCCTGGCGTCTCGGCCAAGCGTTGGCTCCACTCGCGGTTGAGCCAGATGTGCTGGTGATCGGCTCAGGTGCGGTGACCCATGACCTCCGGCGGGTGTTCGGGCAACCCATGGACGCCCCGGTTCCAGTCGACACGGAGCGGTTTGCGACTTGGATTGGGGAGCGGGTTGTTGGCGGAGAGGTTGACACGGCTCTCAACTATCGTGCCTTAAACCCGGATGGGGTGCGCAACCATCCAACGGAAGAGCATTTGATGCCGTTGTTCGTCGCCTGGGGGGCTGCGGGGCGTCCAGAAGGCCAAATTGCACACCAGAGCGCTGCCTATGGAGGGCTGCGCATGGATGCCTACTTCTGGGTGTGAGTCGAATGGTTTGATAGGCTAACATTAACCTCGACAGCAATTCCTTCAAAATGGTATTGCAATTAACTACGCCAGTTCAGAACAAATTGGTCGGTGTGATGCAAACCAGTAACCCAGAACAAAGCGGACTAGATCCCAGCCCACTACAACTGCGGCTTGCCCGTTCCATTCTCGAGCATGGATTGGAGTTGTTAGCTGCACATGAGTCAAAGCTATCAGAAGCGGCGCTGGCCCAGCGTCTGGGCGTCTCCCGAACGCCAATCCGTGCCGCTTTGATTTATCTTTCCAAGAGTGGCCTGATCAAGCCGCTCGCTGGAAGGGGATATAAGCTCGAGTCGAACGCAACCGTTATCCGCAGTGCCCTCTCCACCATGGCGCGCTCTGACGAGGACGTGTTGACCGAGCGGTTGCTGGCGGACCGGGCCTCGGGCCGCCTGGCCGAGGAGGTTTCTGAGACCGAGCTGATCCAACAGTATGGGGTGCCGCGCGGGGTGATCCGGCGCGTGCTGATGCGCCTTGCTTCGGAAGGTGTGACCGAGCGGGCCACAGGTCATGGCTGGCGATTCGCAGCCGTTCTGTCTGACCGCCGCGCCTTGCAGGAGAGTTACCGGTTTCGCCTGCTGATTGAGACGTCGGTGTTCGGTCAGCCGGAGTTTCGCTTGCCCGCGCGGGAGGTGATCCGCCTGCGTCTGGTGCAAGAGGATCTGGCCGCCCGGGCGTCCTCGGTAACCCATGCGGAGTACTTTGAAACCAACCGCATGTTCCACGATCGGCTGGCCGCTGCGGGCAACAACCGGTTCCTCTATCAAGCAGTGCGCCAGCAACTCAATCTCAGGCGCTTGTTGGAGTTTGCATGGCCGCAGCCGATCACGGCAGAGGTGATTGCGCGGCAGTGCCACGAACACATTGCCATTCTAGCAGCGCTTGAAGCCAATGACCGGCCCGCGGCCGCCCGGTTCATGCAGTCCCACTTGGCCGACGCGATCGGCGCGCAGTCCTAACACACCGCCCGCGACCCAAGGGTCCTAGCGGATTTCGTCATACGCCATGTGCGCGTTGAGCTGGGGATGGCAGGGGCCCTACGCTCGTACCGTTGTGGTGATGACCGATCAGCCTTTCACAGCTGCTGACCTTGCCCCGCTGGTTGCCGGGGTACCTGGAGCGTGGCGTCGCTTTGTCGACCGATACGCCGGCGTGATTCACGCAGCCGTCCGCGGTGTCGTCCAGGACCGCGCCCCCACCCTTGATGTCGCAGACTTATGCCAGGATGTATTCTTGCGCCTGTGCAAGGATGAGTATCGCTTGCTGCGCAGCTTTGATCCCACGCGCGCCTCGCTGGTCACGTGGTTGACGCTGGTCGCCCGGTCCACTGCCTTGGACCGCGTGCGCCGCAAACACCACCCAACGGTCGAGTATGATGCCGTGCCGGAGGCTGCCATGGCCGTGCCCCCCGATGTGCGCGAGCGTGTTGAGATTCCCCCCGGACTGCTCACACCCCGTCAAGCCCTGGTGCTGGCACTGCTGTATGATCGTGACCTTGACCCGCAGGAGGCGGCGGAGCACTTGGGCGTCGATGCACAAACCATCCGCTCCACCCATCACAAGGCGTTGACACGATTGCGGCAACATTTCGGCGCGGAGGGGGATGGCCGGGCAGCCACCACCGTACAACCGGGCAGGAGGTCATGATGAGCGATCCCATTGATCCAACTGGCGACCGCCGCCTGTGGCAGAGGGTCCGCCTGAGCCTACCGGAGCCGCCCGAGCCCGATCTGATGACCCTGGCCGCGTATGCGGAGGGTCGATTGGCGGATGCTGAGGCGGAAGCTGTGGAGGCGTGGCTGATCCACCATCCCGAGGCCTTGGCGGACATCGCCGCGGCGCGAAGCAGCCTTGGCGCAGCACCCGCGCCGGTGCCGCTGCCGGTGGTGCGCGCAGCACGCACCCTTGCCCCCTCGGCCCAGCGCGCGGTGTGGCCGCAGGCGATGCGGTGGAGTTCATTCGCTGCCGCCGTCGTGTTGGTGGCGTTCCTGGGCTTTCAGATGGGCGTCGCCACGGCGACCAGCCTGATCGATCCTGGGCTGGAGGATTTGAGCGTGGAGGAGGAGGTATTCCTGTGAGCGCGCCAGATCGCCCTGAGGATCGTCCCGACGACCAACCGTCGGCTGCTTCGCACCAGCCAAAACGGTCACGGCGCCGCCTTTGGCTGTGGGGGGCGCTGGCTCTCTCGGTCACGCTCAACGTCGCGGTGCTGGGCGGGTTTCTGTACTGGCGTGGCAAAGCCGATGGGGTGCGGTTCGCGGATCGTCAACGGCTGTCGGAGAGTGTGCGCGATCTCGGCCTGACCCAGACCGAAATGGAAGGCTTGATGGCCTTCCGCCGCCAGATGGGGGAGACCGCGCGCGCAGCCGGGCGGGCCAGCCGCCCCTTCCTCAATCAACTGTCCGAGGAATTGCAAAGTCCAAATCCAGATCTCGCGCGTATTGCCGAATTGCAGGAGCGGGTGGTGGTCATCCGGTCCGATCAGCAACGTGCGGTGAGTGCGGCATTCTCGACATTCGTCTTGAGTGTCGCGCCGGAGCGAAGGGCCGGTGTGATTGCGGCCCTGCGCCACCGTCTGGCTCAAGTTGGCCCTCCTGGCGACGGGGGTGCCCGCGAGCCGGGCGCCCGGGACTTCGGTGTCCGACCGCGGCCAGGAGAGGGACCCAATCGATGATGCCAGACCCAGCGGGTGAGTTGGTGCCGACCCTTGATCCGGCCAGTTGCCGGATCGCCAAACGCTCCGTGATGATTGCCGGGCACAAAACCTCGGTCTCTCTAGAAGCAGCGTTTTGGGAGCGGTTGCGCCAAGCCTCATGGTCGCTGGGGGTTAGCATTAACGAGTTGGTGACCCTGATCGACAGCCGACGCAGTGGGAACCTGTCCAGTGCGATCCGGGTGTATCTGCTGCAGCATACGGATCGCCCTCAGCCGTAAAGCCAGCGCAGGGCACGGCTGAACAGGGCCGCAGCGTCGGCGCGTTCTGGCTCCAGGTGCGGCAGCATGCGGCCGGACCGGGTGATCACCACCTTCGGACGGGTCAGCGCCAGCAACCCCTCCACCCCGCGGGTGACACCTTGGCCGGAGCCTTGGCGACCACCGAAGGGCAGGCGGGGGTCGGCTGTTGGCACGATCAGATCATTGATCGTCACCACGCCGGCGGGCACTGCGGCGGCCAGCTGCGCGGCAGCAGCCGGATTGCCAAAGATCGCCGCCCCCAATTGCTCTGGCGCCGCTACAAGAGTGGCGACTGCCTCAGCCATGGTCGCAACTGGGATCAACCCGGCAACGGGGCCGAAAATGTCGGCTGTCATTTGATCGGCCGATGCGGGCAGGATCACCGCTGGTGCCATGCGATCCCCCTCTGGCGCAGGACCGTGCCAGGCGGCCCCAGCCTCACGGTGCAGTCGATGCATCCGCTCAATCGCGGGAGGGTGCAGCGGCACCGGCGTCGTTGGTAGGGCAAGGCGGGTGACTAGCGCGTCCAACTGCGTCGCTGTGCCAAAAATCCGCCGCGGCGCGATACAGGTCGCTCCGCCATTGAGGGTGAGGCCATAGGCGATGGCGCGGGCGGCACGCTCCAGGTCGGCATCGGGTAGCAGCAGCACGGCATCGGCACCCGACAACTCCTCAATCACAGGAATTCCGCGCGGTGCCAGCTGCCGGCGCACCGCGCGCCCGGTGGCGGCCGACCCCGTCAGCACCACCAAGTCGATGGGACCCTCAAGGGCCGCGGCACCGGTCTCGTGGCTGTCTGGCAGCAGGTGTAGGGCGCCCATCGGCACCCCCGCCTTGTGTCCTGCGTCAACAAAGCGCTGCAGAGTTGCCGCGGTGCCTGGTGCTGGCTTGACGGCGACGGCGTTGCCCGCTGCCAGGGCCTGCACCATCTGCACGCCCGCCAGCAGCAAGGGATAGTTGGCGGGCGCCAGGATCAGCACGAGGCCAAACGGCTCCCGCACGACAGTGCTACGCACGCCGGGCAGCCACAGCGGCCTGCCGATCACGCCCCGGCGCTGCGGCGCCAGCAGGGACGGGGCAGCACGCTCCAGCCATGCCATGGCGGCTGCCAGCGGCATCACCTCGGCCACCAGCGTGTCGGCATGACTGCGCCCGTGATACCCCACCAGGTCTTCGGCATAGGCTGGCGCGGTGCGGGCAAGGGTCTTGCGCCATTGGCGCAGGCGCGACACGCGCTCGGCAACGGGGATTGCGTGCCACTCTGGCGCCGTTGCCTTCAGCTGCGCGAGGGTAGTTCTGATGCCGAACGCGGTGATCACGGTGCGCATACCTTTCCGAAAGCGCCAATCAACCTAAGTCGCAGAAGGTCGCGGCCTAGAGCCGCCCGTCTTCCAGGCCGGAGAACAGCCTTTCATGCCCTGGTTTCGACAGTCGAAGCGGTCCGTCACCACGCCCCACACGGTGATCATCGGCGCGGGCCCTGGCGGCTTGGCGGCGGCAATGCTGCTGGCCGCCCGCGGTGTCCGTGTCACCATCGTTGAGCGGTTGGACCATGTCGGTGGCCGCAGCGGTGCCATTGAGACGCCCGAGGGGTACCGGTTCGACCGCGGACCAACCTTTTTCCTTTACCCGCAAATCCTGCGCGAGATTTTCGCCGCCTGTGGCCGCTCGCTCGACACGGAAGTTGATCTGCGCCGGGTTGACCCCCTCTATCGGTTGATGTTCGAGGATGGCGGCACACTGGACGTCGCCTCCGACCCAGGGCGGCTGCGCGCTGCTGTCGCGACCTTGTCGCCCGGCGATGCTGCGAACATCGACCGCTACATGACGGACAACCGTCAGAAGCTGGCCGCGTTCGCGCCGATCCTGCAGCGGCCGATGCAGTCGGTGTTCGACTTGATGCACCCGACAATGCTGGCGGCTTTGCCAAAGCTGCGCCCGCATCGCACTGTTGATGGGGACCTTGCGCGCTATTTCAGTGACGAGCGGGTCCGTTTGGCGTTCTCGTTTCAGTCAAAATACCTTGGCATGTCGCCGTTCAAGTGCCCAAGTCTGTTCACCATCCTGTCGTTCATGGAGCATGAGCACGGCATCTGGCACCCAATTGGCGGGTGCAATGCTGTCGTTCAGGCCATGGCGCGGGTCGCCCGCTCAATGGGGGTGGACATCCGCCTGTCCGACCCCGTTGAGGCGATCCAATTCGAGGGGCGCCGCGCTGTCGGGGTGAAAACCGCCACGGCCGAAATTGCGTGCGACGCCTTGGTGGTCAACGCTGATTTCGCCAACACCATGGCGCAACTGGTGCCGAATGCGCTGCGCCGCCGGTGGACCAACCAGCGCCTGAACCGGGCGAAGTTTTCCTGCTCCACCTACATGCTCTATCTCGGGCTGGAGGGGCGCGAAGAGGGATTGGCCCACCACACAATCCGCTTGGCAGCTGACTATCGCGACAACATCCGCGCCATTGAGGACGGGGACCGGCTGCCGGACAATCCGTCTTTCTATGTGCAGAACGCCTGTGTCACCGATCCGAGCCTCGCGCCGCCAGGCCATAGCGCCCTGTATCTGCTGATCCCGGTCGGGAACTTGTCCGGTGGGTTGGACTGGACAGCGTTAGGGGATCGCTATCGCTCGGTCGCGATCCGGTGTCTCGAGAGTGTTGGCGTGCGCGATGTGGAACGGCGCATTCGTGCCGAGCGTCGGCTGACCCCGCTGGATTGGCAGACAGACCTTTCCGTGCACCACGGCGCCACCTTCAACCTTGCCCACACCATGGATCAGATGCTGCTGTTCCGGCCGCGCAACCGCTTTGATGACCTGGACGGCGTATATCTGGTCGGTGGCGGCACTCATCCCGGCAGTGGCTTGCCGGTGATCTTTGAAAGTGCCCGCATCACCACCAGTTTGATGGCAAAGGATTTCGGCCTCGCCAATCTGCCGGATGCGTCATCCCATCCTGTGACCGACCATGACCGATCGCCCATCGCCGCCACTCAGGGAGCCGAGTGACATGACCTCTACCGCACATATCATCGTCATCGGATCGGGGTTGGGTGGTTTGGCTGCTGCCTGCACCGCCGCAGCCCGCGGCCATCGCGTGACCTTGCTGGAGAAGAACGACTGGGTTGGCGGCAAGGCGGCCCCCTTGGCGGAGGACGGGTACCGGTTCGACATGGGGCCAACCATCCTAACCGTGCCGCGAGTGCTGCACCGCATTTACGAGGAAGCAGGGCGGAAGCTGGAGGATCACCTGGATTTGATCCGCTTGGACCCGCAATGGCGTTGCTTTTTCGACGATGGGTCTGTGCTTGACCTCGTCGAGGACGTCAACGCGATGGCCTCCGCTCTGGAGCGCTACGCCCCCGGGACCGGCGAGGGGTATCGCACCTTCATGGCACTGTCGGAGCGGTTGCACCGGATCTCCGACCGGTTCTTCTTCTGGAAGAGCGTCGAGGGGATGCGGGACACCATCGACGTCAAGACCAACCTGAAAGCCTCCACTCTGTCCGACATCATGGCGTTGCGCATGGGGCAAACCGTGGCGGGCACCATCCGCAGCCGGGTGAAGGATGATCGTGTCGCCCAGATGCTGGATCACTTCGTTCAGTATGTCGGCTCCTCGCCTTACGGTGCGCCTGCAGTGCTGTGCTCGATTGCGCACATGCAGACCGAAGGTGGTGTGTGGTACCCGCGGGGTGGCACACGCGCGGTTCCCGTCGCCCTCGCCAAGCTGGCGGAGGATTTGGGCGTTCATATCCGAACCAATGCCCTAGTGGATCGCTTGCTGGTGGAGCGGGACCGCGTGGTCGGCGTTGCCCTGGCGGGGGGTGAAGAGCTGCGCTGCGATGCCGTCATCTCCAACATGGACAGTGTGCGCACCCATGGGGAGTTGATCGGCGGTGATGTGGATGCCCGGTTCCGCCGCCGTCGGGAGTACGAACCCGCCTGCTCCGGCGTGGTGCTGTATCTCGGCCTGGATCGCCGCTACGACCACTTGCTGCACCATGATTTTGTGTTCAGCCGCGATCCAGAAGAAGAGTTTGACGCGATCTACACCAAGGGCGAGCCAGCGCCCGATCCCACTTGTTATCTCGCCGCGACAGCAACCACCGAGCCAGAGACCGCCCCACCGGGAGGCGAGGCGCTTTACGTGCTGGTGCACACCCCGTATCTGCGCCCGCATCATGACTGGGGCGAGATGCTGCCGCGCTATCGCAAGGTGATCCTGGACAAGTTGAAGCGCACGGCGGGTCTGACCGACATCGAAGACCGCATCCGCTATGAGCGGGTCTTGACCCCGATGGACATCCACACCCGCTATCACGTGCTGAACGGCGCGATTTACGGTCTGGCCAGTCACGGGCGGTTCCTGGGGGCGTTCAAGCCCGGCAACCGCAGCCGTGACATTGCAGGGCTGTATCTTGCTGGTGGCTCCGCCCATCCGGGTCCTGGCATGCCCATGGTGATGATGTCCGGCTGGATTGCGGCCGACACGATGGATCAGGACCTCGGTTCGCGTCAGGCCGCATGACGCCGCCTGCCGCAACCAAACGGTCTGACCGCTGGTTCCGCGTGTTCGCAGCCTATTGCGCGTGGTACCTGCCGCGGCACTTTCATCGCCTGCTGGTGGCGGAGGCGCCAGTCCTCCCGCCGGACCGACCGGTGATCGTCTATTCCAATCATCCGGGTTGGTGGGACCCGCTGATCTACATCCTGCTGGCCGACCGGCTGTTCGCCGGTCGCCCCAGCTATGGCCCGATGGACGCAGCCGGACTTGCGCAGTATCCGTTTTTGGACCGGGTTGGCATCTTTGGCATCGATACCAACAGCCGCGCGGGCGCGGTCCAGTTTCTGCGCACGGCTGATCAGGTGCTGAGCAATCCTGCGGCCATGCTGTGGATCACGGCCGAGGGGGCCTTCACCGATCCGCGCCAGCGCCCGCTAACGCTGCGCAGTGGGATCGCCCATCTGGCACGGCGGCACCCCGGTGCGATCCTGCTGCCGCTCGCCATCGAGTATCCCTTCTGGCTGCAATCCAAACCCGAAGCGCTGATGCGCTTCGGTGCGCCGCTGGTCGCCTCTCCTGATTGGAGTGTCGTGGAATGGGGGCAGGAATTGACGGCTGCTCTCACCACCACGCTCGATCACTTGGCCGCTCAATCCATCGCGCGCGAGGATGCTGGGTTTCAGCCCCTGCTAGCCGGGCGGGCCGGGGTTGGCGGCTTGTATGACATGTGGCGGGCGGGTCGGGCTGCGCTGAGCGGTCGATCGTTCGATCCACGCCATCGCCTTTCCACCAAACAGGAGCCGCAGCCATGATGATCGCCCTGTTGGTGCTGGTGCTGCTGCCAGCCGTCCTGACCGTCATCAATCTATTGGTCCTGCGGCGCTTGGGCATGGCGGGCGACGGGCAGCCGATCTCTGTGTTGATCCCCGCGCGCGACGAGGCCGCGACCATTGGTGCGTGCCTGGACGCCATTCTTGCCAATCATGGTGTGGTGTTCGAGGTGGTGGTGCTGGACGACCACTCCAGCGACGCCACTGCTGCCATTGTGGAAGCCTATGCCGCGCGCGATGGGCGGGTGCGGCTGGAGCGGGCACCGGCCTTGCCGCCGGGCTGGTCGGGCAAGCAACACGCCTGTCAGGTTCTGGCGGGTCACGCGCGGTTTGATCATCTGGTGTTTCTGGATGCCGATGTGCGTCTGGCACCAACGGCACTGGTGCGCTTGTCCTCAGCCTTGACGCGCGCGGACCTAGTGTCTGGCGTACCGCAGCAGATCACCCAGTCGCTGGCGGAGCGGGCGGTGATCCCGCAAATCCTGGTGCTGTTGCTGGGTTATCTGCCGATGCCGTTCATGCAGCTGTTCTGGCGCAGCCCTGCCTTCGCGGCTGGCTGCGGGCAAGTGATGGCAGTGACGCGGATCGGCTATCGTGCAGCCGGGGGACACCGGGCGATTGCCACCTCCTTGCATGATGGCGTGCAGTTGCCGCGCGCCTTCCGTCGGGCGGGACGAAAGACGGCGCTGGTCGACGCAACCGACCTTGCGTCCTGCCGGATGTATCACGGTGCGCGGGCGGTGCATCAGGGCTTCTTGAAGAACGCCCACGAGGGCATGGCCAGCCCAAGGGCACTGCCGGTTTGGACCGTGCTGTTGGCCGGTGGTCATCTGCTGCCTTGGTTGGTGTTGCCCTGGCTCGCCGTTGCGGGAGACCCGCTGCCACTGTCCCTCGCCTTGGCGGGCCAGATTGCAGCGCGCGGGATGATCGCGTGGCGGTTTCGGCAGGGCTGGCGCGCGGTTCTGCTGCATCCCATCGGCGTCGCTTGGGTGCTGGTGATCCAGTGGCACGCTTTGATTCGTCGGCTGGCCGGGCGAGCGCCCGTGTGGCGGGGGCGGGCCTATGCGGGGGGGTGAGGCTCCTCCCGGCTCAAGGCTTCGCGCAGGTGCTTGACCCCTCTCCAGACCGACAGCAACACCAAGGGCAGGGCAAGCCCAGCGGCCAGTTCTGGATCAATCGGCAGCCCAGCCGCCTTCGCCGCCTTGCCGAGATAGAGGATCAGCCCGACAAGGTAGTAACTGATCGCCACCACGGACAGCCCCTCGACAGTTTGCTGCAAGCGCAGTTGCGCATCGGCCCGGCGATCCATGGACTGGAGAAGATGCTGGTTCTGCTGCTCCAACGCCACATCCACGCGCGTGCGCAGGAGGGTGGAGGCCCGCTGAACCCGGTCTGCCAGTTGCGTCTGCCGGGAGGCCACGGCTTCCACCGTACGCATTGCGGGGCCGAAGCGACGGTCTAGGAACTCGCCGATGGTTTGCCATTCGGCTAGGCGCTGTTCCCGCAATTCCTCCACCCGCCGATCCACCAGGGCGCGGTAGGCGCGGGTTGCGGCGAAGCGATAGCTGCGGTCGGCTGCGATCTGCTCCACTTCCGCGGCCAGCTCGGTCAAGCGGGTGAGGGTATCGCGGTCGACTTCCGGGGAGCCCGGCTGGGTCATCGCCGTGGTCAGCTTCGCCAACTCGCGTTCCAGGTACGACAGGCGCGGGCCAAGGCTGCGCGCTTCGGAGAAGCCCATCATCGCTAACGTACGATAGGTTTCGATCTCCGTCAGGCGTTGCACCAGCCGACCGGCCTGCCGTGGCTTCAAGCCGTGATCAGCAACCAGAATGCGCACAGCACCATCGGGGCGGATGCGAAAATCCGTGTAGACCGACGCAGCCCCGCCGGACACCCGCGCGGCAGCAGTGTTCTCCAATTCCAGCAGCTGGCCGTCTGGTCCGCCGTCGGGCATCGCCTCAGGTGCCAGCACCGCCACTTGAGTGGCCACGATCACCCGGCCTGGACAGGCGGCAAGCCACGCTTCGGGCACCTGGTCCAGCACGCTGTCGCCAAAAGGGGCACTAGGGTCGACCATCCCGCCAGAAAACAGCGTGTAGGAGGTGAATTCGGTGTGGCGCTCCCACCGGACGCGCAGCTGATCGTCGCCAAAGATCGCGAAGTCGCGCGCGTCCCCAGGCCAAGCCTGGCCCAGCTCATCAGCGAGGCGCATGGCGTGCAGCCGGTCGGCCTCGGCGCTTGTCTCCCCCGTTAGAAATGCAAGGTAGCTGGCCCGCACCGGTGTGCGAAGTTGGGCGAATGGACGAGCATGCAGCTCATCGTTCAGACGATGCCGGTCTGGGTGATCGATGAGAAGATCACGATGAGGCATGACCGCGACTTAAGCCTTTGCCCCGTGCCCCACGCACCGAGCGGTGGCCCATCATGAAGCCTTTGCGGCACAAGGCCCCGCGACACGGTGCCTCTGTTGGATTATGACTCTGACTATGGCGATTGAGACGCTCACTGCGCCGACGTGTCGGGTTGAACAGGTCCCGTTGGACAGCGAGCCGGACCCAGGGATTCGGTTGTTGCTGACGTGGTACCGCGCTGTTGGTGGTGGCGAGCCACCGCCACGGCGTTTGATTGATGCAGCGACCTTCGCCCCTGTGGTGGGCGCCGTCAGCTTGGTGCATTGGGAGGCGGGGCGCTGGCGGTTCGGGTTGACCGCACAGTTCGTGTTGCAGGCAGAGTCGAACCCCAGCGACCCTGAGTATCTCGACCAGCTGGAGCCTGCTCCCTATCGGGCGCTGGTTAAGGAGGCCTACGATGCTGTGCGGGTTGGGCGTACACCCTCATTGTCCCGGGTGACCTTCCTCAGCAGTCGGATGGAGGATAGCTACCGCCGCTTGGCCCTCCCGTTGGCCGATCCCGATGGATCGATCAACACGCTGTTGGTCTACAACGCGGACAGTTTGGACCGCGCGCGCCGACGTCGGATGGGCCTTGCCTATCGGGCCTATCGCGATGAAGTGCTGCGGGGCAGACCATGAGCAGACCCGCCGCTTTTATTGAGTCGATCCAAATCCCGGTGGATCTCGAAGGTCACCCAGCTGCGCGCCGGCTGCTGGACTGGTGGTCCAATGCCTGCGGCGATGGCGGCGGTCGCCCGCTCAAACGGGCATTTGACCCTGTTTCCTTTGCTCCGCTGTTGGGTGCCTTCATTCTGGTGGAGCGGGACGCACACGGTGGGCTGCGTTTGCGCATCAAGGGGGAACGCATCTTCGCCACCTACACGGTGCCCGGCATGGACGACCCAACCGATGTTCGGGAGTTGAAGCCACTCCCCTATCGCGAACTGGTCACCCGTGACTATGGGCAGGCCATGGCGGCCGATGGACCATTGGGTTGGCGGGTAACGCTGTCTGTGCCGCATCAACCGGTCGTCTCCTATCGTCGCCTCACCTTGCCGATGGAGAACGCACCGGGTGCCGCTGATCTTCTGCTGGTGTTCAATCCCGATGCGTTGGAGCCAGGGTTTCGCCGCCTAACCTCTCAGGTCTTCAGTGCCTTCATCGCCGCCTACGAGAGCGACTCCAAGGCATTGTGATTGAACCCGCTGGCAGGGGAGTGATACCCACTGCCTGGGGGCGTCGTGACCGAGCTTGGTCGGAGGAGCGGGAATGAGGCCGGAGCTGTGTTCCATCATGTCGGAACGGATCGACGGCGATCTTGGCCAGCATCCCTGGGCGACCACGCTGCTGGGGTGGTGGCATCAGGCCCGCGGCGCTGCCCCCCGACCGCTCCGGCGTGCCTTTGACCCCGTCGACTTTGCGCCGATCCTGGGGGCCTTCAACTTGATCGACCGTGCCCCCTGCGGAACCTTACGCTTTCGCATTCGTGGGGAGCGCATCTTTGCAACCGACTTGTCGGTTGACCCGCACGAGCCGGTGTCGCTGGAGATGCTTCAGCCATCGCCGTACAGCGCGCTGGTGATCCGCGACTACCACGAAGCGATGGCGTCTGATCACCCGATTGGGTGGCGCGTCACTGTCACGGTGCCGGAGTTCCAACCGCTGATTTACCGTCGCCTAACGCTGCCCTTGAGCAGCACTGAAGGGGCGTCGGACATGCTGTTGGTCTTCAATCCAGACGCACTCGACCCGGCCGTGCGTCGCATCACCACCATGGTGTTTCGCGCCTATATTGCAGCCTATGAAAACAAACCCGACGGGCTGGGGCGCTGAGCCACACCGTGCTGGCCTCGAATCGCCAACCGACGTGATGAGCGCCTTGCGGCGTCAAGCTGCTTAGGCGCGCAGCACCTTTGGGGAGAAGCGATAGCCCTGACCGCGCTCCGTCATGATCATTTCCGGGTGGCTGGGATCGGTTTCCAGCCGTCGCCGCAGCCGGAAAATCTGCACATCGATCGACCGATCAAACACCTCGCCCGCATCATCGCGGCTGGCTTCCAGCAGCTGATCGCGCGACAGGGTTTTGCCGGGGTTGCGCAGGAACGCCAGCAGCAGGTTGAACTCGGCCGAGGGGAGGGTGTGGGAGGTGCCGTCCGGCCCTTCCAGACGCCGACCCACCACATCCAGCGTCCAGCCAGCAAACCGCAGCCGCTCGCCCCCACCGGTGAGGGTGGACCCAGCACGGCGCAGCACGGCGCGGACCCGAGCGAGCAATTCACGCGGGTTAAAGGGCTTGGCGATGTAGTCGTCAGCGCCCAGCTCCAACCCGACCACGCGATCCACGTCGGAGGACGCTCCGGTCAACAGGATAACGGGAAGGTTGCCCGTCTGGCGGGCCTCCCGCAGCAGGGCGAGACCGTCGGGTCCTGGCAGCCGGATGTCGAGCAGCAGCAGCGCTATGTCAGCCGAGCGCAGGACATCGGCCAAACCGCGCCCGTCTTCATAGGCCGAGACCTGGAACCCGTTTTCTGACAAATACCCCGACACCAGCGTGCGCAAGTCGGGGTCGTCATCCACGAGGACGATGTGCGGCAGAGTATCAAACGTGTCGGCCAAGGCGGCAGGCATCCCAGCCCTATGATAGAGACAGGCGCAGATGGTGGCGCACCCGTGGGGCGTCCGCAACGGTTTGATGAAGCTGGAGGAAACTGCGTGCCTTGATGTCGAAGCTGCAACGGTTTGCGGCCGTGCAAGCACGCCTGTGCAGAAACGAGGAGTGGAGGCGAAAACAGGGGCCACCAGGGCCCCTGTTCGCACAGTCTATCGATACCCGATGTTACGCGGCGGCTTTGCCTGCAGGCAGGCGGCCCTGGGCCATTGCTGCCTCGGCGATCTGCACCGCGTTCAGGGCAGCACCCTTCAGCAGTTGGTCGCCACACAAGAACAAGTCGATCCCACGGTCGCCGAACACCTCGTTGCGGCGAATACGACCGACTTCGACATTGTCCTTGCCTGTGGCGCCAATCGGCATGGGATAGCGATTGTTGGCAGGGTCATCCACCACATCCACCCCTGGTGCAGTCGTCAACACGGCCCGCACGGCGTCGGGTGTGGCGACGTCCTTGGTCTCGATGGTGACGGCCTCGGAGTGGACGCGCAGGGTCGGCACACGCACCGCAGTGCAGGAGATCTTGAGGTCTGGCAGACCCATGATCTTCCGGCTCTCCCAGGTCACCTTCATCTCCTCCTTCGTGTAGCCATTGGGCTGGAACACGTCGATGTGAGGGATCAAGTTGAATGCAATCGGGTGGGCGAACACTTGGCGACTGGCGGTTTCGCCGGCCAGAACGCGCGCAGTTTCGCGGGTCAACTCCTCCATGCCTTCCTTCCCGGCGCCGGAGGTCGCCTGATAGGACGACACAATCACCCGCTCGAGCCCAAAGGCGCGGGCGATGGGTGCCAGTGCGACCACCAAGACAGCCGTGGTGCAGTTCGGGTTGGCGATCAGCGATGCTTGCCCGATGGCGTCGGCATTGATTTCCGGCACCACCAACGGCACCTCTGGCCGGTACCGGAAGGCGGAGGAGTTGTCGATCACCAGGGTGGTCTTCGCCAACTCTGGCGCGTACTGCTCAGCAAAACTGCCGGAAACAGCGAGGAACACCACATCGCACCGGCCAGCCGCCTCAACCGAGAACTCGGTCAAGGTTTTCTCACCGAAGGGAGTAGTCACGGTTTTGCCGGCAGAGCGCTCAGACGCGAACAGGTCGAGACGAGTGACGGGGAACCGGCGGCGCGCGAGCACGGAAATCAGCTCAGCTCCGACAGCGCCCGTGGCGCCCACAATACCGACATGCATGACCTTGGTCTCCTTGGTCTCCTTGCTCCCGGAAACAGTCCGGACAAAAGGTCGTAACTGTTAGCCGTGAATGCGCCGATACTCAAGGCACTGCGACACTGCAGCCACTGGGCTGAGGCGTTTGCCCAAATTGACAGATGTCGGGTGTTCGCTTGGCTCAGACCAGACGACTGGGTGAAACCCAAGCTTCTGGTAGAAGCCTTCCGAGCCCGCGACCGCGTGTAAAAGCACAACGTCGGCGCCATCGGCACTGGCCAAAGCCTCGGCCAACTGGATCAGCACGGCACCATGGCCCGCCCCCCGCTTGGAGGCGTCGACGCAGACCCGGCGGAAGGCGACGGTGCTGTCGTCCAGCCGGTCCATCCTCAGGGTGCCCACCCGTTCGCCACGGTACCACAGCAGCAACACCTGGCGTGCCGGGTCCGCGTGGCGCGCCTCGACGGGATAGGCAGACCCCGTGCGGGTGCGCAGACTCTGGCGCTGCATCCGATCCACCGCCGCCCAATCGGCAGCAGACGCTGGTGGCTTCAAGTGGTGGGACATCAGGCTGACGCCTGCTGCGATGGGGGCGATCACGTCGGTCATGGGCGTGCCCTACTGCGAACCGGAGTGGCAGGGCGATGACGAACCGCGTTCAGCAGGCACTCCCGGCGCGCTGCAAGGGCGGGGGTGGTGCCAGCGGCACCCAGTCATCACCAAGCGGGGGGTCAACACATCGGCGCGTCACAGGCGCCGGAACAGCCGGTTCGGCCTAGGGCAGACGGCGCACCGATGCGCGCACGTCAGCGCTGCGGCCGAAGCCGGCGCCAAGTCGTCGCTCAAGGGTGCGAATGGTCATTGCGCGTCTCCACACGTTGCTGTCGAACGACGCGCAACGCCGGTCGTAGCTAAGGCAAACCGTCCCGGTGCAGAAGGGCGTTTTTGGGAGATTGGTATGCGTTGTGTGCAGAGGTGTTGGCGTCTGTCGTTTGGCTGACGCTTCATCGTCTCAACATGGACATATTTCGCTTCCCATTTAGACAAAATGTGCGCAAATTGTCTTCATACGGTCCGCGTGGGGAGAGTGAGCAATGGCGCACAATCAGCTTCCAGCAGCAGGGCGGCGGCACCGGTTGCCGTTGGTGTGGGTGCTCGGCTTCGGTTTGGCGCCGCTGGTCGCGATCCTGGCCGGACTGGCCTGGGTTGGCGCAGGGGCGCTCAGCAGCAGCGCCGATGGTTTGGCCCGCACGCGCACGCTCGCCGATGCCCGTGCCGACTCACTTAAGCTTGCCGCTGCCCTTGATGAGGCGCGGCGCGCTGCGACCCAATGGCTGCTGGCGGGTGCAGTGGATCGCGAGGGCACCGATGCCGCCGGGATCGCCCGTGCCATTGCCGAGGCGACCACCAGTGCCGACCGGCTGGCTGCTGCCCCATCAGGCCAGGGGGCGACCGGCGCTCGCAGTCTTGGTGCCGCGGGTCTGGCCCAGGAAGCTGCCGCCGCCGCCGCAGGGATCGAGCAGTTTCGCACCACCCTGGCCCGCATCTATCCGATGGCCGAGGCTGACCGCAATTTGCTGCGCCGCCAGATCGAGCCGCTGGCTGACCGGATGGAGACGCAGCTGACCGACCTTGTCCGCGACGCCTATGCTGACGGTGCGCTGGCTCCCGCCTACACCCTGGGGGAGGCGCTGCGCGCCTTCCTCTCTGCCCGGCGATTCCTATTGAGCCATGAGACCGGTGGCTCGATGGATACCGACCGCATGCTGACTGACCTGGAGGATGTCGCCTTCCTGCTCACCCGCTTCCGCGGCTTCAGCGAGGCTGGCGCGTGGCAGGAGACCGCCACAACTCTGCTGCGCGACCTGGTTGACCTGCGCACGGCGATGGAACGCAAGATTGAGAGTCGCCAACACCTGCGCACCAGCATCGAAACCGATCTCGCAGCCGCCTCCCGCGTGATTGCCACCGCCGCCCAGGCGCTGGCCGCAGCGGCTGAGGCCGCGATGGTCGCCACAGCCGATCAGGCGAGTGCTGAGGTGGCCAGCACACAGCGCCTGAACCTCGTGGCGGCGGGTCTTGCTCTGGTGCTCGCGCTGGGGGTGATTCTCGCAGCTGTCCGCGTGGTCGGCCAGCCCGTCGCCCAGATGGCGAAGGCGTTGAGCCAGCTTGCGGCAGGTGATTTGGCCGTCAGCGTGCCACGCACCCGCACGCGCGAACTGGCTTTGCTGGCCGATGCGTTCGGTCGCTTTCGCGATGGCCTGGCTGCCGCCCGGCACCTGGAGGCAGAGCGCCTTGAGCAAGCGCAACGCCAAGCCGCCCGAACCGCGGCGCTGGAGGAGGCAACAGCCCGCTTTGATGCCGCGATTGATGGCCTGATTGCGCAAATCGCCGCTGCCCGCGGCGATCTCAGCCACGCGGCTGCTGCTGCTGCTGCTGCCACAGCCACAGTGGAGGCAGGCACCGGGGCTGCCCGCGCCGATGCCAGCCGGATGGCCGAACTGGTCGCCTCCGTCGCGGGGGCCACCAACCAACTCTCGGCATCGGGTGCAGAGATTGCGCGCAGCGGAGCGGCCTCGCTTGCGGCTGTCCGCTCGGCGCTGGCCGCAGGCGAGCGGTCTGGCCTCACCATCGCCGCCTTGTCGGACACCGCAGCGCAGATCGGCACGATCCTCGATACCATCAGCGAGATAGCGGGCCGCACCAACCTGCTGGCCCTCAACGCCGCCATTGAGGCGAGCCGAGCCGGTGAGGCTGGGCGCGGCTTCCAGGTGGTTGCCAGTGAGGTGAAGGCCTTGGCGGTGCGCACCGTGCAAGCCACGGGAGACATCGCATCCCGCATCGCCGACATGCAGCGGGCCGCCGGTGACAGCGCGCGCGCGTTGGGCGATGTGCTGGACGCCGTCGGCGCACTCGATCTGCAAGCCTCGGCCGTCACTGCGGCCACCGAACAGCAAGATGCCGCGACTCGCGAGATCGCCGTCCAACTGGAAGCCGCCGCTGGGACAGCGGCCGCGCTGTCCGCCCATTTGGTCGACGTGGCTGAGACCGCAGGCTCCACGGCCACCCTGGGCCGCACCGTCGACCGCGCCGTCGAAAGCCTCGCCACCGCCACTGACCGTCTGGGCGAGCGGGTGCATGGCTTCCTTGCGACCGTGCGGGTGGGGTAGGAGTTTGGAGATAGAAAATAGCATGAAAGCCGCTACGAGCTTCTTTTTCGGAGGAACCCTTGATTGATTTATGTAAATTCTTGACAGTTAATTGCACTGTGTCCACGCTCTGGCGAAACGCAGGCAGGCGGGCCACGCACCCGACCACACTTTCTTAGGCGGTTCCTGATTCGAGAGGAAGGTACGGTCATGAAGGCCATTACGGAAGTCGGAGATAAGCTTGACTTGGAAGAAGAGCAGGAAACACTGGATCGAGTTGATGACACTGGTTGGTTTGTGGATGATGCAGATATAGATGAAGATTTTGATGTAAGTTATAAAAATTATGACATTACATCGTCGCCGAATGATTTCAACATCAGTACTATCGTAGACTTCATCGAGAAAGGGGTATTTCACATTCCTGGTTTTCAACGAAACTATGTCTGGGATATCAAAAGGGCGTCTAAGCTTATTGAGTCAATACTCATCGGACTACCAATACCACAAATTTTTTTATACGAAGAGAAGAGGAATCGTTATGCTGTCGTGGATGGACAGCAAAGGCTTATGTCTATCTACTTTTTTAGGAAAATGCGTTTTCCGCGGTCTGCAAAGCGATCTGAGATTCGCCAAAAGATTGCAAGAGAAGGGCAGCTTTCAGTTGATCTGATAAATGATGATCGGTATTTTGCGCCGTTCAACCTAAAGCTAACTAAAAGAGATGGTTCCTCTAACTCCAAATTCAATAGACTTAACTACGACACGTTAGGCGAACTTAAAGGAGTGTTCGACCTTAGAACTATCAGGAATGTAATAGTTCGGCAGAATGCGCCGGAGGAAGAGAGCGACTCGTCTGTATTTGAGATCTTTAGTCGGCTGAACTCTGGAGGGGTCAACCTTCGGCCTCAGGAAATACGCAATAGTCTTCATCACTCGCAATTTATGGAAATGCTTGCGAAAGTAAATACCAACAAGATCTGGCGTAAATTGCTTGGTAAGCAAGATCTTGATCTTCATGAGAAAGATGTAGAGATACTGTTGAGATGCGTGGGTCTACTTGTTCATGGTGAGGCATATCGTGAACCCATGAGTCGCTTTTTGAACGATTTCGCGCGAAGGAGCGCAAAACTTGATTCAGCCGACGTCCGCTTTATCGAAGACTTGCTGACCAAATTTTTCGATTCTGTGAGTGGTTTGAAGTCAGACTCATTCAAGGTTGGCGGAAAAGCTAGCAGGTTTGGGATTGCAATGTTTGAGGCGGTCTTCAGAGTAGCTTGTCAAGACGCATATGCCAAAAAAACAGACAAGATTAGAGTCATAACTGACGATAGTCTAGCACTGATCAGAAAACACAAGGAGTTCGGGATCGCTACTAGAGCTGGTGCTGGTCATACAAGTAATGTCAATAAGAGATTTGAGATCGTGAGAGATATACTAGATCAAGCAGAGGTATGATCACATGGATACTGCATTGATCGCTCGTCTATGCGATGACAACCGCGACTTGGTCAAATTTCTTGTTGATAAAGGCGAAGTGACATTTGCATCGAATGTTTCCGATAACTTTAAGCGCACTCTTGTCTTGGCAATTGCGAGCTTTTTCGAGTATGAGATCTCAGAAATTATAATAAAAGCTGCTCAAGCTCATTCACAAGATAGCCAGTTCATAGAGTCGCTTATTAGAAATAAGGTTCTTGCTCGGCAGTATCACACATTTTTCGACTGGGACAGGGAGAACGCAAATAAATTTTACTCTATGTTTGGTGATGTCATCAAAGATAGAGTTAAAATTATAGCGACTCCAGAGGTTCTAGAAGGAACTAAAAACTTTTTGGATCTCGGTAGAACACGAAATTCTCTCGTCCACGGTAACTTCGCCAGTTATGAAATAAACAAAACTGTAGAAGATATAATGCTTCAATTCTCCAGTGCATGCAAATTTGTGGAATTTGCACGTGTAATTCTCACAGAAAAAACTACAACAGCAGAAGTCGTGGCTGAGCCAGTGTGTGACTGAACTCAAGGTTATCTCAGATAACAAAGGAGACCCTCAGATCTATCATAGTCTTGGTCTTTGTTAAAAATCAAAACGTAAGTTTCTCATCAACAGCCCAATGCGAAACGATAGGTCACACCACCCAGTACGCGTCGCCGATCACGCCGAGGGGCCAGCGGCCGCCGAGGAACAGGCGGTGGCGGGTGGCGAAGGGGTGGCTGCTGTCGAGGCCTGCGGCCTCAACCAGACCGGCGCGATAGCAACTCTCGGTCGCAGCACCGGCTGCGGCACGGCTGAGGCCGGGATCGGCGAGGCCAGTCCGGGCAAGCGCGATAGACGCCGCACCATGGACAGTGTCCGAGGCGACTTCCGTGATCCGGGTCAGTGCTTCCAGCATCGGGGTGCTGCCGTGGCGCGCCTCGGCCAGTGCGGCCAGACGGCGGCGTTCTGCTTCTTCACCGTCCCACCACGCGATGCTCCAACTGCTGCCGGTCAGTAGGGATTTGGCCTGAGACCAGCTATCGACGGCCCGGATCGACAGGGGTTGGTGGTGAAAGCCGTGCAGAACCGACACAGCGTCGGCCTGATCCGCCAGGGTGAGCGGCTCCAGCGTGGCTGCAAACCAGGAGGCATGGGCGATCTCGCCCGTGTGGCGCTCGGCCAGTCCAGCCAAGCTGGCGCCGATGCCTGCGGACGCAGCCGGGAAGGGCAGCACGCTCACGCTGCCATCCTTTCCTCCCGCCACAGTCCAAGCACCTCCTGCACCGGACGGTCGGAGAAGCTGAACAGCACCGCATCCTTTGTGGTGGCGTGATGGCGGGCAGGGGTCCAGGCCGGGATCACGAAGATGTCGCGCGGACCCCATTGAAAGTCCTGGTCGCCGATCTGGGAGACACCCTCGCCCTCGATCACCGAGACCACCGTGCCATCGGTGCTGCGATAGGGCAGGGTCTCATAACCGGCCGGTAACAGGCTCAACACCGTGCCGATGGTGGGCATGGCCCAGCCGCCAGTCTCAGGATTGACGTAGCGGAGGGCAAGGCCGCGGTGCGGGTCGATCGGGCCACCGGCGAGTGCCATCAACGCCTCGCGGCTGCGCCGATAGGGGTAATTGAACACGGGCGAGGTGCGCGAGCGCGGCGGATGGTCGAGCGGCGCCAGACCAGAGCCATAGCGGGCCAGACTGTCGCCGACGGGCCGCGTCACGGGTTGGCGATCCGCGGGGTACATCTCAGCAAAGCTGGCATCCAAGGCCTGGATCAGCGGGATGTCCAAGCCATCCAGCCAGACCATCGGCTGGTCACTGTCATTGCCATGGTCATGCCAGGTCCAGGACGGGGTGATCACAAAGTCGCCGGGCTGCATGATTGTGCGTTCGCCATCGACAGCGGTGAACGCGCCCGACCCCTCCACAACAAACCGCAGGGCGGACTGGGTGTGGCGATGCGCTGGCGCAACCTCGCCCGGCAGGATCAGTTGCAGGCCCGCATAGAGGGTTCGGGTGATGGAGGATTTGCCTGCAAGGCCTGGATTCTCCAGGATCAACACCCGGCGCTCCGCCTCCTTGGCGGTGATTAGGTCACCGGCCTCCAGAATGTAGGGGCGGATGTCCTCATACCGCCAAAGGTGCGGGATGGCGGGGCTGGCAGGCTGTGGGATCACCAGCCCGCGCAGCACTTCCCACAAGGGCGCCATGTCGTGGCGGGCGATGCGCTCATAATAGTCCAGACGCGCGTTCGACCGGGCTGGGGCTGGGCCTTGCATGGTCAAGCCGCAACAGCAATCGACGGCAGGCTGAGCTTCAAGTGATCCTCCACCAGTGCGCGGGCGCGGCCAAGGTAGTCGGCCAGCATATCCTCATTGCTGCGCTGTTTGATCCCCCAGCGCCGATAGGCTTCGTTGTTCTTCGACCCAGCCCGGCCAAAGAACGCGGGCAGCAGCGGGAAATACTGGTTGATGGCTGCTTGCACGCGGCTGCGCCCCTCTTCGGTCGCGCACAATTCGGTGCAGAAATCCTTGCCGAATTGAGCGTGGAAGCGCTCCTCCGGCATGGTCATGCGAGCCAGATTGCGCAAGGGGTGGAAGGTGCAGGTCAACAAGTCTTCGACTTGCAGAATTTCTGCCAGATCAGCCAGCAGCTTGATCACACAGAACTGCTCCCAGTTTGCCAGGGGAAACTCGAAAATCGACAGAGGGCGTTTCGCGTCGGGCGTCATGCGCTCGGCTGAAATGCCAAGCTGTTCCCCCAACTCCCGAAAGCGAACATGGTGCCCGTACTCCTCCATCGCCACCCGGCAAGTGAGCCACTTGGCGTAGGGCGTGGGCGCGAAGGCAATCGCAGGCTCGTCAAACACCTGCGCACCGTAGAGTTCATTGACGGCGTGGCTGATGATGATCTTCTCGATCAGCGTCCGGTACTCTTCCGGCTGCTGAGCCAACTCGTCGATGGTCTTCACTTGGATCGCTTGGGTCATGGCACAGCGCTCCTACACAAGGGGGTCGCCTGAGAAGGCGTCCAGGTCGGTTTCAAGGGGAACCAGATGCTCGGTCAGGCCGCTCAACTGCGGGCCAAGCGGCGTGCCGCGGCGCACCACGGCGCGCGCGATCGGGCGACTTTGCGAGAACAGCATCACCTCACGCCCGCGCACGCCAAAGATTTGGCCCGTGATGCCTGCGGCCTCGTCGCGGCACAGCCACTCCACCAGGGTGCCGACATCGCCGGCGGGAACAGACAGCGCGGATGCCTTGTAGGCTTCCTGTTGGGGTGATTGCGGGCGGATGCTTTCAGTCACGCGGGTGGCGCCGAAGGGTGCGATGGCGTTGGCGGTTGCACCCAGCCGATGCAGGTCCAGGGCTGCGACGCGGGTCAGCCCCACCAAACCGGCCTTGGCGGCGGCATAGGCGGCCTGACCATAGTTGCCGTACAGACCCGCAGTTGAGATCAGATGCACGATCCGCGCGCTGGGCCAGCGGCCGTCCGCTGCTTTCGCCTGGGTGCGAAACCGCTCGGCTGCAGCCCGCGACAAGTGGATGCCGCCGCTCAGGCTGGTGCGCAGCACAGCCTCAACATCGAATGCGTCAGACTTGAACAATAAGCCATCGCGCAGGATGGCGGCGGCGTGGACGAGAATGTCGAACCGCTCACCAACCGCCGCCACGGCCGCCGCCGCCCCCTCCGGTGTGGCGATGGAGGTGGTCAGCGCGCGCACGCCCATCTCAGCCGCGGCAGCGTGCACGAAGGCTGGGTCTGGCGTGCTGCCGTCAATGGCGACGCCGGTATCGGCGATCAGCACGTCCGCTCCGGCAGATGTCAGCGCCTGGGCAATGGCGCGACCCAGTCCGCGCGCGCCACCGGTGACCAGGGCTGCGCGCCCGACCAGCGGCCCTTGAGTGGTCGCGCCGGTCACGACGCCGCCACCGCGGGCCGGTCCGCACTGGTGTAGAACGCATCGGCATGGATGTCGGCCTGGGCAAGGCCGAGGCTGTGCAGAACGGCACTCACCGCGTCCACCATCGCAGGTGGCCCAGCGACATAGGCTTTCGCACCGGCGGGCAGGCCAGCGGCGAAATCAGCAGCGATGCGCTGGTGCAGCATCAAGCCGTCTGCGGCGACTTCCACATGGGTGGTCACATGATCGGAGCGGGTGAGATCGGCCAGCCAAGCGGAACCATAGGCATCGGCTGGTGTCCGCACGCCGTGATAGAGAAAGACAGCCCGCTGCGGGTCACTGGCCAGCAGGCTGGTGACGATTGACTGGATCGGGGCCAGACCGGAGCCGCCAGCAATCGCCAGCACGGGTCCAGTATGGTCGCTGCGCAGGTGTGCGGTGCCGAAGGGTCCCTCGACGGTGACCATCGTGCCCGGTGTCAGCGCCTGGGTGGCATAGACGCTGACGGCGCCACCCGGTACCCGCCGGATGTGGAAGCGCAAAACGGCCTCATCCGGGGCGTTGGCCATCGAATAGTCGCGCGGCGGCAATCCGGGGAAGCTGAGACTGGCGTATTGACCCGCCGTGAAGGTGAACGGGCCGCCCGCGTCGATTGCCAGCGCCACCTCGACCGTGTCGTGGGTGAGGGGAGTAACCGATTGGACGCGCGTCTCTAACCGGCACAGGCGATGCAGGGCGACGGCATCAGCCTCCAGCCATGCAAGACTGCAATCCTCCCATGCAAGGGAGCGACAGGCCAACACCAAGCCTGCCTGCCGTTCGGCATCACTCAGCGCATACTCGGACACCGGGGCAAGGTCCACCTCGCCTGACAGAACACGCGATTTGCACGCACCACAATTGCCCGAGCGGCAGCCGTGGGGAAACGGAACGCCCGCCGCAAGTGCAGCATCCAGAATGGTTTCACCTGCTTCGACTGTGATCGGCTGCGGCCAACCCGTCAGTGTGACAATCGCCATGACCGCTTCCCCCTGACCAACCAAATCCTATGGGTAATGTTGGACGCCCAAACTAATAGTGACAGAGTGTCGCGGCAAAGAGCAAGACACCAGTGACGGCCTGTCGCAGGCAAAGTGCCTTGGCCAGCCTTGCCCGCGACCAAATAGGCACTATTTCAGTGCGGTCTTTTATGCCCCTGTCCGGTCGCCATGTCAGCCTTTCCTCGCTTCCCCGCTCGCGTTCAACCAGCCTCTCGTGAGGCTTTGTCTGAAGGGCTTTTGCCCGACCTTTTGGGCTATCGGCTCAGACGGGCGCAGGTTGCTGTGTTCAACGACTTCGTACGCACGATGACGGAGTTGCAGCTGACCCCCGGCCAATTCGGCACGCTGGTCCTGGTGGACGCCAATCCGGGCCTAAGCCAAACGGCGCTTGGGGGTCTGTTGGGCATCGATCGCTCCACGGTCGTGCCGCTGATTGACCGGCTGGAGGGGCGCGGCTTGTTGCGGCGGGAGGCGTCGCCTACCGATCGTCGAACACACGCATTGATCCTCACCGATGCCGGGTATAGTTTGTTAGCCGAAGCAGTGGCTCGGGTTCGTGCTCACGAGAACCGCATTGCCAGCAGCCTGTCCCCCCAGGAGCGGACGCAGCTGATCGAACTGCTGGCGCAGATCGGGTGATCGCTGCGCTCAGAGTCATTGGCTAAAACGTTTCAAATGTGACATGACGCGAGGCCTCCTGGCCCCGAGTGAATTTTTGCCCGATCATCGGCCTTGCCATCGCTAGGCCACGAACCATTCTCACAGGTCTCGCTGTGGGAGGTTTCGTCATGCAGAATGTCAGAATAGTAATTGGGAGCGCCCTGGTGCCCATCGCCTGTGCAGCCGGGATCGCAGGTCTGGTGAGTGCGGGTGTGGCCTCGCCCTGGCTGGCCGCATTGGTGGTTGGCAGTGGGTTGGCGCTGGTCGCCGTGGTGTTGACCCGGCAGGTCATTGGAGCCGTTGACGCATTGCGTCGCATTGCAGCAGGGGATCTGACCCAGCCAGCGGCCAGTGCAACCTTCGGCCTTGCCGGTGATCTCAACGCTGTGGCGGATCAGATGCGCCAAGTTGCGCAGGATGCGTTCCGCATGGCGCAGATGGTGGACACCATGCCAACCAACGTGATGACGGCTGACCCAAACACCGGTGTCATCACCTATGCCAACGCCACATCGGTTGATACCCTCAGCCGGATCGAGCAGCACCTGCCGATCAAGGCCAAGGATTTGGTTGGCACCTCGATCGACGTGTTTCACCGGCACCCACAGCATCAACGCTCAATCATCGCGGATGGCAGCCGCCTGCCCTGGTCGACGCGGATCAAGGTCGGTCCGGAAACCCTGGCTCTGCGGATTACGGCGATTCGCGACCAAGCGGGTGCCTATGTTGCCCCGATGCTCACCTGGTCGGTGATCACCCGCGAGGTGCAAGTGGCTGATCAGTTCGAATCCACCGTCAAAGCTGTCGCGGATCGGGTCAGTGCTGCGGTGGGCGATATGCAGCAGGCGGCCCGCGTGATGGCCGGTGCCGTCGAAATCTCCAGCCGCGAGGCTGCAACCGTTTCCAGCGCGTCGGAACAGGCCACCGCCAATGTTCAGACCGTCGCCACGGCGACCGAGGAATTGACCGCCTCGATCCAGGAGATCGGTCGCCAAGTGGAAGAATCGGCTCAGATGGCCGGCGATGCTGTTGGTCAGGCGCGGGTCGCCAATGAGCGCATCACAGGTCTGGCAGAGACAGCCCAGCGGATCGGCGCTGTGGTCGATCTGATCAACCAGATCGCAGCCCAAACCAACCTGCTGGCGCTCAACGCAACCATCGAAGCTGCCCGCGCCGGCGAGGCGGGCAAGGGCTTTGCCGTGGTCGCGGGAGAGGTGAAGAACCTCGCAAGCCAGACTGAACGCGCGACCAGCGATATCGCGCGGCAAGTATCGGCGATCCAATCGGAAACCGCTGGAGTGGTGGACACGATCCGCGACATCGGCTCGATGATCGAGCGGATGAGCGGCATCGCCTCCGGCATCGCCAGCGCTGTCGAAGAACAGGGCGCCGCCACCCGCGAGATCAGCCGCAACATCCAAGAAGCCGCTGGCGGCACCACCCAGGTGAGCCGGACCATTGCCGACGTCACAACGGCGATTGCGCGCGCTGATGCCAGCTCCGACAGCGTGTTGTCGGTTGCCGATGTGTTGGGCAGCGAAGCGGCGACCCTGCGCACAGAAGTAGACACGCTGCTCACTGCCATCCGCGCCTCCTGATCCAACTCTGCCACGGGGCACGCCACCGGGCTGTTCCCTCCCCCCCGGTTGGCGTGCTAGGCACTGAGGTGGATTGAGACAGGGAAGCCGGTGCGAGACCGGCGCTGCCCCCGCAACTGTCAGCGGCGAGGTTGGGTCCATCAGCCACTGGGGGCACTGTGCCCCTGGGAAGGCGGGCCGAGCCGACGACCCCGAGCCAGGAGACCTCCTCAGTCCGAGTGTCTGTCCAACACCTCGGAGGGAGGCGGCCGTGGACTTGATCAAGGCGGCGGCACCAGGTTTGGTGGCGCCGGGTAGACGCCATGCCGTTGTGCTGGTGCTGGGGGGTGCGCGCTCCGGCAAGTCGGCCTATGCCGAGCGCTTGGTGCTGCAAGCGGGCCGCGGCAGCTATCTGGCGACGGCTGAACCCCTCGATGCTGAAATGGACGACCGCATCCGCCATCATCGCGCGCGGCGGGGGGCGGACTGGCACACGATTGAAGAGCCCCTTGCGCTGGCTGACACGCTGGTGCGTATCAGCGCACCCGACCGCCCCGTCCTGGTGGACTGCCTTACCCTCTGGCTGTCCAATCTGATGCACGCCAATCGCCCGATCGCGGCGGAGACAGCGGGGCTGGTTGCGGCGTTCGATCGCCTCAATGGACCAGTTGTCCTGGTCTCAAACGAAGTCGGCGGCGGCCTTGTGCCGGACACACCGCTTGGCCGCGCGTTTCGTGACCAGGCTGGTCGCCTGCATCAAGCAATCGCTGCAGCTGCCGATGGTGTGGTGCTGGTCACCGCTGGGCTGCCACAGATCCTGAAATCACCCACACACAGCTCATCAACCCCAGGGGGTTTTGCCTGATGGCCCAGAAGATTCCTGCCACTATCATCACTGGTTTTCTTGGAGCGGGCAAAACCTCGCTGTTGCGGCATCTGTTGAGTCACACCGATCGGCGGCTTGCTGTGATCATCAATGAATTCGGCGATCTTGGCATCGATAAGTCCATTGTTGATGGCTGCACGGAGGCTGTCTGTGAGATTAGGGAGCTCGCCAATGGCTGCATTTGCTGCACCGTGGCCGATGACTTCCTACCGACGCTTGAAGCGCTGCTGGCACTGCCGCAACCGCCAGACCATATCGTCATTGAGACCTCAGGCCTCGCCCTGCCGAAGCCGTTGGTGCAGGCATTCCAATGGCCGGATGTCGCGGCCCGTGTGACGGTGGATGGTGTGCTGACGGTCGTCGACGCCCCGGCCGTGGCAGCTGGCCGGTTCGCGGACGACCCAGCCGCCCTCGCCCAGCAAGCGGCTGCCGACCCATCCCTCGACCATGACAATCCCTTGGCCGAGGTGTTTGAGGATCAACTGGCCTGCGCTGACTTGGTCATCGTCAACAAGCGCGATCTGGTGGGGGCCGCCGACTGGTCGGCCACCCTGGCGCGGCTAGAGACCCAGTTGCGGCCCGGTGTGCGCATGGTCACCGCCGAACACGGACGGGTGCCGGTTGCCGTTGCACTTGGCCTGGGTGCAGCTGTGGAGTCGGACTTGGCCGGGCGCCCCTCCCACCATGATGGCGAGGATGGGCATGATCACGAGGATTTCGACGCGTTCTCTGTGGTGTGTCCACCGGTTGCCAATCTGGATGCCTTCGCCGGGCGCTTGGCGGAGCTTGCCACCCAGCACCAGGTCTTGCGGCTCAAGGGGTTCGTGTCCGTCGCGGGGGCCAGTCGGCGCTGCGTGATCCAGGGGGTTGGGCCGCGCATTGATCGCTATTTCGATCGCCCCTGGCAGCCGGGCGAGGGGGCAGCGGGCGAGTTGGTGGTGATCGGTCTGAAGGGCCTCGACCGCGCTGCGATCACGGCAGCCTTGGCCGCCTGATGCACCTGCTGGCGGCGGACCTGGAGGCTGCGTCGGATGGAGTGGCCGTCGACCTTGGTCAAACACCGGGGGAGATTGTGCTGCTCTCGGCGGCAGAAACGGACCTTGCCTGCTGGGCTGCGGCGGCGCATCGCCTTGGCGGCAGCCCCACGCTGCGCTTGGCCAATCTGCTGCAGTTGTCTCACCCATACTCGGTTGATCTCTACACCGACCAAGTGTTGAGCCACGCAAAGCTGGTGATTGTTCGCCTGCTGGGTGGCATCGGCTATTGGACCTATGGCATGGAGCGTCTGGCGCGGCTTGCCTGTCCGGTCGTGGTGCTGCCGGGCGATGGACGCGATGATCCGACCTTGGCTGCAGCCTCCACAGCGTCCCCGGCGCTGCGCCAGCACCTCCTGGCCGCCTTCACCGAGGGGGGCGTCGATAATGCCGATCAAGCGCTGCGCGCTGCGGCTGCCAGCCTTGGCTACCCGCTCACATGGGGTGCACCAGCGCCATTGCCGCGGGCCTGGGCGCTGCCGCGCCGCGGCACCGGACCGCTGGTGCCGATCCTGGTCTATCGCGCCCTGATCCAGGCGGGCGATACCGCACCGTTGGAGGCATTGAGCGAGGCGCTTGCCGCCCGCGGCCTGACCGCAGCACCTCTGGCAGTTGCCAGCCTGAAGGACCCAGCCGCCATCGCTCTGTTGCAACAGGTTGCAGCGGAGCGGCCAGCCCTGACCATCGCGGCGACGGGGTTTGCGGTGGGCGATCCAGCGCATCCATTGGCTACACCAGATGGCCCGGTGCTGCAGGTAGCCTTCGCTCAGGACAGTCCTGGGAGCTGGCAGGCAGGCAAGCGGGGCCTCGGGCCGCGGGACATCGCCATGCATGTCGCCTTACCGGAGGTGGACGGACGGGTATTCACCCGTGCGATCGCCTTCAAGGCGGATGGCGTCCGCTGCCCCCTTACACAAGTGGTGCTGCGGCGCCTGTCGCCGGTGCCGGACCGCGTGGAGTTCGTCGCAGAGCTTGCCCAAGCCTGGGTCCGGCTCGGGCTGTTGTCCGTGGCGGAGCGGCGGGTCGCGCTGGTGCTGGCCAATTATCCCAGTCGCGACGGGCGTATTGGCAATGGCGTGGGGCTGGATGTGCCGGAGTCTGCCGCTGTCATTCTGCGCGCGATGGCGCAGGCGGGCTATGCGATCGCCAACGCGCCTGCCGATGGCGCCACGCTGATGGCCGCCTTGTTGGCGGGTCCCAGCAATCAGCGCCGCAGCGCGGTTGGGGGTGAACTGGTCAGTGCTGCGGACTATCACGCGGGCTTTCAGCGCCTGCCGAAGGCGGTGGAAGCCGCGGTGATCGAGCGCTGGGGCCCACCAGAAGCGGACCCCGGCTGGGTGGGCGATGGGTTTCGCGTGCCAGCGCTGCGGTTCGGCGCTGTCACTGTCATGGTGCAACCGGCGCGCGGCTATGGGGTGGACCCGTTGCGCAGCGCCCACGACCCCGATTTGGTGCCCCCCCATGGGTATCTGGCAGCGTATCTGTGGGTGCGCGCCCAGGCGGACTGCGTGGTCCATTTGGGCAAGCATGGCACCGCCGAGTGGTTGCCGGGCAAGTCCGTCGCCCTCTCGACGACCTGTTGGCCTGAGGTGGTGCTGGGCCCAACGCCGCAGCTTTACCCCTTCATAGTCAACGACCCAGGCGAGGGGACGCAGGCCAAGCGGCGGGGGGCGGCCGTGATCATCGATCACCTGACCCCACCGCTGACCAGGGCAGAGACTTACGGCCCTTTGAAAGATCTGGAACAACTGGTCGATGAGTACCATCAGGCAACCAGCCTGGATGCCCGTCGTCGCGATTGGTTGGCGCGGGAAATCACGGACCGGGTGGCGCGCGCTGGTCTCGGCGCCGATTGCGGCATCGAACCGGATGACTCGCTGCAGCAGCGGCTGACCAAGCTTGATGGCTTCCTGTGTACGGTGAAGGAACTGCAAATCCGCGATGGGTTGCACGTGTTTGGCCGCTCGCCCACTGGATCGCAGGCGACGGATTTGCTGGTTGCACTGACCCGCATTCCGCGTGGGCAGAACGCCTCGCTGCTGCGCGCGTTGGCAGCCGATCTCGGCCTTGCGCTGGATCCATTGACTGCCTCGCTCGCCGACCCTGCGCCGCCGGTCGCGCCGCCGCTCCAGCCCGCTCGGTTGATCGGCGATGTGGTGGAGCAATTGGAGGAGTGGGCCAGGCGCCTTGTCGCTGGCGCACCGCTGCCACGGGAGTGGACGCGCACTGCGACCGTGTTGGAGGAGGTTCGCTGTCACCTCGCGCCGGCCCTTGCAGCGTGCGGCCCAGCTGAGTTGGCCGCCCTGATGGATGGCTTGGCTGGGCGCTTTGTGCCAGCGGGCCCCTCCGGCGCACCAACCCGCGGACGCCCTGACGTGCTGCCGACGGGGCGAAACTTCCACAGCGTCGATCCCCGCGCGTTGCCGACACCGGCCGCCTGGGCGTTGGGGCAACGCTCCGCGGCTACCCTGCTGGAACGGCACGCCCAATCCACTGGCTCAGACCTGACCGTGGCGGTGTTGAGCCTGTGGGGCACGGCTGCGATGCGCACCGGCGGTGATGACATCGCCCAGGCGCTGGCGCTGATCGGGGTTCGTCCGCTGTGGGATGCCGCAGCCGCCCGCGTGACGGGCTTGGAGGTGATCGATCTCACGGCGCTGGGTCGCCCGCGGGTCGACGTGTCCTTGCGGATTTCTGGATTTTTCCGCGACGCGTTTCCGGCCTTGGTAGACTTGTTTGACCGGGCCGTCGCCATGGTCGCCGCGCTGGCGGAGCCCGCAGACCAAAACCCCCTCGCCCACGCGGTGCGGGAGGAGCAACAGCATCTGGAGCAGGCGGGTCTTCCCCCGTCCCTTGCGGCCAAGGGTGCGCGGCGCCGCATCTATGGCTCCAAGCCTGGCAGCTATGGCGCTGGCTTGCAGGCCCTGATCGATGAGAGGGCTTGGACCAGCCGCGCCGACCTCGCAGCCGCCGTGCTGGCTTGGGGCGGCTATGCCTATGGCTCCGATGGCGATGGCGGCATGGCCGAGGGGGTGGCTGATCCGCAGGGCTTCCGCACCCGCCTCGCCCGCGTGCAGGCCGTGCTGCACAACCAGGACAACCGGGAACATGACCTGCTCGATTCTGATGACTATTACCAGTTCGAGGGGGGGCTGACCGCGGCGGTGGCGGAGCTGTCAGGGACCCAGCCTGCCGTGTGGCACCAGGATCACAGCCGACCCGAGCGGCCCGTGACCCGCAGTCTTCAAGAAGAATTGGCTTTGGTGATACGCGCGCGGGCGGTCAATCCGAAATGGATCGCCGGTGCCTTGCGCCATGGTTACAAGGGGGCGGCGGAGATGGCTGCCACGGTGGACTACAGCTTCGCGTTTGCGGCCACCACGGGGTTGGTCAGCGATGATCAGTTTCAAGCGCTGTTTGATGCCTATCTGGGCGATGACGCCGTTCGCACCCAGTTGGCCGCCGTCAATCGACCAGCGCTGACCGAGATTGCCGAGCGGTTTGCCGAAGCTATAGCCCGCGGTTTGTGGCACCCGCGTGCCAATTCGGTAGCCGCCACGCTCGACCGCGTGTTGGAGGGGTGATGACCAACGATGCCACCACAGACGCTGATCTCGATCGCCGTCACGCCGAAAAGATGGCCAAGCGCAAAGCGGCGCGGGCCAAGATCCTGCAGACCAAGACCATCGAAAAGGGCTTGCTGATTGTCCACACCGGACTGGGTAAGGGCAAATCCACCGCTGCCTTTGGCCTAGCGATGCGCTGTCTGGGGCATGGGATGAAGATCGGCATCGTGCAGTACGTGAAGGGGGCATGGACCTCTGGCGAGCGAGTGGTGTTTGACCGATTCCCCGATTTGGTCCGCCTTGCCGTGATGGGGGAGGGGTTCACCTGGGAAACCCAGGACCGCCAGCGCGACATCGCCGCAGCGCGCGCTGCCTGGGCTCAAACAGAAGCCATGCTGGCGGACCCGAGCCTGTCGCTGGTGCTGCTGGACGAACTGAACATCGTTCTGCGCTATGATTATCTGGACATTGGCACAGTGGTGGCGGCGTTGACCGCACGACGGCCCGATTTGCATGTTGTGGTCACGGGCCGCCATGCCAAACCAGAGTTGATTGATGCGGCCGACCTCGTCACCGACATGACCATGGTCAAGCATCCCTTTCGCTCTGGCGTGAAGGCCCAGCGCGGCATCGAGTTTTGAGAAGGAGAGTGCCTATGGATCGTCGCAGCTTGATCCTGGCCCTGCCAGCGCTTGCCGCTGGGTGTGCGGGCAGCCGCCCGGCCAATGAACAGCAAGACCTGGTCGACCGCGCGCGGTTTGCCGCTGAAAGCCTGCGGTTTGAGCAGAACCTGGGACCGGAACTGGATCGCATTCTGCCAAGGGTCCGCGGAGTGATTGTGATTCCATCCCTGTTTCGCGCGGGCCTGTTTGTTGGAGGCCAGGGCGGCAGCGGTGTCTTGCTGGTGCGCGGTGGCAGCGGCTGGGTGGGACCGGTGTTCTTGAACATTGGGGCCGGCAGCTTTGGCCTCCAGGCTGGCGTACAGCAGGCCGAAGTGCTGCTGATGGTGATGAATGACGGCACGGTCAATCGCTTGGTCGACACCACGGTGCGCCTAGGCGGTGATGTCTCGATTGCCCTCGGCACCGTTGGGGCGGGCATGTCCGCTGGTGCGACCCAGAATCTGGGCCGGGACTTGGTTGCCTATGCCCGCACATCAGGCTTTTTCGCCGGGGTGGCGTTGGAGGGGATGGTGATCTCACCCAATCACCCCTGGAACGAGGCTTATCACCAGGCCGGGGCGACGCCGCGCTCGATTCTGGAAACTGGCACATTGGCGCCGGGGGCGGCGCAACTGGCGCGGCTGTTGGACCCGCGGGTGTGAGGCGCCCCGCTGCCTTGATGGTGCAGGGTACCGGCTCGGACGTCGGAAAGTCCTTGCTGGTGGCGGGGCTGGCGCGCGCCTGTGTGCGGCGTGGCCTGTCCGTGCGCCCCTTTAAGCCACAGAACATGTCCACCAATGCAGCCGTCACCGTGGACGGCGGCGAAATCGGGCGAGCCCAGGCTCTGCAAGCGCGGGCCTGCGGTGTGCCGCCCCAAGTGGACATGAACCCCGTTCTGTTGAAGCCGGATAGCGAGCAAGGCAGCCAAGTCATCGTTCAGGGCAAAGTGGTCACCCGTGCCAATGCGCGGCGCTACACCGAGATGAAACGCACGCTGCTGCCACAGGTGCTGGAGAGCTATCAGCGTCTTGGTGCCGAGGCTGACCTTGTGCTTGTCGAAGGGGCGGGCTCTGCCTCTGAGGTGAATTTGCGCGCCCACGACATTGCCAATATGGGCTTTGCCGAAGCGGCAGACTTGCCCGTGCTGTTGGTTGGCGACATTGACCGCGGCGGCGTGATTGCCAGTGTGGTGGGCACGCACGTGCTGCTAGCCGAGGCAGAGCGGGCGCGGCTGGTCGGCTATGTCATCAATAAGATGCGTGGCGACGCCTCGCTATTTCATCCCGCTCTCGAAACAATTAAGAATTTCACCGGTCTCGATTGCTTCGGCATTGTGCCTTTCTGGCCCGGTGCGGCCCGTCTGCCGCCGGAGGACAGCGTGGCCCTGGCAGGGTTGCAGCGCCGGGTGGACGCGCCGATCCGGATTGTCGTGCCGCGCTTGCCGCGCATCGCCAATTTCGACGATCTCGACCCCTTGTTGGCGGAACCAGATGTCGATGTGGTGCTGGTGCAGGCAGGCGAGCCGCTGGTGGATGCCGATGTGATTTTGCTGCCCGGTTCCAAAGCGACGTTGGGTGACTTGGCGGCGCTGCGCGCTGCCGGGTGGGACATTGACATCGCCCACCATCTGCGCCGCCGCCGCCCTGTGTTTGGCATCTGTGGCGGCTATCAGATGCTGGGTCGGACCGTGGCAGACCCCGATGGGTTGGAGGGGGTGGCCGCCAGTGTTCCTGGTCTTGGGCATCTCGATGTCGAAACAAGCATGGCACCAGAGAAGCGGTTGGCGATGGTGACCGCCACTGCCGACGGCGCGGTCTTGAGCGGGTATGAGATGCATCTGGGCGTGACCACGGGACCCGATTGCGCCCGACCGTTCTGCCATGTCGCCGGGCGGCCCGATGGTGCGCGGTCTCGCGATGGGCTGGTGGCTGGCACCTACCTTCACGGTGTGTTTGCCAGTGACGGTTTTCGCCACCGCTTTCTGGCCGACCTCAGGTCAAACCGCCACTCCACCCTGGCATTCGAGGTGGAGGTGGAGGCGGCGCTGGACGGCCTTGCCGACCATCTGGAACAGCATGTGGCCATCGACCGCCTGCTGGCGGCAGCGGGCGTGCCATGCCGCCTTTAGCCCCGGCCAGCCAGCACCCCAATCGCCAGCACCACGGCGACGAACACCAGGCAACTGGTGGCGAACAGGGTCAGGCCGCGCTTGATATCGACCACCTCCGCCTGGGCGCGGCCGGTG
>RDXE01000029.1 GCA_004292755.1 Alphaproteobacteria bacterium
CAGGCGGTTCAGTGTGGATTTGCCAGCCAGTGGCGCACAGCGGCCATGGCGAGCCTCCAGACAACCCAGCACCGCGCCGAGCACCGGGTCGCGGCGCAGATCGCCATGGTCGTGCAGATCTTCGGAGCCCAGCGCCCGTGCAAACACGCGCTGGCCCACCAAGGTGCTGAGATCATGCACCCGATGCCGCGCCGAACGACCATCGCAGAAACAGGCAGCAAACCGATCGACCAAACCGATTGCCCGATCCGTCGCACCAAGCAGCAGTGCACCAGCATCCGACGTCAGTGCTCCACCACCAAAATCCGCCAGCACATCACGACCGTTGAGGCGTCCAAATCGCATCCCGTCCGGGCGATACTGTGTCGGCAGCGGGGTGCTCTCCGGCGTCGCGGTAAGAATTTGTTGGGAAAGACCTTTCCTACGCTTAACGGCCCGATGCACCGACCTCTTGTGAGATAATCGGGCTAGCAGCGACTGCGCCATGGTTGGTACCAGCGAACGTCACGCTTCTGGCAGTGGCGCTCGCGGTGCCGATGACTGCGGCCAGCGTATGGGTCGTAGCGATAGGCGTTGTTGTGATGCCAAGCGTTGTAGCTCGGCTGACCATAATAGCCCGAGTGGCGATTGGTTTGGGCCGTTACACAGCCGGCCATCAGAGTTGCAAGGGCCATCCCCAGCAGCGGGCGGGTCAGGCGGCGGAGCAGTGCGGGAGCGGTGTATTCCATAGCGCCGAGGCTAGCGCAGCCGGATCGGCGCTGTGAGTAAACTCCCCATGGATTAGTCGTAAGGTTAATGCAGTAGGCCGCTCAAACGTTGGCGGTGACGTGGGTCATAAAGGCGTCGCCGCGCATCGGGCGACCGTATAGCCAGCCCTGGCCATAGCAGCAGCTGTTAAGCGCCAGCCACTCATGCTCATCCTCAGTCTCGACACCTTCGGCGACGCAGCGCAGCTTCATGGATTCCGCCAGTCCGATGATGGTGCGGGTGATCGCCTGGGTGGAGGTGTCGGTCATCAACGGGCGCACGAAGCTCTGGTCAACCTTCAGCGTGGTCACGGGCATGCGGTGCAGATAGGCGAGAGAGGAGTAGCCAGTGCCAAAATCATCGATGGCAAGCGCCACCCCCTCATCGCGCAGCGCATTGAGTGTGCGAGTGGCCTCGCGCGTGTCATCCATCAGCACCCGCTCGGTCACCTCAAACTCCAGGATCGAGGCCGGAATGCCGTAGGTGTGGCACGCAGCGCGCAGCAGCAACGGCAGATTCTGACGCTTGAACTGTGTGGCCGAGATGTTGACCGCGATGTGCAGCTCCGTCAGGCCGTGCTTGCGCCAGCGTGCCGCCTCTGCACAACTTTTCTGCAGCACAATCGCACCGATCGGCAGAATCAGATTGGACTCCTCCGCGACCGGCATGAACGAAGCGGGGGAGATAATGCCGTGATCCGGGTGGTTCCACCGCACCAGCGCCTCGGCCCCGATGCAGCGGCGGGTCTTCAACTCCACCTTCGGCTGGAACCACACTTCCAACTCACCGCGGTCGATGGCGATGCGCAGGTCGCGCTCCAGCGTGCGCCGCGCCTGAATGGCCGACCACATCGTCTCGGTATAGCGTTTCATCGGCCAGCCGCGATCACGCCGGGCATGGTCGAGGGCCAGGTCGGCGTTGCGCAACAGGCGCACGGCTGTTGTGCCATCGGCGGGAAAGCAGGTGAAGCCAATGTGCGGCTCGGCCAAGACCTCGTGCCCGGAGATCGGGAAGGGTTCCGACAGCACTGCCAGCACCCGCTCGCCCAAGGTCTCGCCAATGATCTCTGAATGGCAGATCCAGGCATACTCACCGGAGCTGAGCCGTCCTTGAACATCACCGGGTGATGCCAGACGGCGCAACCGGTCTGCCACTTGCCGCGCCAGCGTCGCCATCTCGGTCTGGCGCAAGTCTTCTTCCAACTGGCGGTTGTTGGCGAAGCTGATCATCATCAGCGTGCCTTCGCGGTTCTCCGCCAGACGGGTGTCGAGGTCTTCGCGCAGCGCGGTTTCATTCAAAAGGTCGGTGTTCGGATCATAGCGCGCCAGATAGGCATTGCGCGCCTCGGCTGCCTTGCGGGCCGAGATATCGCGGATCACCGCAGCAAAGCGCCGCCGCTCGTCATACCACACCTCTGACACGGTCACTTCGACCGGGATCGACTCGCCCGTCGCCGGTTGGCAGCGGGTGTCGAACACACTGCCCCGCACGCCCCTGACCCATTGGTCAGGCCGTCCATCAACATCGGGCAGGAAGCGCTTGATGTTCTCCCCCACCATCGCCGTTCCGGTCAGTCCCGTCAGGGCTGAGGCTGTGGCATTGCCGGTCTCGATCAAGCCGCGCTCGTCCAGCACTACCACACCATCGGCGAACATGTTCATCAGCGTCCGGAAGCGGTCCTCCCACGACGCCTCGTCGCGCATGCGCAGGCGATACTTTTCCAGCGCGGCCCCGATCCGGGCGCGCAGCAGCACTGGATTAAACGGTTTGGTGACATAGTCTTCGGCCCCAAACTCCAGGCACTGCACCACGCGGGACACGTCTGCATCTGCCGAAATCATCACCACGGGGATACGCGACGTTGCCGGACTGGTTTTCAGCCGCAGCAGCACGTCTGAGCCGGACACGCCCGGCATGTCGAGATCCAGCAGCACCAGATCAATGTCACGGATCGCCATTGCGGCCAGGGCGGTCTCGCCATCAGGTGCGGACAATGCCTTGTGACCGTCGCGCTCGATCCGCCGACTGATCAGCAGGCGGGTATCTTCGTTGTCATCAACCACGAGAATGGTGGCTGGTTCCTGCTGAACCTGGGGGGTATCGTCCTCGGCCTCGCCTGGCTCAGATTCCAGAACCACGGGATTGGCGAGATGTTGGTCGATGTCCAACAACAAGGCATTGACCAGATCACAGACCCTGCGGGTTGCGTCCACCAGGACGGGGGGCAGGGCGTCTTCTTCGAGCAGCAATTCCGAGTAGCCGCGTGCGGCATTCAACGGAGTGCGCAAATCATGACGCAGCGGCGCCATGGCGATCTCCCCCGTCAAGACCGAGGGCATCGCGGCAAGCACACGCTCAAACTGGGCGCGGGTGGCGCGGCCGGCGTCGCCAATCCGCGCCGTATCGGCCATGAACTCGCGATTCTCCACCGCCAGCCCACAGGCTTCAACGACGCCAGCAGCCTCCGCCAGACGGTCGACCGTTGGCTGCATCTGGCGCCGTGTCTCTTCTACCAGACGATCGACGTGCCGCATCATCGGGGAAGCAAGCCGAGCATCTTGCCGACCAGCCGGTCAAGATCGATTGGCTTGGTGTCGTAGTCATCACACCCAGCATCAAGGGCGCGTTGGCGATCCCCCGCCATCGCATGCGCGGTTAGGGCGATCACAGGAACCGTTGCCGTCGCCGGGTCGGCCTTCAACCGCCGCGTCGCCTCGTAGCCATCCATGCCGGGCAGCGACAGGTCCATCAGCACCAGATCCGGGCGTTCGGCATGAACCATGTCCACGCCTTCCTGCCCATCCTTTGCCAGGGTCACGCGATAGCCGCGCTTGATCAGCCGACGCGAGAGCATATCCCGGTTCAGCTCGTTGTCTTCGACAATCAGTATGGTCGCTGTCATGGCGGTGTTCTATGCAGCCTCCGCGCCAAGCTCGGTGGGTCGGACAACGGCAGCCAACATGTCTGGGGTCAAGTCCCAGCGATCGACCTGTCGTCCGATCCCGCTCGGGATCAGATGTGTGTCTGTTTCTAGGTCAGCCACGACCACCACAGGAATGGTGGTGGGCTGTCCCGGCCCATGCAGGCTTGCCCAATCCAGTCCGCTGTCGGCTTGAATGGCGCGGATGTCAGCCACAATCGCCGCCGGGGTCAACCGATCCAGGATTGCGGCCACCTCGGGCCCTCCAGCGATTGCAAGGGCAGGAATGCCAGAGCGGCGCAGCATCCGCGCCAAGCTTTCGCGATCTTCAATCACCGGATCGATCACCACCACGGCATCGCTCACCTCCCGCTGAACAAACAGGCGGGCGAGATGCGCGAGGTCGGTTGGGGTGATCGGCTTGGTCAGGGTTTCCACAGCCCCCTGCAACAATGCCAAGTCGCGCTGATCGGTTTTGGAGGTCACCACCACTGGAATCGTCCGCAGCACCGGGTCGGCGCGCAGGCGTTGCAGCACGGTCCAGCCATCCATGTCTGGCAGGACGATATCCAACAAAATGGCCGTCGGCCGCAGACGGCGTGCCATCTCCAAGCCTTCGACCGCAGTATTGGCTGAGGCGAGATCAAACCCTTCCGGCAACATGGCGCCCAGGCTGGCAGCGGCAGTGGCATCATCATCGATCAGCAGCAGCATTCGGCGCACGGAGATCGACGCCGCCGCTGGCACATCGGCGCTGTCATCGCTGGCAGCGGTGGACAGGCGGTTGTCGGTCCGCTGCCCCTCATTCTCCGTGTCTGGGCTACCCGCTGAGATTGGCAGATCGTTCGGGATCACCAATGTGAAGGCAGAGCCTTGTCCAGGGCGGCTTTCGACATGGATGCTGCCGCCCAGCATCTCGGCGAAGTTGCGGGTCAGCGCCAGACCAAGGCCGGTGCCGCCATAGCGCCGACTGGTGGAGCGGTCAGCCTGGGTGAAGGGCTGAAACAGCCGATCCACTTGCTCGCGCGTCATACCGATCCCGGTATCGCGCACGACAAATCGCACGGCGCGCTGATCGGCAGCACGGTCCACTGTGATTGTGATTTCACCGTTCTGGGTGAACTTCGCTGCATTGCCGATCAAATTGACCAAGCATTGCCGCAAGCGGGTCAAGTCAGTGAACATTGCCCCAAGCGTATGGTCGATCGCGACGATCACCTTGTTGCCATTGCCCGTGGCGATCGGTGCTGTGACAGACACCGCCTCCTCCACCAACGCGCCGGGGTGCAGCCATTCCGGATACATCTGCATGCGCCCGGCTTCCACTTTGGCGAGGTCCAGCACGTCATTGATTAAGGTCAACAGGTGGCGGGAGGCGCCAGCAATGCGTTGAATGTCCCCCTGCGCTGGGCTGGTTTCGTCCAAATCCTCCCGTAGCAACTCGGTATACCCGATGATCGCGTTGAGAGGGGTACGCAACTCATGGCTCATCGCTGCCAAGAATTCAGATTTGGCGCGATTGGCTGCTTCGGCGCGGGCTTCTTCCGCACGGGCGCGGGTGTAACGCCGTTCGCTTTCCACCAGCGCAGCCTGAGCTTCGTCGCCGCGGCGCAAGGCAGACACCATTCGGTTGTACGCCTCGATCATCGAGCCGAACTCATCACGCCGATGCCAGACCAGTTGGCGCCAATCCTTGCGCTCAACATCTTCGAAGGCTTGCATCAACAGTGTGACGGGCCGGAACACAACTGACCGCAGCACCAAATACAAGGATGTGACCAGCGCGATGAACAGAACAGCTGACGCAAACAAGGAAATCCGCGCCTGCTGGCCAACGATCTCACGCACGCTGTCGGTTGCGAGGGTAAGCGAGAGAACGCCCAGCGCCTCTTCCCGTAGCGAGCCGCGGTAGACAATCGGTTCCTCGACCGAGATGCGCCCGCCCGCTGGTCGATCCGGGCGGGCCGTGTGGTGCAGGATGATACCGTCGGGTGCCAGGATGCTGGCTTCAACAAAGTCAGGGTCTTGTGCCAGGGCATCCATGGTTGCGCGCGCTTGGCGATCATCCAGGTTCCACATGGGTAGGGCGAGGGCGGCTGCTTGCAGGCGGACTGTGGTTTCGGCGCGGGTTATCAACGAGACGCGCTGCGCTTCTTCCGTCACCCAAGTGATGGCGACCATCGCGCCGGCAAGAATGGCAAGGCTGATTGGGATCATGAGAGACAAGATGGACGAGGCTAGGCCTTGCCGAATCTCGGCTCGTGCCGCCCGCGGTCCACTTGACTCTCTAAAGCGTGTGGTCCCGCTCATCCCTGCGCCTGTCAGCGTTTCAATAGACGGAAGACCATAGCCGATCAGTGTTACAGGCGAAACCCCATCACGTTGGAACGCTTGAACTGCTGTCTGGATCACCTACTCTCGGCACCGATGTCTCACCCCCGCGCCGTTGATGACTCTGCCGACTCTGCCGCCGCCATCACGCCAATGATGGCGCAGTATCTGGAAATCAAGGCAGCCCACCCCGATTGCCTGCTGTTCTATCGGATGGGTGATTTCTACGAGATGTTTTTTGACGATGCCGAGCGTGCAGCCGCTGCCCTCGACATCACCCTCACCCGGCGCGGACGCCACCAAGGCCAGGACATCCCGATGGCGGGCGTGCCTATTCATGCGGCCGAGGGGTATCTGGCGCGGCTGATCCGGCAGGGGTTCCGGGTTGCCATCTGCGAACAAGTGGAAGACCCAGCCGAGGCGCGCAAACGCGGCGGCAAGGCACTGGTTCGGCGTGATGTGGTGCGCCTGGTCACGCCCGGCACAGTGTCGGAAGACTCCCTGTTGGATGCCCGGCGGCACAATCACCTGACCGCCCTTGCCGAAAGCGCCGGGCGCTTGAGCATCGCTGCTGTCGACATGTCCACGGGTGAGTTCCTTGTGGAAGCCGTGGAAGGGCGCCCTGTTGGCTGGATATCCGCAACCCTGGCACGGCTGGAGCCCGTGGAGTTGCTGCTGCCCGAGCGCCTGATGGCTGCTGCCGACCTTGCCGAGGTGTGGGCGGACTGGCGTTCGGTGCTGGCACCGCTGCCAACAGCCCGGTTCGATGCCGACAATGCCCGGCGGCGGTTGGAAGCCGTGTTCGGCCTTGGCCCGCTGGAAGGCCTGGGCCGCGCCGAGACGACGGCTGCCGGGGTGCTGGTCGACTATCTGGACCTCACCCAGAAGGGCAAGCTGCCCCGTCTGTCCGCCCCCATTGTCCGGTCTGGCGGTGGCGTGATGGGCATCGACGCGGCTACCGCGCGCAACTTGGAATTGACCCGCACCATGGCGGGGGAGCGCCGCGGCAGTCTGCTGGCCACCGTTGACCGCACCCTCACAGGTGCCGGGGCCCGCTTGCTGACCCGCTGGCTCTCAGCGCCGCTGACCAATGCAGCCGAGATCGACCAACGTCTCGACATGGTGGCGACGCTGGTTGGCGATGGCGGGTTGCGCGCCGACTTGCGCCGCGTGTTGAGCGGCAGCCCAGACCTGGAGCGAGCGCTGGGCCGCCTCTCCCTCGGTCGCGGCGGCCCGCGCGACCTGGCTGCAATCCGCGACGGCATCGCTGTCGGCACCGAGGTTCGCCTGGCTCTTAGCCGCGGGGAGCAGTTGCCATCAGGGCTGGCCGCGGCCCATCAGCAGCTGGCGCCAGATACCGGGTTGCTCGACCGCCTGACGCGCGCGCTGGCGCCGGACTTGCCGCTGTTGGCGCGCGATGGTGGCTTCATCCGACCGGGCTATGCCCCTGACCTCGACCACTTGATTGAGGCGCGGGACAATTCCCGCCGCCTGATCGCTGGTTTGCAGGCCCGCTATGCCCAGGCGACGGGCATTGCGACGCTGAAGATCAAACACAATGCCGTGATCGGTTACTTTATCGAAGTTTCCAGCAGCCACGGCGACAAGCTGCTGGGCGATCCGGCCTTCATCCATCGCCAAACCATGGCGGGTGCGGTGCGGTTTACCACACCTGATCTGGCGGAGATGGAAACAACCCTGTCCCGTGCAGGCGATGCAGCCCTGGCGCTGGAGCAGGCGTTGTTCGCTGACCTTGTTGGGGAGGTGATGGCGCGGGCTGACGTGTTGGCGGCGGTCTCGCGCGGACTGGCGACTGTGGACTGCGCCGCCGCCCTGGCGGAGCGGGCTGTTGAAAGCGGCTGGACCCGGCCCGAGATCAGCACCGACTGTGCCTTTGAGATTGTCGGCGGTCGCCATCCCGTGGTGGAGGCAGCATTGCCCGATGGCCCCGGCAGCTTTGTTGCCAATGACTGTGCCTTGTCCCCCGACCGGCGGCTCTGGCTGCTGACGGGGCCGAACATGGCGGGCAAGTCTACCTTCCTGCGTCAGAACGCGTTGATCGCGATCCTGGCGCAGGCGGGCAGTTTTGTTCCAGCCGAACGGGCGCGCATCGGTGTCGTGGACCAAGTGTTCAGCCGCGTTGGTGCAGCCGATGATCTGGCCCGCGGCCGCTCCACATTTATGGTGGAGATGGTGGAAACCGCGGCGATCCTGACCCGCGCCACTCCCCGATCACTGGTTATTCTGGATGAGATTGGGCGCGGAACCGCCACGTTCGACGGTCTCTCCATCGCTTGGGCGTGTGTCGAGCATCTGCATGACGTCAACCGCTGTCGCGGGTTGTTCGCCACCCATTACCATGAGCTGACTGCTCTGGCGGGGCGCCTTGGCAACCTTGCTTGCCACAGCATGCGGGTGAAGGAGTGGCAGGGGGAGGTGCGCTTTCTGCACCAGATCGGCCCCGGTGCGGCCGATCGCTCCTACGGTATTCACGTGGCCCGGCTGGCGGGTGTGCCGACTGCTGCCATTCAGCGCGCCGAGCAAGTGCTAAAGGCACTGGAGACGGGCGAGAGCGGCAGTGCTGTCGCCCGTCTGGCGGAGGATCTGCCGCTGTTCCAAGTCCGCAGCCCGCCACCACCACCAGCCCCGTCGCCCGTTGAGGCTGCGCTGCGCCAAATCCACCCCGACGACCTAACCCCGCGTGAGGCCCTGGAGTTGGTCTACCGCCTGACGGCGATGGTGCGGTGACGGGAGCCGGAGCGTCAGTATCGGAGCTGTATCGAGTGCGACTACGCCACGTCCGAACAGCTTTGGCTGTTTCTGTGCGGCCTGCCTGGTCCCGCCAATGATGCCATCACGCTTAAGCCCGACGCGGACCATCCGGACAGTGGGCGGTGGATGATCGTCGGCGAGCGCTGATCAACGCCCGCACACCCGCGCCAGCAAGTCGGCCAGTTCCGTGGCCGCAGCGTCCGAGATTGGCCAGGCGGCTGGCGGGCGGGCGGGGCCAACGTCAGTGCCCATCAGGGCGAGGGCGGCTTTGACAATGCTGACATTGGCGCCCGCCATCTCCTGGGCGCGCAAGCGCTCGAAGGCTTCAATCGCGGCGATTTCGGCCTCGGCTGCGGGGTAGTCACCCTGGTCGAGGGCGCGCAGCACCGCCATCGAGCGGTCGGGTGCCACGTTGATCAGGCCGCTGGTGAAGCCGCGCGCGCCAACAGCGTAAAGCGGTGGCGCCCACACCTCGGCCAGTCCGCAAATCCAGGTGACTTGTGGATTGGCCCGGCGAGCAGTGGCGAGTGCGATGGGATTGGGCACGGCCCACTTCACGCCGATCACACCCGGCACCCGGCAGAGGGCCGCGATCGCAGCCGGGCCGATGCCATCATCGCGCAGGTACAGCACCACCGGCAGGCCGCCTGCCGCTTCGGCCACCCGCTCCACATAGGCGACGATGCCGCGCGGTGCGCGAAAGGGGTCGGGCGGCTGGTGGATCATGATGGCATCGCAGCCATCGGCCGCTGCGACACGGGCAAGCTGACAAGCCTCGCCAACGCTCCGGCCTACGCCCGCCGTCACCACCGAGCGGCCCGCCACCAAGTCCGGCACGGCGGCCTGCATGCGCCGCGCTTCGTCAAAGCTGAGGCTGTAGAACTCCGAGGTGTTGCCATTCACGGTCAAGGCGGCAACACCGGCTGCCGCCGCGCGCGTGATGATCGGCTGCAGCCGTGTCGGCGCAATCTGATCCTCCCCATCAAAGGGCGTAACCAGAATGCCAGACACCCCCGACAGGGCAGCGATCACGCGGTCATGGGTCATGGGGAGCCTCATCGGGAAATGCTGCATCGAGGGAGCGGAGCGTGTGGGCGCGCATCGCGGCTTCAGCGCGGGTCGCATCGCGCGCGCGGATGGCGTCAAACACCTCCGCATGTTCCGCCAAGGCACGGCCTTGTTCTTCCAGCGGGGAGAGCAGGCGGGCGCGTGAGATATGATCGTAGGCTCGCAGCGAGTGGAGCGCGCGGTTGATCCACAGACTGCCGGATGCGGCGTGGATGGCCTGGTGGAAGGCATCGTTTGCGGCTGCGATCCGCTGGGGATCACCCAGGCGGGTTGCCTGCACCACGGCACCCAACCGCCTCTCCAGCCCGGCAAGCTCGGCAGCAGTGGCCCGGCGCGCTGCCAGGGCTGCCGCAACGGCTTCCAAGGCTGCGCGCGCCAGCCCGGTTTCCCGCAATGTCTCGTCATCCAGACGCGCAACGCGGGTGCCACTGCGCGGGCGGGTTTCCACCAGCCCCTCGGCATCCAGACGACGCAGAGCTTCGCGCACGGGTTGAATAGACACGCCGAGGGCAGCGGCGAGAGAGCGTTCCGAGATCGCGGCACCAGAGGCAAGCGTGCCCTCCACGATGGCATCGCGGATCGCGCTATAGGCGCGCTCAGCCAGGGATTGGTCCGTTTGGTCTGACGCAGCGCTGTCAGTTAGAGGGGCAAACACGACATCTGAAATATCAGTATTACGAGGCATGGTCAAGCCAGTCCAGCAGGCAGGGGCGAGGCAACAGTAAGACCTGTGCGCGGTTTGCGCCTTCGTGGTCCAGGGATCAAGGGGGGTATGGTCAAGTGTATCCTATGGATGCAGTGTTGATCGCAGGCAGCGGGCAGTTTGAAGCGGTAGACCCTGCGACCCATGCCTGTCAGTCTCCGCACAGCCACTAGCGGACAGAGGGGCATTGCCATGGCAGGGATCGGACGTCGCACAGTGTTGTTGGGTGGCCTTGCCGCCGCGATGCCAGGACCTGGACCGGATGGGCCGTCGGCACGCGCACAGACGCCCCCATCACCCAGCGGGGCGCAAGCAACGCCGACATCCCAAGCCTTCCAACTGGGTGTGTTGCCGAACATCAGTGCACGCATCATCCTCCAAACCTATCAACCGGTGCGCGCATACCTGGAGCCGCGAGTCGGTCGCCCCATTGAGGTGGTGACTGCGCCGGATTTCCGCGCCTTCCATCAACGCACGATGGCTGGGGCCTATGATCTTGTGGTGACGGCTGCGAATTTGGGCCGCGTGGCGGAATTGGCGGGGCTGCCGCCTGCCATTGCCATCTATGACCCCCCGATTCCGGGGCTGCTCGTGATGTATGGCGCCCGCCCCATTGCGAGCGTGGCCGACTTGGCAGGCAAGACGCTCGCCCTTGCCAATCCGCAGTCGTTGGTTGCCCTGCGCGGGCTGGCTTGGCTGGCGGAGCAAGGGCTGGACCTTAGCAGCGTCCGCCAGGTCCATGCCCGCAACGATGACAGTCTGGGTCAGTTGCTTGCCTCCGGGGAAGCGCCGCTGGCGATGATGTCGGGTGGGGAATTCCGGGCAATTGGCGAGGGGCTGCGCAGCCGATTGCAGGTATTCCGGGAGTTTGCCCGCGTGCCGGGGTTCTTTGTGCTGCCGGGCAAACCCATGCCTGCAGCTGAGGTCGAGCGGCTGGCCGGGTGGGTGCTGGGTCTGCCCGCGTCACCCGAAGGGCAGGAGTTCATGCGCCTCGCCAATCTTCAAGCAATCCGCCGCCTCACCGATGCGGACAGGGCAGGTGTGGATGGTGTGGTGGCCGAGACCCGGCGATTGCTGGGGCAGGGCTAGCCGCGCGGTGGCGCAATCCTCGCACCTCTCGCTGCGACTGCGGTTGTTTCTGGTTGGCGCGCTGGCAGTTACGGGCGCGCTGACGGCGCTGTTGATCAATCAGGCAGGCCAGTTGGCCGCAGCCACCGACCGGTTCCTCTATCAGCGCGCCGTTGACGAGACGCCCTTCTTCCGCGCTGCCCTGACCAGCTTGCTGATTGAGCGGGACTACGCCTCGATTGCTGCGATTTTGGAGGAAAGTCTGTCCAGCCAGGGCATCACCCACATGGTGTTGCTGGATGCCGCTGGCCGTCCGATTGCAGAGGCGGGCTGGGCGGTTGCCACCGATGGCCCGCTGCCGACCAGTGCCGGGGCTGTGCGCACCCAAGCGGGGGTTGCCAGCTATGTTGCCCCGATTGAGATCGAGATGGCGGGTCAACGCCTGGGGCGCCTGTGGGTTGGTTATGCCGTGGCACCGATGGAGGCGCTGCGCCAAACCCTGCTGCATCGCGGGCTGCTGATTGGATCGGTAGCCCTCGGGCTGACCTTGCTGGTGCTCCACGTGCTTTACGGTCGGATTGTTCAGCCGTTGCGCGAACTGCACCGCGCGGCCGAGGCGTTGCGCCATGGCGCGGCCTCACCGCCGCCGCTGCCAATTGGCACCGATGAATTTGGGCGGCTGGCCGCGGCGTTCGATGCCATGGCCCGCCAAGTGCGCCAGCGCACGTCGGATCTGGAGCAGGCCCGGGATGAAGCGGAGGCTGCTGCCCGGGCCAAGGCCGACTTTCTGGCCGTGATGAGCCACGAAATCCGCACGCCGATGAATGGTGTCCTGGGCCTCGCGAGTGTGCTTGCCACGACGGAGTTGGACCCGACGCAGCGCGAATTGGTGGCGCTGATCCAACGGTCCGGCGACGATCTGATGCTGCTGCTGAACGATGTGTTGGATTTCTCCCGCCTTGAGGCGCAGCACTTGGCGCTGGAGGTGCAGTCGATTGACGTGGTGGAGGTGACCGGCGATGCCGTGCGGGCCATGCAGGCAACGGCGGCTTCCAGAGGTCTAACCCTCAAGATGGAGTGCCCACACGCCACGCTGGTGACCGAAGGGGACTCTGCCCGCATTCGCCAGATCCTGCTGAACCTGATCGGCAATGCGATCAAGTTCACCGAACGCGGCGGTGTGCGCGTGACCTTGACGGCTGAAGAGGCGGGGCTGGTGTGGCAGGTGATCGACACCGGCATCGGCATCGCGGTCGAGGCGCAAGCCAGCTTGTTTCAGGAATTCGTGCAAGCCGACGCTTCAATCCGCCGTCGCTTCGGCGGTACTGGGCTCGGGCTGGCGATCTGTCGGCGGTTGGTGGATCGGATGGGCGGCACCATCGCCGTCGCCAGCACGCCGGGGAAGGGAACCACCTTCACCGTCCACTTGCCGCGCACGCTGGCAGGTGACTCCCAGACCACCGGCTGATCCTTGGCATGCCAGGTTCAGCCGGGGCGAGCGCGGGTTGGCGTCGCGCAGGCTCCGCCAACCCGGTCCCGTCATTGACCGCGGGCGGCGAGCCAGCGGCGCATGTCGGCGATTTCTTTCTGCTGCGCCTCGATCACAGAGCGGGCCAGCGCGCGGATTTCAGGGTCGCGACCGTGCTCCAGCACCACTTGGGCCATGTCAATGGCACCTTGATGGTGAGGGATCATGCCGCGCACGAAATCGACATCGGCATCGCCGGTGTAGGCGATGTCCATGTCCTTGTGCATGCGCGCGTTGGCGTCCATGAACTTCTTGGTTGAGTCTGCAACCGGTGCAGAGCGGGCGGGGCCGTGGTGTTGGTGGCGCTGCTGTGCGGCGACGGGCAAGGCAGCCCCAAGCAGAACAACCAGTGACAGGGCGGCGCAGCCAGCCCAGACGTGTGTGCGCATCATTCTCTCCTGACGAGATCCGAACAAAGGGGGATGTGTGGTTCGGTGGGTCAGGTCTGGCGCGGTGGGGGCAGGGGGACCGGCACGATCACCGTCAGTGCGGGCGTGAGATGGTGTGCCCAGGGGCGCTCCGGCGGTTGGGCGATCAGGCTGACCGTCACAATCGGCAGGGCCAGCGCGCAGGCAATGGCACAACACCGGCTGCTGAAGGCGTCCCCCGGTCCGCACGGGCTGTCGTGGGGGTGATCAGCCGGGAGATGGTCTGCGGTTTGGATCAGCATGGTAGCGTGGTTGCCGCAGCCGCTGTGGTGGGACTGGGCAAGGCCCAGGCCTGCGACCAGCAGTGCCACCACCATCAGCAACCGGAGGCTGACCGTGCGGATCATGGCGCAAACTGTTCCTTCAGAATGCGTTCTTCCAAGTTGCGTTCGGGATCGAACAGCAGCCGCAGCTTTACCTCGGCCGCCTCGGTCACCGACACATGAGAAACATCGCGCACTTCCAAATGATCGGCAACCGCTGATACCGGGCGCTTCGCTGGCTCCAACACGTCGAACCGGACAGTGGAGTGGCGCGGTAACAGCGCGCCGCGCCAGCGCCGGGGCCGGAAGGCACTGATCGGCGTCAGTGCCAGCACGCCCGCCCCCAGCGGCACAATCGGCCCGTGGGCGGACAGGTTGTAGGCTGTGGAGCCCGCAGGCGTCGCGAGGAGAACACCATCGCCCTGCAATTCCTCCAGCCGGGTCACGCCATCCACGCGAATCCGCACCTTGGCCGATTGCCGGGTTTCCCGCAGCAGGGACACTTCGTTGATCGCCAAGCCCTCCACCCGCTCGCCTGCGATGGTGTGGGCGATCATCCGCAACGGCGTCAGCGTCACTTCATGCGCTTCGGCCAAGCGCTCGATCAACGCGCTGTCCCAGTATTCATTGAGCAAAAACCCAACCGAGCCGCGATTCATGCCGAACACAGGCTGGCCGGTCACCATGGTGCGGTGCAGGGTTTCCAGCAAGAAGCCGTCGCCGCCGAGGGCGACCACTACCTCCGCCTCTTCGAACGGCACGTTGGCGTGCCGCTCGATCAGGCGGTTATAGGCCTCCGCTGCCGCAGGGGCGGGGGAGTGGGTGAAGTGCAGGCGCCGACGCGGCATGACAGAGCGGTAGCACTCAAGCGCCTGCCGCTCCAGCCCCTTAACCGCCGGTGACGCTCATATGCCGCGGCACAGCGGGTGCGTTGGTGCGCCGGTCGATCACGAAATCATGCCCCTTTGGCTTGCGACCAATCGCTTCCAGGATCGCCGCGTCCAGGGGGCCATCGCCCTCGCTGGCGCGCACAGCGGCGCGCAGGTCCGCATTATCTTCCTGACCCAGGCACATATAGAGCTGACCCGTGCAGGTGAGGCGCACGCGGTTGCAGCTCTCACAGAAGTTATGGGTCAGCGGCGTGATGAAGCCCAGGCGCTGGCCGGTCTCCTCCACCCGGACATAGCGGGCGGGGCCGCCCGTGCGATAGTCGGATTCAGTCAGTGTCCAGCGCTTCGCAAGGTCGGCGCGGACGATGGACAGCGGCAGGTATTGATCAACCCGTTGCTCCCCAATATCGCCCATCGGCATGACCTCAATGATCGTCATGTCGAAGCCATGTTCACCGCACCACGCCAGCATGCGGTCAAACTCGCGATCATTCACGCCCTTCAAGGCAACGGCGTTGATCTTGACGGCAAGGCCCGCTGCCTTAGCGGCGAAGATACCGTCTAGCACCTGGGGCAGGCGGCCCCAGCGGGTGAGTTCCGTAAACAACCCCTCGTCCAGCGTGTCCAGCGAGACATTGAGCCGCCGCACCCCCAGCTTCGCCAACTCGTCAGCATACTTTGCCAACTGGCTGCCATTGGTGGTTAGGGTCAGTTCTTCCAGCGCGCCGCTGTCGAGATGGCGGGAAAGGGAGCGGATCAGGCTCATCACATTGCGGCGGACCAGCGGCTCACCGCCGGTCAAACGCAGCTTGGTGGTGCCCATGCGAATGAAGGCCGAGCAGACGCGATCCAGTTCCTCCAGCGACAGAACCTCCGCCTTCGGCAGGAACGTCATGTCTTCTGCCATGCAGTAGACACAGCGGAAGTCGCACCGGTCCGTAACGGACACCCGCAGGTAACTCACCTTTCGACCGAATGGATCCAGCACGGCAGCACGCTCCCTCAGCCGGGCCTGATCCCAACATGGCCGACCCGTTGCCTTGGTATATAGGAGGGTGCGCCGGGTTTGTCGCCCCCTTCGCCATTGCGGTTTTGCAGGTCTAGCTGGACGGCGCTGCGCTCGGGGCAGCCGCAGGGGCCGCCGGTGCTGGCGTGACCGTAGGCGTCTGCGGCGTCAGCGGCTGGACCGCCAAGCGCTCAAACAACTTGGTCAGATTGGCTTTGATCGCGCCTTCATTCGCAAGGCGCAGCCGCTCGACACCGACAAATGCGTCGCTGAAGCGCGCGGTGTAGGGAGTGACAACTTGCTCGCGAAACACCACAGCGCCGCTGATGCGATCCAGCAGCGTCCACAGGATGTTCGATGTCACGGTGACATCAACGCCGAAGAAGGGTTGCTGCAGCTCGTTCAGATGGCCCGCAATCTGGTAGCGGGCATTGGGGTCGTTCGACAGAATGCCGTGGACAGTCATTGAGGCGCGTAAGGCGCCTCGAATGGTGGCGTCATCCACCTGAGACATGCCCATTGGGTTGGTGGCACTGCCCCCGCTGATCTGGCCGACGGCGACGGCGCTGCTCAGCGCGGGAACGGTCGTCGCCAACCGGGCGGACTCCGCGACGGGACCGATCACCATGCCAGCCTCGCGTGCAGGCTGCGCGCAGGCAGTCATCAATCCCAGCACACACAGTGCCATTAGGGTGCGGCCAATCGTGCTACGCATGGGTGGGGACGTCCTTCTGTTAAGATGTGCAATCGTCAGCGATGCGTGGCGGTGGTGGTATCCCAAACGGGCAGTGAGTGCCACCGCGAGATTGGTGTGTGCGGCGACTTCAAGCTTGCAGGCGGCCGGGTGACGGGAGCAGCGTGACAGTGGGAGGAACGGCCGAATGGCGGGGAACTCCGCCACGGTTGTGCCGGACGCCCGAACCAACGGAGGCGCACCATGGTCGATGATGTCGTTGCTACCGCCAGCAGACCCCGTACGGCGGTGCTTGTCGGTCCGCAAATGGTTGGCAAGACCGCCCTGTTTGAAGCTCTGCTTGAAGCCGCTGGCACATCTGCTCGCAAGCACCGCAAAGGCGGCGAGCGGCCCGCCACCCACAGCATGACTGCCGCTGCCTGTACCTTTCTGGGTGAAGCCTGGACACTGATCGATACCCCCGGCGCCATTGACTTTAGCTATGAAGCACAGGCTGCACTGGCGGCAGCCGACCTTGCGATTGTGGTAGTGGAACCGGTGCTGGAGCGCGCATCGGGGGCTGCTGGCTTGTTGAAATTCCTCGATGACCGGGCGATCCCGCACATGATCGTGGTCAATCGTATGGATCAGGCAGCCATCCATATGCGTGACTTGATCGCCGCGCTGCAGCCCTGGTCATCGCGCAAGCTGGTGTTGCGCCAAGTGCCAATCCGCGAGGGCGATCAAGTGAAGGGCTACGTCGATCTGGTGTCTGAGCGGGCCTACCGCTGGCGCACCGGCCAAGCCTCAGACCAGATCGCCCTGCCAGACTGGATGCGCCCTCGCGAGGAGGAGGCGCGCAGTGCCCTGGTCGAAGCCTTGGCCGACCTGGACGATGCCCTACTGGAAAAGCTGCTGGAGGAGGATACCCCAAGCCAGGCCGAACTGTACGCAGCCCTTAAGGCTGATGTGCGCAGCGACAGTTTGGTGCCGGTGCTGCTAACGGCGGCTGAGTTGGATCATGGCGTGCGACGGCTGTGGAAGGCGCTGCGCCACGATACCCCCGATGCCAAGGATACCTGCGAGCGCCTGAGCCTCGACAGCGATCAAGTCGTGCTGCAGGTGATCAAGACCAATCATCAGGCCCATGGCGGCAAGCAATCCCTCGTGCGGGTGTGGAGTGGCGTGGCGCGCGAGGGGCTGGTGCTGAATGGTCAACGCATCGGCACGCTGACCCGCCCAGGCAGTGGCGCCAAGGTGGCCGAGGCGCGGGCTGGCGACGTGGTGATCGCCGCACGGCTGGATCAGGTGATGACCGGTCAGGTGCTGGTGGCTGAGCCCGTCGGCATCGACTTCCCCGTGGCGCCAGCGCCGGTCTATACGCTGGCGATTGGGGCGGAGAACCGCGCCGATGACGTCAAGCTGTCTACCGCCTTGCGCAAGTTGGTGGAGGAGGACCTGTCCCTCAGTGTCCAACACGCCGAGGAGACCGGCGACACCTTGCTGTCGGGCCAGGGGGAACTGCACCTGAAACACGCGCTGGAGGTGATGCGCAGTGCGTTCGGTGTCGCGGTAGCCTCCCGCACACCCAGGGTGGCGGGTAAGGAGACCATCCGCAAAGGCAAGACCCTGCACCACCGCCACAAGCGGCAAACCGGCGGGCATGGTCAATTTGCGGACATCCATCTGGAAATCCACCCGCTGCCGCGGGGCAGCGGTTTTCGGTTCAGTGACCGCATCGTCGGCGGTGCCGTGCCCAAACAGTACATTCCTGCCGTCGAGGAAGGCGTGCGCGAGGCGCTGGTCAAAGGCCCGATGGGCTATCCCGTGGTGGATGTGGAGGTGGTGCTCACCGACGGCCAATACCATGCCGTCGATAGCTCCGACATGGCGTTTCGCACCTGTGCGCGCAGCGCAGTGCAAGACGCGCTGGCTGAGTGCGAGCCCTTGGTGCTGGAGCCGATCCACAAAGTCATCATTACCGCCCCATCGGAGGACACGCCGAAGGTCCAGCGGTTGGTCAGTGGTCGGCGCGGCCAAATTCTTGGCTTCGATGCCAGACCGGGCTGGGCGGGCTGGGATCAGGTGGAGGCCTTGATGCCCGAGGCGGAGATGGCCGACATGATCATCGATCTGCGCTCCCTCACCCAAGGGCTCGGCAGCTTCACCCATGTGATGGACCATTTGGCCGAAGCGCGTGGAAAGATGGCGGCCAAGGCGGCCTAGCCCAAACGGCAGCCAGCGCGGCGCTTGATGCCGCGCTGGTCATCGCCGGTGGGGACTGGCGCTGAGCTGTCAGGCGACCAGATCGAGACCGAAAACTCCGACCCAGACTCTTGCGGCGCTATCGCTCCGAAGGCTGCCATCCAGATTGAGCAGACCGCCGGGGCGATTGGTGAACACCGGCAACGGGCCGACCAAGCGAATCCCAATTTCTCGCCCACTGTTGTCCAGGGCATAGACAGCTCTGCCTTTGCCGCGTAACACCCCAACGCGCTTGGTAGGATCGTTTGGGTCGGGCTTGCCGATCAGATCGTCGGTGTAGGCGAACAGCAGGTCGATGTACTGGTGAACGGCTTGCAAATCGTTCCCGCTGGTCGGGTTGCGACCGCGCTTGATCACGTCCGCCACCACGGCCAGTGCATCTTTCAACATCTTGCCCATCCCCTCTTGGGCAAACTCGATGGTGATCGTGTCTGGATTGCGCAGCATCAAGGCGGCCAGCATGGCAAGATTACCACGCCCGGGAGGCTGCCGCGGATCATAGTACCGAAGCATGATCGCCTTCAGGTGATCGAATTCCGGCCCCAGCCCTTCGACGATGCCCAAACGACCGAACTCGTCAAGATTCGCGATTATCTGGCCCTTGTAGCGAACAGTAGCGACCACACTCCCACGCTGAGCAAAGCTCGCGTTCATCGCTACAATTGCGTTTGCCTCTTGGCTGATCAGTAGACTCTGGGTTTCAAACTGCGCCTTGAAGCTGACAGTGCCGTCCTCGGTCTCGACATTGCCGGTTACACTCACCTGCGTGGAGGTCGAGATGATGACGGCTGTGTCTTCAAAGCGGGCGCGCGCCTGGTCGGCGCGGACCACCGGCGCTGGTGGGGGCGTCGTGGGTGTGTTGGTCGAAAGGGCCTGGATGGTCATGGACGGTCTCTCCTGTCGTGAGCGGGGACATTCTGTCGCCCGGTGGCGTGCCGCAGCCCTTAAAGAGGGTCACTTTCCACTGACAATAACATCATAGATAGCGGATATGCTGTCATCAAGGGTAAAGGTAGGAGAACACTGGTGTACACCGCCAACAGGAGGGTCGGTCGCTAGGTGGGCAGCCGCGTTGGTTGGCTAGCGCTGGTTTGGGTCAACCGATTCCAGGCTAACCACCGAAAGATCGATCAAGACCTTGCCGCGATGTTCAAAATTGACAGTGGCGCGCACGCCGATCACCGACTGCACCTGACCCAGACCCCAGTCCGGAGCATCCGGGTGGCGAACCCAGTCGCCGGGAACCAAACGCTGCATGTGGCCTCCTGACCCGATCTGTCGAACAGGATACACTGGCGCTGCCGTGGGGTGGGGCGGTATTAAGGGCGAGCGGGTTGCCGTTGGGGGTGGTCCCGCGCCGACGGGGCCGGAAAGGGTTGCGGTGTCATGGATGATCTGCTGAGCGAATTCCTCACCGAGACGTCGGAGAGCCTGTCTGTGCTCGACGTCGAACTGGTCAAGCTGGAGCAAAACCCGAACAACCCGGAATTGCTGTCCAACATTTTCCGGCTCGTCCACACCATCAAGGGCACCTGCGGGTTCCTTGGGCTGCCGCGCCTGGAGCGCGTTGCCCACGCGTCAGAGAATGTGCTGGGTCGCATTCGCGATGGCGAGTTGGTGGTGGGGCCCGGCATTGTATCGCTGATCCTGCAATCCCTCGACCGGATCAAGCTGATCCTGTCGGAGTTGGAGCGGACGGAGGCGGAGCCGCCGGGCGACGATGGTGAGTTGATCGCCATCCTCAACAAGGTTGCCGATGGGCAGAGTGTGCCGGGCTACACCGATGGCGTCGCAGCGCCAGCGGCCTACACCCCACCGGACCCAGAGCCAGCACCACCCCCGGCACCCGTCCCGGCAGCGGTGCCGACACCAGCCCCCGCGTCAGTGCCCGTGGCCGCTGAACCGCAACGGTCCACCGAGATTGCGCCTGTGGTCTCCTCTGTGCCGGCCGCGGCTCCGCAGACGGCACCGGCCGCTCCCGCGATGCCTGCAGTCGCCGCGCACCGCGACGAACCCGCTGGTGCAGCATTGGAGGCAAAGGAAAGCGCCGTTGCTGCACAAACCATCCGCGTGTCGGTTGATCTGCTCGAAAACCTGATGACGATGGTGTCTGAGCTGGTTCTGACCCGCAACCAGCTGCTGCAAATCGTGCGCCGATACAAGGACAGCGAATTCTCTGTCCCACTGCAGCGGCTGAGCCATGTGACCTCTGAGCTGCAAGAAGGCGTGATGAAAACGCGCATGCAGCCTATTGGCAATGCTTGGGCGAAGCTGCCGCGTATGGTCCGTGACTTGTCGCTGGAACTCGGCAAGAAGATCGAGCTGCAGATGATCGGTGCCGAGACCGAACTTGACCGGCAAGTGTTGGAACTGATCAAGGACCCGCTGACCCACATGGTCCGCAACTCAGCGGACCATGGGCTGGAGTTGCCCGACGAGCGGGTGCGTGCGGGCAAGCCGGAAACTGGTCGGGTGACCTTGAACGCCTACCACGAGGGCGGTCATATCCTGATTGAAATCTCCGATGATGGTCGCGGCCTGGACATCGTGAAGATCAAGGCAAAGGCGATCCAGAACGGTCTGGCGACCGAGCAAGAGTTGGAGCAACTGTCCGACCAGCAGATCTACCAGTTCATCTTCAAGCCGGGCTTCTCCACCGCTGCCAAGGTGACGTCGGTGTCTGGCCGCGGCGTCGGGATGGACGTTGTCCGCACCAACATCGAAAAAATCGGTGGCAATGTGGAGTTGAAGAGCCGTTTGGGCCGCGGCTCCACCTTCGTCATCAAGATCCCGCTGACGCTCGCAATTGTCTCGGCGTTGATTGTGGAAAGCTGTGGCGAGCGCTTCGCCATTCCGCAGATCAGCGTGGTGGAATTGGTGCGCGCCTCGCAAAACTCAGAACACCGCATCGAGCGCATTCACGGCACGCCGGTGCTGCGGTTGCGCAACCGCCTGCTGCCGCTGGTCTCGCTGGAACGGCTGCTCCGCCTGGATCGCGAGGATGGCAAGGGGACGGAGAACTTCATCGTCGTCACCCAGGTTGGCACCTACACCTTCGGCATCATGGTCGATCGGGTGTTCGACACCGAAGAAATCGTGGTGAAGCCGGTGGCACCGATTCTGCGCCACCTCACCCTGTTCTCGGGCAACACCATCCTGGGCGATGGCTCGGTCATCATGATCCTTGACCCGAACGGCATCGCGGCTGAGTCGGGCGAGTTGTCGATGGCCGAGAACCAAGCCGTGGAAAACCACACAACCAGCACGGCGCGCGGCGACGAAAAGACCACTCTGCTGATCTTCAAAGCAGGCGAGGGTGGGCCGAAAGCCGTACCGCTGAGCCTAGTGGCGCGATTGGAGGAGATCGACCTCACCAATGTCGAATACTCCAACGGGCGCCCGATGGTGCAGTACCGCGAGAAGCTGATGCCGCTGATTCCCTGTGTGCCGTCGATCGTGATGGGCACCGAAGGGCGTCAGCCGATCCTGGTGTTCGCCGATGGCGAGCGGTCGATGGGCTTGGTGGTCGATGAGATCATCGACATCGTCGAAGACCGCATGAATGTGGAGTTGGTGGCCGAGAAACCGGGTTTCATCGGCTCCGCGATCATCGCTGGTAAGGCGACGGACTTGATCGACACCGGCTACTACTTGACCCAGGCCTATGGTGACTGGTTCATGACCGGTGGCCCGCGGCTGACTGGACCACGGCGCAAGAAGCGCGTGTTGCTGGTCGACGACAGCGCGTTCTTCCGCAACCTCTTGTCGCCGTTGCTGTCGGTGAATGGGTTCGAGGTCACCACCTGCGCCTCGGCCGATGAAGCGATGACCCTGTGCGAAGCCGGTGAAGCCTTTGATGCCATCGTATCGGACATTGAAATGCCGGGCATGTCGGGCTTTGACTTCGCCGAGGCTGTACGCCGGTCGGAAAAGTGGTCGGCTGTGCCTCTGGTGGCGATGACCAGCCACACCAGCGCCGATGACATGGAGCGTGGGCGGCAGGTCGGCTTCAACGACTATGTCGCGAAGTTTGATCGTGACGGGCTGATTGCCACCCTGACGGAGACCTTGAGCATGCGAGGTGCCCAGTGAGCGAACTCGTTCCCGCCGGCAAAGGCCGCGCCCTCGGCAAGATGAGTGCTGCGGAGGATAGCCGTCAGTTCGTGTCAATCTTCATTGCCGACCAGATGTTCGGGATCCCGGTGCTGCTGGTGCATGATGTGCTGGGGCCGCAGCGAATCACGCGCATCCCGTTGGCGCCGCCAGAAGTTGCGGGCTCGCTGAACCTGCGTGGGCGCATCGTCACGGCCGTGGATGTTCGCACCCGCCTTGGCCTGGAGCGTCGGCCAAAGGAGATCGAGGGCATGAGCGTTGTGGTCGAGCATCTGGGCGAGTTCTACTCGCTGATGGTCGACACGGTCGGCGAGGTGCTGACCCTCGCGGGCAACGATTTCGAGCGCAACCCTGCCACTCTCGACCCGCGCTGGCGCGAGGTCAGCCAGGGGATTTTCCGTCTCGATCAAGAGTTGCTTGTGGTGCTGGACGTCGATCGGCTGCTGGAATTCACGCGGGTTGAATCAGCCTGATTGGCATTGGGCGATCAAGTTGCGCATGATGACAGCAGCGCTGGTCCAGGCGGGTTGACCAAACAACCCGGCATCAGGGTGACAAGGCAGGCGCCCGCCGCAGGGTGGCGCCGAGGGTGGGAGCTTAGGTTTCATGAAATCCTGTTTGATCGTCGACGACAGCCGGGTTGTCCGCATGGTTGCCCGAAAGATCCTTCAGGATCTGAGCTTCCACACCATTGAGGCCGAGGATGGTCTAAAGGCGTTGGATATCTGCAAGCGCGAGTTGCCCGATGCTGTGCTGCTGGACTGGAACATGCCAGTGATGAACGGGCTGGAGTTTCTGATCGCGCTGCGCCAGTTGGAGGGCGGGTCAGAGCCCAAAGTGGTGTTCTGCACTACGGAGAATGATCTGGAGCACATCCAGAAAGCGATGGCTGCTGGAGCAGATGAATACATTATGAAGCCGTTCGACGCGGAGATCATCCAAAGCAAGTTTGCCCAGGTGGGCTTGATCTGATGACCAAAGAAGGCGGTACCGGGCCATCCCCGCCGGGTGCGAAGGGCGGTGTGATCCGCATCATGCTGGTGGATGACAGCGCGGTGATCCGTGGCTTGTTCACCCGCGCCTTGGAGAGCGATCCGGAGCTGCAGGTCGTCGCCTCGGTTGGCGATGGCAAGATGGCGCTGAATGCGCTCAAGCGTCAGCCGGTTGATGTTGTGGTGCTGGACATCGAAATGCCAGTGATGGACGGGCTGACCGCCCTGCCGTTGCTGTTGCAGGCGCAACCGGGCTTGATTGTGATCATGGCGTCTACGCTGACCCGGCGAAATGCCGACGTGTCGCTGCGCGCCTTGCAAGCCGGTGCCAAGGATTACATCCCGAAGCCAACCTCCACATCGGAGTTGACCTCGGCCGACACGTTCAAGCGTGAACTGATTGAGAAGATCAAGGCGTTGGCAGGCCCCCTGCGCAGCCCGCGTCAGGAGCAGCCGAGCCTGACCCGCCGGGTGGCGAGCGATCCCAATGATCGCCCAGCCCCGCAGGAGAAAACCCCCGCGAGCCTGCGGGCGTTCAAGTCCGCAACTGTCACCTTGCGCCCGGTCTCGACCGAGGTGCCGGAGGTTCTGGCCATCGGCTCCTCCACGGGTGGGCCACAGGCGCTGTTTCAGGTGTTGGCGGATTTTCCAGATCGTATCCTGCAGCCGATCTTCATCACGCAGCACATGCCAGCCACCTTCACCACCATCCTGGCGGAGCATTTGAGCCGTGTGACCAAGCGTCCGTGCGCCGAAGGCAAGGATGGGGAGCCTGTGGTGAAAGGGCGCATCTATGTCGCTCCCGGCGATTACCACATGATTGTGGAGGGTGCGCCGGGGAAGGAGAAGGTGATCCGCCTGTTGAAAACCCCGCCAGAAAACTTCTGCCGACCAGCAGTCGATCCGATGCTGCGGTCTTTGATCCAAGCCTACGGTGCGCGCAAGATTCTGGTCACCATCCTCACTGGGATGGGTCAAGATGGCTTGCGCGGTGCCGAGCAGGTGGTGGAACAGGGCGGTATGGTCATCGCCCAGGACGAGCCCAGTTCCGTCGTGTGGGGCATGCCTGGGGCGGTGGCGACAGCGGGTTTGTGCAGCGCAGTGCTACCATTGCCGGAGATTGGTCCGGCCTTGCAGCGCTATGCGACGGGAGGTCGCGGATGAAGTCCGAAGATTTCGACCTCCTGTCCAGGCTGGTGCGCGACCGCTCTGGCCTCGTGTTGACGCCGGACAAGTCGTACTTGCTGGAAAGCCGTTTGATGCCGGTGGCCCGCAAGATTGGCGTCAAGGGCTTGGATGAGCTGGTGGTCAAGCTGCGCCAACGCAGCGACGCCTCATTGGAGCGGTTGGTGGTCGAAGCAATGACCACCAATGAGACGCTGTTCTTCCGCGATACCAAGCCGTTCGAGCAATTGACGCGGCTCGTGCTGCCCAATCTGTTGGAAAAGCGCGCGGCCAAGCGACAGATCCGCGTTTGGTGTGCGGCGGCCTCCACGGGGCAAGAACCCTACTCCATCGCCATCGCGCTGAAGGAGGAGGGGGCCAAGGTTGCAGGCTGGAAGATCGAGCTACTCGGCACCGATATCAATCTGGAAGTGATTGAGCGGGCACGGGCGGCTGTTTACAGCCAATTCGAAGTACAGCGTGGCCTGCCGATCAAGCTGCTGGTGAAGTATTTCAAGCAGATGGACGGTGACAAGTGGCAGTTGAACCAAGAAATCCGCGATATGGTGCAGTATCGCGAATTCAATCTGCTCCACGATATGAAAAGCTTAGGCCAGTTTGATGTGGTGTTCTGCCGCAACGTGCTGATCTACTTTGACCAGCCGACCAAGGCACAGGTGTTGGAGCGCATTGCGGAACTGCTGCCAGATGACGGTGTGCTCTACCTCGGTGGCGCGGAAACAGTGTTGGGCGTGACCGACCGGTTTGAGCCGATCCCGAACGAACGCGGGCTCTACCGGCCAGTGCGCAAGAAGTAGAGCGACCGCGGGGGCGCCAGACCCGGCGCCCCTGTTGGCTCTTCGCTCAGGCACCCAGTAGCCGCCGCACGACTGCTGCGGCTGTATCGCAATCCTGCGTTGTCACATCAAGGTGGGTGACCATGCGGCAGCGGCTGGGGCCGAAGCTGCCGAACACAACGCCGTCAGCCGCGGCTGCTTCCGTCAAGCGTGCGGCATCCCAGCCCGGTTTGCGGACGTGGAAATAGACGAGATTGGTGTCCACACCCGTTGGATCGATCTCGATCCCATCCACATCCGCCAGACGTTCGGCCAGCCGCTTGGCATTGGCGTGATCCTCCGCCAGCCGGTCGACGTGATGGTCCAAGGCGTAGAGCGCGGCGGCTGCGACTATGCCTGCCTGGCGCATGGCCCCACCCCAACGCTGCTTCAAGCGCCATGCCTCGTGAATGAACGCAGCGCTGCCAGCGAGGCAGGCGCCAATCGGGGCGCCCAGACCCTTGGAGAAGTCGATCCAGCTGGAATCAAACGGCGCAGCCCAAGTGGCAGCCGGAATTCCGCTGGCGACCACAGCGTTCATCAGCCGGGCGCCATCCATGTGCAGGGCAAGGCCGTGGCGGCGGGTGACAGCGGCAATCGCCTCAATTTCCGCCAGCGGCCACACCCGCCCGCCTCCCGTGTTGCTGGTCTGCTCCACCACCACAAGACGCGAGCGCGGCAGATAACGATTGGGTGGGCGGATGGCGGCTTCCAACTCGGCTGCGGTGAACATGCCGTTGGCGCCGTCGATGCCCCAAGTGGAGGCGCCCGCCAGATGCGACGGGCCGCCGCCTTCATAGCTCAACACATGGCTGAACCGGTGGGAGATCACCTCGTCCCCAGGACGGCAATGGATGGCAATCGCAATCTCGTTGCACATCGTGCCGGAGGGCAGAAACACGGCGGCCTCCGTGCCCAGCAGTGCTGCGACCCGCTCGTTCAGCGCATTGACAGTCGGGTCAAGCCCCGCTTGTTCGTCGCCCACCTCCGCTTCCGCGATGGCACGACGCATCGCTGGGGTTGGACGGGTGCGGGTGTCAGAGTAGAGATCGATATGCGGCATTGCGTACCCCCGGTTTGCGCGCTGCGATCTTGGCGGCGGACTGCGGAACGCGCTACAGCCACAGCACGGAGGATACCTGCCATGCTCAAGCTCTACGGCTATTTCCGCTCCTCAGCGGCCTATCGCGTGCGCATTGCCCTGGCCCTGAAGGGTTTGGCCTATGATCAGGTGTCCGTCCACCTGCGCAAGGGGGAGCACCGCACTCCGCAGTATCGCAGCATCAACCCCACACAATTGCTGCCAACCCTGGTGCATGACGACGCGGTGCTGATGCAAAGCCCGGCGATTCTGGAATATCTGGAGGAAGTGTTCCCCGCGCCAGCACTGCTGCCCAGTGATGCTCTGGGCCGGGCCAAGGTGCGTGCCCTGATGAATGTGGTGTGCTGCGATATTCACCCAGTTAACAACCTCCGCATCTTGCAGTACCTGGAGCGGGAGATGGGCCAGGAGCTCAAGACCGTTGAGACTTGGTATAACCACTGGATTGCACAGGGCTTCGCAGCGCTGGAAGATATTGTGAAGACGAACCATCACGGTCGGTTTTGCTACGCCGATGAACCCAGCCTCGCCGATGTCATGCTGGTGCCACAGGTGGTGAATGCTGGCCGTTATGGCAGTTTTGACTACGCACCCTATCCCCACGTCATGCGCATCTATGAGCACTGCATGGCGCTGCCAGCCTTCGCGGACACCCACCCTTCCAAGCAGCCGGACGCAGAAGGGTAAAGGCCGGTCCGCTCTGGAGATCGGGGCTTCCTTAGCCTCGCTGGCTCGCCTAGGATTCGCAGCATGCGTGTGAAGACCGCCATCACCATTGTTCTGGCGCTGGCTGTTGGTCTGGCAGCGACGGCGGCTGCCATGCTGGCGGCACTGGACCCCAACAGCTTCCGCCCGACGCTGGAAAGCCGGATTGAGGCCGCGACCGGGCACCGCGTCCAGTTGGGGCCGCTTGACCTTGCCGTGGGGCTGACGCCGCGGCTGGTTGCGCGGGATGTGACAGTGGCGAGCCCGGCCGGGACGGCCACTGCAGATCTGGCGCGGATCGCCACCCTGGAGGTGGCAGTGCGTCTGTGGCCGCTGTTGACTGGCGGCGGCGTGCAGATTGACCGGCTGATCATCACCGGCGCGGCAGTGCATTTGGAGCGTGCGGCCGATGGCCGTGCCAATTGGCAGCCACCGCCGCGCGCTGGGGCTGCTCCGCAACCCTCGGCACCATCGCCCGCGACGGACACTGCCAAAGCGGAGCCCGGCTTTGCCATCGAGCGGCTGGAGGTGATGGACAGTCACCTGACTCTGGTGTTGCCCGGCCACCGCCAGGAGCTGCGCCTCGCCCGCGCCAGCACGGCGATCCGCGCTGGCGAGCCGATGGTGATTGAGGCCGCCGGGCAGTATCGCGATCAGGCATTCCGAGTGGCTGGCTCACTGCCCTCGCCATCGATGCTGGGGGCGCCCACTCTGCCGCTCGACCTGACCGGACAATGGGCGGGTGTTGACCTTGCCCTCGCAGGCGCCCTTGCCCTTGCTGAGCCGCGGGTGGATATGCGGTTGACGGTTGCAGCAGATCGCGCGGCGCGCCTGTTGGAACTGGCGGGTCAAACCGTGCCGCCCGCGGTCGCCGCCCTGGGCGCTGTCCGCTTAGAAGGGCGTGTTGAGGGGGCGCTCACAGCTCTTCGTCTGGATGGGCTGACGCTGTCGGTTCAGAGCGAGGGGGGGCGGGCCGTGCTGGTCGCCACTGGTTCTGCAACGCCTCAGGCCGATTTGGCGCTGGTTCTGGAAGGCCAGGCGCTGGAGCGTCTTGTGCCCGGACTGCCGTCGGTGCCGACGCTCCGCGCGACGGGTCGGCTCCGCGGTACGCCGCAGATGGTCAGCCTCAGCGATCTGGTGGTTGAGGCAGCGCCGCTGCGACTGACTGGGGCTGCCACTCTGGATGTCCGCCCGCAGCGTCCGAAGCTCGCGGTCACACTGGCCACAGATCAGCTCACGCTGGGGGAGCGCGCCTCGGCACCTGCCGGTCAGGCGAGTGGCGCCAGTCCGGCATCGCCATCACCAACGGCGTCCGCCCGCACTCGCCTTCTGCCACCCACGCCGCTGCCGCCGCTGCCGACGTTGCCGCTGGACCTTGCCCTGGAGGCGACCATCGGGGAGGTGGTGCTGAGCACTGGGCGGATCAGCCAGCTGTCACTGGCCGCGAGCTTGGAGCCGAATGGCTTTGCTCTCTCGCGCCTGAGTGCGCAGGTGGCCGAGGGCACGGTGCGTGGTAGTGCACGCCTTGGGGCGGGGCGTCAGGTGCGGCTGGAGCTGACAGGGCAGGGCCTTAGTGTGGCCGCGCTGGCTGGATTGCTCGGCCAGTCCTTGCCGATCAGTGCACCACTGGCCGTCTCAGCCACGGTGGAAGGGGCGGGCGAGACGGTCGCAGCGCTGGCCGCCAGCCTATCCGGCCCGATTGCTCTGACGGTTGGCAAGGGAACTGTGCCGCGGTCGCTGTTGGAGCGGTGGGGGGTGAACCCTCGCCTTGCCGCTGCCGTGAGTGCGAACGCCGGAGTGCCGTTGGACTGTGTGGTGGTGCGCGGCACTGCGGCTGCTGGGGTGGTTACCGTGCCCACGCTTTTGGTCGCGTTGGAGCCGGTCGGACTGATCAGTCAAGGTGGGCGGGTGTCCCTTGTGGATGAAAGCCTGTCCGTGCCGTTGGAAGGCCGCGCTCGGCAAGCGCTGGTCGAAGGTTTGATTCCGCCGTTCACGGTGCGGGGTACGCTGATGGCGCCCACCATCACCACAGCCGCGGGCGACGCAATCACCACAGTGTTGGGTGTTGTGACGGGGGTGGCCGGTGTCTCGTCCAGCGGCTATGCGGCAGCCGACTTGTGTGCAGCGGCTCTGGCTGGGCGGTCGCTGGCGCGCCCCGCTGCACCTGCACCAGCCACACAACCCGATCCGGGACAACCCGGCGCGCCGCCGCGCCCGTCTCTTCCTGGTCTCTTGGACAATTTGTTGCGCCGATGATCCCCCGCAAAGTGTTTTGGAGCGAGGTCAGCACCGCCGCCGTGGAGGATGGCTGGACTGTCCGTCTGGATGCCGCTGAACTCCGCACGCCTGCTGGCCATCCCTTCCGCGTCCCCTCGCCCGCGCTTGCCGAGGCGATAGCGCAAGAGTGGCGGGATCAGAGGGATCAGATCGAACCTGCAACAATGCCGATGATGCAGTTGGCAGCCACTGCGATTGATCGGGTGCGGGGGCATCGGGCCGAGGTGGTGGCGGAGACGGCGCGCTATGCCAGCACAGACTTGGTGTGCTACCGCGCGGAAGAGCCGGAGGAGTTGGTGCAGCGTCAGGCGCGGCACTGGCAGCCGATCCTGGACTGGCTGGCCCAGCACTATGACGCGCCGCTGACACTGGTGCGGGGTTTGATGCCTGTGGAGCAGCCACCGATGGCTTTGGCCGCGCTGGAGCGTGCAGTCGCAGCCCGCGACGATTGGGCGCTGACTGCATTGGCCTTTGCCACGGCTGCGGCCGGCTCGCTGGGTGTGGGTCTGGCCTTGCTGGATCATCGGATTGATTCCGAAACAGCATTTGAACTGGCAGAGCTGGATGCCAGTTGGCAGATCGAGCAATGGGGCGAAGACGCAGAGGCCACCGACCGCCGCCTGCGACTAAAGGCGGACTTCGGCGCCGCGCGTCGCTTCTTGGACCTTGCGGCCTCCCGGTGCTAAAGCCGGAGCAACCACCCGTTTCCACGTGGGGATAAGCATGCAGGACATTCTGGATCGGCTTGAGGCTATGCGCGCTGGCGCCCGGGCTGGCGGCGGCACCAAGCGCATCGCCGCCCAGCACGCCAAGGGCAAGCTCACCGCGCGCGAGCGGCTGGAGGTGCTGCTGGATGAAGGCTCCTTCGAAGAATGGGGCATGTTTGTCGAGCATCGCTGCGCCGACTTCGGGATGGCCGATCAGAAGATTCCTGGCGACGGCGTGGTCACGGGGTTTGGCACGGTCGATGGTCGACTGGTTTTCGTGTTCAGCCAGGACTTTACCGTGTTCGGCGGCTCCCTGTCCGAGGCCCACGCTGAAAAGATTTGCCGGATCATGGATCAGGCGATGAAGGTTGGCGCCCCGGTGATTGGCTTGAATGACAGTGGTGGGGCGCGCATTCAGGAAGGTGTCGCCTCGCTTGGCGGGTATGCTGAAGTGTTTCAGCGCAACATCCTTGCCTCTGGCGTGGTGCCGCAAATCTCTATGATCATGGGTCCGTGTGCGGGGGGAGCGGTCTATTCTCCCGCGATGACCGACTTCATCTTCATGGTGAAGGACAGCTCCTACATGTTTGTCACGGGTCCGGATGTGGTGAAAACCGTCACCCACGAGACAGTGACTCAAGAGGAACTGGGCGGTGCCGTCACGCACACCTCCAAGTCCGGGGTGGCGGATCTGGCGTTCGAGAACGATGTCGACGCGATCCTTGAATTGCGTCGCTTCCTATCATTCCTGCCCAGCAACAACCGCGAGAAGCCGCCGTTTCGACCGACCAACGACCCCGTTGATCGGCGTGAGGATAGTCTGGACACCCTGATTCCCGACAACCCCAACAAGCCCTACGATATGAAGGAGCTGATCCTGAAAGTGGTGGATGACGGGGAATTCTTTGAGCTTCAGCCTGACTATGCCAAAAACATCTTGACTGGCTTTGGTCGGATCGGTGGCGGAACGGTTGGCATCGTCGCCAATCAGCCGATGGTGCTGGCGGGCTGCCTGGACATCGCGTCTTCCGTCAAGGCAGCGCGCTTTGTCCGCTTCTGTGACGCCTTCAACATTCCGATCTGCACCTTTGTCGACGTGCCGGGCTTCCTGCCGGGTACCGCACAGGAATATGGCGGCATCATCAAGCACGGGGCCAAGCTGTTGTACGCCTATGGCGAGGCGACAGTGCCGAAGGTCACCGTGATCACCCGCAAGGCCTATGGCGGGGCCTATGACGTGATGTCGTCCAAGCATTTGCGGGGCGATTTGAACTATGCTTGGCCAACGGCTGAAATTGCCGTGATGGGGCCGAAGGGTGCCGTGGAGATCATTTTCCGGGGCGAGCCAGACCAAATCGAGGCGCGCACGGACGAGTACCGCCAGAAGTTTGCCAATCCGTTCGTCGCCGCCTCGCGTGGTTACATCGACGACGTGATCATGCCGCACAACACCCGGATGCGCATTGCGCGGGCGTTGACCATGCTGGCAGCCAAGGATTTGCAGAACCCTTGGAAAAAGCACGACAACCTGCCGCTGTAACGCGGCTCGCGCGACGTCTGGCAACACCAACGGGGCCTGAGCCGGTTTAATCGCGTCAGGCACAGCAACACCACTCTGGGAAGGGTCGGCGCTATGTTCCGCAAGATTTTGATCGCGAACCGCGGCGAGATTGCCTGCCGGGTGATGCGCACCGCCCGCCGCATGGGCATCAAGACTGTGGCGGTTTATTCCGATGCCGACCGCGACGCCCTGCATGTGCGCGAGGCAGATGAGGCGGTGCGGATTGGTCCGGCCCCGTCGGCTGAAAGCTATCTGGTGGCGGAGCGCATTGTGCAAGCCTGCCGGGACACGGGTGCTGAGGCTGTCCACCCCGGCTATGGCTTCTTGTCGGAACGGGCCAGTTTTGCCGAAGCACTGGCAGCGGCGGGTGTGACCTTCATCGGCCCGCCAGTTGGTGCCATCGGCGCCATGGGCGACAAGATCGAGTCGAAGAAGCTGGCGCAAGGCGCGGGTGTCTCAACGGTTCCCGGTCATCTGCAAGCACTCAGCAGCCCGGACGAGGCTGTGGAAGTCGCCGAGCGCATTGGCTACCCGGTCATGCTCAAGGCTTCGGCCGGCGGCGGTGGCAAGGGCATGCGGGTGTGCCGCACCGCAGCCGAGGTGCGCGAAGGCTTGGTCTCCACCATGAACGAGGCGCGCTCTGCCTTTGGCGATGACCGGGTGTTTTGCGAGAAGTTCATCGAAAAGCCCCGCCATATCGAAATCCAGGTGCTGGGAGACACCCATGGCACCGTGCTGCACCTGGGCGAGCGGGAATGCAGTGTGCAGCGTCGACACCAGAAGGTGATCGAAGAAGCACCGAGTCCATTCGTCGACGAGGCGATGCGGGCGGCCATGGGCGCCCAGGCTGTCGCCCTGGCGAAGGCGGTTGGCTACTACTCCGCTGGTACGGTGGAGTTTATCGCCGGTGCCGACAAGAGTTTCTACTTTCTGGAGATGAACACCCGCCTGCAGGTCGAGCATCCCGTGACCGAGTTGGTCACTGGCCTGGACCTAGTGGAGTGGATGATCCGCGTTGCAGCAGGCGAGAAGCTGCCCTTCGGCCAGGACCAAGTGAAGCTGAAGGGCTGGGCGATGGAGGCGCGCCTGTATGCCGAGGATCCAGCGCGCAACTTCTTGCCCTCCATCGGGCGGGTGACGCGCTATCAGAAGCCCGAGGGCAAGGGCGTGCGGGTGGATACAGGCGTCTATGAAGGCGCTGAAATCTCAATGTACTACGACCCGATGATCGCCAAGCTGATCACCTCTGGCGCCACCCGGGACGCCGCGATTGATACCATGGCCTCGGCCCTTGATGGCTTTCAAGTCCGCGGCCTGAACCACAATGCGGAGTTTTTGGCGGCCCTGATGGCGTTGCCACGGTTCCGAGCAGGGGATTTGACCACCAATCTGATCGCTGAGGAGTTTCCCGGCGGCTACGCAGCTGCCACACCCTCCGGTGACCGGCTTGCGGAGTTGCTGGCGCTCGCTGCCGCCCGCGCCTGGGGAGAGAGCAAGCGGGCTGGCCCCAAGGCCAAGCCGCTTGCGACGCTGGTGGTGCGGGCCGACAGCGTCAACCACCCGGTCAAGGTGCAGGAGGCCGATGGCGGCGTGGATGTCCTGATGGATGGCTGGACCTTGTCGGTGCGTGGCCCCCTCGATCCTGTCAGCCTGTGGTCGGGCACCATCAATGGCCGGGCGATGACGGTGCAGATTGATCGGGTGAAGGGCGGCGAGCGCTTGGCCCATGGCGCCCAAGCCGTCGTGGCGCGGGTCATGCGCCCGCGGGCGGCCGAGCTGATGGCGCTCATGCCGGTCAAGCAAGCGGTCGATATGTCGAAGTTCCTGTTGTCGCCCATGCCGGGGCTCTTGGTGTCAGTCGCTGTCACTGTGGGTCAGGATGTCAAGGCAGGCGAGCCGTTGGCCGTGGTGGAGGCCATGAAGATGGAAAACGTGCTCCGGGCTGAGCGGGACGGCGTGGTAAAAGCGATTCGCGCAGAGAAGGGGGCTTCTCTCGCCGTCGATCAGGTCATTCTCGAGTTCGCCTGAGGGGGGAGCGTGGGGGACGGAGGGTGGTGGCAGCTGTTCGCCTATGGGCGTGTGCAGGCTGTGGGATATCGGGATTGGGTGGTGCGGGAGGCCCGAAACCTGGGCCTTGACGGCACGGTCCGCAACGTTGATGACGGGACCGTCGAGATCATCGTGGGTGGCCCCAGAGCCTTGGTTTCACGGCTGGAATCGCGGTGTTGGCAGGGTCCGCCGTTGGCTGCTGTGTTCTGGCTGGACTGTGTGCCGATCGACCAGCCCCTGCACCTCCATCCAGGCTCCGGCTTCGCCCGCGTCCCCTCAGTTCGGCGGTCGGCCATCCGGTAAGTCTCGGTCGCTGCCGAGGGGTTTGAGCAAGGGGTTGAATTTCCACGCTGGTGACTGGCCCCGTCCCTGCGCTATGCTGCGTCAAAACCGGGATGCCTGAGGATACGAGCATGAAGCTCACCGATCTGCCCGAAATGGACGACGATACCGAGGAAGAGCAGGACACTGGCTCAACTGCGTTTGACATGCGGGCACTCGAATCCATTTCCGAAGTGCCGGTGCAAATCTCAGCGGTGCTGGGTCGTGCAGTCATGGACGTCAACACCATGCTGAAGCTCGGCAAAGGTGCTGTGATTGAACTGGACCGGAAGCTGGGTCAGGCGATTGACGTCTACGTCAACAACCGCTTGGTCGCCCGTGGCGAAGTCGTGATCAACGACGAACGCTTGGGCATCACCATGACGGAAATCGTCAAGAACGTCGAAAAAGGCTGATCGCCTGAGCGACAGGGTGGCGTGTTGATGCTGTTGAGCGTTGGGGGCTGGGCATGACGAAGCGCCTTGCCGGGCGGACTGTGCTGGTTACTGCGGCAGGGCAGGGCATTGGTCGGGCCATCGCCCTTGCGGCTGCAGCCGAAGCAGCAACCGTGATCGCCACCGACATCGACCCGGCCAGACTGGACAGTTTGGAGGGCGTTGAGCGCCTGACGCTCGACGTGCGTGACCCGAACGCCATCCAATCGGTGTGCAGCAGGCTGGGCACCATTGATGTGCTCATGAATGTGGCCGGTGTCGTTCATCACGGCTCGGTGCTGGATGCGACCGATCAAGAGTGGCAGGCCGCCTTTGAGATCAACGTCTTGGGCATGGCCCGGATGATCCAGGCGGTGCTGCCGGGAATGATCGCCGCTGGCGGCGGGGTGATCGTTAACATCGCCTCCGTCGCGTCTTCCATTCGCGGGTTTCCCAATCGCTGCATCTATGGCGCAACCAAGGGCGGCGTGATCGGCCTCACGCGCTCGGTCGCGGTGGACTTTGTCGGACAAGGCATTCGCTGCAACGCCATCTGCCCTGGGACCGTGGATACGCCGTCATTGAGCGAGCGGGTGGAAACCCAGGCTGCCCGGCGTGGCACGGCGACTGAGGCGGTGCGTCAGGAGTTCGTCGCCCGCCAACCCATGGGTCGGCTGGGCACGGCCGAGGAGGTCGCCCAGCTTGCTGTGTACCTTGCCAGCGCCGATGCCGCCTTTATCACTGGCCAGGAACTGATCATCGACGGCGGCATCACTGCATGACCACTCTGTTGGCGGTTGATTGGGGCACCACCAGCCTGCGCGCCCACCGCGTGGTTGATGGGGTGGTGGTTGAGACCCGCAGCAGTTCTGATGGCATTCTCACTGTGGCAGCCGATGGCTGGCAGGATGCTCTCAACCGCCACATCGGCGACTGGCGGCGCGAGGAGGGGGCCGCGACTGTGCTTTCGGGTATGGTTGGCAGCCGCCAGGGTTGGCACGAGGTTGCCTATCAACCCCTGCCAGCCGACGCCCATGCCCTGGCAGCTGGCGCCGTGATGATTGACGCGGCCACTGCCGAGGCCGAGTGGGGCCCCGTGCGCATTCTGCCTGGCCTCTGCCACCGCGACCCGGCCGACGTGATGCGGGGGGAGGAAGTGCAGGTGCTGGGCGCGCTGGGTGCCCTTCACCGCCAGTCGGGACGCTTCTGTCTGCCCGGCACCCATTCCAAATGGGTTGACGTTGATGGCGGGCGGATCATTGGCTTCCGCACCCACATGACGGGGGAGGTGTACGCCGCCCTCAAGGGTCACACCATCCTGGGACGCTTGATGGTCGGCGAGGCGGATGACACGGCCGGCTTTGCCGCCGGCGTGGCGCAGTCGGCCTCAACAGCTGGGCTGCTGGCGGATCTGTTTGGCGTGCGTGCGCGCGGGTTGCTGGGGGAACTGCCAGAGACGGGTCTGGCAGCCTATCTCTCCGGTCTGTTGATCGGCCACGAACTGCGCAGTGCCATGGCAACAGCCTCCACGGCTGAACCAATCGTGCTGGTCGGCGCGCAGACGCTGGTGGAACGCTATCGGCGGGCGGCGGAGCTGCTGGGGCTGGTAACCCACAGCGCGCCTGAGACCGCGGCGGCGCTTGGCGTCTGGCAGGTCGCTCTCGCAGGGGGCTGGCTGTGACCTTTGAGCAAGCCCTGTCTGCCCTACCCCTGGTGGCGATCTTGCGCGGTGTCGAACCCGACGAGGTGGTGCCCATCGCCGACGCGCTGATTGGTGAAGGCTTCCGATTGATTGAGGTGCCGCTCAACTCACCCCGCCCCCTGGAAAGCATCCGGCGTCTGGCCGATGCTGTGGCAGACGGGGCTGTGATTGGTGCGGGCACCGTGACCAGCGAGGCCGCTGCTGAGGCCGTGGTGGCAGCAGGCGGAACGTTGATTGTGATGCCGCACAGCGACCCCGCCGTGATCCGCACCGCCGCTGCGGCGGGCGCCACGGTCATCGCTGGCGTTTTCACAGCGACCGAGGCCTTCGCGGCCCTCGCTGCGGGCGCCGCGGCCTTGAAGCTGTTTCCAGCCGAGGCCGCCCCGCCGCCGGTGCTGCGTGCCCTGCGTGCCGTGCTGCCCCCTGGCGTTCCGATCCTACCAGTTGGCGGTATTGGACCGGAGACGATGGCTGGGTATCGCGCAGCCGGTGCCGCTGGCTTTGGCTTGGGCTCAGCCCTCTATCGACCGGGCGAGTCGCCGCAGGCAGTTGCGGCGAAGGCGCACGCCTTTTGTCAGGCATGGCGGGCGCTGTAGGCGTGTTTTTTGGCTTGTTGGTTTGGTTTGACTGGCTGACGGCAGTCGAAGCGACGACTGGACTGCGTCGTTTGGCTGAATCCCTGTAATCATTATGGCCTAGACGGGTGGCGGGGACAGGGTCAGTGTGGCTGCCGCGCAGCGGAACGATACTGTGGCAGACGCACAAAGCGAGAGCATGGCAGGAGAGTGACATTGAGTGTCTGTTTAGCCCTTCACGGCGCGTTTTGTGGTCCTTGGGTCTGGGAAGAGGCGTTGACCACCTTCGGATTGCCAGCGGTCCCAGTGGAACTGCGTCAAACCGAGCACCCCGACTATCATCTGTTGGGATTGAGTGACTATGTGGACGCCTTGGCCAGCGCCGCGGAACCTTATCCTGGTCGTCCGGTGCTGGTGGGCCATTCCATGGGGGCCCTGGTGGTTCAGAAAGCACTGAGCCGTCTGCGTCCAGCGGCCATTGTGTTGTTGGCACCCGTGCCGCCGTTGGGTGCTGCAGCGACCTTTCCGCACACGATGTTGGTAGATCCAATTTTGGGAATGCAGGCTGCCGTTGCTGGTTTTATTGATTTCGACATGGCCGATCCTGAGGCGCTCAGTCGGTCGCTGTTCAGTGACGCGGTGCCCAAGTGGCGGGCGGATGAGCATGTTCGCCGGTCCCAGCCGGAACCGCGTCGCGCTTTGTTTGACTGCTTTGCTCCCGGGCCGATTGCCTCGGCGGCTTGGTTGGGCGTCCCAACCCTGGTGATTGGCATGGACCGCGACCCGATCTCTCCTCCGTCCGCCTGCCGGATGACAGCGCTTTGGCATGGGGCTGACTGCAGGATCATGCCAGGCAGCGGGCATTTGATGATGTTGGAGCCGTCCTGGCCATCTGTGGCGGAGGAAATCCGCCGGTGGCTCAAGGGCCGCGGATTGACAGCGCAATGACCGGCGTTCCTGCCGCGCTGGGCCCGTTGCCCTCTGGTCCTCCGCGCCGCGAGACGGTGACAGTCGGTGACGCCACCCTTGCCGTGGAAGTGCTGGGCACTGGGCGGCCTGTGGTGTTCGCCCACGGGCTGGGCGGCAGCTTGGCCAGTTGGTGGCCTCAGCTGCCGGTGGTGGCCGCAGCAGGCTATCAGGCGATCGCCTTCTCCCATCGCGGATTCTACCCCTCATCCTCAGTGTCGTTGCCAGATCCTCTTGGCTATGCCGAGGACCTGCTGGCGATCGTCGACCAGCTTGGCCTGGATCCCATCGCATTGGTTTGTCAGTCGATGGGTGGCTGGACGGGAGTTGAGTTCGCTCTCCGCTATCCGGATCGGCTGCGTGGCCTCGTGTTGTCGGCCACCACTGGCACCTTTGACCCAGCGCAGATGAACCTGCAGGGCTTGAGCGCGTGGCAGGAGCGTGCGGCGAGCCTTGCCAATGCATGGCGAGAGGCTGGCATCCATCCGGCCTGTGGCGAGCGCATGGCGCGGGAGCAGCCAGCGTTGCATCACCTGTATGTGGAGCTGGACGCGGCAACCCTCACGCTGGACAAACAAGCGCTGCGCGAGCGGTTGTTTGCCACTCGCACCCGGCCCCCAGTGGATGCCGCTGGCATTCGCTGCCCGGTTTTGACCGTGTCTGGGACCGAGGATTGCGTGATCCCAACCAGTGCTGTGATGGCGCTGGCGGGCTATGTCCCGAATGGCCGAGCTGTCAGCATCCCAACCACCGGACACTCACCTTACATCGAACGACCATCACTGTTCAACGCGGTGCTGTTGGACTTCCTCGGCACCCTCGCCTAAGCAGCGCTTGACGTTTGCTTCGCCGAGATCGAGTTGGTGGCGGCGGCTGCGGCATTGACAGCGTCTGTCATTGGCGCACCAACAGCCAAGCCCGTGGGGAACCGTATCACGAAGCGCGTACCTTGGCCGGGCGTGCTCTCAACACTGATCCGTCCCCCCAGGCGGGCTGTGACGAGATTATAGACGATGTGCAAGCCAAGCCCCGTGCCGCCCGATCCGCGCCGCGAGGTCACGAACGGCTCAAACACCCGCTTGATCAAGGCGGGATTGATGCCAACACCATCGTCGCTCACGCTCAACTCGACCTCGCCGTGACGCTCCGGCTCGCTCGGACTGCGGACTTCAATGCGGATATGGCCTTTGGTGTCTTCCTCAAAGGCATGCATCAAGGCGTTGGTGATGAAGTTGGTGAGGATTTGGGACAGTGCCCCTGGGTAGGACACGATCTCAAGCTCCTCCGGTCCTACCAACTCGACGGTGTGTGGCGTGCGGCGCAGACGCGGCCGCAGGCTGTTCAGCACATCCTGCAGGTAGGCCACGAGGTGAAACTGCCGCTCCTGCTCGGAGGTGCGGTCAACCGCCACCTGCTTAAAGCTGGCCACCAGCTCGGCCGCCCGTCGCACATTGGCAAACACAAAGTCTGTACCGAGATCGACACCGGCGAGGAAGCGTTCCAACTCCGATCGGGTGAGCCGCCCGGAGGCGTGCAGCGAGCGGAACCCATCCAATTGTTCCCGCAGGGCTGTAACAGCTGTTAGCGCCGTGCCCACGGGTGTGTTGATCTCATGGGCCACGCCCGCCACCAAGCCACCCAGCGAGGCGAGGCGTTCTGCCTGAACCAGGTCTTCCTGCGCGGTTTGCAACGTGGCAAGGGTCTGGGTCATCCGCGATGCCACGGCCCGCATCAGGGCGAGACCCGTGCCGATGCGGATCAACGGGCCAGGACCCGCGACGACGAAGCCAACCTGCAGCGCCTCCGGTCGTTCGGCTGTGACGCGCGCGCTCAAATCCGACACGTCGAGGGTATGGTCCACCACCAGGGGATGGGGGTCCATCAGCGCGACTACCGGCTTCTTCTCGTACAACTCGCGCCCAAATTGGGAGGCGAACTGCATCAGGAAGCGACCCCGGTCGACAAGGCCGAGCAAACGCTCCCCCTCCATCACCGGGATGGCTGGCTTTTCTGGGCTGGTCTTGAACTGCTCCGCGATGGTGCTGCAGCGCGTGCCGGGGGGCACGGACGGAATGGTCAGCGCGATTGCGCCAGCCGTCCAGTCCTGGGCGTCGGCGGCGCCGACACTCATATCCGACCCCGCCTAATCAGGGCTTCGGCTTGATCGGGCGGCGTCGGGCGGCCAAAGGCAAAGCCCTGGATGAAATCCACCCCCAGCGCCTGCAAGGCCGAGATTTCAGCCTCGGTCTCCGCTCCTTCGGCGACTGTGGTCATTCCCAGATTGCGGGCCAACCCGCAGATGGAGGTCATCACAGTCATCGTGTTGCGCTGACTCAACATCGCGTTCACAAACGAACGGTCAATTTTCAAAGTATTGATTGGGAAGGTTGGCAGGTAGGACAAGGACGAATAGCCGGTTCCGAAATCGTCCAATGAAATCGATACGCCTAGCTTGGTCAATTCCTGCAAGGCATCATTGGCAAGATCGGGATCTTCCATGATCAGGCTTTCGGTCAACTCCAGCTTTAACTGGGATGGTACCACCCGCGAGCCGACCAGGAGGGCACGGACAAAGTCCACCAGATCGCCGCCGACAAACTGCCGTGCGGAAACATTGACCCCAACAAACAAATCCCGCGCTTCGGGTAAGCGATCCGTCCAATCCGCCAGTTGGCGCACCGCCTCCGTCAGCGCCCATTTCCCCATCGGCACCACGAGGCCGGTATCTTCGACCAGCGAGATGAACGATTGCGGCATCACCAGTCCGCGGTCTGGATGCTGCCAGCGGATCAGCGCCTCAAATCCCGCCAGCTCCTTGGTGTCGGCATGCACGATCGGCTGGTAGTGCAGGCGCATCTGATTGTGATCAATCGCGCGCGTCAGATCGGTCAGCAGGCCCATGCGGCCTTTGCTGCGCCGTGGGCTGCGTTGATCTTGAATTTCAGTGCGGCCACCGCCCAGCCGCTTGGCCTTGCCCATCACGGCGTCGGCATCGGACAGCAGCAACTCAGCCGGGCGCGAGCCATCGATGATCGAGACGATCGCGATTGAGACCGAGGGGATGATTTCGCGGTCTGCCACGGTCACCGGCTGGCACACGGCAGAGCGAATTTCGTCAGCCCGTGCCAGGGATGCGATGGGGCTGGCACCGCACACCAACACAGCAAAGGCATCGCCCGCGAGGCGCGCGGCGACCTCGCGCGGTTGCAGTGCATCGGCTAGACGGCGCGACATCAGCCCCAGGAACTGGTCGCCGCCTTGGTAGCCCAGATCGTCAATGATATCGCGGAACCGGTCAAAATCGAGCATCAACAAGGCATCGGGCGGGTCTTCGCCCCGGCGATCCTCCTGATGGGCGTCCATGGTCTGCACCAGGGCAGCGCGGTTCAGCAGACCGGTCAGCCGATCGTGGCGCGCGTCATGCTCCAGGCGCTCAAACAGCCGAACCTTGTCGAGGCCAGCGGCCACATTGGCCACGAACACCTCGATCAACCGCTCTTCAACTGGGTCCAGGCGGCGCAGGCCCGACAGCCAGATCGCACTGGTGGACCGATCTTGCGTACGGAAGGTCACAATGCATCGGCCCTGGTCAAACAGCGGCGTACCGGTGCGAATGGTCTCGACAATCGATTGGCAGTCGGTGTCCGACAGATGGTCACTGATCGGTGTCCCGGTCCGCGCTTGGAATGGAGCGGAGCCAGCCAGCACGCGCACGGTTTGTGGCGACAGATCATGGTCGTTGGAGACAGTGCACAGCAGCGCGCCGCGGGCATCGCCAACCAGTGCCTGGATTTGATAAACCACACCCTCCACGAAGTTCTCCATCGTCCGGCGGTCATAGAGCCAGGACGTGGCCGTGAGAATCTTTTCCAACCCCTGACGACTGCGATCAACGGCGCGCAGCTGCTCAAACGTGCGCAAGGCAGCAATCACAGTGGTGTAAAGGCCTTGGGAGGTTAGTTCGCTTTTTTGTTTGTAGTCATTGATATCATATTCCAAAATTACTTTGCGTTCCGGTGCCTGACCGGGTTGGCCTGTGCGCAGCACAATGCGGATCAAGCGGTTGTTCGCGATCTGCCGGATCCATCGCACGAGGTCGAGCCCGGCGTGATCGGTTTCCATCACCACGTCAAGCAGCGTCAGCGCGATGTCGGGCTCCGCCTGCAGCATTGCTTTCGCTTCTGCCGCGCTGGCAGCTTCCAACAACCGCAAGCCAAGCCCCTGGTAGGTTACCCCTCCCAGCGCAAAGCGTGTGACATCGCGCACTTGTGGATCGTCATCGACGATCAACACGGTCCAGCCGGGAGGCGGTTCTTCGACGGCCAGTGCTGGCTCGTCCGCAAATAACACGTCGTCATCGTCAAGCAACGACGCATGTTGAATACTTGAGTGATCCATAGGGCGGCGGGGCCTCTGCTGGCTACCCGCGTCGTAACAAGCGTGGCACGAGTCTTCAAGTGAAGGTTCTGCGGCTGGTGTCCTGGCGAAACCGCGACGGATTCATGTCAGTTTTTTGGCGTTCGCAGCCAAGGGAGCGAACCCCGGCATTGCTTGGCGCACGCGCACCAGCGTTGCGGGTCCATCAACAGCCGTTGGATCACCGTTGAGTGCCTGGGTCAAAGTGTCTGCCGAGATCAGTTTCAGGCGTACGGCGTGCAGCAGCGCCAGCGCTGTCGCAGGGTCGCCACCAGCCACGCGATGATACAGCATGGCCACAGCCGGACCGGTGATGTTCAACCGATCCAGCAGCACCAGGGGCGTGAACGGGCCGAAGCTGGCGGTTGGGTCCAGGCTTTCGACAGACTTCACCAGCGCGATCATCGCCATGGCCGCCGGCTGGGACCCTTCGGCCAAGCGGAGGACAGCGGCAGCCGGTGTGTCGTGAAGGTCTATGCGCATTGGGTCTCTGGCTGGTGAGGATCGGACCGCGCTACAGTGGCCCCAGTGGACCCAAGCGTCTAGCATAGCCTCTCGGGGGAGGGTGGCGTGATCGGCGAACAGATGTTCGACCGCTCCTGGCGGATCGTCCAGGGGCTGTGGCGGGACTGGGCAGGCGGCGGCAGCGCCGTTGACCGAAGCCTGGGGCCGGAGGCGCTGGTCCATCTGCGGCGGCGCATGGTGGAGTGCCTGGAGGCGCGTGGCGGTGAAGCCAGTGCCCGCGCACGCGCAGCCGAGCTTGGTCGGCATTATCTCAGCCTGGATGTTGACGGGCGGCGGCGCTTTCTTCTGCTGCTGGCCGACGGGTTCGGTCTGGATGAGGAGGCAGCCAAGGCCGCGGCCCAGCGCTTCGCCGCCGGCGAGATCGATGCCGCCACGCTGCGCGAGGCCCTGGCCCCGCCGCGGGTGCGCCTGCTGACCCAGTTCACTGCCCTGCCGCAGGGCGTGAAGGTGTTGGTGGACCTCCGAGCGGCGATTTTGGGTCTGCTGGATCAGAAAGACCCGGAGTCGGCGGTGTTGAAGGGGCTGGATGCCGATCTCAAGGCACTGCTCACCGCATGGTTTGACGTCGGCCTCCTGGAGTTGCAGCGCATCACCTGGGATAGCCCGGCCTCCCTGCTGGAAACCCTGTTTGTCACCGAGGCCGTGCACAAGATCAAAGACTGGAAGGACCTGCGCGATCGGCTGGACAGTGATCGGCGGGTGTATGCGTTCTTCCACCCGCGGATGGCGCAAGAGCCGCTGATCGTTCTCAATGTCGCTTTGACCAAGGGAATTGCGAATTCAGTGCAGCAGCTTCTGGATGAGGGCAAGCCCTCTGATGATCCAGCGGCAGCGGATACCGCAATGTTCTACTCCATTTCCAATGCCCAGCCCGGCTTGCGTGGGATTGGCTTTGGCAACTTCTTGATCAAACAGGTGGTTGACCTGCTGCGCCGCGAGTTTCCGCGCGTCACCACCTTCGCCACCTTGAGCCCGATGCCGGGTTTTCGCCGCTGGGTGGACCAACTGCCAACCGAGGACGCAACGCGGCTCGCAGATCCGAAGCACCCAGTCGATCCCCGCCCGGAGTTGAACGCACTCACCGGCCCGCCCCCAGCCGAGGCTGGCAGGCTCGCCCACGCGCTCGCCCGCTTAGGGGCTGCTTATCTGGTGCAGGCAAAACGAGACCAACTGCCGCTGGACCCAGTCGCCCGCTTTCATTTGGGCAATGGCGCTGCGATTGAGCGCATCAATGTGGGGGGGGACCGGTCCGAGAAGGGCTGGCGCGAGAGCTATGGCGTGATGGTCAACTATCTCTATCGGTTGGAGACCATTGAGGCCAATCACGAAGCGCTGGAGGCCCATGGCACCGTCGTCGCCAGCGACGCTGTCCGCGCCTTGCTTGATACCCCCCGCCGCTTCAGCTTGTTCCGCAGCGCAGGGTAGGGGGATGGCGCCTTGGTCCGCGAGGATTGGCGGCCTGCGAGGATTGGCGGCTGTGGGTTAGGCTGACGGCAAACCGTCCCCAGGGCGCCAGAGACCGTTGAGCCACTCCAGCCGGGCGGTCAGATTGGCGCGCTCTAGCGTGAGCCAGCCGTGCAGGGCACCCGATTCGTTGGCCTGGGCCGTTGCCAGATCATCCAAGCGGGCGAGTTCGGTTTCGGCAGCATCGATCAAGAGATCGATCTGGGCTGACCGCTCCTCCATCGGCAGCAGATCCAGAAAGCGCAGCTTGAGCGCCAAGATCAGCCGCGTCATGTCGGTGGACGGCGCACGCAAGGGGGCGGTCAGCAGCACCAGCAGCACTTCGCGTCCAGTGTCAGTCAGCGCCATCTCGGCATCGTCCACTTGCCCTTCACCGCGAAGCGGTCGGATCAAGCCTTCGATGCGGAGCAGTTCGATCGAGGTACCAAGCAAATCGAGGTTCGGGCCAGTCAACGCCGCCATGAAGCGGCGGCTGGCGGCCGCCAACTCGCTGTAGCGGAGTGACCCCCGGGCCAGCGTCCCCAGCACACACAGGCGCACGGCCTGGGTGGGCAACAGGCTTTTATCCCGGTACATGGGTCGCCTCCGCTGCTCGGTTGCACTGCATCAAAGATAGCAGAGCGCCTCCCGTTAGGCGAGCCCCTGTCCCTTCAGCCAGGCCAAAGTATCGTCCAGCGCCAGCGCAAACCGCTCAATCATCAGCGCAATCTCGTCTGGCTGAATGATCAGGGGCGGGCAGAAGGCAATGGAGTCGCCCAAGGGTCGGAGCACCACGCCATGCTCGTGCCCGCGCTTCACCAGATAGGCGCCAACGCCCAGGCTCGGCTCATAGGGGGTGCGGGTTGCCTTGTCGCGCACCAACTCCACAGCTGCCACCAAGCCGACACCGCGCACTTCGCCGACCAGCGGATGGTCCTGGAAGGCACGGAGCCCGTCTTGCATCAAGGGGGCCATGGCGCGGGCATGCTCAAACGTCCCGCGCTCTTGATAGATGCGCAGGGTTTCCAGCGCCACAGCACAGGGCACGGGGTGGCCGGAATAGGTATAGCCGTGCCCAAAGGTGCCGATCTTGCCGGAATTATCGCGGACCGCGCGGTAAATCTGGTCCGACACCATCACCGCACCAATCGGCATATAGGCGCCCGACAAGGCTTTCGCACAGGAGATCAAGTCCGGCCGCATGCCAACCGTGGTGGATCCCCAGGGATTACCGGTGCGCCCAAACCCGCAGATCACTTCATCGGCCACCAGCAGCACGTCATACTTGGCGAGGACGGCTTGAACCTTGTCCCAGTACGTCGCGGGCGGCACGATCACGCCGCCAGCACCCTGCACCGGCTCGGCGATCATGGCAGCAATGGTGTCTGGGCCTTCGCGCAGGATCAGCGCTTCCAGGCTGTCGGCCATGCGCGTGGCGAAGGTTTCTTCATCCTCCCCCGGCTGGCTGAAGCGGTACCAGTGCGGGCAGTCGGCATGCAGGATGTTCGCAATCGGCAGATCAAAATCCCGGTGGTTGTTCGGCAGCCCAGTCATGCTGGCCGAGGCCACGGTGACCCCATGATAGCCTTTGATGCGGGAAATGATCTTCTTTTTCTGTGGCCGACCCAGTGCGTTGTTATAGTACCAAAGAAACTTCACGACAGTATCATTGGCTTCTGAACCAGAATTGACGAAGAATACCTTCGACATCGGCACCGGTGCCATCGCAAGCAAGGCTTCGGCCAACTCAATCGACACATCCGTGCTTTTGTGCGCGAAGGTGTGATAGAAGGGCAGCTTGAGCATTTGACGATAGGCGGCCTCCGCCAGCCGGGTTTCCGAAAAGCCGAGGGAGGCACACCACAACCCGGCCATGCCCTCCAGATACTCCTTGCCGTCATCGTCGCGGACAAACACGCCGCGCCCGGAGGTCATCACCAGCGGGCCTTGCGTCTCGTGCACTGCAAGATTGGTGTAGGAATGCAGGAAGGAGGCGATGTCCCGTGCCTGCAAAGAATTGCCGCCGAATGGTGCCATAGCTTCCCCCAACTGGACCCAACCGTCCTTCGTGTTTCACCGCACGGGCCCCACTGTTGACGCTCTGCCCCGCGTGCGCAAGGTGGCAGCACAGCGGTTGCACTGCGGGCGGGGCAGGGGCAGGCTTCGCCGATGACATGGCGCTGGATAACCGACCCGACTGACCGACCTGACACGCTCGTCACGATCACGGTCGATGGTCAGGCGCTGGCCGTGCCCGGTGGCGTGCCATTGGCGGCCTGCCTGCTGGCGTTGGGCAGGCGGACCCTGGGGCATGATCCGGGCGGTCGCCCGCTTGGCCCTGGCTGCCTGATTGGCACCTGCCACGGCTGCACCGTCCGCGTCGGCGCGGACCTCCGCCGCGCCTGTCAGGTGCTGACCGTGGAGGGACTGCTGGTCACTACGGCTTCGGCTCCACCGGCACCAGACGATAGCCGCGGGACGCAAGGCAAATACGGCTGACCTCGCGTTCCTGATGCCAGCGTTCCATCTCCCACTCGCTGAAGGAGGGTCGCACCCACACCGCGCGGCCGCGGCGGTCGCGCACCAATCGCGGCGGGGGCAGGATTGGCATAAAGCGCATAGCCTCGCGCCGGGCGAGGTCATCGCACTCAGCTGCGTCCTGGTCGAGGCGGCTGGTGCCAAAGGTTGGGTGTTCCAGGCGCATGGGCGTGCAAGCCGCGGCGCTGAGTGCGGCGAGTACCAGCGCCAACCTGGGCAGAACGAGGCGTGCCATGACGCCGTTCTGCCATGACGATCGGGCGAAAGAAAGACAGTGACCGGCATCGCTTGATTTGTGCCGCAGATACCGGAACAGTGGCGTCCGGCTGCACCGTCCGGCGGGAAACCTCCCGCCAGCGGGCGGAGGTGCGAGGGCTCTGGGCATGAAGGTTGTCATTGTCGATGATTTTGAAACCAATGCCTTGATCGTTAAGGCCTATATGCAGGAATTGACGTCGGTAGAGCCGTTGGTCTTCACCGAGAGTCGCAAGGCGCTGGAATTTTGTCTGACCTCGGAGCCAGACATGGTGCTTGTGGACTATGTCATGCCCGAGATCGACGGGCTGGAATTCATTCGCCAGATGCGCGCCCGGCCCGACCTGGATGAAGTGCCGATCGTGATGATCACTGCATTCGACCGGCGCGAAGTGTTGTTGCAGGCGCTCGACCTCGGCGCGAACGACTTCCTCGGCAAACCACTGGACGAGCTTGAGTTGAAGGCGCGCACGCGCAACATGCTGAAGCTGCGTGCGCGCTCAGTCGCACTGGCCGATGCCAATCGCGCGCTGCACAAGCTGGCCACCACCGATGTGCTGACCGACTTGATGAATCGCCGCAGCTTTATGGAGCGGGCGAATGCCGAAGTTGCCCGCGCCCGGCGGTATCGCAAGCCGCTGTCGGTGCTGTTGATCGATGCCGATCATTTCAAGCGGATCAACGACACCTACGGCCACTCCGGCGGCGACGCGGTGTTGCGGGAACTGGCGAACCACGCCCGCCACATTGTCCGCGAGATGGATTTCGCTGGCCGCTTGGGGGGTGAGGAGTTCGCCATCTGCCTGCCGGAAACTCCCCTAGACGGGGCGATGATCGTCGCCGAGCGATTGCGTGAGCGGGTCGCCACCATGCCGGTTGCCTTCGACGGCCAGGACATCCGCGTCACCATCTCCACCGGCGTGGCCGATATCGCGGGGGGCGATGGTGAAGTGGCGCCACTGCTCCAGCGCGCTGATGTGGCACTCTATGAAGCGAAAAACGGCGGTCGTAATCGCGTCATCGCTGCCCGCCAGGAGGGCTAGGCGAGGCGCCTACCCCAGGGAATCAAGACCAGGCGATCAATAGAGGTGCTGGCCGCCGGTGATGAAAATCTCCGTACCCGAAAGATAACCTGCATCGGTTGAGCACAAGAAGTAGATCGTGTTGGCGCAGTCTTCCGGCGTGCCAAACCGGCCGAGCGGAATGCGCGGGATCAGCGTTTCGTAATCTTCCGACAGCATCCCAGTTGCGATCTCACCGGGGGCGACGGCGTTGACCCGCACGCCCAATTGGCCGAACTCGGCCGCCATTTCCCGCGTCAAGCCCGATAGCGCGGCTTTCGAGCAGGAATAGGCAGAGCCAGCAAACGGGTGAACCGCATGCCCAGCAATCGAGGTAACGTTGACGATTGCGCCGCGCGCCTTTGCCAGCCCCTCGGCAAATCCGCGAGCGAGGCGGAGCGGGGCGAAGAAGTTCAGCTCAAACACATCCATCCAGCCCTCAATGGAACCATTGAGGATGCCGAGACGCTCCTTATACGGGGTCTTTGGGCTGACCCCGGCATTGTTGACCAGGGCGTGCACCGGGTCGCCATCCAGGATCGCGCGCGCTTCGCGGATGAAGTTCGCCGTGCTCTCTGGCTTCGACAGATCCGTTGGGATGTGATGGGTCCAGTTCGGGTCGGCGCGGCAATGAGCGGGGATGTCCTCGCGCGCGCAGGTGATCACGCGCCACCCCTCCTGCCCGAACCGGGCGATGGTGGCATGGCCAATGCCGCGGGAGGCGCCAGTCAGGATGACGGTCTTGCGGCTGTCGCTCATACCCCCCTCGCGCACGCGCTCATTGCGCGGTTTCCAGGCTGGCACCCGGGCAGATCGCGGGTCGCGGGTCCTGGTGAACCATCACCCGCGTCTGGGTGGAGCCAGCCGCGCAGGCCTGCTCCACGGCATCGGCGATGCGGTGGGCTTCCACCAGCAACAGCCGGTCATCCAGTTCAATATGGAGTTCGATGAACACGTCTGGGCCGGAGCGGCGGGTGCGCAAATCATGCACGCCCAGGACACCCGGCACCGCCAGCGCCCGCTGCGTGATTGCCTGCCGCTCCTCTTCCGGCAACTCGCGATCCATCAGCATGTTGAGTGAGGAGTGACCAACCGTCAGCGCACTGCGCAAGATGAACAGCGCAAGCAGCAGGCCGAGCACGGGGTCGAGCCACAACACGCCCAACCACCAGGTCCCCGCCAGGGCCACCAGCACAGTGGCATTGCCCAGTAAATCCGTGAGGTAGTGCAAGCGGTCCGCGGCGACGGCAACCGACTGGGTGCGCTTCGCCACCGACTGCTGCACCGCGACCAACCCGCCGGTGGCAAGAAAAGCGATCACGGTGATCGCAATCCCGATGGTCGAATTGTCCAGCGGCTGGGGGTAGAGCAGGCGGTGGGCGGCCTCCACCACCAGAAACACCGCGGAGCCGGAAATGAAGGCGGCCTGCGCCAAGCCCGCCAGTGGCTCCGCCTTGCCATGGCCGTAGCGATGCTCCTCATCAGCTGGCATCAAGGAGGCGCGCACTGCCAGGAGGTTGAGCACCGAGGCGCCGACATCCAGCAAGCTATCGACCATCGACGACAGCATGGCGATGGAATCGGTGACCAGATAGCCGACCAGCTTCATCACCGCCAAACCGGATGCGACTGCTACGGCAAGGCCAGTCACCATCTGGAGCAGGCGGCGCCGATCCCGGTTCGACAGCGCGGCCGCGGTCATGGAAACAGCCGCTCCGTCTCCCAGCCGTCGGACGCGCGGGTGAACACCAACCGGTCGTGCAGGCGGTAGGGCATGTCCTGCCAGAACTCGATCCTGCGCGGCAGCACGCGCCAGCCAGACCAATGGGGCGGACGGGGCACGGGGCCGGACTCGGGGTAGCGCTGGCTCAGCTCAGCCACTCGCGCTTCCAGCGTCTCGCGCCGATCCAGTGGCTGAGATTGCAGCGAGGCCCAGGCGCCAATGCGGCTGCCATAGGGACGGCTGGCGAAATAGGCATCCGCCTCGGCGTCGCTGACCGCCTCAACCGGCCCTTCGATGCGCACCTGGCGGCGTAGGCTTTTCCAGTGGAACAACAGGGCAGCCACTGGGTTGGCCGTCAACTCCTGCCCCTTGCGGGAGGTGAAGTTGGTGTAGAACACGTAGCCCGTGGCGTCGCGGCCCTTCAGCAGGCAGGTGCGCACCGAGGGCACGCCCTCCTGCGTGGCGGTCGCCACGGCCATTGCGTTGGGATCATTCAGCTCAGCCGCAGAGGCTTCTGCGAACCAAGCTTCAAACAGGGTGTCAGGGTCGGTACCAGTGATCATGGCGTGAAGGTGATGGCAGCACCCCTGGAGGGCAAGGGGGTTTCCGTGCAGGCCACCAGTGACCGGCTGGCACACCAGCGGCTGGCCGGAAGACTCCAGTATTTGGACCTCTCCCGCTTTTAGCCGCGATGGCGTATATCGACGGCCATGCATGATCCTTACAAAGCTCTGGGCGTTCCACGCACGGCCGATGCGGAGACCATCAAGCGGGCCTATCGCAAGCTCGCCAAGCAACTGCACCCCGACGTCAACCCCGGCAATGCCACGGTCGAGCGGCAGTTCAAGGACGTGTCAGCCGCCTATGACCTGCTGTCGGACCCGGACAAGCGTCAACGCTTTGACCGTGGTGAGATCGACTCCCAAGGCAATGAGCGGCCTGGGGCCCGTCGCCCCCACGCAGGCCCACGCGCCGGTGCGCGCGGGGCGGACCCCGACGATATCTGGGAGATGTTTCGCCAAGCCCGCGCCGGAGCGGGTGCGGCAGGCGCCGGTGCGTCTGCTGGCGCGGGAGCTGGCAGCCGCCGCCGTGGAGCCGACGTCACCTATTCCGTCACAGTTGATTTCATCGCCGCCGCCGTGGGCACCAAGCGGCGAATCACGCTGCCCGATGGCAGGGCGATCGACGTGGCGATTCCCCCTGGCACGGGTGATGGCACCCAGCTGCGCTTGAAAGGGCAGGGCCAGCCGGGGCTTGGCGGTGGCCACGCGGGCGATGCGTTCGTGGATATCAGTGTTCAGCCGCACCAGTTTTTCGTGCGCAAAGGCGACGATATCCACGTAGATGTGCCGGTGACGTTGCAAGAGGCCGTGCTTGGTGCCTCGATCACCATCCCGACCATCGATGGCAAGGTCAGTGTCAAGGTGCCTCGTGGCGCCAACAGCGGCACCACCTTGCGTCTAAAGGGCCGAGGCATCGCCAATCCAAAAGCTGGCACCCGAGGGGATCAGTATGTCAGCCTTACCGTTGTGCTGCCGGAACGCCAGGATACCGACCTTGTGGCTTTTGTTGAGCGGTGGGGTCCGGCCAATCTTTATGACGTCCGCCGCAAGGCAGGGCTGGAGGACTAGACCGCGTGGGTACCAGCCCCGCATCCGCCGCATGAGAGCGGACCGGCATCGCCTGCGATCCGCCAAAGCATTCTAGCGTCTTGTTTTTTCGAGCATCTTAACGCAAGCAGGTGCGTCCACCTGACAGCGATCTGCTCTAGCGGGTCGGATTTGGCTTTGTTAGGGTGCCGCCGCTTTTCGCGCCGCAACACACCGTTCGGCACGACCAAAGGCAGGACATCTGCGCCGGGACGGCCAGACGCCAGACTGGAACTGAGTTAAGGTGCGAGCATGACTGGAACCGCGACCACAACCGGCACTGGCCTGATGGCCGGGAAACGCGGCCTCATTATGGGCGTCGCCAATGACCGCTCGATTGCGTGGGGCATTGCGAAGGCATGCGCTGACCAGGGCGCCAGCTTGGCCTTCACCTATCAAGGCGAAGCATTGGAAAAGCGGGTGCGCCCGCTGGCCGAAAGTGTCGGCAGTCCCTTGCTGGTCGAATGCGACGTGACCGAGGATGCCTCGATCGATCAGGCATTCGAAGCCGTGGCGGGGCTTTGGGATCGGCTGGATTTTGTGCTGCACGCCATCGCCTTCTCCGACAAGGAGGAGTTGAAGGGCGATTACGTCGACACCTCGCGGTCCAATTTTGCCCGCACCCTGGACATCTCCTGCTTCTCGTTCACCGCGGTGTGCCAACGCGCGGCCCGCCTGATGCCCGATGGCGGCAGCTTGCTGACGCTGACCTATCTAGGCGCAGAGCGGGTGGTGCCGCACTACAACGTTATGGGTGTGGCCAAGGCGGCGCTCGAAGCCTCGGTCCGCTATCTGGCGGTGGATCTCGGTCGCAGGAACATCCGGGTCAACAGCCTGTCGGCAGGACCCATGAAAACCTTGGCGGCTTCGGGCATTGGTGATTTCCGCTACATTCTGAAGTGGAATCAGTACAACTCCCCACTGAAGCGCAACATCACGCTGGAGGATGTTGGTGGTGCCGGCCTTTACCTGTTGTCGGACCTGTCGTCTGGTGTGTCAGGTGAAACCCACCATGTCGATTGCGGCTACCACATTGTCGGCATGAAGGCAGTGGACGCGCCAGACCTTACGGTCACGCAGGGCTGATCCGTGGCGGGCAACAGCTTCGGCACTCTGTTCCGCTTCACCACTTGGGGCGAGAGCCACGGCCCCGCCCTTGGCTGCGTCGTCGATGGTTGCCCGCCCGGTTTGGCGCTGACCGAGCCAGCGTTGCAGCTGTGGCTGGACAGACGCAAGCCCGGCCAGTCGCGCTTTGTCACCCAGCGGCGTGAGCCCGATGCTGTCCGCATCCTGTCCGGTGTGTTTGACGGGCGCACCACCGGCACGCCGATTTCGCTGATGATCGAGAATGTGGATCAGCGCTCCAAGGACTATGGCGATATTGCGCGTCTCTACCGTCCTGGGCATGCGGACTATACCTACGATGCCAAATACGGCATCCGTGACTATCGCGGTGGTGGCCGCTCGTCGGCACGGGAGACGGCCGCAAGGGTCGCGGCTGGCGGTGTCGCGCGGGCCGTGCTGGGACCGGGCATCACCATTCGCGGGGCCTTGATCCAGCTGGGCGCCCTCACCATCAACCGTGCGGCGTGGGACTGGGCGGAGGTGGACAACAACCCGTTCTTCTGCCCCGATGCCGAGGCGGCCCAAACGTTTGAGGCCTACTTGGATGGCGTGCGCAAGCGCGGCTCCTCCGTTGGCGCGGTGATTGAAGTGGTGGCCTCTGGTGTGCCTGCCGGGCTGGGTGAGCCAATCTATGACAAGCTGGATGGCGACCTTGCCCGCGCGCTGATGACCATCAATGCCGTCAAAGGTGTGGAGATTGGCGATGGGTTCGCATCCGCTGCCCTAACCGGTGAGGAGAATGCCGACGAGATGCGCCGGGCGGGTAACCGCACCGTGTTCTTGTCCAATCATGCCGGCGGCATCCTGGGCGGTATCTCCACGGGTCAGGATATCGTTTGCCGGTTTGCCGTGAAGCCAACCTCCTCCATCCTGACGCCTCGCCAATCGGTCACAGCCGATGGGGAGGAGCGCGACGTGGTGACCAAGGGGCGGCACGACCCCTGCGTTGGCATTCGCGCCGTCCCCGTTGGTGAGGCAATGGTGGCAACGGTGCTGGCAGACCATCTGTTGCGCCAGCGCGCCCTGCGCCCGGACTGGCTGGATCATCTGCCCTAGGGAGGCGCCGCATGCCACAGCCCAGCCATGTGATGGCTTTGTCCGTCCCGGACGAGTCAACCCTGCCGGACGACTTACGGCCCTATTGGCAGAAGTGCCGGGACAAGCTTGGCCTAGTGCCCAATGTTCTCACCGCGTGGTTGTTGCGTCCTGAGAAGCTGCGCACCTTCATAGCCTCCTACAATGCTTTGATGTTGGGTGAGTCCGGCCTGTCCAAGCTGGAACGTGAGATGATCGCTGTCATCGTCTCAGCCGTGAACCACTGCTATTACTGCCTCGTTGCCCACGGTGCAGCGGTGCGTGCCCTGTCGGGTGATGCGCAGCTGGGTGAAATGCTGGTGATGAACCACCGGGTGGCCGATCTGCCGCCGCGTCAGCGCGCGATGCTCGACTTCGCTGTCCGGTTGACCGAAGCGCCCGCCAGCATCGCGGAGGCGGACCGTCAAGCTCTGCGTGACCATGGGTTCAGCGACGCCGACATCTTCGATATCGCTGAAGTGGCTGCGTTCTTCAATTATACCAACCGTGTCGCGAGCGCGGTTCACATGATGCCGAACCCTGAGTACCACACCCAAGCCCGGTAGACCGATCACTACGGTGGCCCGAGGCAAGCCCAGGATGCCGATGCCATGAAGCGGATAATGATCGGCTGTCTCGCCATGGTTGGCGCTCTGACAGTGACTGTGGTGGGGATCGGTATCACCATCGGCTGGTGGCTATGGTCCAGCCACGCCGACAGCAAAACCCGCTTGGGCGACCGGATTGTCCTGCAGATTGACGGAACGCTGTTTGGAGCAGACCGCTCCAGCCCATTGTCGGGGGTGTTCGGTCGGGGCCGACCCGCCTTGCGGGATGTTGTGCTGACGCTGGACCGGGCATCCCGCGATCCGCGCGTTTTGGGTGTGGTGGTGGATTTGTCCTCGGCTGGCGTGTCGATGACAGCCGTGCAGGAACTGGCCCCGGTCGTGCGCTCCTTGCGGGCGGCTGGCAAGCTTACCGTGGCTCACGCCGACACCTTTGGGGAGCCGGAGGGTCGCATGGCCTATCTGCTCGCCAGCGGGTTCGAGCGCGTGATGATGCAGCCCTCAGGGGATCTGCCTGAGATCGGAGTGGCGCTGGAGCGGCCCTATCTTGCCCGCGCGTTGGAGCGAGTGGGCATCCGCGCCGAGATGGGCGAGCGCTATGAACACAAGGGCGGCATCGACATGCTGGTTGCCACTGGCCTGTCCGATTCCCTGCGCGACAGCTTGACCACACTGGTGGACGATCTGCACAGCCAGATCGTCAGCGGCATCGCAACTGGGCGCGGCTTGCCGCGCGCGGCCGTGCAGCAGTTGTTTCAAAATGCCCCCCTCTCGGCTGAAGCGGCACGGGCAGCTGGCTTGATCGACTCCATTGGCTATTGGGATCAGGCAGAGGCGCTGGCCCAGCGCCATCCCGGTGGCCCGGTCGACCTCGTCGATCTGGCGGACTATGCCGTCAGTCTGCCAAAGCCGTCAGGCCCGCAGATCGCTTTGATCTCCGCGCGCGGGCCTGTTGTCCGCTCCAGTGGAGAAACGGGCGATCTGTTTGGCACGGGGCCGCAGATGGCAGCGGACCGCATTGCGGCTGCCTTCGATCAGGCTATCGCTGACCCGGAGATCAAGGCGATCCTCTTTCGGATCGACAGCCCCGGTGGCTCCTATGTTGCGTCGGACACCATTGCCCGCTCCGTCCGCCGTGCGCGCGAGGCGGGCAAGCCAGTGGTGGTGAGCATGGGGGGCATTGCTGCCTCCGGAGGCTACTTCGCCGCCTTTGAGGCCAACCACATTCTTGCACATCCGGCCACCTTGACGGGGTCGATCGGGGTCTATGGCGGCAAGATTCACGTTGCTCAACTGCTGGAGCGCCTGGACATCACTGTGGAGCGCGTCAGTGCAGGCCATGTCAGCGGGCTGGATGATCCGTTGCGCCCCTTGTCCGAGGATGACCGTCGCCGGTTGGAGGCAAGTCTCGATCGCATTTACGTCGATTTCTCCACTCGGGTTGGCCGCGCCCGCCGCTTGGAGGGGGCAGCGCTTGATGCTGCGGCTCGTGGGCGCGTGGTGTCCGGCCAGCGCGCACGCCAATTGGGGTTGGTGGATGAGGAGGGCGGATACCTCGCCGCTTTGGCAGCCGCGCGCCGTCTGGCCGGTCTGCCGGAGGGCAGCCCAGTGACCCTGGTCAGCCTGCCGCGGGACGATGATGAACTGCAGCAGATCCTGCGCTTGCTGGAGGAGTTTGGCGGCATCCAGCTGTCCTTGGCTCAACTCAGGGCGTCCCTCTCGGCTCTTGCGCAACTGGTCAATCAGATTGGCCTGCCACCCCTGTCACGCGACATGTCGCTCACCGCCCCTGGTGTGCCCCCCGACCTTAGTGGCATTGGTCGCTGATCCGCGGCGGGGTACAATCAAAGCGCTGGTCGCTGTTACCTTCGGCTTTTATCCGCGCATGCGACAAACGGCACCACTGTTGAAGGGGTGACTCCGAGCGACCTGCCTGCGAAGGTAATGGGCTTAGCGGCTGGGCGCTGCGTGTGGTTCAGACAAGACCAGCCGTGAGTGCCTGACAGTGTCCGAGTAGCACGAAGCGGAGGATGCGGTGATCGTTGGGGCAGACCAATGGGCAGCCATCCGTTCCGAGCCGCTCTACCGCCCGTCGCTGATTGAAGAGGCGAAGCGTCAGGATGGTTTGATTGCCGAGCCCAGCATCATGGGCTGGTTCGTTGATTTGTGGCTGGAACTGAAGGAGTTTTCCGAGTTTCGCGCCGTCAATCGCATTGCTGTCGCGCTATTTGATACGGCATCTGGTCGTTTGTACACGGACTGCGAAGTTGGCGACAGCCCGGTTTCGCTAAGTGGCTATCAGGTCGATCTGGCGCAATGTGCCTCGTTACTAGACCTCGCCTACGCGGGTGGGGAGCGGGTTTTGAACCGCACCAGGGCGCCGACAGACCTGTCGGCGCAGCACACCAAGCGGCTGTGGCGCGCTGGATTCCGGGCCTCATACACCTTCACCATTGGGCGGTTGCCCGTGCTGGGTGGCTTCATCTTCGTCAACAGCTTTGAGCCTGATGCCTTCCAGCCATCGCTGATTCGGCGGCTATCCCCCTATGTTCGGTTGATTGCCGAGCGGGTACGGCGTGAGGCCAATCGCGCGCGGGTGATGAGTGCGGCGATCCGTGCAGCCCAGTGCATCGGTGCACGACGGGACAATGAAACGGGGGCGCATCTGGTGCGCATGGGCTTGATCAGCGGCGTGTTGGCGGCGCGCGCGGCTGAGGTTTATGGCCTTTCGCGCGAAGATGTGCGGCATATTCGGGAGTACGCCCCCCTTCATGATTTGGGCAAGGTGGCGATTCCCGATGAGATCCTCTTCAAAACCGGCAGGCTTACCCCTGCCGAGTTTGAGGTGATGAAGACCCATGTGTCCCATGGCGCCAACACTGTCTGCCAGTTGGTCGATATGTTGGGCGCGGATGACTATCCTGAACTTAGGTTTTTGTTTGAAGTGGTCGCGTTTCATCACGAGACACTGGACGGACTGGGGTATCCCTTTGGCATCAGCGGCGACCGCATTCCACCCTCAACGCGGATTGTGACGGTGGCGGACATCTTCGATGCCTTGACGTCCGAACGCGCCTACAAGGAGCGCTGGCCCGTGGACCGTGCGGTGTCAGAGCTGGCATTGATGCGCGACCAGGGCAAGCTGTGCCCCGTCGCCGTCGGTGCGTTGATTGAGGCGTTGCCTGAGGTGGTGACCATCCACGAAGCCCACATGGATGAGACTGGCTGAGTGCCAGGGCGCTGGTATCCGCCGCGGTGTTACCCAGTGCGCTGGTCTGGTTTGCGTGCGCCGATCAAGTACTCAACATTACCTTCCGGTCCAGTGATGGGGCTTTCGGTAATCCCATCCACCTGCCAGTGGAGGGCGCCGAGCCAGGCGGCGATGCGGTCACACACGGCTTGGCGCAGATCTGGATCGCGGACCACACCGCCCTTGCCAACCCCGTCGCGGCCCACTTCAAACTGTGGCTTGATCAACGCGATCAACCATGCTCCCGGCAGAGCGAGCGCCAGAGTGGCTGGCAGCACGGTCATCAGCCCAATGAAGCTGGCATCGCACACCACGGCGCCGGGCTGCGTGGTGATCTCAGCGGCCGTGAGGTGGCGGGCATTGGTCCGCTCCAGCACGATCACGCGCGGGTCGGTCCGCAGCGACCAGTGCAACTGGCCCCAGCCGACATCGACGGCGAACACTTGCGCGGCTCCTCTGGACAACAACACGTGGGTGAAGCCCCCGGTGGAGGCGCCAACATCCACCGCGGTGATGCCCGTGGCGGAATAGCCGAAGGTGGCAAGGCCATGGTCCAGCTTGAGGCCGCCGCGGCTCACCCAGGGGTGAGCCTGACCGCGCACCTCCAGCGGGGTATCCTCGGCAATGCTTTGGCCGGGTTTGTCCAGGCGCCGCTCGCCACTGAACACCTTGCCCGCCAGGACAAGCGCCTGCGCGCGGGTTCGGCTTTCCACCAAGCCACGATCTACCAGAGCTTGATCCAGGCGCTGGCGGGCGACCTTCACCCTTCAACCTCAATGCCATGGCCGCCAGGGCTGGCCGGGAAGGTCAAGCGCACAGTGGTGCCAACATCCAGCGCGGACTCGATCTCGATGGCGCCACCATGCAGGCCCATCAGCGCCTTTACCAACCGCAGCCCAATTCCCGCACCGCTGTGCTGGCGGGTATAGTCATTGACGACATCGCCAAATGGCGTGAGCGCCTGCTGAACCTTATCGGGCGGCATGCCAGACCCTTGGTCGCGCACGACGATTTCCATCTGCCCATCGGGGAGGCGCGTCACGCTGAGCGATACCGGCGCTGCCCGCGGCGAAAACTTGCACGCGTTTGAGATCAGATTAACCAGGATTTGCTCGATCGCCCGCTGATCGGCGAACAGCACCGTGCCCTCTGGCGGCAGGCTGACGTTCAGTGCGTGATTGCCAGCACTCAACATGCCAGCGGACAAGATCTCCACCTTGTGGACCAATTCCCCCAGGTCGATGGCATTGATCCGGATGCGCAAGCGACCGCTTTCAATCCGAGACAGATCAAGCAAATCATTGATCAGAGACAACAGATGAGAGCCTGAGCGGTGAATATGATCCGCGTAATCAATATAGCGTGGATCAATGTTATCGCCCATCATGCGGCTACGAATGGCTTCAGCAAAACCAAGGACAGCATTCAGAGGTGTCCGCAGCTCGTGGCTCATATGTGCCAAGAACCGGGATTTGGATTGGGACGCGGCATGCGCCAAGTCCCGCGCTTCAATCAACTCCCGCTCATGGCTTTTTTGATTGGTGATATCAATGTAAATGCCAACCATGTTGCCGCCGGGAATCCGCTGTAAGCGGATTTGAACCGTGCGCCCATTGTTGACGGGACGTTCCAATTGATAGCTGTCAAGCGACAACGCCCGCGTCACGCGTTCCCGCGCGGCTGCTTCCGGGTTGTCGACTGGCCCATACTCGCCGCGCTCAATCTGAAACAAGGTCACATCAAACGCTGTGATGCCCGGCTTGATCAGCGAGGACGGCAGGTCCATCAAATCGAGGAAACGATCATTCCAACTGAGCAGCCGTCCGTCGGGGCTGAAGATCGCCAGCCCTTCGGAGATATGCTCGAACGTCGCCTGCAACAACTCCCGCTGGTTGGCGATCTCCGCCCGGCTTTCGGCAAGCGCTGCAATCGCCAGCCGCTGGCGGCCAAGGCTGAGTACCACCCACAGGGTGAGCAACACCACGACACCAACGACGGCAACCCAGGCAATCGCACTGCCCACGAGCGTGCGATACCATGGCGCCAGCACCGCCGCGCTGGGTAATGAGATGCGCAGGGCAAGGTCGCGCATCGCGATCGGGCGCACGGTCACCAGCGCCTCCTCCCCCCGGTCTAGAGTGGTGGAGGTGACCAGCACGCCCACGCCCGCACGCGTTTGCTGCCAACCCGCAGCCTGACGGCCAATCACGGCGGGATCATGGGGGGTGCGGGCAACGGTGATGCCGTTTTCCAGATGCAGCGAGATGCGAAAGCTACGGCTGCCGATCAACGGTCGGAACATGGCCGAAAAGGTTTCCGTCGGTAGTTCCGCGACAATCCAGCCCCGCCGGATATCGCCTTCCATCCAGCGCAGCATGGCGACGACGGACCATAGGTCGACCCGTTCCAGCCGCAGCGGCGGCGATAACACCACCCGCGGCACGGCGTTCGCGGCCTCCGCCGCCCGACCAATCGTGACACTGGGGGACAGGGCCTGCCCGCGCGGTCCCAGCACGCCTGCCACCCAACGCCCGTCATTGTCGATCAGGGTCAAGTCGCGGATCACCAGCGACTGGTCCAACACATCAATGAGGGCGGTGCGCACCTCCTCCCCACCGGGACTAAGATCGGGGCCGAGGCGCTCGATCCGCCGCTCCAGTGCGCGTAAGGACAGATCGACGTGGAAGAGCGTGGAGACCAGCTGCTGCTCGGCCGCCAGGGCCAGCTGCAAGGCTTCGTCTCGGGTGCGATCGATCAGCTGAAGGCGCGTGTTGTACAGCCACAGGCCAAGGGCGACGGTGAACAGCACCAGGAACAGTCCGCTCAAGCCGAACACCAGCCACCGCAGGCGAGTGAGGGCGATCATGCTGGCAGCTGGTCCGCCACTGCTCATGGCAGCCGCAGCCCGATCACGGGGGCGACCTGTGCTTTCCACTTGGCGGCGCAGGCCGGACCGCACGCGGCAAACCACTCCGGCAGAATGGCCGTGGTCAGTGCATCGCGCAGCGTTTGCCGGTCGCGCGCCGTTGGCACCACCAGAGAGAGGGTGCCGGGTGTGCCCATGCTGCACGGTCCACGGCCTGCATTGCAGGCATCGGCCGAAGCGGTCTCAGCCTCCGCTGCGTCCCAGATTGCCTCTGTGACCCGCTGAAACTCCTGCTCGAAGACTTGGCGCAGATCGGGGGACAGACGGCGCCAGAAGGCTTGGTTGGCGACCAGGTGATTGATGCCCCACACGATCGGCATCGTTAGCACATGGGTGGCAACCCGGTGCAGCCCGATCAGATTGGCAGAGATGCCGCCGGTGATCGCACAATCAACCCGGCCATCGCTCATCGCTGCTGTGATCTGGGCATAGGGTAGGCCAACCGCCTGAGCGCCTAGGCTGGTGACCAGTGCCGCCTGATGACCGCTAGCGGTCCGCACGCGCAGACCCGCAATGTCGGTCAGGCGCTGGAACGGGCGGCGGCAGAACAACAATTGGGCCGGGTAGGTCCAGGTTGCCACCACCTCCACCCGGGCCTGGGTTGCGAGTGCTTCCGTCACGGCCTGTCGCCACGCCGCAGTGCCCTCGCGCAGGCTGGTGATATCGGCAAACAGCCCAACCATGTCCTGCCCGGCCAGTACGGGCATGTCGGTGTGGATCGTGGCGGGAATCACCACACCAAACTGCACCGAGCCAAGGGAGACCAACCGCAACACATCGCGCCCCGTCAGGCCGAACTGGTCGAAGGGAGTGACTGTTGCAGTGATCCGCCCACCGGAGCGGGCGGGCAGTTCAGTTTCCCAGAACGGCTGCTCATGACGGCGATACTGGGTGGTTTCGCGCAGCCCGCCCAACACCGTGACTCGCACGGCCGGTCCCTCGGCCACCGGTACCTGAGCGTGGCTGTCGGCACTCAGCCCACTGGCGCCGGACAGCACCCCAAGGCCAAGCAGAAGGGCACGCAGCCCACTGGCGCGGCCACGTCGGCGTGGGCGCCTGCCAGCGTCCGTCTGATCGGGTGTGAAGCTGCGCTTGCCCGTGCCTACCACCGTTTGGACCCCGCTTCCTCGTGCCGGTCGTCTGTTGGTTCGAGCCTGTCGTAAGCAGGCTGCCGGGGCAACAGTGGCGAGGGTGTTGACGCTACTTTCTGCGTCTTACTCCCGTACCAATCGAAGATTGGCGCGTCCCAGTGCAGACAAGACTGTCGAAACAATATGTCTGGCCGACAATCCCGCCTGCTCATACTGTCGCTGCGGCGTGTCATGATCCAGATAGAGATCGGGCAACACCATCGGGCGGACGGCGAGGCCGCGGTCCAACAGTCCCTCAACTGCAAGGTGATGCAGCACGTGGGACGCGAAGCCGCCAATTGCCCCTTCCTCAATCGTGATCAGGCAGCGATGCTCCCGCGCGAGGCGTGCGACCAGATCCGTGTCGAGTGGTCGGCAGAAGCGGGCATCGGCGACGGTCACAGACACGCCCATCGCCGCAAGAGACTCTGCCGCTTCCAGTGCTGCGCCCAAGCGGGTGCCGAAGGACAGGATGGCAGCCTCGGTACCCTCGCGCAGCACCCGACCGCGCCCAACCTCCAGGGGAGACAGGGTTTCCGGCAGCGGTACGCCCACCCCCTCGCCGCGTGGGAAGCGAAAGGCCGAGGGGCGGTCGTCAATCGCGAGGGCGGTTGCCACCATACGCACCAGCTCCGCCTCATCGGCGGCTGCCATCAACACCATGCCGGGCAACGCCCCGAGGTAGCCGATGTCAAAGCTGCCTGCATGGGTGGCGCCGTCGGCACCGACCAAGCCAGCGCGGTCAATCGCAAAGCGCACCGGCAGCGATTGCAGGGCGACGTCATGCACCACCTGGTCATAGCCGCGCTGCAGAAAGGTGGAATAGATCGCGCAGACCGGCTTCAACCCCTCGGTCGCCATGCCCGCGGCGAAGGTGACGGCGTGCTGTTCAGCAATGCCGACATCGAAGGTGCGGGTGGGAAAGCGCCGCTGGAACTTATCCAGCCCGGTGCCAGTGGGCATCGCCGCGGTGATGGCAACCACAGTCGGGTCCGCCTCCGCTGCTTTGATCAGCGCGTCGGCGAACACCCCGGTGTAGGACGGTGCCGCTGGCGTGGCCTTCGCCTGGGTACCCGTCACCGGATCGAACTTGACCACGCCGTGATAGCGGTCAGGTGCTGCTTCGGCCGGGGCATAGCCATGGCCCTTGCGGGTGCGGACATGGACCAGCACGGGGCCGGGATTGTCCCAGTCCCGCACGTTGCGCAACACCGGCAGCAAGTGGGTGAGGTCGTGCCCATCGACGGGGCCGACATAGTAGAAGCCCAACTCCTCAAACAAGGTGCCGCCGGTCAAGTAGGTGCGCGCAAACTCCTCCGCCCGCCCCGCGGCCGCCCGGAAGGGGGAGGGCAACAGGTCCGCCACCGAGCGGCCAACCTCCCGCAACGCATGGAATGGTTTGGAGGCGAGCAGCCGCACCAGATACTTCGACATCGCGCCGACCGGCGGCGCAATCGACATATCATTGTCGTTCAAGATCACGATCAGCCGATTGGGCATCGACCCGGCATTGTTCATCGCCTCATAGGCCATGCCAGCCGACATGGCTCCGTCGCCAATCACGGCGATCACCCGGTTGTCGCGCCCCAACAAGTCGCGCGCCACCGCCATGCCGAGACCAGCGGAGATGGAGGTGGAGGAATGCGCCGTCCCAAACGGGTCAAACTCGCTCTCGCTGCGTTTGGTGAAGCCCGACAGGCCACCGCCCTGGCGAATGGTGCGGATGCGATCACGCCGACCGGTGAGAATCTTGTGCGGATAGGCCTGATGCCCAACGTCCCAGATCAGACGATCGGTGGGGGTGTCAAACAGGTGGTGGATGGCGATGGTCAGCTCGATCACACCCAGGCTGGCGCCCAAATGCCCACCGGTGCCCGACACGGCATCCACCAATTCCGCGCGCAGGTCCTTCGCCAGTTGTTGCAGCTGATCCAGCGACCAATTGCGCAAGTCTGCCGGCAGGCGGACCCGATCCAGCATTGGGGTGTGTGGTGGCACGGTATCTGAGGGCACGGGCGGCATCCTCCGTCGCTTACTTGCGGCGCTCCACCACATAGGTTGCGAGCTGACGGAGAGGGTTTGCGCGCTCACCGAACATTTCAAGGTGCTGCGATGCCTGAGCGGCCAGCCGCCGCGCCTGATCGCGCGCGCGCTCCACCCCCAGGATCGACACGAAGGTGGCCTTGCCCAGCGCCTCATCCCGGCGCAGGTCCTTGCCCACTTCGGCTGCGTCGCCCTCCACATCCAGCAGATCGTCGGCGATCTGGAAGGCGAGGCCTAGTTCCTGGGCATAGGCGTGCAGCGCTTGACGGGCCTGCAGCGGTGCTTTGCCGAGGATGGCGCCACTGACAGCCGAGGCGATGATCATCTCCCCGGTTTTCAGGCGTTGCAGGCGGGTGATCGCGCCGATGTCGTACTCCGCCCGCTCCGGTGCGAGGTCCAGCACCTGCCCACCGACCATGCCGGAGGGGCCAGCCGCCGCCGCCAGCGTCGCCACCAGCTCCACCCGAACCGCGGGATCCCCATGGGTCGCTGGGTCAGCCAGCACCGTGAAGGCGTGGGTCAACAGCCCATCGCCCGCCAGAATCGCCATCGCCTCGCCATAGGCCTTGTGGCAGGCGGGCTTGCCGCGCCGCAGGTCGGCATCGTCCATTGCGGGCAGGTCGTCATGCACCAAGCTGTAGGCGTGGACCATCTCAATCGCCGCTGCCGCGCGCAGGGCACAGCCCTCCGCGACCGAGAACAGCGCTGCCCCCTCCATCACCAGAAAGGCGCGCATGCGCTTGCCCCCGCCCAGCGAGGCATAGCGCATCGCCTCCCACAACGGCGCGTCATAGCCCGGCGAGACGGGTAGCAAGCGGGCAAGAGTGGCTTCGATGCCGTCTGCGGCATCGGCCATGCGCTGGGCCAGATCGGTCATGCACCCTCAAACGGCGTCGTGGTGGGGGGATCGCCTGCCGTGGCGTCGGCCCCGGTGACAATGCGGTCAATCCGCGCCTGCGCCTCCGCCAGCTTCGCCTCACAATGCCGCCGCAGCGCGGTGCCGCGCTCATAGGCAGCGATCGCATCATCCAGCTTGCCCCGCCCGCCCTCAAGGTCGCGAACGATGGTCTCCAGTTCAGCAAGCGCCTCCTCAAAACTGAGGTCGGCGACCGGGCGTGCATCAGCGCTCATGGGCGGCACCCTAGGCAGAGAGCCGTGGCTGGGCAAGGGGTCAGGTCATGACGCACGGTGAGGCGTTCGGGTCACGGGCAGGCGTTTACGATCCAAGTTACCAGCGCTATTCTTGTTCGCATAGCTGAAGGGGCTGCTCATGCCGTTTACGATTGACGATCCGCGGGCAGTTGACCTTGCCCGGGACCTTGCGGCTCTTCGTGGTACGACCATCACGCAAGCTGTGATTGCCGCGTTAGAGGCTGAGACCCAGCGGGAGCGTGCAGCAAAGCCGCTCGCTGCAAGTCTCCTCGCCATTGCTGACGAGTTGCAGGCACGATCCCGTCCTGGCGGACACCGCATGACCCCGGAAGAGATTGATGAGCTCTGGGGGCCGTGACGCGGAATGATGCTTGATAGCTCCGCAGCCATCGCGCTGCTCGCGAAAGAGCCCGCGGGTCCCCGTATCGCTGACGCTTTAGCGCGTGCCCAGAGCGTGTTCACTGTTCCCACCGTTCGATTAGAAACAGTCATGGTACTGTCGACTTTGCTGAAGGTGGAGCCGGAAGTAGCAAACGCTGCGGTGAATACCTTATTTGAACGGTGTAGTATCACCTTAGTTCCAGTTACCGACAGAATTGCGACGAAGGCAGTATTGGCATTCGCACAGTTTGGTAAGGGACGCGGTCATCCAGCGCGACTGAATTTTGGTGACTGTCTAGTATATGCCGCTGCGAAGGTTAGCATGTTGCCATTACTCTTTATTGGCAGTGATTTCATTCACACTGACATAGTAAGCGTTCTTGATGATCCTCGGCCACCAGACGTGTAGGGGGCGTGACTTCCCTGGTTCTTTGTTCCCACCAGCTCCACACCCAGTGTTGCAGCGTTTGAATGAACTATGGAAAGGCTATTTCGCGTTGGATGGGCGATGACACGCGGACTATCGCCCGTCCCCTGCGATTGGTTGTGTACTGGGCGCCTCACCCCCCAGCCACCCGCAGATGGCGCAGCGGGCGGCCTTGGGTGAGGGATTGGGCGGCGCGCAGGATGCCGGACGCGTCGATGCCATAGTGGTGGTAGAGGTCGGCGATGGTGCCGGTTTGGCCGAAATGCTCCACGCCGAGCGAGCGGGTGCGGTGACCGGCCACGGCGCCCAGCCAGGCGAGGGTGGCGGGGTGGCCGTCGATCACGGTGACCAGGGCGCAGTGGGGCGGCAGGCTGCCCAGCAGGCGCTCAATGTGGCTGGTGGCGTGGACGAGGCCGCGCTCGCGCGCGCGCTGGGCCGCGGTCCAGCCGGCATTCAGCCGGTCGGCTGAGGTGATGCTGAGCAGGCCAACATCGCGCCGGTCCTCGGCCATCAGGCCAACGGCGTCAATGGCTTCAGGGGCGACGGCGCCGGTGTAGGCGACCACCACCTGAGCATTGGGGCCGGGACGGCGCATCCAGTAGGCACCGTCGATGACATCCTGTGCCAACTCCGGTGTCATCGCACGCTGGGGCTGGTCCACCCCGCGGGTGGACAGGCGCAGGTAGACAGACCCACCGGTCTCATCGCGCAGCCAGGTGCGCTCGTCCGGGTCACCCTCGCCATCGCGTTGCAGATAGTCGAGCGACCAGCGCAGAATCACCGCCAACTCATCGACAAAGGCAGGCTCAAAGGCGGCCAGCCCATCCTGGGCGAGGCCAACCAGCGGCGTGCCGATGGACTGGTGCGCGCCCCCCTCGGGCGCCAGGGTCACACCAGAGGGCGTCGCCACCAACAAGAAGCGGGCGTCCTGGTAGCAGGCATAGTTCAACTGGTCGGCACCGCGATAAATGAACGGGTCATAGACCGTGCCAATCGGCAGCAACCGCACACCATTGATGCTGTGGGACAAACCCAGGGCCGACAGCATGGTGAACAGGTTTGCCTCGGCGATGCCCAACTCCAGATGCTGGCCCCGTGGCGAGGCATCCCAGGTGAAGGTGGAGGGGATGCGCTCGGCCCGGAACACGTCGGCCATTGCCTCGCGCGCAAACAGGCCGCGGCGGTTGACCCAGGCCCCCAGGTTGGTCGACACGGTCACATCGGGTGCCGTGGTGACGATGCGGGCGGCCAAGGCGCTGTCGCTGCGGGCGATCTCGTGCAGGATCTGCCCGAACCCGGCCTGGGTGGAGAGCGGCTTGCCCGTCTGCTGGGGGGCAGGCAGGGTGGCGGGCACCGGCACCACCGGGGCGGCAAGGCGCCGGGTGCCACCTGCAAAGAACGGAGCCGTGGACAGGAAGCGCTGGAGGTCCGCTGCGGGCAGGGCAGCCCCCTCCCATTTCTCCCACTCCTGACCGGGGCGCACCCCCATCGCGGTGCGAAAGCCGTCCATCTGGGCCGGAGTCATCAGCCCGGCATGGTTGTCCTTGTGGCCCGCGAGCGGCAGGCCGAAGCCCTTAATGGTGTAGCAGATGAAACACACCGGCCGGGTGTGGCGTGCGGCGGCCTCAAACGCCTCTAACAGCGAGGGCAGGCAATGGCCGCCCAGATTGGTCATCAGCGCTTGCAACTCGGCATCGCTGCGCCGCTCGATCAGGTGCGTGACTGGGCCTTGGTCGCCAATCTCGTCCAGCAGGCGGCGGCGCCACGCGGGCCCGCCCTGGAAGGTGAGGGCGGAGTAGAGCTGGTTCGGGCAGGTCTCAATCCAGCGGCGCAAGGCCTCGCCGCCGGGCTCGGCAAAGGCGGCCTGTTGCAGCCGCCCGTGTTTCACCACCACCACGTCCCAGCCGAAATTGGCGAACATCGCCTCAAACTTCTGCCACAGGCCCTCGCGAATCACGGCGTCCAGGCTTTGACGGTTGTAGTCGACCACCCACCAGGTGTGGGACAGGCCGTGCTTCCAGCCCTCAATCAGGGCTTCGTAAATGTTGCCCTCATCCATCTCGGCATCGCCGATCAGGGCGACCATGCGGCCCTTCGGGCGCTCGCCCAGCCAGCCATGGGCGGCGACGTAATCCTGCACCAGGGCGGAGAACAGCGTTTGCGCCACCCCCAACCCAACCGAGCCAGTGGAAAAATCCACGTCATCACTGTCTTTGGTGCGCGAGGGGTAGGACTGCGCGCCCTTGAATGCCCGGAAGGCTTCCAGCTTGGCGCGGGTCTGATTGCCGGCAAGGTATTGCAGGGCGTGGAACACCGGCGCTGCGTGCGGCTTCACGGCCACCCGATCCTCCGGGCGCAACACCGCGGCGTAGAGGGCGGTCATGATCGTCGCCAGCGAGGCGGACGAGGCCTGATGCCCCCCCACCTTCACTTGATCAGCGGCGCGCAGGTGGTTGGCGTTGTGAATGGTCCACGCCGCCAGCCACAATGCCCGCCGCTCAATCTCCGCTAGATATGGCAGTCGCGGATCTGTGGTCATGGCGCCGTGCTCCCCGATAGGCTGGGGCAGACTGCCGCACCAGCCGCGGCGAGGGAAGGGGCGGTCGAGAGGGGAGGACTGATGACAAACGCATGGGTGGTTCGCGCCGTAACGGCTGCGGATCTCACAACTGCACGGGCAGCGCTGGCCCTGTTTCGCCGCGCCTTTGAGGAAGCGGACGGGGAGGCGCCCAGTGACGAGCATCTTGCCGCTTGGCTCGCCACGCCGACCCAGCTGCTGCGGGTGGTGGTGGATGCTCAAGGAGCGGTCCTCGGGGCTGCCAGCGCCTTCGTGCTATCGCTGCCGCGCACCCCGGTGCCGGAGGTTTATCTCTATGACCTTGCCGTGGACGAGGCGCATCGCCGCCAAGGTATCGCGACGGCGCTGATTCAGGATTTGCGTCGGCATGCGGGTGCCTGTGGTGCTGCGTGCGTCTACGTCCAGGCCGATGCGGAGGATGACGCGGCGCTTGCCCTCTACGCCCGCCTCGGGCACCAAACAGCCGTCTACCACTTTCAGTTTCAACCGGTGTGATGCGGACGCGGCCTGCCCACCCCCTCTGCTACAGCAAGGGAGCACTGCGCGCGGCATGACTTGATCCGCTTTGCCCAACCGGGTCGGATGACGGTTCGGCCAGCGCAGGGTGCGCTGCGGGTTGGGACGTAGGGCAACGGGCATGGCATCACCGGCGACACCGCCTTTCGCAGCCTCCGACCGCTGGTTCCTGGCGCTGTTGGGGGTCAGCCAGATCGTCGCCTGGGGCTCGTTGTTCTACACCTTCCCGGTCATGGTGGCGCTGATGGCGCCGGAGTTTGGCGTGGATGCACCGGGGCTGTACTGGGTGGTGTCTCTGGGCCTCGCGATTTCCAGCCTGGGTGCCTATCCGGTGGGGCGCGCGATTGATGCAGGCTATGGCCGTGCAGTGATGACTGTCGGCGGTGTGGCCGGGGCGCTTGGGCTGTGGCTGTGGTCGCTGGCCACCGCACCAGTGTGGCTGGGGGTGGTGTTTGTCGTGATCGGGGCCGCCTCGGCGATGACCCTCTATGAGCCTGGGTTCGCTGTTGCCGCCCGCCGTCTTGGGCCGACCGCCCGCAGTGGGATTGCGCAATTGACGCTGTGGGGCGGCTTTGCCTCCACCGTGATGATTCCGATTGTGCAGGCCGGTGTGGAGTGGTTCGGCTGGCGCCAGACACTGCTGCTGCAGGCGGGGTTGGTGCTGGTGGTGTGTGCGGGGCTGCCGTTGCTGGTGATCCAGTCCCGCCGCGACCGTGGCGGTGCTGGGCCCGCAGCTGAGGCTGAGGCGGAGCGCAGCCAGATCGTGCCCAAGCTGCTATCCTACCGGGTGTTCTGGGTGTTTGCCGCTGCGATGGTGCTGTACTCGCTGGTGATGACCGGGTTCATCACGCACTTGTTCCCGCTGTTGCTCGAGCGCGGCCTGCCGTCCGAGAGCGTGGTGGCCGTGTTCGCCGTGGTTGGTCCGGCCCAGGTGGCGGCCCGGCTGCTGGTGTGGCGGGTGGCTGACACTCTACCCGCCCGCAGGCTGGGATTGATGGCGATGAGTGGCTTTACGCTGTCGATGGTGGGTTTTGCGCTGCTGCCAACCACTGTGCCGCTGATGATCGCGGCTGCTGTGCTCTATGGCGCGTCGAACGGTGTCATGACCATCTCCCGCAGTGCAGCGATTCTGGAGATGCTGTCGCGCCACCACTACGGCACCGTGGCCGGAACAGTCATGGCGCCTGCGATTGCTGCGATGGCGGCCGCCCCCTGGGCTGCTGCTCTGGGCTGGGGCGTGCGGGATAGCTACACCCTGCCGCTCGTGATGGCGGTGGGTCTCGCTGGAACAGCGACTGCTTTGTTCTGGTTGGCTGGTCGCTGGTCGCTGCAGGGCACAAATCCCCTCGCCAATGGGAGCGACTCTGGCGCATAACGCCGCGGAGACCCGAAGGGGAGCATCGGCATGTTGGCGATGAAGGCGCTGGATCGATTGGATGGCGTCGTCCAGGACGCGCTGGAGCGCTTTGTCCCCGCCGGTCTCCAAGTCGCCTTCGAGGTGAATGAGGATGGCATCCGCGCCGTGGGCGTTGGCGATTCCGGCGCCAGCCTGCCGGATCGCCCGCGCCAAATGCTGGCCGGAGCAGTTGCGGGTTGGGCGGCTCAAGCAGGAGAGGCATTCGGCGCCTCGTTCTTGATCAGTGCGCGGCATACGATCACGCCGGGCTCTGGCTATTCGGACCCCGTGATGCTGCCGGATCTGGCGTTTTTGCACGTCTCAATGATGAAGCGGGGCGATCCCAGGGCCAATGCCACCCAGTCAACTCTGACGCTGCGGCCAAACGCCGCCCAACCAATGCCCGCGAATGGTGCATTGAATCAGTTTTTCACCACTCTTATCCCGCAGCGGCGCGATTGGTTCGAGGGTATTGTCCTATTGCAGGTGTTCACCGGCACGCGACAGGCGCGCTGGTCGGGTCAGGACCAGGCTCAGCTCACGCGGTTGTATGAAACTGTGATTGTTCCCTGGCCAGGACCACCCCGGAAGCCGCGCTAAACCGGCTTCAGGCGCCTCATGCTGTCAAAGTCGGTCAAGGTTACTGTCGTTCTATCTGAGCGAACGATTTTGCTTGGCGAGCGACACCAAATGGCCCTAAAAAGAGGGCCGCACGAGGCGGCCCGAAGTTTAGGGAGGAAACGTCTGCTCGCGCAGACGAGAAACATATAAGCCAGTGGCTCCCGTTGTGCAATGCAGCAAAATGATCAATGCCATGTGCCTAGCGCGTGGCATTTTTGCCATCTGGGCCCTTGCCCTCGGTTTTCTGGCTCCTAGCGCCAGTTTTGGGCAATCGGGCGAGCGGTTTGAGCGCTTGATGGAGCAAGCGTTTCAAGCCATGGGCGACCGAATTGCCGGGGATAATGTGCGTCTGCGAACAACAGATCGCACCGGCGCACGCGAAGTGCGCCAAGTGTTCGACCATGTGCAGGAACTGGCGCTGATGGCGATCGACGGGCGGTCACCAGACCCGGCGGCTCAGGCCTATCTGCGGGCGGAGGGGTTGCGCGCGGGTCTGGCGTGTGTGTCCGACATCCTGGCGCGCAGCCCGGTCGCCGCGATGATGTTTCGCGCCATCGACCCGGACTTGCTGATCAATCTGGACACTGTTGAGTATCGCGAGATCCAGCAGCGCTACATCCAGGAAAACGGCCTGCGCCTATCCGAGCGCACCCAAGAGAACCGCCGCCAGCGCGCTCAAGCCTATGTGAGCGGTCGCTTGCTGATGGTCACCTACTGCCAACGCATCGGCGATCAAGTGAACCGCGCCCTAGCGGGCGGCTAGACACTGTTGGGCGGCATTCATCTCACATACCCACTGGGCTGACATTGTAGTGGGCGGCATAGGCGTTCTCGAGCGAGGGCAGAATCTCGACTATATCGAAGTATGTTCCCCAGAAGCGGCTTTCTCGGAGATGCTCGACCAGGGATTGATACTGTTCTAGGCTGGCTGTTTCCCAGACGATGACATCAGAAACCCTTGCATTGTACGCCTCACAGTCAAAGAAGCGCATAGCAACTTTTGGGTGTCTGGCCAGGATCGGATTGATTTCATTGCGCAGAAAATCAAATCGCTGCTCTGGGCGCAAAAGTAACCAGGTTGGCAGCGTGCGAACCAGCATAAAGATAGTGAACGAGATGCGCTTTGGCTCGTCCGAAGGCTTGTTTGCCGTCATAGATTCAAGCGTCATTGGTATATCTCCGTATTGCAGATGGTAGGGTGTCAGTCAAACAGCTTCGTACTTTATGGAGTCCGTAGCCTTGACTGGAGTGAGAATACCGGGAGAAGCTTTCGGCGCAAACTCGCATCTGAGCAAAGAGCAGTCATGACGGCACAGCACCCGTTAACTCCGCGCCGGCAGCCGAGTCAGCGGCGCTCTCAGGCGACCGTTGAGGTGATCCTGACTGCTGCGGCTCAGGTTTTGGATCGCACCGGCTTGGCCGGATTCACCACCAATGCCGTTGCTGAACGGGCGGGCGTCAGCATCGGTTCAGTGTATCAGTACTTTCCAAACAAAGATGCCATCACCGCTGCCCTGATTGCGCGCTCCAGCGCCAGTTTGCGGACCGCCCTTGCGAGTGCGATTGATCAGGCAACTGGCCAGCCGCTTCACACGGGATTGACGTTGCTGGTGCGCGCAGCTGTCGCCCATCAACTCGCCCGACCGGCGCTGGAACGCACGCTTGATCAGCAAGAACTCCGATTGGGATTGGCTGTGGCGGACGCGGCTAACCTCATGCTGCTGCGCGCTGATCTGATCAGGTTTCTGGACCATCACCAGGGCACTCTGACCTCACCGGATCACGCCTCGCTGGCCAGCGATGCCCTCGCGATTGCACGCGCGTTGATCGACGGGGCTGCATGTCGCGGTGAGTTGGATGCTCAGCGTCTCGAGCGGGATGTGGTAAGAACGCTGATAGCGTTCCTGGCCGGGCCATCCTAACGATCACCGCCCCCGGTCCAAATCCCACCGCCCGCCGACCCGGACCCGGCCTATGCCAATGGTCGAACCGGTGCCGCGGGGTCAAACTCTGGCGTGTCGTAGGCCAGCATGCCGTGATAGTGCGCCTCCAAGTCGGCTTCGAACAACCGGCGACCGATAGCGCCAACCAGCTTTGGAATCGCAAACTTCATCCCGTTGATGGAGCTGCCGGACGGGCCGAACGACAAGGTGGCGGCGAAGCTGAACAGGTGGATCGACGACAGCCATGGTGCTGTGCCCGCGGTGCGCTCTTGCAAGGTGAAGCCGTCGCCCAGATAGGGGAACAGGCCCATCCGCTCATCGCTCAACGCAGCGGGCGGGGTGTAGCGGTCGCGCCAGCGGGCGATGAGCGGGTTTAGGGCTTGCAGTTCCGGCTGCAGGCTCGCGTCCATCGCGAAGCCCGTGCCAGCGACGACGAAATCAACCACATGGCGTCCCTGTGGGGTTTCGATCTCAACGCCAGCCGGGGTCGCACGGGTGCTGAGAAACGGCGCGCCGGTGACCACGCGGAAGCCCGCATGGCGTCGGCACCGCTCCCAGGTTTCTACCGGCAGCGCCTCCCGAATGCCCAGGAGATGGTGCATGAACCGCCAACGCTCGGCGTCGGGCAGGCTGTGGAAGTGGCGCAGAAAGCCGTGAAACGACAACCACTTGTAGGGCTGGATGCGCTGGAGGGCCGGGCGGCGGCAGAACAGCGTCACCTCTGCCCCATGCTCCAGAGCTGTGGCGGCATTGTCGAAGGCCGATGCCCCCGCGCCCAACACCGCGACCCGCTTGCCACTGAGGGCTGGGAAGTCAATCGGCTCAGCGGTGTGGGCCCGGAGCGGGGCGGGTAGGGACGCCACCACCTCTGGCATCCACCAGCGCCCCGGTGATTCGATGCCTGTCGCCAGCACCAGCGCGCGGGTGGCGAGGTGGTAGCGCCCTTCCGGCCCCTCAACTTCGGCGATCATACCCCCCGTGGTTGGGCTGACACCGATCAGCCGCGTGCTGTGGCGCACTGGCAGGTCCAGCACCCGGCGATACCAGCTGAGATAGGCTGCCCAGGACTCCTTGGGAATCTTGCCCAGTGCCTCCCACGCCGATCGGCCGAATTGCGCCTCAAACCAGGATTGATAGGCGAGGGAGGGGATATCGAGGTCCGGCCCGTTGACCGACTTCCAGGAGCGCAGGGTCTTCATCCGCGCGAAGCTTAGCCACGGCCCCTCCGTGTCTGGCTCGGCTTTGTCGATCACCAGGATGTTGGTGATGCGCTCCTGCTTTAGGCCGAAGGCGGCGGCCAGCCCACCTTGCCCGGCGCCAACGATCAGCACGTCAAGCATCGCAGTGCCATCGGCGGTTGAGCGGGGGCGCACCCAGTCCAGCTCTGGATAGGCGATGATCTGGAGGTCGTGGCGCACCCGCGCTTCCAGCGCTGCGAGGCCGTCGTGAGCAAGCAAACTGTCCATATCCGCTAGCCTATCGGACTGCTCCGCCGGTTCAACCGCTGCAATCGAATGGTTATCGGTTCGATGCCTAGCCTTTGCCCGCGATCCGGCGACACTGCCCTCAACACTGGGAGACGCGATGATGCGCGACGCAAGAGAGTGGCACGCCAGCACGCACACCGATTGGGCCCTGATGATGCAGGCAGCCCAAGGGGGTGACACGGTGACCTACCGCCGTTTGCTGCGTGACCTCGTCCCGTTCCTGCGTGCGATGGCGGTGAAGGTGACGGGTCGGCCAGACATGGCGGACGACGTGGTGCAGGAAACCCTGATCGCCGTGCACAGGGTGCGGGCCAGCTATGACCCGGCCCGCCCGTTTCAGCCTTGGGTTGTCTCCATCCTGCGCCGCCGTGCCATCGACCTCCTGCGCGCCCAGGGCCGCCGCGGCCAAACGGCTGACCTGATCGATGCCGCCAACATCGCCGACCCGCACAGCACCAATGCCGTCGATCAAATCGAAGCACGCCAGACCCTGGCTCAGGCGCTGTCAGCGCTTACGCCCGGTCAACGCCAGGCCATCGAATTGATGAAGCTGCGCGAGCTGTCCTTGAAGGAAGCGGCCCACGAAAGCGGCCTGTCGATCCCCGCCCTCAAGGTCGCCACCCACCGTGCGGTCAAAGCCCTCAGCGCCGCTTGGGGGCATCGGGCGCTGTGAGGCGGTGTGCGCGCGTGGCGGTCAATGCCTTGATGCTGCCTGACCGCATCGTATACCTTGTCTGGGTATGAGGATTGTGCTGGACACAGACGTGCTGGTCGCCGCCATCCAGAGCCCAACGGGCGCGTCTCGTGAAATACTCAGCATGATCCTCAGCAGAAAGGGGAGTGGCGCGCTGTCGATAGCGGTTTCGACGGCACTGTTCTTGGAGTACGAGGCAGTGCTGCTTCGGTCTGAACGCCTTGCGGCGGCAAAGGCCACGCCAACCGATATTGCTGATGTGCTCAATGGACTGGCGGAGGTGGCGGTGCCAGTTGGTTTGGCCTATCGTCTGCGGCCAACAGGTGCACATGCCGACGATGAACTGGTCGTTGAGACGGCAGTCAATGGCATTGCCGATGTGATCGCGACCTTTAATGTACGCCATGTCCAAAGCGCCGCCGCTCGCTTTGGCATCGCAGTGGAAACACCTAGTAAAGTCCTGCGGAGGATCAGATCATGAGTATGACAACAATCCCGCTGCGACTGCCCGAGGATCTCAAGACGTTGGCGACCGAGCAGGCTGAGGCGATGGGTGTTAGCCTGAATCAGTATGTAGGGATGACTTTGGCAATCCGGGTCGGCGCCCAGGCCGAGGCCGAGGCTTTTTTCGCACGGCGTGGCGCGTGCGGCTCTCGAGAGCGAGCTTTGGCAGCATTGGCGCGGATCGGAGGCGCCGATGAGCCGACCGATGAGGACCGGATCAATCTGTGAGCAAGAGTGCCTGCGTCGGCGGGGTAAGATCATCAGCTGAGGTTTCGGTGCTCTGCTGAAAATAGAGACAAGAAAGATTGGCGGGACCTGTCCTTTCGTCTCTATTCTGCTCTGATGCAGATGGCAGTCGCGTCAAAACAAACAGCGTGTGTTAAGATCAAGCTGACTAGGGTTCTGATAACAACAACTTCCACAAAGAAGCTCTTGTCTCGTATGCACCAACGCAGAAAGGGTGAGCTCCTTGAGGCACCGGTAATTGGTAACGCGAAACCCTTCAATAACAGCCATCAGGATCGTCCAGGCATCCTCCCCCAGCCACCGGGATGGCTGGGGGAGGGGTGTCGGTTAGCCAGCGGCGGCGACGGCGCGTTTGGCCATGACGGTGATCAGGTGGGCGCGGTACTCGGCACTGGCGTGGATGTCGCTGTTGAGGCCATCGGAAGAGACGGTCACCCCGTCCAACGATCCCGCAGCGAAACCTTTGGCAGTCAGGGCAGCTTCCAGCTCGGTTGCGCGGAACACCCCACCACCAGCACCGGTCACGGCAACGCGGATGCCGGAGGCGGTGTCAGCGACGAACACCCCCACGATCGCATAGCGCGAGGCGGGGTTTGGGAACTTCGCGTAGGCTGCCCGCTTTGGTTTCGGGAAGCGCACGGCGGTCACCAACTCATCGTCTTCCAGCGCGGTTGAGAACATGCCGGTGAAGAAGTCATCGGCTGAGAGTTCGCGCTTGCTGGTCACAATCGTGGCACCCAAGCCCAGGCAGCCAGCTGGATAGTCAGCAGCAGGGTCGTGGTTTGCAATCGAGCCACCAATGGTGCCGCGATTGCGAACCTGCGGGTCGCCGATGCCTTCGGCCAGGGCGGCGAGTGCTGGGATGGCACCCTGCACCTCGGCACTGTGCGCCACTGCCGCGTGCTTGGTCATGGCACCAATGGTGACGGTGTCCCCCGCCACCGTGATGCCCGCCAACCCCTCGATGCTGCCGAGATCGACCAGCGCGGAGGGGGCAGCCAGACGCTGCTTCAAGGTTGGGATCAGGGTTTGACCACCGGAGACGACCTTGGCATCGCCATCGGCCGCCAGGGCAGCCGCGGCCTCGGCAACAGTTTTCGGCTTCTGATAGGTGAATGCGTACATCGAACCTGCCCCCTCGTTACGACCGCGTGCCAGCTTGGATCGCGCGCCACACTTTTTCCGGCGTGGCTGGCATGTCCATGTGGGTGACGCCATAGCCCTTCAGCGCGTCCACCACGGCGTTCATCACCGCTGGCGGCGAGCCGATGGCCCCAACCTCGCCGCAGCCCTTCACCCCCAAGGGATTGTGGGTGCACAAGGTCGTGTGATTTTCCACATGGAAGGACGGCAAGTCATCCGCCCGCGGCATGCAGTAATCCATCATCGAGCCAGTGAGAAGCTGGCCGCTGTCGTCGTACACACACTGCTCCAGCAAGGCTTGCCCAATGCCTTGGGCGACCCCGCCATGGATTTGACCTTCCACGATCATCGGATTGATCACGCGCCCGACATCATCCACAGCGGTGAACTTCACCACCTTGGTGACACCAGTTTCGGGATCAACCTCCACCTCGCAGATATGGGTGCCACCGGGATAGGTGAAGTTCTTCGGATCGTAGAAGGCGGTTTCCTCCAGACCCGGCTCCAGCTCATCAATCGGGTAGTTGTGCGGCACATAGGCAGCGAGGGAGATTTCCGGCAAGCTCTTCTGCCGATCAGTGCCAGCCACCTTGAACAGGCCATCCTTGAACTCGATGTCGCTTTCAGCTGCTTCCAGCAGGTGTGCTGCGATCTTCCTGGCCTTGGCGATGATCTTGTCACACGCCTTCACGATCGCCGACCCGCCAACGGCCAGAGAGCGCGAGCCATAGGTGCCCATGCCGAACGGCACATTGGCAGTGTCGCCATGGACAATCTCAACCGAGTCAATGCCAACACCCAGGGCGTCGGCCACCACTTGGGCGAAGGTGGTCTCATGCCCCTGGCCATGGCTGTGGGTGCCTGTGAACACCGTGACCGAGCCGGTTGGGTGAACGCGAATCTTGCCCACTTCAAACAGACCAGCGCGGGCACCCAGCGATCCAACCACGGCCGAGGGGGCGATGCCGCAGGCTTCGAGGTACGTCGACAGACCAATGCCGCGCAGCTTGCCTGCCGCTTCGCTGGCGGCCTTGCGGGCGGCGAAACCGTCATAGTCCGCGGCCTTCAGGGCCGCATCCAGACAGCCCGCATAGTCGCCGCTGTCATACTGCAGGGCGACGGGGGTCTGGTACGGGTAGGCATCGGCTGGAATGAAGTTGCGCCGACGGATTTCCGCCCGATCAATGCCAGAGACGCGGGCAGCTTCGTCCACCAAGCGTTCCAGTAGGAAGGTTGCTTCGGGGCGACCCGCGCCACGATAGGCATCCACCGGCGTGGTGTTGGTGAACACCGCCTTAACCTCGGCATAGATCGCCGGGGTCTTGTACACCCCTGCCAGCAGGGTGGCGTACAGATAGGTCGGCACGGCCGGGGCGAAGGTGGAGAGATACGCCCCCATGTTGGCGAGGGTGGAGACGCGCAGCGCCAGGAACCGGCCCTCGGCATCCATCGCCAATTCGGCGTGGGTGACGTGGTCGCGACCGTGGGCATCGGTCATGAAGCTTTCCGTGCGCTCGGCCGTCCACTTCACGGGACGCTTCAGTTTGGCCGCTGCCCAGGTGCAGATCGCCTCTTCCGCGTAGTGATAGATCTTAGACCCAAAGCCACCGCCAACATCGGGTGCCAGCACGCGCAGCTTGTGCTCAGGAATCTTCAGCACAAATGCACCCATCAACAGCCGGATGACGTGCGGGTTCTGCGAGGTGGTGATCAGCGTGTGCTCGCCGGTGGCGGGATTGAAATCGCCCAGCGCCGCGCGCGGCTCCATCGCATTCGGGATCAAACGATTGTTGACCAGATCGATGGTGGCGACTTGCGCCGCTGACGCAAAGGCAGCGTCCACCGCCGCCTTATCGCCAATGTGCCAGTCATAGCAGATGTTGTTCTTGGCGTCCTCCCACACCAAAGGCGCGCCATCCACTGTTGCTTCTGTTGTGGTCGCAACAGCCGACAGCGCCTTGTATTCAACCTCTAGCGCCTCAGCGGCATCCTTTGCTTGGGCAAGCGTGTCGGCGATCACCACTGCCACGGTGTCACCGACGTGGCGCACGCGGCCAACGGCAAGGGCGGGATGTGGCGGTTCCACCATCGGCGAGCCGTCTTTGGAGTGGATTTGCCAACCGCAGGGCAGGCCACCCACACCATCAGCAGCCATGTCGGCGCCGGTGAACACCGCGCGCACGCCAGCCATAGCCTTGGCGGCAGTGGTGTCAATCGAGACGATCTCAGCATGCGCCATCGGTGAGCGCAGCAAATAGGCGTAGAGCTGGCCCGGACGATTGATGTCGTCGGTGTAGTTGCCCTTGCCGGTCAGGAATCGCAAATCCTCGCGCCGCTTCACGCTGGCGCCGATTTGATACGTCATCGGTGCATCAGGCATGGATCACCCCCGCATCGCGGCAGCGGCGTGCTGCACGGCCTTGACGATGTTGTGATACCCGGTGCAGCGGCAGATGTTGCCCTCCAGCCACTCGCGGATCTCGGCTTCGCTGGGCGATGTGTTGTTCTGCAACAAATCAACAGCGCTCATCACCATGCCGGGGGTACAGAACCCGCACTGCAGGCCATGATGCTCCCGGAAAGCCTCCTGCACCGGGTGCAGAGTGCCATCGGTTGCCAGCCCTTCAATGGTGGTGACGCTGGCGCCGTCGGCCTGGACGGCCAGCATGGTGCAGCTTTTGACACTGGCGCCGTTGACATGCACGACGCACGCGCCGCACTGGCTGGTGTCACACCCGACGTGGGTGCCAGTCAGCGCCAAATGTTCGCGCAGAAGCTGCACCAGCAACGTCCGCGGTTCAACCGTCGCCGTCACGGCTGCGCCGTTGACGGTGAGCGAGACCTCGACCTGCATTGACTATTCCTCCCGATCCGACACGTGCATGGTGTATCCGCCGGAAGGAGGGGTGCCGGTGCCCGGCACAGAGATTGTTATTGGTATTCGCCCCCTTCAGCGACCGAACCAAGCTTAGCGCACAGACCGGGGGCGTCGTCCACCCTCAACCGAAGACAAGTGCAAGCCAGACCAGCAGCGTGGCGCCAAGCGCCAAGCCACCCATCCACAGGCCGGGGGGCAGGCCATTGCCACTGTCATACACGGCAGGCTCGTGATGATGATCATGTCCATGCCCGCTTGCATGACCATGGTCCTGCCCGTGATCCGATTGGGCGGCGTGATCGGCTGCTGGTGCCTCTGGGACGGCCGGTGTCGCCACCAGGGCGCCAAACTTCTCAAAAAACTCCTTCGCGTAGGATTTCGCAGTGGCGTCGATCAACCGCGCGCCCAGCTGGGCCAGCTTGCCACCGATCTGTGCATCCACTTGATAGGCTAGGCGGGTGCCTCCCGCCTCCGCGTCACTCAACTGGACACTCGCGCCACCCTTCGCAAAGCCCGCGACTCCGCCCTGACCCTCGCCCGAGATGCGATAGCCGTTGGGCGGGTCCAGATCGGACAGGGTGACGGCACCCGTGAAGCTCGCCTTCACCGGGCCCACCTTGGCGACCACCTTGGCTGTGAAGCTCGTTGGGGAGGTACGCTCCACACTCTCGCAGCCAGGGATGCACTGCTTCAGAATGTCGGGATCGTTCAGCGCATCCCACACGACGTGACGGGGTGCCTGGATGACCTGGTCGCCAGACATCTGCATAGGGGGTACTCCGGCCAAGAACAAACGGCGCGAGTGTGGTCTGGCGGGAGTGATCCTGTCCAGTCTCGCCGCCAGAAGCATTGGACGCCAACCCCCGTGGTCGAGTAGGGTCCGCGCCACACCGTGGGACGGGGGAATGGTCCGGCGGATCAAAGGGTTGAAGGGGGCGTTGGGGATGCAACAACGATCAGTCAGGGGCTTGGCACTGGGGAGCGTGGCGCTCGCTGTGTTGGGTTTGGTGCTTGTGACTGCGCCTGCCCTGGCTGCCGGCAAGGATGCGCGCGCTGCAGACGGTGCCGCGCTCAGCCTGCTGTGGGGCTTGCCCTTCGCAGGTATGCTGCTGTCGATTGCGCTGTGTCCGTTGCTGATACCCCGTATTTGGCACCACCACTACGGCCACATCTCTTATGGCTGGGCGGCCTTGTTCTTGGTACCGTTTGGCCTGACCTATGGGGCCGACACGGCGTTGTATGAGGCCGTGCACGTGCTGGCAGGCGAATACATCCCGTTCATGATTCTGCTGACCGCATTGTTTGTGGTTGGAGGAGGGGTGTTGCTGCGTGGGCAGCTGTCTGGCTCCCCGCTGTCCAACACAACGATCCTGGGCATTGGCACCGTGCTGGCGGGGTGGATGGGTACCACGGGTGCGGCCATGCTGCTGATCCGTCCGTTGATCCGCGCCAATGCCCATCGCGCCTACAATGCCCATGTCTTTGTGTTCTTTATTTTCCTGGTGGCAAACATTGGGGGGTCGCTGACGCCACTGGGTGATCCGCCGTTGTTTCTGGGGTTCTTGCAGGGAATCGATTTCTTCTGGTTTTTTGAGTTTTTGTTGGTCAAAACAGTTTTCCTATCCGTCATCCTGCTGGCGGTGTTCTTCGCGATAGACACCTATATCCATCGTCGCGATGGCGGCTTTAAGCCTGCCCCTGGTGCGGGTCAAACCAAGCTGTCGGTGGAGGGGCTGGTCAATTTCGCGCTGCTGGGTGCAGTGATCGGTGCCGTGCTGATCAACGGCGTGTGGAAGTCAGGCGTTGAGATCACTGTTTACGGTACCAAGGTCAGCCTGCAACAGTTGGTCAGCAGTGGTTTGCTGTTGGTGATTGCTGGCTTGTCCATGAAGCTGACGCCGAAGCAGTTGCGCGATGACAACCAGTTCACCTGGGCGCCGATGGTGGAGGTATACAAGCTGTTCATCGGCATCTTCCTTACCATCATCCCAGTGCTGGCAATTCTGCGCGCCGGACCCGATGCTGCGCTCGGCTGGTTGATCAAGTCGGTCTCGTCGAGCGATGGTCAGCCGATCAACTGGATGTACTTCTGGATCACAGGTGGCTTGTCGTCGTTCCTTGACAATGCGCCATCCTGGTTACTGATGTACAACGTCGCCGGTGGCGGGGCGGAGCGAATGATGACCACCTTCGCGCCAACTCTGGTCGCGATTTCCGCTGCAGCAGTGTTCATGGGTGCCAACACCTACATCGGCAACGCCCCCAACTTCATGGTCAAGGCGGTGTGTGAGGAGCGCGGCGTGCGCATGCCCTCGTTCTTTGGCTATATGGCGTGGGCTGGCTGCGTGCTGGTGCCGCTGTTCGTCGTGATGACCTTCCTGTTCTTCACATAGGCGATGCATCGCCACGTCGCGCCGTGGTTGGTGGGGGCGGAGATTTATCGGCGCTCCAGCTACGGTGCGGCGCATCCGCTCGCAATTCCGCGCGTCAGTTCAACGGTTGACCTGATCACAGCCCTTGGCTGGCGGGAGGACAGTCGCTGGCGCACCGCGCCTCTGGCCCGTCCTGACCAATTGATGGCCTACCATGACCCCACCTACATCCGTGCTGTGCAGCGGGCCGAGGCGCGCCGCCGTGTCGCGACGGCGGATCGGGACCGCTATCAGGTGGGCATCAATGGCAATCCAGTGTTTGCCGAGGTGTACCGCCGCCCTGCGACCTCTGCGGGGGCGACGCTGGCTGCCATCGACTGGCTGGCCGAGACCAGTCTGATCCACAGTTTGCCCGGTGGCACACACCATGGCATGGCCGATCGCGCCGCGGGCTTCTGCTACTTCAACGATGCAGTGCTGGCAATCCGCAAGGCCTTGGCGCGCGGACTGGCACCGGTTGCCTACATCGATTTCGATGCCCATCATGGCGATGGTGTTGAAAGCGGTGTTGGCTGCGACCCTCGCGTGCTCTGCCTGTCGATCCATGAGGCGGGACGGTGGCCGCACACCGGCATGGTCTTGCGCCCCCCCGGCACCCAGGCGCGCAACCTGCCGGTGCCGCCGGGCTTTAATGATAGCGAGCTGGCCTTCTTGGTCGATAGCGTGGTGATCCCGCTGCTTCAGCGCTGGCAGCCAGCCCTGGTCGTGGTGCAGGCCGGGTGCGATGCCTTGGCGGACGATCCGATGAGCGGCCTTAGTCTGTCGAACCAGGCGCTGTGGCGCGCAGTTGCCGCGACCGTGGCGGCGGCTCCGCGTGCGATTGTGACCGGTGGTGGCGGATACAATCCTTGGGCCGTGGCGCGGTGCTGGGCTGGGTTGTGGGGCACGCTGGATCACCAGTCGACCCCAGCCCGGCTGCCGTCTCCGGCCGAGGCGGTGCTGCGCGGCCTGTCATGGCGCCATCGTCTGGGGCGACAGCCGCCCGAGCACTGGTTCACCACCCTGGTTGATCCGCCCAACCATGGCCCGATCCGCGCCGAGGTGCGGGGTTTGGTGGCGCCGAGCCTTGCGTGAGCGATCTCATCACGCCTAGACGAACAGGGCTGGCCCGGCCACACTGCGACCAATTGTCCAGGAGGATCGTATGTCGCAGTTGCAGTTGGCGACGTGGCCGGAAGTCGAAACCTACCTCGCGCGGTCCACGGGGATCATCATTCCCATCGGCTCCACCGAGCAGCATGGCCCCAATGGTCTGATCGGCACCGATGCATTGACGGCCGAGATGGTCGCCCGTGCCGTGGGCGAGACCGTGGGCGCTCTGGTTGCGCCGACGATCTCGGTCGGCATGGCGCAGCATCATCTCGGGTTTCCGGGGTCGATCACGCTGCGTCCGTCCACCCTCATGGCCGTGATTGTCGACCACGTCGCCTCGCTGGCGCGGCATGGCTTTGATCGGTTCTTCTTCGTCAACGGCCATGGCGGCAACATTGCCACCACCACGGCAGCGTTCTCGGAGATTTATGCCGAACGCTCCCTCCACCCTGCGGGCAACCGCCCCGGTGTGCGCTGCAAGCTACGCAATTGGTGGGAGGGGCCGGAGACCGAGGCACTGTGCAAAACCCTCTATGGCGATGCGCTGGGCAGTCACGCCACCCCCTCAGAAGTGGCGATGACGTGGCACGGCTTTCCGCACGCCATCAAGCACGCGACCATGGCACCGCGCATAGCGCCGACAGGTGCCTTCCACGATGCGGATGACTATCGCAGCCGCTTTCCCGATGGCCGCATCGGCTCTGACCCCACCCTGGCCACTGCAGCCGACGGCGCCCGCATTCTGGACATCGCAACCCGCGAGGTCGCAGCCGATTACCGCGCGTTTGTGCAAGAAGCTTAACGCTAAGCCAAGATTTCCGACCTGGGCCTATGGCCGAGGCACAGAAGCGATCCATGTTGCTTCTCAACCTCAGAGGGGCGGCGAAATGTCTCAAACGATGCTGGCGGCTGGTGCGACGATCATCCCGTTCCCGCAACGCCCAAGTGCCGCCGCTGCAGCCCCTCCCGCTGGCACTACCCCCGCCTCGCGTTTGACAGAGGTGCTGGTACTGATGGATCAAGCCGCCAGCACCAATGCACAGGCGCTGACGACTATTGGCGAATCCTTGGCCGCTGTCGGCCGCGCCTTGGGCGAGACTGTGGAGCGGCTGGACAAAGCGGTTCAGTCCATTGATCCCGGCATTCAACGGGCAGTTGAGGTTCGCTGTGACACCGATTCGGTGATCGCCGCCATCGACAGCGGTGATCTGGCTGCCATGGAGGATGTTCGCCAGCGATTGCTCAGCCAACGGATGGTGGCTCAGCAGGCGTAGTCCGGCTCGTCGCGGTCCAACAGGCGCTTCAAGGCGGCAAAGTGCCGATGCGCTTGGGGTGGGCATTCTGCTGCCATCTGGCGTGCCGTTGCCTCCACCACCTCTGGCGCCAACTGGCGCAATGGTCGGCCCTGGCTAACTGCCAGCACCTGCAACTGGGCTGCGCGTTCCAAATAATACAATTCGTCCCACGCCTCGGCGACACTGGCACCGGTGACCACCACGCCGTGACTGGCCAGCATCGCGACAGGCCGGTCACCCATGGCAGCGGCAATGCGATCCCCCTCCTGATGATCGAGGGCGAGGCCATTGTAGTGATCATCATACGCAATGCGATTGTGAAACCGCAGAGCGGTTTGCGAGACCGGCTCCAGCCGCCCGCCATCGATCAGCGTGAGCGCGGTCGCGTAGGGCATGTGGGTGTGCAGCACAGCCGTCGCCGCCGGATGGCGCCGGTGAATCGCTGCGTGGATGAACAAAGCAGTTGGCTCTAGCCCGTGGCGTCCAGCCAGCACGGTGCCGTGGGCGTCGCACAGCACCAGATCGCTGGCCGTCACCTCCGACCAATGCAATCCCCAGGGGTTGATCAAGAACCGGTCGCTAGCACCTGGCAGCATCACGGAGAAGTGATTGCAAATGCCCTCGTGAAATCCGTGGCGGACAGCAAGCCGCAGGGCGGCCGCCAAATCCACGCGCGCTTGCTGCTCAATCGATGGGTCAGCGGCATCGGTGCGGGGCAGGGTGATGATCGACACGCGGTGGTTCCCCCCAATCCAAGTGGATCAAGGGGCTAGTTTAGACCAGTTCGCAGCCCAGGGGAATCACCGGGCGGCGTGAACGCTCCCGCGAACCCAAGAGGCTAGGGCGGTACCCGTCAGCGCTGACGGGCAATGGGGACCGGCGCCTCCCCCCCAACCGTCACCGTCACGGGTGCTGCATGCATGCGTTTGCTGCGCAAGAACACCGCCTTCAAGGCGGCGCGCGGCGTCAGACAGCCGCTGCTGGCAGCGAACACGGCGTGGGCGCCCGCGATCATCACCAGCGCCGCAAACCACGACCAGCCCCACACATCCACTGCCCCCCAAACGGCCACAATGGTCAAGACGGGCTGGGCCACCAATCCCACAGCGATCACCAAGGGCATGGCGGCCAGCGCCGGGATCGTCATCAGCGACGTGAGCGCTGAAAGAGCGGCTGCGACAGCGATGCCGAACAAGACGGCATAGCTGATGGCATAAACACCAAATCGAACCAACGGATGCCCCCCGGCAATGACCACGCCCGACCGGTTGGTCACCACCGGGCGGGTCAGACAGTTGGCAGTATCACCCGCTATGATACAGCTCTCGAGATCAAAGGCTGTCGCGCGGCAATCTGGCCTAGTGGGCGATGTCAAACGGATCGAACTGTCTGACCTCTTCCACCAAACCTTGTTCTTGTCAGCTGCGGTCGCGAATACTGAAAATCATTGCAGCGCGAACCAACCACACGAGGTCTACGCAGACCAGTCTGCAGCAAGCGCCAGCAGCGCCCGGTCAGCTCCGCGCGGGCCAATCAGCGACAGGCCGACGGGTCCTGAGGCGCGGGCTCCCGGCAGGGACAGTTGCGGCAAGCCGGACAAGCCGCCGAGGCAGGTGAACGGGATGATGCGATCCCGGGTCACCTCGAACCCATCGGGCGGGGTCGTGCGCAGGGGGGCAACGACAGGTGAGGTTGGCAGCGCCAACACCGCATCGTCGCCCAGCAACGCATCAAGGGTGGCCATCACGTCTGCTTTGACCCTGCGGCCTGCGTCGGCTGCCTCTTTAGTCACCGTCGCGGCCCAAGTGAACCGGCGGCGGACATCGGCGCCGAAGTTCGGCTTGGCACTGGAAATCCAGGCACCGTCGGTTTGCCAGCCTTCAAAGCCCTGAATCATCCGGAATGCCACGGCCCAAGCGGCCAGAGCATCGCCCGCCACTTGGATTTCCTCCACCTGCGCAAAGCGCTGGGCCAGGGAGGGCAGCTTTTGACGCCATGCCGTCACGACTTCAGCATCGGCGCGCGCCACCATGTCCGTGGCAATCAGGAGCCGAGTTGGCCGCGGCGCTGGCTTGGCATCGGCTGGCAGCAAGACGTCATACCCAGCGCGCAGCATCGATCCCGTCCGCGCGAACAGCCCAACAGTGTCGAACGACGGCGCAAGGTCATGCACCCCCTCGGCACTGATCCGCCCATGGGTTGGGCGCAGGCCGAACAAGCCGCAGAAGCTGGAGGGAATTCGGATGGAGCCGCCAGTATCCGTGCCCAGAGCCAAATCCACCAGCCCGCCAGCCACAGCGGCTGCCGACCCAGAGGAGGATCCACCTGGGACCCGGTCCGGTGCGGCGGGATTGGTTGGCGTGCCGTAGTGAGCATTGCGTCCAAACAATCCGAACGCCAATTCATCGGTCAGAGTTTTGCCCACCAAGGTGGCACCCGCCGCCAACAGGGCAGCCACCGCAGCGGCATCCTTGGCCGCAGGCGCCCGGCCTGTCTGGAAATCTGGCGTACCAGCACCGGTCACCACACCGGCAACGTCGAACAGATCCTTTGCGGCAAAGGTCAGTCCTGACAGCGGACCACTGGCCGCCCCAGGCCGGACTGCCAGCGTGTCTGACCGAAAGGCACCGAGATAATCTTCCATTCCGCCCGTCTCCCTGTCCCGTGTGGGTCAAGCAAGACGGATCGCACCGGCTGGCTTGATGCACACATCACTGCGTTCCCGGACCTGGTGGTTAAGCCGCCCGAGGCTCAGGCGTCTCCATCAGGTCATGGCCCATTTGGCCGCCTCGGCGTCAGGGGCATAGCAGAGCTGTGCCGATGCGTCTTCCGCCGGTTGGCGCGAGCGGAATGTTGCAAACCCCGCACCACCTGCTTAACAGGTCAGCAGGAGTTTTGGCGCGCGAGGGGGCGCAGATCGCATGACGGGCAGAACAGCCACCGGCGGCCAATTGATTGTTGAGGGGTTGGTGACCCACGGCGTTGACCTTGCCTTTACAGTCGCAGGGGAAAGCTATCTTGAAGTGCTGGATGCAGCCGTCGATGCGCCATCCCTGCGCTTGATCACCTGCCGGCAGGAGGGTGGTGCGGCGTTCATGGCCGAAGCGGTGGGCAAGTTGAGCCATCGCCCTGGCGTTGCCATGGTCACCCGCGGCCCCGGTGCCTGCAACGCCGCCATCGGCGTTCACACCGCCCACCAGGATTCAACGCCGATGGTGCTGCTGGTTGGCCAAGTGGCCCGCGGCATGATGGATCGCGAGGCGTTTCAAGAGGTTGACTTCCGCAAGATGTTCGCTCCGCTTGCCAAGTGGGTGGCGCAGATCGATCAAGCCGAGCGGATTCCAGAGTATCTGGGTCAGGCATTCCAGGTCGCGACCTCGGGCCGTCCTGGCCCCGTGGTGCTGGCCCTGCCGGAGGACATGCTGCGCGATCGAGTCGTGGTGAAAGACCGCGGTGCCTATCAGCCGGTGCGCGCTCATCCCGGTGCAGCAGATCTGGCGCGTCTGCGCGCCCTGCTGGCAGAGGCCAAGCGTCCGATGCTGCTGGTTGGCGGTGGTGGCTGGACCGACGAGGCGGCTGCCGATGTGCAACGCTTCGCCCTCGCCAATGACATTCCGGTTTGTTCCTCGTTCCGGCGCCAGGATGTGATCGACAACCGGGTTGCGGTGTGGGCTGGCGACCTTGGTACGGGCGCCAATCCCGCACTGGTCCGCCGCCTGGGCGAGGCCGACCTCGTGATCGCCGTGGGCGCACGATTGGGCGAGATCACGACCCAGAGCTACAGCGCGCTGGCGATCCCAGAGCCTCAGCAGCGCCTGATCCACATCCACCCAGCTGCTGAGGAGCTGGGGCGGGTGATGCGGCCCGTGCTTGGCATTCAAGCTGGCATGCCGGAAGCGGCTGCGGCTCTGGCCCAGTTGGACCCGGTCGCTGGAAGCTGGGGCGCGTGGCGGGCCGCGGCGCGCGCGGACTATGACGCTCAGCTGGTGCCGACAGCGACCAGCGCCAGTCTTGACCTTGGACAGTGCATGCGTCGCCTGGATGCGCACCTACCGGACGACAGCATCATCACCATTGACGCTGGCAACTTTTCCGGCTGGGCGCAGCGGTTCCTAAGCTATCGCCGACCCGGTCGCCAATTGGGGCCAACCTCTGGTGCCATGGGCTATTCCGTGCCAGCCGGTGTGGCCGCAAAGATCCGCAGGCCCGGTGCGCGCGTGGTCTCCTTCGTTGGTGATGGTGGGTTTTTGATGACCGGCCAGGAACTTGCCACTGCCTGCCAAGAGGCGGAGCGCACAGGCGGCGGGCCAATCATCCTGGTGTTCGATAACGGCATGTACGGCACCATCCGGATGCACCAGGAGCGGCGGTTTCCCGGTCGAGTGTCCGCCACGCGGCTGCACAACCCCGATTTCGTCGCACTTGCCCGCTCCTACGGGGCGTTCGGTGCCAAGGTTGAGGAAACCGATCAGTTCATGGACGCCGTGCGCGCAGCCGAAGCCCATGGTGGACCGGCCGTCCTGCATCTGGCGGTGCCGCCGGAGCAAATCACCACCCGCCAAACCATCGCCGAGCTGCAGGCCCAGAGCCGCGCCCGTCTGGCTGCTGGCAAAGGGTTTGAGGAGCATACCTAGGACGCACCCCTAGCCGGGTTCGATCTGACAAGGAGCGGGGAAGGGCACGGGTCAAGCCGGTGATACACCGACCTGCTCCAGCGTTGCGACCAGCAGCCTGGGATTAATCATCAGGTTGCCGTCTACGGCGTGCGCCAGCATCAGGTGATGGTTCAACCCCAGCACGTGGCTGAGGTAACTGAACCATCCCCCCTGGTTCGAGTCGGCGATGAACTCGATGATGGTTGTGCCGTGACGACAAGCGACCAGATTCGTGAAAGCTCCGCCGTGGGGGCCAATCACGACCTCGGCCGACGCAAAAAGGTTCAGTTGCTGCTCAATCGGCAACTGCCCTGGAATCACCCGCTCAAAACCGTAGGGTTTCAGGGTGTCGAATATCTCCGCGTCATTGAGGACCAATCGTCGGCCCGCATCGACACGGCTAATGTACAGGCGGCGGGGCGGTCCCGCCCTTAGTCGCTCCCTCACGCGGTCGCGAACCCATTCAACGGACTGCGGCGAGGGAAACCGACCGGGATGATCAGCATTGGCAATATACGCTAGGCGATGCTGCATCCGGCTCAGGGGCAAGGCGTACAGGCTTTCGCCATATCCCAGAAACTGTAGTATGGGTGCGAAGATCCGTTGACCGTCTGCCGGTACAGCAATCTGGAAGCCGAACTCATCGATCAAATGCTGACAGAACCGTAGTCGCGGAATGAAATCAAAAAAGCAATGATAGTAGCTGGAAGCAAAACTATCATGGATAAAGATCAAATTTTCACTGCTGTAGTCAAGCTTTGCATTCCACAGATGCTGAGAAATTACTTCAAGGATGAAGGATGGCGTGAAATCCTTTGGTAACTCTCGCTTACCAATCATGCTGGGGTGTCCAGCTTCGCAGAAGATTGTTCCCATGGAGCTGATTGTGATGGCGTCTGGTAGGACCAGTGCACCGAATGTGTCAGCCTCGATCTTTTGGTGATAGGATAAATGAACAAAGCTTTCTTCGGTGTGAAGGGTGGTGGTCCAAGGTAAATCCTCCTCTACACCTTGGCGTGCCTCAATCCATCCACCCGGCGGGGGTGACAGTATCCAATCGATGACTGACTGTTCGGGCGGTCTGATTTGATTAACGAACGTGTATCCTGGTCGCACACGGAAACATGATGGGTCCAAACCTGGGAAAATCTTGAGGACATACTGTGCCAGCAAGCCCAAAAGGCTACGCCGACGAAGGCAGTGTTCAACCAATTGAAGCCAGAATGGAAAGTCTGTCGGATTGGGATTGGCAAGCAAAGCCGCGAGTGGTGTTTGCCTGGCGCCAGTTGGCAGCCCAAGAATTGCGGCTTCCAGCGCGATGGCCCGATCAAGGGTGTCGTGATCGGCTTCGCTCAACCCATCTGGTCTTGGGAGCGAGTGCCAACAGCCAATAGGGATTTCCGACCCATCATAGTCCAGATAAGCCAAGAGGGCCTGGGTATCCCCAGCCGCGATCAACTCAGACAACCGTGGGGTCATGGGGATCGGTTCCAGTCCAGCCCCCTTACAGGGTGATCGTGGAGCGCTCCCGCGCAACAAAGCAGTTTTCCATCATCGCCTTGGCTTCGGCTTCGATCGCATGCATGCGATCGTCGGTATGCTCAGGATCGTGGTGGAAGATGCAGTATTGGCGCACATGCGCTTTGCGCGCCAGCCGTACGCCTTCCTGCCATGTGCTGTGACCCCAGCCAACTTTGGTCTTGTACTCATCGTCAGTATAAGTGGCGTCGTAGATAAACAAATCCACTTTGTCGATTAGCTTCAGAACGTGCTTATCCAGGGTGCCTGCGGTGTGTTCGGTGTCGGTGACATAGGCGACGGACTTGCCGCCAGCTTCAATGCGATACCCGCAGGCACCGTTGGGGTGGTTCAGCGGTGCGGTTTTGATCGTGAACGGCCCGATCTTGTGAACCTTGCCGATTGGGAAATCGACGAACCGGAACCTGCCGCCCATGTTGTCGAGCTGCACAGGAAACACGGGATCGCGCATGAATTGAGCGAACACGTCGCGCACACCGCCCTTGTCGTGCAGGTGGCCCGCCATGATCGTCAGATCGAAGTGGCCCATCCAGGCAGGAGCAAAGAAGGGGAAGCCCACGATGTGGTCGGTGTGGGAATGGGAGAGCAGCAAGGTCGCCTTCTGGACCCGATTGCGGGCGAGGTGTTTGCCCAACTGCCAAATTCCAGTCCCGGCATCCAGAATTAACCATTCGTCACCGCAGCTGACGGAGACGCAGCTGGTGTTGCCCCCAAATTCCATGTGTTGAGGGGTGGCACACGGAAAACTTCCCCGCACGCCCCAGAACGTGACCTCGACGGTCATGCCTTGCCCGTCCCCCCCTTACTGGGCCGAATTCCCTGACCGGACCGTAACACAGTTTCACCCCCCGCTGTCTTGGGTTTTTTTGTGGCGACGCGTGTTGTCCTGTCTGGCATCAGGCGTGGTGAGCATCAACACCAGCCCAAGACAGAAAAACCCCACAATAATACTCATACCGAGACGCTGGCTGTCCGTGACCTCCGTCACACGAGCGACCAGAAAGGGTCCTAAAAACGCAGTTGCCCGGCCTGCCAGCGCGAGGCTTCCAAACAGACGTCCGCGCTGGGACGGGGGCGCCAGACGCGCCAGATAACTGCGTGAGGCCGCTTGAAGCGGACCAAAACACGCACCCAGCGCCAAGCCCAACGCCCAGAACCACGTGGCGGAGGTAACCAGCAGCAGTGCGACCGACAGGACGATCAGTGCCGACAGTGCGATCAGAATAACCCGCTTTGGGCCGATGCGGTCATCCAGCAGCGCAAAGGCCGCCGCACCCAGCCCGCCAGTCGCATTGAGGGCGATTCCGAACAACAGCACATCGTTGATCGTCATCCCAAAGCTGCCCGCAGCGTAAATGCCGCCGAAGGCAAACAGCGTGTTCAGGCCATCGGTGAACGCCATGTAGGCCAACAGGTAGCGCAGCAATCCGGGCTGGGCGCGCAGCTCCTGCCACAAGGCTTTGAGCGAACTGGCGGACGCCTGCTCCACCGGCTCAGCGTCGGGCACGAACACAAAGAAGGGCAGGGCGAACAGCACCAACCAACCAGCCGCCAGAAGTGCCACCGCCCTGACATGCTCGGCCGAACCGCGATCCAGGCCGAACGGGGGAACTGCCGGTTGAATCAAGACAACCAGTGCCAACCCCAAGCACACGAGCCCCCCCGCATACCCAAGTCCCCAGCCGAGGCCAGAGACCAATCCCAACCGCTCAGGCGACGCGACCCGAGGCAGCAAGGCGTTGTAAAGGGCGCATTGCACTTCGAATGCAATGTTGCCGATCGCCACCAACACCAACGCCAACCAGAGGGAGGAGGGGGCAGGCTCCACAAACCACAGCCCCGCTGTCGCGCAGGCCATGATGGCAAGGCTGATCGCGATCAGCGGCTTGCGCTGGCCGGTGCGGTCGCTGAATGCCCCGATCATCGGCGACAGCACGGCGATGATCAGGGAGGAGGCCGACAACATATCCCCCCAGCGAACGGTGCCCACCTCCGGCGAGGGGGCGACAGCGGAGGTGACATAGGTGGCGATCACAAAGGTGAGCACCACTGTGGGGAAGGACGAGTTCGCCCAATCGAACACGCACCACGCGACCGCCGCCCGACGGTTCGACCCTAAGGATGTTGGGGCGCGCTCAAAACTCACGCGTCTGCAATAGCTTATTTGTCGATCTAACACCACTGCATTAATGCCCAAACCGGCTCGACAGTACGACCGGCAGCGGCTAAGCATGCCCTGGTTCCGGGGGGAGAGAGCGACATGGTGACACGGGCAGAGGTGCTGGCACTGGATCAGGCGGACCAGTTGGCTGGCTTCCGCGACCGCTTTGTGCTGGACGACGGCTTGATCTACCTGGACGGCAATTCCCTGGGTGCCCTGCCCAAGCACACGGCTGCCCGCGTCGCCGATGTGGTCAGTCGGGAGTGGGGCCGCGACCTGATCACCAGCTGGAATCGCAACGATTGGATCGGCATGCCCACCCGGATCGGCGACAAGATCGGCCGATTGATTGGGGCGGCACCGGGCCAGGTGGTCTGTTCTGATTCGACCTCGATCAATGTGTTCAAGCTTGCGGCGGCCGCGCTGGCCTTGCGCCCCGGTCGCCGGGTGGTGGTTTCGGATCGCGGCAACTTTCCAACCGATCTCTACATGATCCAAGGCCTAGCCGAGTTGACCGGCGGCGGGGTTGAGTTGCGGCTGGTCGATGAAACGGAGGTCAGTGCCGCGATCACCGAGGAGGTCGCCTGTGTGATGCTGACCGAGGTGAATTATCGCACCGGCTGGCGTCATGACATGGCGGCGGTCACGGCGGCGACCCACGCGGCAGGTGCGATCTCGCTGTGGGACCTCGCCCACTCGGCGGGTGCGTTTCCCGTGGCGCTGGATGCGGTGGGGGCCGACCTCGCCGTGGGCTGTGGTTACAAGTATCTGAACGGCGGGCCGGGTGCGCCCGCTTTCCTGTATGTGGCTCAGCGCCACCAGGACAGCATCCGCCCACCCCTGTCGGGGTGGTTGGGGCATGACGCGCCCTTTGCCTTTGACCTTGGCTATCGCCCCGCCGCCGGTATTCAGCGCAACGTTTGCGGCACCCCGCCGGTGCTGTCGATGGCGGCGCTGGAATGTGGCGTCGACATCTTGCTGGAGGCAGACCTGGATGCCATCCGGGCGAAATCAGTCGCTTTGGCTGACCTGTTCCACACCCTGGTGGAGGAGCGGTTGCCCGGCACCTTTGGCATCGTCAGCCCGCGCGACGCAGCACGGCGCGGCTCGCAGGTGTGCCTGACCCACGAGGCGGGGTACGCCATCGTCCAGGCCCTGATCGCCGCCCGCGTCATCCCCGATTTCCGCGCGCCCAACATCCTGCGCTTCGGCCTGACCCCGCTCTATGTCCGTTTCGGTGATGTTTGGGACGCGGTCGACCGCCTTGTCACCATCATGGAGACCAAGACGTGGCAGCAGCCGGAGTTTCAGGTGCGCGCGAAGGTGACGTAAGAAACGGAGCAGGGACCGTTACAAATCCGTGCGCAGGTCCCACAATTCTGGGAAGAACGGGCGACCGACGGCGCGTTTCAAGTAACCGACACCAGCCGTGCCGCCGGTGCCGGTTTTGAAGCCGATAATGCGTTGGACGGTGGTGACGTGGCGGAAGCGCCAGAGTTGGAAGCTGTCTTCCACGTCCACCAACTCCTCGGCCAGTTCGTACAGGTCCCAGTGGGTGGTGGGATCGCGGTAGACGGTGATCCAGGCGGCTTTCACACTGTCATTGGCTTGATACGGGCTTGCCGGATCGCGCGCCAGATGGCTTGGATCAATCGCAAAGCCGCGCCGGGCCAACAGCGCGATGCAGCAATCATACAAGCTTGGTTCGCCCAACAGGGTGGTGAGCTGGTCGACCAAGTCCGGGCGATGGCTGTGGGGCCGGATCATCGCTGGGTCCTTGGAGCCCAGCAGATATTCCAGCGTGCGATATTGATAGGACTGAAAGCCTGAGGAATGGCCGAGCTTGTCCCGGAACGACAGATAGTCGGCCGGCGTCATGGTGCTGAGCACGTCCCACTGGGCGATCAACTGGGTCTGGATGCGGCTGACCCGCGCCAGCATCTTGAACGCCGGGCGCAGATCGCCATCGCCTTGCAGCAGTCGCCGTGCGGCCAGCAATTCATGGATGGCGAGCTTCATCCACAGCTCAGCTGTCTGGTGCATGACGATGAACAGCATCTCGTCATGGCTGTCCGACAGTGGCTTCTGGGCCGCCAGCAGCGTGTCGAGGTCAAGATAATCCCCGTAGGACATGGCCTTCGAGAAATCGGTGTGGGCGCCTGACGGGTCGACCGGAGACATGCTCATCGCGGTGGCAATCACTGTTTCCAACGGGTTGGGTTGTGGCGACCGGTTCGGATGTCGTCAATCGTTTCTGCCAACACGCCGACCACCGCCTCTTCCCCATGGAAGCGGCGATACCAACTGACCCCTGCGCCAATCAGCACAGCGGAGACCAGCGCGGGGTCAATGCCGCGGTCCAGGCAATCGCCAATGGCGCCGAGAACCAGCCGTTTGGCGTCCTCGAACGCTTCGTCATCGTCGCCCTGCGGCGTTGCCTGCTGCAGTGTGGCCATGTCCGGCCTCCCTCGCCGCGTGATTCGGAGTGAACCCGCGAATCATGCTAACCCGATCAACTGTCGGCTTGCCAAGCCATTCCGGGCGCGGCGTAAGGTCATTGGTGATGGGCGGGGGCGGTAAGGCCGTCGATCAAGTCAGCCTCCACCTCGGCCAGTGGCCGCAGAGCCTCAGCGCCGATGCCAATCAGACGAAAGGCGGTGCCGTCCGCTGCCTCAATCAACAGGGCCTCAGCCGCGCTGAGGATTGGGCCGATGGCATTGGTTGGTCGGTCCAGCGCACGGTGGCGGGTGCGGGTGTCAAACCCCGCGGTCTTCAGCTTCAACACAGCTGTGCTGGCCACCTTGCCACTGGCGGCAAGGCGGGGGCCCAGGCGGCGCGCCAGGCCGGCCAAGGTCTCCCGCAGCACTTGGGGGTCTGTCGTGGGCTCAGAGAAGGTGGTTTCAGCCGACAGGCTTTTGAGCGGGCGTGAGGGGACGACCCGGCGCCGATCCTCCCCATGGGCTTGGGCGGCCAGCTGCGCGCCCATTGCGCCATAGTCGCGGATCAAGGTGCGTGGGTCGGCCGCTTGCAGATCGGCGATGATGCGCATGCCATCGGCTTCCAGCCGCCGGGCCAGGGCAGCACCAACCCCATGGATCGCACCGACGGGCCGCGGGGCCAGAAAGCCCGCCGCCTCAGCCCGCCCGATCACGGCAAAGCCCCGTGGCTTATCCAGATCGCTGGCCATCTTGGCGAGGAACTTGCCGTAGCTGAGGCCAATCGAGACGGTGATGCCGATGTCACGCTCAATCATCAGGGCCAGCTGCGCCAGCACGCGCGCGGCCCCAGCGGGATGGTCGGAGAGGTCAAGATAGGCTTCATCAATTGACACCGATTCGACCAACGGCGTCACCGTCCGCATCAAGGCCTTCACCCGCCGACCGACAGCCGCATAGCGCCCGTGGTCGGGGCGAATCACGACAGCGTCAGGGCAGCGCTCCAGCGCTTTGAACATCGGCATGGCGGAGCGCACGCCAAATTGACGCGCAACATAGCAGCAGGCGGCCACAACACCCCGATGGCCGCCACCGACGATCACAGGGCGATGGGTTAAATCCGGCCGACCAAGCTTCTCAACAGTGGCAAAGAACGCATCACAGTCTATGTGGGCGATCGACAGGCTGTGCAGTTCGGGGTGCGCGACAATTCGTGGCGCTGCGCACACAGGACAGCGGTTGGGCGCGCGTTTGCCCGTGCCGCTGGTGCCGCAGGCGCGGCAAAGCCACCCAAGTCCTGGAAGGTCATCATCGCCCATGGTCCCGTCCGCTGTGTATCGCATCGACAAAGCCAAGCGCATCGGCTTTAGTTGGCCTCAGTCAACCGCTGCAACACCAGGGCGGAGTTTGGGTGCGAACAAAGGCGCTGCTGCGTCGTTGGTCCCGCCAGTCCTGGACCAGTGGTCGGACGACCCGATGCCATCGGGCGCCAATCGGTCGCGGCTGCGCGCTGCCTGGGACGTCTGGGCCACGCACAGACGTTTGAGCAGGCAGAGAGGTGGTTGATGGTAGGGCAGGAACAGGAGGGCGCAGTGCCAAAGACGATCCTGATCGTCGAAGACAACGAGCTGAACATGAAGCTCTTTCACGATCTGCTGGAATCGCAGGGATATGCGACCTTGCAATCCGGCGATGGAATGGAGGCTCTGCGTTTGGCCCGCCAGCATCGTCCGGACTTGATTTTGATGGATATCCAATTGCCAGAGGTCTCTGGCTTGGAAGTCACCAAATGGCTGAAGGAAGATGAAGAACTGCGGTCGATCCCAGTGATTGCCGTCACGGCGTTTGCAATGAAAGGGGATGAAGAGAAAATCCGCGAAGGCGGGTGCGAAGATTATCTCGCTAAGCCGATCTCGGTCTCAAAGTTCCTTGAGACGATCAAGCGTTTTGTCGGACAGGCGTAACCATGCCCGGACGCGTGCTGATCGTTGACGACATTTTACCCAACATCAAGTTGCTGGAAGCAAAACTTACCAGCGAGTACTATGATGTTCTCTCGGCAGATAATGGTCCTACTGCGATTAAGCTCGCCAAAAGTGAGTCGCCGGATCTAATACTGCTGGATGTGATGATGCCGGAGATGGATGGTTTTGAGGTGTGCGAACGCCTAAAAGCCGATCCGGAAACCCATCATATCCCAGTCATCATGGTGACTGCCCTATCCGACACTGCCGACCGTGTGCGCGGGTTGGAGGCAGGGGCTGACGATTTCTTGTCAAAGCCAGTGCGCGACACGCCGTTGTTTGCGCGCGTGCGGTCGCTGATCCGCCTGAAGCAGTTGATGGATGTCTGGCGGGTCCGGGAAACCACCTCCAACCGGTTGGGCATGCCGCCCACCGCCGTGCCACCGGTGCTGGAGGCGGTGCCGGGGCGGATTCTGCTGGTGGATGATAGCGCCATCGACAGCGTCGCCATTGGCGAGGCGTTGTCGGCTGAGTTGCATCAGCTCAGTCGCGTCGAGTCGACCGATGCCGCGATGGAGGCGATTGCCAGTCGTCCGTTTGATTTGGTGCTGCTGGCGTTGCACATCGCCGCTGGCGACCCGCTGCGTCTCGCCAGCTTGGTGCGCAGCCATGTGGACGAAACCGTGCGCTCCATGCCGATTGTCTTGATGGCCGAAGATGATGGCGACATGGCGCAAATCGCCAAAGCGCTGGATCTTGGGGTCAGCGATTATGTGATGAAGCCGGTTGATCGCCAGGAATTGATCGCCCGGGTGCGCACACAGATTCGGCGCCGACGCTACCAAAGCCGTCTGCGCGCCCACTACGAGACCTCGATCACCCTTGCCACCACCGATGCTTTGACCGGCGTGCCGAATCGGCACTATTTCGACACCCATATCGAGCAACTGTTTAGTCGGGCGCTGGAAAGCTCCAAGCCCTTGTCGATTGCGTTGTGTGATGCTGACCATTTCAAGCGCGTCAACGACACCTATGGTCACGCCGTGGGCGATGAGGTTCTGGTGGAACTGGCGCGCCGCCTTGGGCGTAACCTGCGCAGCCTCGACTTGGTTGCCCGCATCGGTGGCGAAGAGTTTGTGGTGGTGATGCCCGACACGCCCCCCAGCCAAGCCCTGCGCATTGCGGAGCGACTGCGCACCAAAGTCTCCGAGGAGCCGTTCCTGGTTGGCGACGGCATGCGTCTGCCCGTAACCACCTCGATTGGCGTGACCAGCCATAGCCCGCAGGACGTGATGGCGGCCGATCTGATGAAGCGCGCGGACGAGGCGATGTACCGCGCCAAACGCGGCGGTCGCAATCAAGTGGTGGGTGATTTTCCTGCGGCGGTGATGAAGCAGGCCGAGGGGGCATAGCGCCCCCCCCCGTCTGACCGACTGAGCGGCCAGCGATTACAACTCCTTCGCCCGGTCGCGCAGCACGTACTTCTGAATCTTGCCGGTGGAGGTTTTTGGCAGCGGGCCGAACACCACGGTGCGGGGAATCTTGTAGTGGGCCATCCGCTCCCGGCAGAACTGGATGATCTCTTGCTCGCTGACGGAGGATGCGTCCTTCAGGGTGATGAACGCGCATGGCGTTTCACCCCATTTCTCATCGGGTCGCGCAACCACGGCCGCCTCTAGCACTGCAGGGTGGCGGTACAGCACCCCTTCCACTTCGATGGTGGAGATATTCTCCCCACCCGAGATGATGATGTCCTTGGATCGATCCTTCAGCTCGATGTAGCCATCGGGGTGCATGACCCCCAAATCGCCGGTATGGAACCAGCCACCGCGGAAGGCGGCTTCACTGGCGCTGGGATTCTTCAAGTACCCCTTCATCACGACATTGCCGCGCATGAACACTTCCCCCATCGCCTCACCATCGGGGGTGACGGGGGTCAGCGTGGCGGGATCGGCGACCATCAAGCCATCGAGCACGGGATAGCGCACGCCTTGGCGTGCCTTCAAACGGGCTTGCTGGTCGATCGGCAGGCTGTTCCACTCAGGATGCCATTCGCACACGGTCACCGGCCCATACACTTCCGTGAGGCCATAGACATGGGTGATGCGGAAACCCTGGGCCTCCATCGCCTCAATCACGGCCGCGGGCGGAGGGGCTGCCGCCGTCATCAGTTGGACCGGATGGGGCAGGGGCTTGCGCTGGTCAGCGGTCGCATTGATCAGCATGCCCATAACAATCGGTGCGCCACACATATGCGTCACGCCGTGCTGGGCAATGGCCTCGAACATCGCCGTCGCCTCCACGCGCCTCAGGCAGACATGGGTGCCAGCATAGGCTGTGATGGTCCAGGGGAAGCACCAGCCGTTGCAGTGGAACATTGGCAGGGTCCACAGGTACACAGGCTGGTCTGGCAGATGCCACACCATGCCATTGCCCATGGCATTCAGGTACGCACCGCGATGGTGATACACCACGCCCTTCGGATTGCCGGTGGTGCCGGATGTGTAGTTGAGGCTGATGGCCTGCCATTCATCCTGCGGCAACAGGGGCTGGAAGGTGGGGTCGCCGGTCTCCAGGAAGGCCTCGTACTCCAGGGTGCCGACAGTCGTGTTGCTGGGGGCAAGGGTGTCCAGCACGTCCACCACCAAGGGCTTGGTCTCCATCAACGCCAGAGCCTTGGCGATCACGGGAGCGAATTCCGGATCGGTCAACAGCACCTTGGTTTCTGAGTGCTGCAGCATGAAGGCAATGGTTTCCGCATCCAGCCGGATGTTGAGGGAGTTCAGCACCGCCCCCGCCATCGGCACGCCGAAATGCGCCTCCAGCATCGCGGGGACGTTGGGCAGCATCGCCGCCACGGTCTCACCCGGCTGCACTCCGGCGCGCACCAGGGCGGAGGCTAGCCGCAAGCTGCGTTGGTGAAACTCCTGATAGCTGCGGCGCAGCTCGCCATGCACGATGGCAGTCCGACTGGGATAAATCGCAGCCGAGCGCGCCAGAAACCCTAAGGGAGTGAGCGGCACATGGTTGGCCGCATTGCGCTCAAGACCGACATCATAGATCGAGTGATGCACTGACGCTCTCCCCTTGCCCCCAAGATGGCCCCGCGCGCATCGCTGCCGAGTGTCGCGTTGGGGCCGATGTTTTGTCGCAGGATTTCGCCTTTCGGAGCGATTGGCAACCAATGCCAACGGGCAGAAACTGCCGCAGTCCGGGGCACATTAGAAAAACAGCCCCGAGTTGGAGGAAACCGTCATGGCCGGACCCTACGCCGCTTGCCGATCCAGAGGGGTTCTGGGCAGAGGCGGCGTCAGCCGTCACATGGACCAAACCCTGGGATCGGGTGCTGGATGATACCAACGCCCCCCTGTACCGTTGGTTCACGGGCGGTGAACTGAATACATCTTACAATTGTTTGGATCGTCACGTCGAGGCTGGTAACGGGGAGCGCACGGCGCTGATTTATGACAGCCCGGTAACCAACACGAAAACGATCTGGAGTTATCAGGCGCTGCGCGACCGGGTGGCGCGCATTGCCGGGATGCTGCGCGGTTTGGGCGTGGGCAAGGGTGATCGCGTGTTGATCTACATGCCGATGATCCCTGAAACCATGATGGCGATGCTGGCGGTCGCGCGCCTCGGTGCCATTCATTCGGTGGTGTTCGGGGGGTTCGCAGCCAATGAGTTGAAAGTACGCATTGACGACGCCCAGCCGAAAGTGATCCTCGCAGGCTCCTGCGGGATCGAGGTTCAGCGCATCGTCCCCTACAAGCCGCTGCTGGATCACGCGATCGAGCTTGCGACCCACAAGCCGGACTCAGTGGTCCTCTGGCAGCGTCCCCAGGCGCAGGGCAGCTTGGTCGAAGGGCGCGACTATGATTGGGCGGCTTTGGAGGCTGCTGCCAGCGCGGTGGACTGCGTGCCCGTGGCGGCGACGGACCCGCTGTACATCCTCTACACATCGGGCACCACCGGCATTCCAAAAGGCGTGGTGCGCGACACCGGTGGCCACCTGGTGGCCCTGACCTGGAGCATGCGCGCGATTTACGATATCGGGCCGGGCGATGTGATGTTCACCGCTTCCGACCTCGGTTGGGTGGTCGGGCACAGCTACATCTGCTACGCGCCGCTGGCCGTGGGTGGTACGACCATCCTGTATGAAGGCAAGCCCGTCGGCACACCAGATGCGGGCGCATTCTGGCGGGTGATTGCAGAGTATGGCGTGAAGGTGATGTTCACCGCCCCCACTGCCTTCCGTGCGATCAAGAAAGAAGACCCGGAGGCGGCGCTGGTCAAACAATATGACCTTAGCCGATTCAAGGCGCTATTCCTGGCGGGGGAGCGTTGCGACCCCGACACACTGCGCTGGGCCGAGCGAATCCTTGGGGTGCCGGTGGTTGATCATTGGTGGCAGACCGAGACGGGATGGCCGATCTGTGCCAACCCGCTTGGCATTGAACAGTTGCCTGTGAAGGCTGGGTCCCCCACCGTGGCGATGGCGGGCTGGAATGTTCAGGTGCTGGATGCTGAGTTGAAGCCTGCGGCTGCCGGAGAGATTGGCTCCCTGGTGGTGAAACTGCCGCTGCCGCCCGGCGCATTGCCAACGCTGTGGCAGAATGAGGACGGGTTCCGCCGCTCCTACCTCAATGATTTCCCTGGCTACTACAAGACAGCCGACGCGGGCATTGTGGATGAGGATGGCTATGTCTTCGTGATGTCGCGCACCGACGACATCATCAACGTCGCCGGTCACCGTCTCTCCACCGGCGGGATGGAGGAGGTGCTGGCCTCTCACCCGGATGTTGCCGAGTGCGCCGTGATCGGCGTTGCAGATGCACTGAAAGGTCAAGTGCCACTGGGCTTTGTTGTGCTGAAGGCTGGCGTCACCCGGTCCGAGGACGACATTGTCAAGGAGATCGTCCAGTTGGTGAGGGACCGCATCGGCCCCGTTGCGGCGTTCAAAACCGCGACTGTCGTGAAGCGCTTGCCAAAAACCCGATCAGGCAAGATCCTACGCGGGACGATGCAGAAAATCGCCGATGGCGAGCAGTGGAAAATGCCTGCAACCATTGACGATCCGGTGATTCTGGACGAAATCACCGGCAACTTGAAGGAGATTGGCTACGCCAAACCCTAAGTGCTCCCACCTTGGTATGGTCTTGCTCGCGCTGCTGCTGCATGGGCCAGCAGCAGCCCAGGTGGGTGTGCGCTTGGCTGATGCGCCTGCTGGCACGGAGCAGGCGTTTGGCACCTTTCTGTTAGAGCCGTTTCACCGGGCCTTCGCCGTAGGGCCCAATGGGCGCGTCGGCGTTGCCAGCGCGGCCGATAGTGACGCCGACGCCATTGGACAGGCGTTGCAGCACTGCGGGGAGGGCTGCCGCGTGATCGCCGTCGGCGACCGCTTGGACGACCAACCCCGCCCGCCGCCGCCGCCCATTGCGCTCGGTCCCGTGCGCAGCGATCCCGACTACCCACTGCGTGCCCCCGCTGCGGCAACGGGGGTGGTGATCTGGAACCATGGCAGTGGTCCCGATCCCAGCCAGATCGCGCGCTATCCCGACGCCTGGATGCGTCACCTGTTCGCGGATGGCTGGGACATCGCGGTGTTCGACCGCAGCCGGGCGGAGGATCAGTTGACGGTGGGCCGCGACCGGTTGGTGGAGGCCATCGCCCATCTGCGCGGCCATGGCTATCGCCGGGTTGTGCTGGCGGGGCACAGCCGCGGTGCCTGGCTAGCGCTGCTGGCGGCGACTACAGCTGAACTGGCGCCCGATGCTGTCATCGCCCTTGCTCCCGCCATCCACGGCACCAATCGCCCCGGCAATGTCCGCTTTCAACAGGCTTTGCCCCAATGGCTGGAGCTTGTGGCGGCGCTGCCCCCGCGGGTTGGCCTAGCGCTGGTGACCTTTCGGGCCGACCCGTTTGATCCCGACCCGCAAGCCCGGGCTGCGGCGGCGGCCAGCCCACGCTGTCACGCCTTCCTGCTGCCTGAGCCGCCTTGGTCAGAAGGGCACGGTGGCGGCATGGACCTTGGCTTCGCCCGTGCGTTCGGCCCGCTGATCACCCAGTTCCTCCGCGACACGCACGCCGCCCATTGCGGGGACCGCGGGCAGCGTTAGCCAAGGTGCGCCGTTGAGATGGTTCAAGCGTCCGGCTGGCTCGGCAAGGCTGGACATGGCCGTCCTGCTTTCCGGCGACGCCTGCGACGCTGTTAACCGGCGGCAGCGGATGGATGACCTCAAGACCCAACCCAGTCGCTCTCGTGCGGCCATGGTGTCATGCGCGCTGTGAGTGGCACGTCACCAGCGAAATCGCGTCTCCTGGATCGCGGCCTCTTGTGCAGGTCACCGCGATTACAACGCCGTTTGGCAGGCCAAATTCAGTGGGTCAGCGCGCACCCATCAATCGCGCCCAGAGGGCCAGCAGTACGATGGTGGTGGGCAGGATCAGCAGCTGCACGATGACTGCGCCGTCGGTCAGATAAAGGGCTGCGGAGCACAGCATCGAGACAAAGATTCCAGCGATGAACACATCCAGGCTGCGCTGCCCGCACCACACCAGCGGCTGCATCCAGCGGGTACGAAAAATCGCAGCACCGCGAGGGATCAGCCGGGCTGCGACCAGGGCAACCGACAGCGCATGGGCCAGCAGCAGCGGGCTCAAATTCCCTTTGTCCATCCAATCCCACAACCCAACCAGCAGCGTGGGCGTGCCGAGCCAGTCATGAAACACCCAGGACAGGCGCACCGGAATGCCCAATGCCACCAAAGCCGCTGCGGGCCAGATCAGCCAGCTGAGCTTGGCCAGCGGGTCAATGCCCAAGATCTTGCGACGCCCAAGGTAGGCGCCAAGGCAGAAGGCAAATTGCCAGGCGAGTGGGTTGAAGGTCCAGGGCGCGCCGTCCGGCACTGTCATCGGTGACCAGCCGGTGACCTGCACAGCCAGATAGATCAGGGCGGAAGGGGCAAGGCTCCACCAGCCCCACGAGAGTGGCAAGAGCATCACCGCTGGCAGCCCCAGCATCAACAGAATGAACAGCGGCAGCACATCGAGGAACGGCGGCTGATAGAGCAGCAGTAGGGCCGCCAGTGCCATACCGCCAGCATCGGCCAGCATCGGCGCGTAGGGGTGCGGATGAAGATAGGCCCAGGTGGGCGCCACCATCAAAATTGCCTCAACCAAAGCCAGGAACGCCAGCACCATCACCAAATGCCGCACATACAAACCGCGCACGCGGGCGGCCAAATCCCCCCAGGCGGCGCGGAATCCATCATTCCGGCACTTACGCTCAAACACACTGGCGAGCATGAAGCCGGAGAGGAACACGAACAGTTCCGAACTATCAGAAAAGCCAAGCTGCTTATGGATCAAAAAGGCAGCCCAGGCCGCCTCCACATGGCTCCAGCAGATAAACACCTGCAGCAGACCACGCAACCCGTCCAGCCGCTGGTCGCGCAACGGTGGCGGCAGGGTTGGTCGGGTGCGTGGGCGCGTCGCCTCAGAGCTGGAGATGGAGGTCGCGTCCGTCATTGTCACTTAGCCTATCACGGGTCATCCGGGTCTCGGTAAGTTCGCTGCCGACCCCCACTGGGTTACCAGTGCAGCTATAGCGCGCTTTGGTTCACCAAAACAATTGACGCGCGTCGGTATCACCGGGCACCGATAGTCCCAGCATAACAATGGGCATTGGGGGATGCGCGCATGGAGATTGATCGCTGGGGCTTGCCGATCGCTGAGGCATCGGTCGCGGTGGCAGGGCATCTGGGCGATGCATGGCTTGCCTATGGCGCCTTGCGCCAAAGCGCCGGCGATCACTTGAAGGCCGCATTCGCCGACGGGGCCGAGGTGCCCCTGGTTCGTCTGAGCCGTGCCGCGTTTCTAATGCTGTTTGCCCGGGCGGACTTTGCGGCGAAGGCTGCAGCAGACCTTGCCCTGGTGCCCGCCAGTCTGCCCGCGCGCGAAGCGGCCTACCGCGATGCCGTCAAAGCCTGGATCGACAACCGCTTCGAGGCCGCAGCCGAGCGGTTGAAGGAGCATCTGGCGATCGCGCCGACGGATTTTCTGGCGGTCAAGCTGCAGCAATACCTGTTGTTCTATCTTGGCAGCGGTGCCGCGATGGCAGCTGCCTCGCAGCGGTTGATTGACGCCTGGGGCGATGCTGTGCCCGGCTCGGCGCTGATCTATGGCTGCCGCGCGTTTGATCTGGAGGAGGCGGGCGCACTGGCCGAGGCCGAGATGATCGGGCGCGCGGCCGTGGAGCGCGAGCCGCTGGACCTTTGGGGCACCCATGCTGTTGCCCATGTTCTGGAGATGCAGGGCCGTGCCGTGGAGGGACTGGCTTGGCTCAGCCAGTGCGAGCCACATTGGCAGGGGGCAAACCCGTTCATCGGCCATGTCTGGTGGCATCGCGCGTTGATGCTGTTGACGTTGGGGCGGATGGACGAAGCGCTTGACCTCTATGACGGCGCGGTCGCCGGGTCGGGCAGCGACGATACCCTTGATTTGGCGAATGCGGTGTCGCTGTTGTGGCGGTTGCAGCGCCATCAAGCGCCCATCGGCGATCGCTGGCAGCGGCTTGCGCTCATCTGTCGGCGCCGCGCGATGGACGTGATGCTACCGTTCCTGGATTTGCATTTGGCACTTGCCTTTGCTGAGGCAGAGCAGGAAGCCGATTTGAGCGATCTGGTCGGCCGTATCGCCGCGCGCTGCCACGACGACACCACCGCTGGCCGGGTGCACAAGGCAGTCGGCCACCGGGTTGCGACGGCGCTACTCGCCATGGCCCGTGGCCACCGTGCCGAAGGCTTGGCCGCCCTGGTCCCCGCGCTGGAGGACCTGACTGCGATTGGTGGCAGCCATGCGCAGCGCGACGTGTTCTGGCAAGTCGCCATCACGGCAGCCCATGCCGAGGGCAGCCACCCGCTTGCCACCACGCTCCTGGCCCAACGGCCAGGCTATGTTCGCGACCCAACCTGATCAGGAACAAGCGAGCGATTGGGCTTGATCCGGTCTCGCCTCGCTTGACCGGGTCCAGTGATCCTCGGCTGCTGTGCGCTAACCGTTTTGTCGGTTGTCTTCTGTGGATGGATGGATATACTCGTTGTTACAACCCACCCACAGCTTGCTGTGGGCTCAAAGGCCGCGGTGGTCTAGTCACCGCGGCCTTTGCTTTTGATAGGGAGGCAGAATGCGAACTTTTGTGTATATTGATGGGTTCAATCTCTATTATAGGATGCTGAAAGGATCGCCTAAACTTAAATGGTTAAATCCCAAACAGTTGGCGAGTGATTTGCTGTCTCCCGCAAACAAGGTTGAGCGTGTTTGTTTTTACACGGCCCGTATCTCGCCGCGGCCTTCCGATCCTAACGCACCTGCGCGTCAAGCAATTTATCTTAAAGCCTTGGCGTCGGTGCCGGAAATCCGTGTTCACACCGGCTCATTTTTAACCTCTGAAGTTTGGATGCCGCTCACGCAACCACCTGAAGCAAGACCAAAAGTCTACAATTGGTCTCAACCGCTGCCAAAAGCAGTTCGGGTGGTGAAAACTGAAGAAAAAGGAACTGACGTGAGCCTTGGTGCTCATCTGGTCCGGGATGCTTTCACCAACATGTTTGATGTGGCAGTTGTTCTCACAAACGACTCAGATCTTATAGAGCCGATTCGAATTGCTGTGCAAGACGCCAAAAAGACGGTTGGCTTGTTTGCCCCCGTAGAGCATCCCAACCAAGGATTGAAGGCCGTGGTATCGTTCTGTCGACATGTCCGCAAGCAACATTTATCCAAAGCACAGTTTCCCGACCCTGTCGTCCTGCCCGACGGGAGCTTGGTCACGCGGCCATCTTCTTGGCGATGACTCGCCTCAGGTCATCGCCTGCTACACTCGGAGCAGTGCGCCATCGCCCGCATCGGTCAGCAGCCAGAGGTGCCCGTCGGGGCCCTGGCGGACGTCGCGGATGCGACCGATCTCGCGTTCCAGATGGCGCTCTTCGCGCACCACGCGGGGGCCATCGAGGACCAGACGCACCAGCATTCGACCTGCCAGCGCGCCAGAGACGAGGCTGCCTTGCCAGTCCGGGCGGCGCGGGGAGGTGACGAAGGCAAGACCGGCAGGCGCGATGGAGGGTGTCCAAAGGTGCAGCGGGTCCTCAATGCCGGGGGCGCTGCGCAGCTCCGTGATCGTCATGCCGCTGTACTCAACACCGTGGGTCACCACCGGCCAGCCGTAGTTGCGACCAGCCCGCAGCACGTTCACCTCGTCGCCGCCGCGTGGGCCATGGTCGGTGATCCATGCCTCGCCCGTGGTGGGATGGACGGCCAGACCCTGCGGGTTGCGATGGCCCCAGGAGTGAATCTCCGGTCGCGCGTCGCTGCGGCCGACGAGAGGATTGTCGGTCGGCACGCGGCCATCCTCGTGCAATCGCAGCACCTTGCCCGCCAGATCATCCAGCCGTTGGGCGCGTTGGCGCTGGTTGCGCTCGCCCACCGTCGCCAGCAGGGTGCCATCGGGCAGAAAGGCGAGGCGACAACCGAAATGGTGACCGCCCGCTTGGCGCGGTGTTGCTTCGATCAACACCTGGAACCCCTCCAGCCGCGCGCCGTTCAGCCGGGCGCGGGCGATGGTCGTGGCCGCCCCGTCCGCGTGCGGTGCTGCGTAGGACAGATAGATCCAGCCATTGGTGCCAAAGCGCGGATGCGCGACCACATCCAAAAGGCCGCCTTGATTGACGGCATGGACTGGCGGCACGCCCGCGACCGGCTCCGGCTGCAAGCGACCATCGACGATCAGACGCAAGCGCCCTGGTCGCTCGGTCACCAGTTGGCGACCATCGGGCAGGAACGCCACTGCCCAGGGATTCTGCAGGCCACGCACCACCTCCACGGGCTGTAGCGCCGCGGCGTGAGTGGGGCGAGAGATCACGGACGTGGTGGTCAGGGCCGCAGCCCCCACCAACAGCGAGCGACGGTCAAGGCGCATTGGCATCTCCCCTTGGCGGACCGTCGCACGGACGGTCAACAGGCAAATGGGGATTGGCGGGCATCGCGTCACCCCCTATCGTCGCGCCGCCATGATCATCCATGCCGCTCATCGCCACCTGCTCGGCATCGAGGGGATGTCGCCCGACGACGTGACCCGCTTGCTGAACCGCGCCGAGGCTCACGCCGCGGGCACAATCGATCCCGCCCAGCTGCGCCAAGGATTGCGCGGGCGGACGGTGGTCAATCTGTTCTTTGAAAACTCCACGCGCACCCGCACCTCGTTTGAGCTGGCGGGCAAGCGGTTGGGCACCGACGTGATCAACATGGCGGTCGCCGCCAGTTCGGTCTCCAAAGGCGAGACCTTGATCGATACCGCGCAAACCCTGAACGCTATGCGGGTTGACCTGCTGGTCGTGCGCCACCCGGAGTCCGGGGCCGTGCAGCTGCTGGCAAAGGCCGTCGATTGTTCGGTCATCAATGGCGGCGATGGCAGCCACGAACATCCAACCCAGGCGCTGTTGGATGCTTTGACCATCCGCCGCCGAAAGGGCCGCCTGGAGGGGTTGGAGGTTGCGATCTGTGGTGATGTCGCCCACAGCCGGGTTGCCCGCTCCAACATCCTGCTGCTGACGCTGATGGGCGCCAGGGTCCGCGTGGTTGCCCCACCCACCTTGCTGCCGACTGACATCGAGCGGATGGGGGTCGAGGTGCACCATCGCATGGCCAGCGGTCTTGCCGGTGCTGACATCGTGATGATGCTGCGCTTGCAGAAGGAACGGATGGCTGCGGCCTTGGTGCCGTCCGTGCGGGAGTATTATCATTTCTATGGTCTCGACCGCGCCAAGCTGGCTGTCGCGAAGCCCGATGCCCTGGTGATGCACCCCGGTCCGATGAACCGCGGTGTGGAAATTGATGGCGAGGTTGCTGACGACCTCGACCGTTCCCTGATCCGGGATCAGGTGGAGATGGGGGTGGCGATCCGTATGGCCTGTCTGGAGTGGCTGTTGGGGCAACTTCCACCGCCCGGAGGTGCTGCGTGAACCGGTTGGTCGTCCGCAACGCGCGGCTGTTGGATCCCGCAACGCGCCTTGATCAGGTGGGCGATCTGTTGGTGCTGGACGGACGGATCGCCGATCTTGGCTCTGTTGGCCCTGTGTCGGGCGCGCGGGTGGTCGATGCGACGGGCTGGGCCTTGATGCCTGGGCTGATTGATCTGCGCGTCGCCAGCCGGGAGCCGGGCGCCGAGCACATCGAGACCTTGGCCAGTCTCGCTGATGCGGCAGTGGCCGGGGGTGTCACCACGGCTGCGGTGCTGCCAGCCACCGACCCGCCGATTGAAGAGCCGGCCCTGGTGGAATTGATCCTGCGCCAGTCCGACCGCATCGGGCGTGCCCGGCTCCGCCCTTGGGCGGCGTTGACCCGCGGGTTTGGTGGTCAGGTGTTGGCGGAGATGGGGCTGCTGAGCGCGGCTGGTGCCATCGGGTTCAGTGATGGCGGGCACCCAGTCGCCCATGCCGGGGTGATGCGCCGCGCCTTGGCCTATGCCCGCACCTTTGATCGCCCGGTCATGAACCACCCTTCCGACCCCGGTCTGGTTGGTGTGGCGACTGAGGGTGAGTTGGCAACCAGAGCTGGCTTGAGTGCGACGCCAGCGATTGCCGAACGGATGATGCTGGAGCGCGATCTGGCCCTCGTCGCGCTGACTGGCGGGCGCTACCACGCTGGCCCGATCACGACAGCGGCGGGCGTTGCCGCGATTCGCCGGGCGAAGCAGGATGGGCTGCCAGTCACTGCCGACACGGCACTGCCGTACATCGCCTTGAATGAAGTCGCGATTGCTGACTATCGCACCGACGTGAAGGTCTGGCCGCCGCTGCGCAGCGAGGCGGATCGACAGGCTGTGGTCGCGGGCCTAGCCGACGGCACGCTGGATGCACTGTCGTCGGACCATCAACCGCACGACGCCGATGCCAAGCGGTTGCCCTATAGCCACGCCGCCGCAGGCATCGCCGGAGTTGAGACCTTGCTGGTGTTGGCCTTGGAGCAAGTTCACACCGGCAGCGTCGGTCTGTTGGACATGCTGGCGCGGTTGACCACTGGCCCCGGCAGCATCATCGGCAGTGACGCGGGGCGGCTTGCCCGCGGATGCCCGGCTGATCTGGTGTTGGTCGATCTTGATCGGCCCTGGCGCATTGATGCCGATGCCTTTCGCTCCAAGGCCCGCAACACCCCGTTTCACCGCCGTCCCGTCCAAGGGCGCATCATCGCCACTGTGGTTGGTGGTGAGGCGGTGTTTGGAACGCTGCCATGATCGACCCGCCGATGGAGCTACGCTTTCTGCTGCCACTGGGTCTGGCGGCCTTCGGGGCGTACCTGTTGGGCTCAATCCCCTTTGGCTTGCTCCTCACGCGCATGGCGGGGTTGGGCGATATCCGCGCGATCGGCTCTGGCAACATTGGGGCAACCAATGTGCTGCGCACGGGTCGCAAGGGCCTGGCCGCGGCGACGTTGCTGCTGGATGGGCTGAAGGGCGCTGTGGCCGTGCTGATCGCCGGGCGGTACGGGCCAGACATGGCAGCGATCGCGGCACTGGCCGCCGTGATCGGGCACATCTTTCCAGTCTGGCTGGGCTTTCGTGGCGGCAAGGGCGTTGCGACGGCGCTCGGCGTGTGGTTCGCGTTGGCTTGGCCGGTGGCTTTGGCGTTGTGTGCAATCTGGGCCGGGATGGCGGCGGTGTTTCGCATTTCCTCCCTTGCGGCGTTGACTGCTGTGGTTGCCTCCCCCCTGCTCGCATGGATGCTGGCTGATGCCTTGCGGGCAGAGGTGGCGCTGCTGATGGCGGTGCTGGTGGTGTTTAAGCACCATGCCAATATCCGCCGCTTGATCGCTGGGACAGAACCGAAAATCGGTCGGAAGGCGTGACGTCTCGATCGTACCGCGCTACCATTGCGGCGCGCGGTAGGGGACCACGCGATGTCGCATGAAGACCGCACGGATGATGACCGCAAGGGCCTGATGCAGCGGCTGGCTGGCGCCTTGTTTGAGGAGGCGTCGGAACCGATCGGTCCGGCCCAGGACGCCGGTGTGCCTCCCGTTGCGCGCTCGACGGGTGTGCGCCACCCGGATGCTGATGTGCGCGCCCATGAGGCGCGCACCGCGCAGACGAAGTTTGAACATCGCCTGTCCGAAGTGCTGAGCACGCAGCGCCCCGTGGTCGCAGGCCGCCTGCACACCATTGATCTTGACGATATCCGCCAGCAGTTCGGCCCGCGCTGGCAGCAGGTGGCCCATCGCGCGATGGAAATTGCAGCAGGCGTGATTGAACACCGGCTTGCCGCGGCTGATGTGATGGCGCCCGTCGATGATGTGGCGTTTGTTGTGCTGTTCGCCGAGTTGGCGGAGCCAGAGGCGCAGTTCAAAGCAGCCGTGCTCGCCCGCGAAATTCGCGAGAAGCTGTTGGGCGAGTTAGGGGCAGGCTGCGTCCGCGCTGTCTCCGCCCAGGTCAGAGTTGTGGAGCCGCCAGTCGCAGGCGCACCGGTGCCGGATTTTGCGGCTCTGGCGTCGTCGTTTCGCGCCGTCGCGAAACCAGTCCCGCGGCTGGAGCCGATTCCCGATCTGATTGCGGCGGGTGAGGCACCGCCCCAGGTGGCAGTGGATTTTCGCCCGATGTGGTTCCCCGCCAAAGGCGTGGTCCCTGCGTTCACCGTGCGGCTGAGGGTGCGAGACCCCGATGGATCGGTGCGGGAGGGGTGGGCGGCCTATCGTCAAGGCATCGGACGGCCAAGCCTCGCCGAACTGGATCGCCAAGTCCTGGCTCTGGCGGTGCTGGACCATCGCCGCCTGTTCGCTCAGCATGGCCGGTGCGTGCTGCATGTGCCGTTGCACACCGCGACTTTGCTGGATCACCTCGGCGGCAAGCTGTTGGACTTGATCCGCCTACAGTCCGAAGCACAGCGGCGCTTTCTGTTGGTGGAATTGCACGACCCCCGGGGTCTGTTGACCAGCGACCAGATCGGGCGGGTGGTGGACCGCTTGAGGCCCCTGGTTCGGGGTGTCGGTGTGGCCTCTGGTCCGGCACCGGCGGATGTGGATCGCGTTGCCCGTGCTGACGCCACCCTCGCGGTGCTGGATTTGGAGGCGCTGGCCCACCAGCGCTCAGCCGTGAGCAATTTGACCGCGGGCCTGTCGGCGTGGGTGCGCGCCGCCCGCAGCCAACGTCTGCAAACCGCGATCCACGGCATCGACTCATCCGAGCTGCTGACTGCTGCCATCTCCTCCGGTGCAGACTTCTTGTCGGGCTTGGCCGTGGCACCCGATGAGCCTGCCCTGCAGGCCGCGCATACCTTCAGGCCCCCAACGCAGCGCTGATGCCCCCACGCCGGGGATGCGCCCACCATCGCCCCCTGGCTAAGGTTGACAGGTCCGGTGCGGGAGGGACGCGCCAGACCATGTGGGGAGGGGGGATATGACCAGTCCAATCAAAGCGGCTCTGGCTGCAGGTGAGTCCGTCGGGGCCCTATGGCTGGGGTTGGGCAATCCGTCCGTTGCCGAGATGGCGGCCGATGCTGGCCCGGACTGTGTGATCTTCGATGCGCAGCACGGCCTGTGGACCCGGCAGACCCTAGAGGCGGGCATTGGCCATGTGCGCGGCCGGGTGCCAGCCCTGGTGCGCACGGCCGACAACACCCTTAACAGCATCAATCAGGCGTTGGATGCCGGTGCCGTTGGCGTGATCGTACCCCTGGTGGAGACTGCCGAGGAAGCAGCCTTCGCCGTTGCCGCCGCCAAGTATCCCCCCGATGGCAATCGCTCGGCAGGGGGGCTGCGGCCGATCATGAACTGGAAGCCCTATGTCGCCAGCGCCAACAGCGAGACGCTGGTGGGCGTGATGATTGAGACCAAGCGCGGGTTGGAGAATGCCCGCGCCATCGCGGCGACGCCGGGGCTGGACCTCGTGTTCATCGGGACGACGGACCTTGCCCTGTCGCTGGGGGTGTTTCCCGACAATGGCCCGGTGCATGAGGCGGCGTTGATGACCATCCTCGCCGCCTGTCGGGAGGCTGGCATCGCCTGCGGTGCCTTCACGGGATACGCCCCGCTAGCAGCGCTGCGCCGGTCCCACGGATTTCAGATGACCGTCGTAGCCGATGATGGCTCGTTGCTGCACGCCCACATGAAACAAGCGGTTGCCCGCTTTCGTCCGGGCAAGCCGTTCAGTCTGGCTGGACGCACGGCGCTGGTGACGGGGGCCAATCGCGGCATTGGCGTGCATCTGGTTCAAGGCTTGTTAGACCATGGCGTGGTTCGCGTTTATGCAGCCGCGCGCGACCCGGCTTCCGTGAATGCCAGCGACGGCCGGGTGGTGCCCCTGGCCCTGGATGTCACCAGTTCGAGCCAGGTGCGGGCCGCGGCTCGGCAATGCCGGGATGTGGACCTGTTGATCAACAATGCCGGGGTGAATTTCAACACCGGCCTGTTGGTGGAGGGGCGCGATACCTACGCCCGGCGTGAGATGGAGGTGAACTACTTCGGCACCCTCGCCATGACGCGCGCCTTTGCACCCGTGCTGAAGCGCAACCGGGGGGGCATTCTGGTCAACATGTTGTCGATTCTGGCGCGACAGAACTTACCCGCGATGGGCTCGCTGTGCGCCTCTAAGGCGGCGGCCTTATCGTTGACTCAAGCAACACGGGCAGAGCTCGCAGCTCAAAAGACCCATGTTGTCGCCGTGCTGCCAGGGGCCGTGGACACCGACATGACCCGCGACTTCCAGGGTCCAAAGGTGGCGCCAGCGCAAGTGGCGGCGGAAATCCTGGACGGGTTGGAGCGTGGGTTGGAGGAGATTTATCCAACCGAGATGGCGGCCGGGGTGGCCACCGGCCTTGCCCTCGACCCCCAGGGGACCGAGCGGATGTTCCAAGGCTTCCTGCCCGGTCCCGCCGTCGCGGCACGGGGTGGACAATGACGGCGATGATCCCTCCGGCCTACATCACGGATGCGGGCCCCCAGGGCATGCCTGGGGCGGAGCGTCCACTGGACCTGATTGACCTGTCTTTAAACGAAAGTCGCTTCGGTGCCTCGCCCCTGGCAGTGGCAGCCGCAGCTGCGCGTGCGCAGCGCCTATCGCTCTACCCCGACCCAGCGTCGACGGACTTGCGCGCGGCGCTGGCCCGTCACACGGGGTTTGAGCCCGAGATGCTGGTTTGCGGCAACGGTTCGGAGGAGCTGTTGGACGTGCTGGTGCGCCTGCATTGCCGCCCAGGCGACGAGGTCTTGATCGATCAGCACGGCTTCATCGGCTTCCATCTGTTCGCGATGCGCTCCGGCGCCAGGCTGGTGCGGGCTCCGGACCGGGCGATGACAACAGACGTGGACGCCCTGGTGGCTGCGATCACGCCGCGCACGCGGGTGATCTTCCTAGCCAACCCCAACAATCCGACCGGGACGTGGATTCCTGCGGCTGACTTGGCGCGCTTGGTGGCGGCGGTGCCCAGCACCATCGTGCTGGTGATCGACAGCGCGTATGCCGAGTATGTTGACGGGGTGGATTATGACGATGGCGCCCGCTTCGTGGCCGGGCGCGAGAACGTCGTCATGGCGCGCACCTTTTCCAAAGCCTATGGCCTCGCCGCAGTGCGGGTTGGGTGGTGCTACGCGTCCGCCCGCATGGTGCGCTTGATCAACCGGGTGCGCGGTGTCGGTAACGTCAACGCGCTGGCCCAAGCCGCTGCCATTGCCGCTTTGTCGGACCAAGACCATCTGGCCGCCGTGCGCCGTGCCACAGCGGCTGCCCGCACCCAACTCAGGGAGGGCCTGACCCGCCTGGGCTGCCATGTCTGGCCCTCGGTCACCAACTTCCTGCTGGTGCGCTTGCCCGAGGGCTGCAACCGCTCCCCCGAACAGATCGCTGCAAGCCTGCTGGCCGACCACAACATCCTGATCCGCCCCACCACCGACTACGGCATCACCCAGTCTTTACGCATCACGGTCGGCACCGCTGCCGAAAACGAGACCCTGCTGGCCGGAGTGGCGCAGGTTCTGCTGTCGGCTGCTTGAGAGATTGGGTCGGGCTGTTTGGACGGGTCGGACTGGGCAACCTGTCAGTACGGGAGAGGGCCAGCCGCGATCAGCCGTTGAGGGTGGGCAGATTGCTGACAACCTCGACGGCGTGATCGCCGGACGTGGCCGCCTCCACCCAACCCAGGACGGGTCACGACCGCTTGGCAGCGTGAGCGAGGAGAGCGTCGGCGACGGCGGAGATTTCTTGGGCCGCGGGGGAGGAGGGGGCGTATTCGGTGATGCCTTGGCCGCTGAGCAGGCTTGCCTGCAGCGGCGCGCGGTTGCCGACGCGGTGCTGCAGGATCGGTACGCCGAATTCGGCTGCGCGTTCCACCACCAGTTCAGCTGCACGGGACCGCGGTGGCACGCGGTTGAGCACGATCACGGCTGGGCGGCGTTCTTCCTTTGCCAGTTGCAGCGTCGCTTCGGTTGCCCACAGGTCCATGATCGAGGGTTGCAGCGGCACCACCACCAGAGAAGCGGCGCGCACGGCAAGTTTTGCTTCGGTCTCGGCATGCGGGGGGCTGTCGATCAGCACCACGTCATGGTCGCGGGCAAGCCGTTCCACTTCGGCTGCGATTCGCCAGCCGCCCAATGCCATGATGCGCGGCCAGGGTCGGCCCTCCCGCAGCTTGTCCCACCGGATCAGGCTGCCCTGCGGGTCGATGTCAACGGCTGCCACTCGCAAGGTTCGGCTCCACGCGACGGCAAGATGCAGCGCCAGCGTGGTCTTGCCTGCACCACCCTTCTGCTGGGCGATGGTGATTGTGGTTGCCATGGCCGTCCTCCCGCGACGCGACAAGATATGGTCGGAGATTCTCCGCCGCACCGCAAGGCTTTGACCATGACACGGCATTGACCGGCCCGGTCGCCTGGGGCACGGTGCGGGGCAATGGCCGTCCTGACCCCCACACAAGACACGATCGCCGAAGCCGCAGGCCACCTGAAAGCCGGTGGCTTGGTCGTGATGCCGACTGAGACTGTCTATGGTCTTGCCGCCGATGCCACATCGGACCGCGCGGTCGCCAGCATCTACGAGCTGAAGCAAAGACCCAGCTTCAACCCCTTGATCATCCATGTCGCCTCTCTGGCGATGGCGGAGCGCTGTGGGATGATGGACACCCGCGCGCGCTATCTGGCCCGGCGGTTGTGGCCGGGGCCATTGACGCTGGTGGTGGCACAGCGGCCAGGGGCTGGCATCTCCCGGTTGGCGACGGCTGGGCTCGGCACCGTGGCGTTGCGCATGCCGGAGCATCCAGTCGCCCTGGCCCTGATCCAAGCGTTGGACCGCCCGGTTGCGGCCCCCTCCGCCAACCGGTCCGGGCGAATCAGTCCAACCACGGCGCAGATCGCAGCTGAGGGCTTGGGGCGCAGTGTCGCCTATGTGCTGGATGGTGGGGCCTGCCGGATCGGCGTTGAATCAACTGTGGTGGATCTGTCGACAGATCCTGCCTGCCTGCTGCGGCCCGGTGCGGTGACGCGCGATCAATTGTCGGCAGCAATTGGCGAGTTGGCCGAGCCGGGCGAAACCATCCGCAGCCCCGGTCAGCTTGCGTCCCACTATGCGCCGGGGTTGCCCCTGCGGCTTGACCCGACTGAAATGCGGGAAGGCGAGGCGCTGCTGACCTTTGGCAGCAATGCTAGCCTGGAGGGGGCGGCAGCGGTGCTGAACCTGTCCCCGCGCGGGTCGTTGACGGAAGCGGCCGCCAACTTGTTCGCCTGCCTGCACGCGTTGGACCGGCCCGACCTCTACACCGGCATTGCCGCTGTCCGGGTGCCAAACACGGGCCTTGGCATTGCGATCAATGATCGCCTGCAGCGCGCCGCGGCCCCCCGCAGCAGCTGACACGCGGCTAGAGGCCTCGAAACTGCGGTTTCCGCTTGGCCAGGAAGGCGGCCACGGCCTCTTGATAGTCGGCTGACTCCAAGCAGCGGTCGCGATGCTGGCGTAGCAGGGCAGGGTCGGCCCGGCCCGTGGCGAGTGCCGTCAACACAGCCTTTGCCCCGCGCACGGCAAGCGGGGCGCCATCCACAATCCGCCCAGCCCACGCCGTTGCCTCCGCAAGGGCGGAGCCGGGGGTGAGGCAATCGACGAGGCCTGCCTGATGGGCTGCCGCTGCGTCCAGCCGATCAGCCGTGAGCAGCAAGCGCTTGGCCATCGATAGACCGCCCACGCGCAACAGCGCCTCGGTCTCCCGCGTGCCATACACAAGGCCGATGCGGGTGGCTGGGATGGCGAACAGCGCCGAGGTGCCTGCGACACGCAGATCCGCTGCCAAGGCAAGGCCAAAGCCGGACCCGAAGCACACACCGTCCACCGCCGCCAGCACGGGGGCGGCGATCCGGGCCAATGCCTCGTGCGCCTGATCCACAAGGCCTTCATAGGCGCGCCCGGCATCTGCGTTGGCGCGCGCTTGGGTGAACTCGGCAATGTCGGCACCGGCACTGAAGTGACCGCCCGCACCGGTCAGGATCACAGCGCCCAGGCTGTCATCCTGAGCCAACGCGGTGAAGTGTTGGGCGAGCGCCCGCCAGGTGTCCTGGTCAAGGGCGTTGCGCCGGTCTGTGCGCGAGAGGGTGAGCGTAACCACCGCATCCACGCGCTGAACCTCGATCATGAGCGTCGATGCTCCCGCGGTAGCAGCAGAAAGGCGGAATAGCCGCCAACCAGACAAGCGACGGCATAGAGGATCACAGCCTGATACCCGCCAGTCAGGTCGAATAACACGCCACCCAGGAAGGCACCAAGTGCGGCACCGATGCCATAGCCAGCCGTCATCGCGCCATAGATCGCGCCCAGGCGCGCACCGGCAAACAATCGTGCTGCCATGCTGGAAACAATTGGCCCGCGTGTTCCGGTGGTCAGGCCGTACACCACGATGAAGGCCGTCAGCAGGATCAGGTTCGGCGATGCTCCCAACGCCATCAACAGCAGCAATCCAAGGATGCTGAGAGCGAAGGAGATGCTGACCACGCGCGGCTGGCCAATGCGATCACTCAGCCAGCCCGCGCCAAAAATCCCAATTGCGGACAGAAAACCGGCAATGCCAAAGGCAGACGCGGAAAACAGCGGCTCGAATCCAATTTCGATCAAGTACGCCACAATCTGTGGAGCAATTGCGAACATGGCAGCCGAGGTCCAGAAGTACACACCCGTCAAACCCCAGAATGCCCGAGTGCTGAGGGCAGCGCGAAAGCTTGGCCCGCCTGCAGTGGCTGTCCGGGTCGGGGCTGGATGCTCAATTGCAATGCGCCGAAATGGCATCAGGATGACGATCGGCACCAGCAGGGCCGCGACAGCCGCCTGGAAGTGGTAGCCGTCCCGCCAGTCGGAGGAGCGTTCCAGCACCCATTGGGTGGCGGGCACCAACAGCAGCATGCCCGTGCCCACACTGGCGAAGATCAGTCCCATCGCCATACCCATCCGCCCTGGGAACAGGCGCACCAGCAGCGGCGTGTGGGCCACGCCGCCGAGGCAAGCGGCGCCAAAGCCAACGCAGACCCCCAGCACCAGCTTGAACTGCCACAGCGCGGTGAGGGAGGGGGCCACGAAGAAGGCACCGCCGAGCGCCGTCAGCCCGACCACGTAGACGATACGTTGCCCAAATCGATCGACCAACCAGCCAACCGGTAGGCCAGTGGTGCCGTTGACCAGCACAGCAACGGCGAAGATGCCCATCACCTCGGTGCGGCCCCAGCCAAACGCCTCTGACAGCGGCAGCAGGAACACAACAAAGCTTTCCACCAAGCCGCGACCGATCAGTGTCAACAGGCAGCAGCCGATCAACACCGGCCAAGCCAGCGATGAGAGAGAGGCGTGCGTCGGTGCGGAGAGGGGGGCGGGGCTCACGGAACGCAGGGTGGCGTCATCGGGGGAAGTCGTCCATGCTTGCAACCGCATGGCAATCCTCTGTTTGTTGCACACCCTGTTTGGTCCGCGTCTTTTTCAGGCAGTGGCGGAAGCTCTGCCGGGGGAGGAGGTGCGGGTCTGGCCTGACGTTGGCGATGGGCGGGAGGTAAGCCACGCCTTGATCTGGCGCCCTCAGCCCGGCTTGTTCGACGCCCTGCCCAACCTGCGGCTGGTGTGTGCGACCGGTGCGGGCGTCGACCATTTTCTGGCCGATCCAACCTATCCCCGCCACGTGCCCTTGGTGCGCCAAATCGATGCTGGCTTTGCCCGCCGGATGGCGGACTATGTTTTGGCCTGGACGCTGTTTCATCACCGGGACGGGCGGCATTATCAGGCCAGTCAGCACTCCCGACAATGGCAACCGCGCGCAATGCGCGATGCCGGGGACATCACCGTTGGCATTCTGGGCCTTGGTCAGATGGGTGGTCTGGCAGCGGATGTGCTGGCGCACCACGGGTTTTGCGTCCGTGGGTGGGTCCAGCGTCCGCAAGCCAGACCCGGCGTGACCGTGGATGTGGGGCCGGAGGGGTTGACGCAGCTGCTCGCCGCGTCTGACATCCTGGTCAATCTGCTGCCGCTGACCCCAGCCACCCGGGGCATCCTGTGCCGGGATTTGTTTCAGCGCCTGAAGCCCGGTGCCGTGCTGATCAATGTTGGGCGCGGGCCGCATCTGGTGGAGGCCGATCTGATTCCGGCCCTGGATCATGGCCACCTGTCGGCTGCTGTGCTGGATGTGTTTCAAACCGAGCCTTTGCCCGAAGATCATGCCTTCTGGGGCGACCCGCGCATCACCATCACCCCCCATGTCTCCAGTTCGGCCAGCGAGACCACCGTTGCCCGCCACTTCGCCGACGCAATCCGCCGCGAGCGTGCCGGTGAGCCGTTGTTTGGCTTGGTTGACCTGACGCGCGGCTATTGAGCATCCAGCGTAAGAGAAAGTGATCGAGCCGATGACCAAGCAGTGTGAGCGCCTTGAGCTGTTGTCCGCCAGCCCCGGCACCCGGCGTCATCTGGTGGTGCACCGCTATCGCGGCAGCGCGGATGGGCCAAAAGCCTACTTCCAGGGGGCGCTGCACGCCGACGAGACGCCGGGCACCCTGGTGGCCCATCACTTGATCCGCCGCCTGGATGCTGAAGCAGCAGCAGGGCGCGTGCGGGGCGAAGTGGTGGTCGTACCGGTCGCCAACCCCATTGGGCTTTCCCAGGTGGTGGCGGGGCGGTTGATTGGCCGCTTTGACCTGACCAGCCGTGGCAACTTCAATCGGGACTTCCCCGACGTTACCCAAGCCGTCGGCGATGCAGTGGCCAGCCAGCTGGGCCGCGATGCTGCGCAGAATGTCCGCCTGATCCGCGCGGCCTTCGGCGCGGCGCTGGCGGCGTTGGAGCCGGTGACCGAGGTTCACCACTTGAAGGTGACGCTGCTGCGCCTTGCCCATGATGCGGATGTGGTGCTGGACATGCATTGCGATTCGGTCGCCCTGCCGCACCTGTACCTATCCACCGCGAGTTGGCCGGAGGGGCGTGACCTATCGGCAGCGCTCGGCAGCCGCGCCACGCTGTTGGCCCTGGACAGCGGCGGCTCTTCGTTCGATGAGGTGTTCAGCCTGCTGTGGCATCGCTTGGCTGAGCGCTTTGGCCCCGATCTGCCGATCCCGATGGCCTGCCTATCGGGCACGGCCGAGTATCGCGGCCAGTTGGCCGTGTCCGATGCGGAAGCGGAGGCCGATGCCGATGGTCTGATCCAGTTTCTGCGCCACCGTGGCATTCTGGATGGCCCAGCTGCCCTGCCGCCGCCTCAATGCGAGGCGACACCGCTCGAGGCCACCGAGGTGGTGAAGGCCCCGACCTCTGGCATTCTGGTGCTCCACCGTCGCCTGGGCGAGCGTCTGGCGAAGGGGGATGTGTTCGCTTCGATCATCGACCCGATGGCCGAAGACCAATCCACCGCCCGCACGTCCGTGACAGCTGGCACTGACGGCCTGTTCCTCACCCACTGCCTGCACCGCCAAGTGCGCGCGGGCCAAGGCATCGCGAAAATCGTCGGCACGGTCCCACTGCCCAGCCGCACGGGGGTGCTGGTGTCGGAGTAGCCGTCAGCCATGCCCCCCCTCACACCACCCGGTCCGGTGGGTCGCGGCCCAGCAGGACGGCGTCGATGTTGTCCAGGGCTTTCATGCCCATGGCGGTGCGGGTATCGACTGTGGCGGAGCCGAGGTGGGGCAGGAGGACGGCGTTCTCCAGTGTGCAGTAGCCTGGGTGAAGGGCTGGTTCACCGCGAAACACGTCGAGACCGGCTGCCGCCAGATGACCGCTGGTCAGGGCGGCGATCACCGCCTCGTCATCCACCAGTGCACCGCGGGCGGTGTTGATGAGAACTGCCCCGCGGGGCAGGAGGGCGATCCGCTCAGCATTCAGCAGCCGGTCCGTCGCGGGTGTGGCGGGGGCATTGAGCGAGAGGATGTCCGACACCGCCAGCAGTGACTCCACTGTTGGGTGGTAGATTGCACCCTGCTCCTGATCGAGCGGTAAGCGGCTGCGGTTGTGGTAGTGAATCGCAAGGCCAAAGGCGCGCGCCCGGTGGGCCAGCGCTTGGCCGATCCGGCCCATTCCATAGATGCCGAGGCGCCGTCCGGCCACGTGGATGCCCATCAATTGCGTGGGGGTCCACCCCGTCCACTGGTTCGCGCGCACCAACCGCTCGCCTTCGCCGGCTCGGCGGCAGGCAGCGAGAATCAACAGCATGGCAATGTCGGCCGTGGCGTCTGTCAGCACGTCGGGTGTGTTGGTCACGATCAAGCCGCGGGCTTTGGCGGCGCCCAGGTCGATGTGGTCCACGCCGACGGAGAAGGTGGCCAGCACCCGCACCGATGGCGGGAGGCGCTGGATCACGTTTGCATCGAACCGGTCCACGGCGCAGCCAAGAATGGCTTCCACCGGGTGGGCGGTCAGCTCAGCCACTGTCAGCGGGCGGTCGTCCGGGTTGAGGCGAGTGGGCCAAGTGGCGACGGCGCGCTGCTCCACGGCGTCGGGCAGCGTGCGGGTGATCAACAGGCGCGGCGGTGTCATGGCGCCCAGGGTGGCCGTATCAGGAGATTTCGATCAAGAGCTTCTCCAGCACGGCTTGATCGAAATCGCCCATGGAGGCAGCCGGGCGGACAAAGGCCTTTGGGCCACCGATCACACGAGCGCGGTAATAGCGATCCAGCCATGGGTCTTCGGTCAAGATCGGCAGGCCATTGATGGTTACGCCGCGCACCACTGCGGCATCGCGGGCATAGATGGCGTCTGGCCCGTTGTTGTTGCGGCCATCGCCGGAGATATCGATGACGCGGCGGCGAGGGGCATGGCCCACCCGGTTCAGCAGGGCCATCGATCCCTCAATCGCACCGGACAGGGAGGTGGCACTGCCCGGCTGGCGGATCACCCGCTCAATCGCTGCGGCAAACTCAAAGGCATCGCTGCGGTCACCGATGGTCACCCACGGCACCGACTGCTGAAAGCTGCCGTACCAAGACCATTGCGCGAAGGTGACGGCGATCACCTCATCAGGTCCGGAGGTGGCAGCCGCGATCACCCGCGGGTCGCGGAAGGCGCGGGCATAGCCGCTCAATTGCAGGCGAAACTCGTCATCATCGATGGAGAGCGAGGCATCGACCGCCAGCACCAGGGCCAAATCCACCGAGGTCTGGGTCTGCGCCTGCCCTGTGCGGGGGCCAAGACTGGCACCCGCGATCCCGCCCGCCACCGCACCCAGCCATCGCAAGGCTTGGCGGCGGGCAGGGTTCACGTCAGGAGGCCTTAACCTTGACGTAGCTGCCGGGTGCGTCCTCGATCACCGGCAGTTTGCCGGTGCCGGGCACGCGGGCTGGCACCTTGCCAGCGCCATGCTTGCCAACCCAGGTGGCCCATTCCGGCCACCAGGAGCCTGGCTTTTGTTCCGCCTTTTCCAGCCACGCGTCGGGTGACTTGGTCAGGCGGCTGTTCGTCCAGTAGCAGTATTTGTTCGCCGCTGGTGGATTGACCACGCCCGCGATGTGCCCCGAAGCGCTGAGGCAGAACTTCACCGGCCCGCTGAATGTTTGTGTGGCGGCGTAGGTGCTCTTCCACGGCGCAATGTGGTCTTCGCGAGTGGAAACGAAGAAGGACGGGGTTTTGATCTTGCGAATGTCCAGCGGGACGCCACCAAGCGTGATCCCACCCGGCTTCACCAGCAGGTTCTGCTGGTACATCTTGCGCAGGTAGAAGGAGTGCATGGCCGCTGGCATCCGGGTGTTGTCCGAGTTCCAGTACAGCAGGTCGAACGGGAACGGGTCCTTGCCCAACAGATAGTTGTTCACCACGAAGGACCAGATCAGATCATTGGCGCGCAGCATGTTGAAGGTGGTCGACATCGACCGACCATTCAAATAACCGTCGCGGTTCATCCGCTCTTCCAGCGCCTGCAGCTGCTCTTCATCAATGAACACCGACAGCTCGCCCGATTCCGCAAAGTCGGTCATGGTGGTGAAGAAGGTGGCTGACTTGAAGCGGTCGTCACCCTTTTCGACTTGATAGGCAAGGGTGGAGGTCAACAGCGTGCCGCCCAAGCAGTAGCCGATGACGTTGGCATCCACCTCCCCAGTGGCTTGCTCGATGGCGTCGAGGGCGGCAAGCGGCCCTTCGCGCATGTAGTCTTCAAAATCCTTCGCAGCCAGATCAGCATCTGGGTTGACCCAGGAGATCACGAAGGTCGTGAAGCCCTGATCGACGCACCACTTGATAAAACTGTTCTTTTCCCGCAAGTCCAGGATGTAGAACTTGTTGATCCAGGGTGGAATGATCAGCAGCGGACGCTTGTACACGTCCGGGGTGGTTGGGTTGTACTGGATCAGCTGCATCAGATCATTCTGGTACACCACCTTGCCGGGGGTGACTGCGATGTTCTCGCCGATCTTGAAGGCTTCCAGATCGGTCATGCGGATCGCCAGCTCGCCCTTGCCGCGCTCCAGATCGTCCAGCAGGTTGTTGAGGCCTTTGACCAGATTTTCGCCGCCGGTTTCCAGCGTGGCACGCAGCACTTCGGGATTGGTCATCACGAAGTTGGACGGCGCCATCGCATCGACGAACTGGCGTGTGTAAAAGTCCACCTTCTTGGCCGTGCGCTCATCCAGCCCTTCCACCTGGGTCACCTGCCCGTGCATCCAGCGCGCGGTCAACAGGTAGGACTGCTTGAGATAGTCAAAGACGAAGTTCTCGTTCCAGGCCGCATCCTTGAAGCGCCGATCATCGGCTGCAGGCGTGATCACCGGCTCTGCGTCGGTGCCCAGAACGCGCCGCGCCGTGCTCTGCCACAAGGACATGTAGTCCTGCCACAGGGTCACCTGCGCCTGGATCAGCTGGGCAGGATTGGTCATCAGCCGAGTTGCCATCTCGAAGAACGCCTGTGCGACGTTGGCTGGGTCGGCATGGCCGATCCCTGCCGAGCCCTGGCGCGCCATCCACTCGGTCACCATCCGCTGGGAGGTTTCAGCAATCCGTCCCATGGTGCGGGACCATTCGACTGGGTCCGGCAGCTTCAGAGTGGTATTGGGCTGCTCTTCAGACATCACACAAAGCCTCAATCAACAGGGCATGGAAGCGATGGGTTTGCCGTCGCATGCGACCGCAAACCCCCCGTAGTGCCGGTTAAACCACATTCTGCCGCGTCCGTCCGGTGCCCACAACGCCGCGGCTTGCGGTCGCGCGTCTCAAGCGCGAAAACAGGCTCGCACACAGATGTGACACTGACCGACGCGGTTTCACTTGCGTCGGCAGAGGATTTTGCCTGCTATGCCGCCGGTCGGGCAAGCTGGGGATCGTCGCGTGGGTTATCCCTCGGCTGCCAGTGGTTTGGAGAGATAGGCGTTCCATGGCTCAGACGCGCTGCCCATTGCAACGGCCAGATGCTGCGCCCCAGCCGAGGACCAGCGCGCCGGTTGGCTCCTCGCGCGCGATCACCAGTGTGGGACTGGCGGCCTTGTTGCTCACGGGGTGTTCAACCCTGGATGCAATCAACCCGTTCAGCGGGCCGTCGCGGCCCAGCGCTGCCACCGCCACCACCCAGGCGAGCCCGGCCCAGCCGGCTGCCACCGGGCAACCGATTCCGAATCTCGGTACGGTGCCGCCCCGACCGCAAGTGGCCCCGCTGGCGGAGCGTCAAGCCGCGGTGCAGGGCCTGGTCGCCGATCGGCAGCGCGCGGAGTACACCGACGAAGTATTTGTGCGCGGGCCAACCCCTGGGCCATCGCAATCGGTACCAGCCCCCGTCGCGGCGCCGCAGCGGGCGCCAGCGTCCGGTGTGGTGGCGCAACCAATGCCAGCCGCGCCGCCCGCCCCACCCGCGGAGCCGCCCTCAGCGCCAGAGGGGTTGGTTGCTCGTCCCCTTGGCCCCCCGGCAGGGACGACGCCGCGCGGCCAGCCGATGCCAGAGCCACCGGCACCGCCGCCGTCCCCCGTGGGACGCGGCCCCGATGGTGGTCCGCCCTTGCCGCCGCCAGGGCAGATTCAACAAGCCCTTTCCGGCCAAGCCCCCGCAGCCGAGGAGCCGCGGCTGGCCGCCCTGATCTATTGGCAGCCGAACACCCGTGCACTGACGGCAGGGGATCGCGCTGTGCTGCGCCAGGTGGTGGATGCGTGGCGACGCTCTGGCCTCGATATCCGCGTGGTTGGTCATAGCGCGCAGCGGGTGCAGACCTTCGACCCCGTTCGGCGCTTGAGCCTGCAGTTGGAACTCTCCACTCAGTGGGCTGAGTTGGTGGCGCAGGAGTTGATCCGCCTGGGTGCTGATCGCCGCCGACTGACCGTGGAAGCCCTGGGCGCCGCCGCGCCGCAGTTTGTTGAGACCAGCCCAGCGGGGGAAGCGGGCAATCGCCGGGTCGAGATTTTCTTCAGTCCACGCACTCAATAACGGGTGACCCAGCGATCCAGCGCGGGATCAGACGGTACAGCAGGGGAACAGCATGACAGCGAACAACAACCAGCCGACCAGTGTCGGGTCCCATGCTGGGGCACTGCGCGTTGGTATTGCCGGGCTCGGCACGGTTGGCTGCGGCACGATCCAGGTGCT
>RDXE01000055.1 GCA_004292755.1 Alphaproteobacteria bacterium
CACGATTGCCCCCGGCCCAAAGGGAAATCCACATCCCAAGCCCTGCACTAGCGGAAGATCAAGTGGTTCAATCTACGCCAAAGAAACCTTGGAGCGGGTGAAGGGAATCGAACCCTCGTCGTAAGCTTGGGAAGCTTCTGCTCTACCATTGAGCTACACCCGCCTCGCAGGGGCACGATAGCGGGGGTTGCCGGTGGGTGCAACCCTGTCCTCTGGCTGCGGGCTTGGTTCAGCCCGCGGCGTCTGGGTCGCGGGGTAGGGTGCGGGGGAGGGGGCGACCTGCGCGCAGCACCACGCGGTCGTGGTGCGGGTCGGCCAGCGCGCGGTTGAGGGAGCGAGCGTTCAGCACCACGAGGTCGGCAGCAGCGCCAACGGCGATGCGGCCTGCCTCCACTCCCAGCACCTGGGCGGGTGTGGCAGAGATGGAGGCTGGCCAAGCGCCGAAGGGATGGTCGAGATGGCCAATGCGGGTCCCCTCGCGCAGCACCTCCAGCAGGTCGAGTTGACCATAGGCGTAGAAGGCATCCCGGCAATTGTCGGATGCCAGCGAGACCGGCACACCCGCGGCCGCCAGTTCGTGCAGCAGGGTGATCCCGCGCCACCGCGGCGTCACGATGGCGTCGCCGCGGTCCGCACCCGGTCGCTGCGCGCGATCTTGCAGATAGAGGTTGCACATCGGCAGGCTGACCACGGCGATGCCCGTGTCGCGCACGGCCGCGATGGTGGCGGCCACCGTCGCGTCATCCTGCTGCGCCAGCGCACAGCAATGGCCAACCTGCACCCGTCCGCGGAACAGCCCTTGGTCTTGAGCGCGGGCCACAGCCTCGGCCACAGCGGCCAAACAGGTGGAGCCCGTGGCGCCGGTTTCATCCAGGTGCAGGTCAAGGTCCAGGCCGCGCTCGCCCGCCAACCGCACGGCGGTGGCGATGGCGTCGGCAATCCACTCCGGCAGGGGCGTCTCGGCACCGCCGTCATGCTGGATCACAAACCCCAGCACACCGCCTGCAGCGGCAACGCGGTCGGCCAAGACGCGGCCCTCGGCGCGGGTGAAGGCGTCCAGCCAGATGATCGAGGCCGCTTGCAGTGTGATGCGCCCGGCCCAGTCCGCGCGCGCTGCCTCGAACGCCGCCCACGTCGTGTCCCGCACCTCTTCCCCACTGTCGAGATGGGTGCGGATTGCAACGGTCCCATGCGCGTAGGCGAGGGCGAGGCCATGGGCCATGCGTCGGCGCACATCCTCCTCTGTCCAATGGCGGTAGTCAGCGCGAATCGTTGCCAGCGCTCCGGCAAAGCTGCCATCGGGATTGGGGGCACGGCCCCAGGTGAAGCCTTTGTCCAGGTGCGTGTGGGCATCCACGGCGCCGGGCAGGGTGACGGCACCGCCCAGCCACGTGGCGGAGGAGGGGGCAGTGCCCGCTGGGGCGATGGCGGCAATGCGGCCATCGCGGACCTCCAAATCCAAGGCTACCAAGCCTTCCCGGTCCAGAGGCGCGGGTGCCGGACCGCTCAGCACACAGGCGGGCACGCGCACGCCTGCCAGCCACTGGTGGGGGCGATCCGGAACCTCGGTCCAAACGGGTAGGGTGGTGGTCACGCTCATCGCAGAGACACCTGACGCTTGGCGATCCCAAATGCACAGAGATCGCGCGGCTGCTGAAATGCGAACGGCCGCCCGAAGGCGGCCGTTCAAATTGGAGCGGGAGAAGGGATTCGAACCCTCGACCCTCACGTTGGCAACGTGATGCTCTACCCCTGAGCTACTCCCGCACAGGTCCGGAGGTGGGCTGGAGAGCAGCCCGGTCCCCGGTGGGGTCCGCCGAGTTGCCTCGGCGTGAGGCCCCGGACTATACGCATCTTCCCGACCCCCGCAAGCACTTTCTTAACGCTCGATGACGGATATCTCGCAGCTCGCCATTGCCAGAGGCGCCATGAGCCGCCAGATACTTGCCGGGACAGTTCCCCAACCGAACGGATGCCCATGTTGCCGATCATCTCCGCGTCGAAGCCCAAGGCCGCTGCTGGCGCTGCCGCTCCTGGTGGTAAGGGTGCTGCTGCACCTGGCGGTCTGATCAAGGACAGCGACACCGAACGCTTTGTCGTTGACGTGCTGGATGCCAGCCGCAGCGTGCCCGTCATCGTCGATTTCTGGGCGCCCTGGTGCGGCCCCTGCAAAACCCTGGGGCCGCAGATCGAAAAGGCTGTGACCGAGGCCAAGGGTGCCGTCCGCATGGTCAAGATCAATGTGGACGAGAACCAGGAGCTGGCAGCGCAGATGCGCGTCCAGTCGATCCCGGCTGTCTATGCCTTTTTCAACGGTCGCCCGGTGGATGGCTTTGTCGGCGCCGTGCCGGAAAGCCAGATCAAAGCGTTCGTCCAGCGGCTGGTGAAGATCGCCCAAACCGCTGGTCCGGCGGCGCCCGCCACCTCCCCGATTGAGGAGGCGTTGGAGGCAGCCAAGGAAGCGCTGGGCGAAGGCGCTGTGCGCGAAGCGGCTGGTATCTACAGCCAGGTGCTGCAGGCAGACCCTGAGAACATCAAGGCAGCCGCTGGGCTTGCCCGCTGCTATCTGGTCCTTGGGGACCGGCGCCGCGCTGCGGACATGCTGGCCGAACTGCCGGACGATGCCGCGAAGGACCCCGATGTGGTGTCCATCAAGACCACCCTCGCGATCTTGAGCGAAGCTGGCGAGATCGGCAGTGTGGAGGCGTTGGAAGCCGCCCTGGCGGAGGATCCGGCGAACCATCAAGCGCGCTATGACCTTGCGATGGCGCTGTTTGCCCAAGGCAAGCGCGAAGATGCTGTGGATGCCCTGTTGGACTTGGTGAAGCGCAACCGGGCATGGAATGAGGAGGCCGGGCGCAAGATGCTGATCCGGCTGTTCGAGGCGTTCGGGCCAACCGATCCGTTGACCATCTCGGCGCGCAAGCGGCTGTCTTCGCTGCTGTTCGCCTGAGGGTTTGGAGAGACAATGCGTACAGGGCCGTTTGACCCGCGGTTAGAGGATTTGCCGGCGACGGTGCCGGCATTCCCTCTCGCCAGTGTGTTGCTGCTGCCCCGGGGCAAGTTGCCCTTGCGCATCTTCGAGCCGCGATATCTGGCCATGACGACCGATGCCTTGGCGACGCCCGATCGTCTGATCGTGATGGTTCAGCCCGTCGATCCAGACAGCCGTGCCAAAGTGCCGGAGGTGTATCGCACGGGCTGTGCGGGGCGCATCGTCTCGTTCTCCGAAACCGATGAGGGGCACTACCTTCTCACCCTGCAGGGCGTCATGCGGGTGGTGCTGGGCGATGAAATCCGCACCACGCGAGGCTATCGGCGCTTCTCAGCCGATTGGTCCGTGTTTGGCGAGGATTTGAAGCAGGGGCCAGTGGCGCTTGATCGCCAACGCCTGATCATTGGCTTGCGCCAGTACTTCCGCCTCCATGGCCTGTCCGCCAACTGGGACGCCATCGAAGAGACGGAGGAAGAGCGGCTGATCACCTCGCTCGCGATGATCTGCCCGTTCGAAGCCAACGAGAAACAGGCGCTGCTGGAGGCCACCACCGTGGAAGAGCGCGGACGGTTGCTGATTACCTTGATCGAGATGGCGCTGTTGCAGCACAAGGGCGGGGAGGCGGCGCGGCATTAGCCCTGGCCCGATGGTTGCCGCCCGAAGGAGCCTGCGATGACTGACACGACATCTGATGCCCGCCCGACGGTTGATCCGAAGCTGTTGGACCTGCTGGTCTGCCCGTTGACCAAAGGCCCCTTGCGCTACGACGCCACTGCGCAGGAGCTGATTTCCGATCAGGCTGGTCTGGCCTATCCCATTCGCGATGGCATTCCAATCATGCTGGTGGACGAAGCCCGCAAGCTGGATGCAGCAGGTTAGCAATGGCCGATCGCTTCTCCGCGGCGGTGTGGCCGGTGGAGGTGACCCTCCGCCAGGCTGAGAAATCTCTGGTGGTGGCCTGGGAGGATGGTCGCAGCGACACCCTGGCCGCGGAGTATCTGCGGGTGGAGAGCCCGTCGGCAGAGGTGCAGGGTCACGGTCCGGGGCAGAAGATGCTGGTGGCCGGTCGCCGCCATGTCGGCATCTTGAAGCTGGAGCCGGTGGGCAACTACGCCATCCGCATCGTGTTCGATGACCTACACGACAGCGGCATCTATTCCTGGAGTTACCTGCGCCAATTGGCCGACGAATACGGGGCGCGCTGGGCTGAGTATCTGCAAGCGCTGGAGGCTCAGGGCAAACGTCGCGATCCGTAGGGGGTCTTGGATGCGTGTGTCTCGTCGGTCCCTGTTAGGTGTGGCGGCTGCGTTGCCGGCCACAGGTGTGCGTGCGCAAGCGGGGGCTGACTGGGCCGCGACGCTCGCCGCAGCCCGCGGGCAAAGCGTTCGCTTCAACGCCTGGGGCGGCGATGACCGCACCAATGCCTTCATCGCTTGGGCTGGGGAGCAGGTGGGCCGTCGCTTCGGTGTGACTGTCACCCATGTTCGTCTGCGCGACACTGCTGATGCCGTCCAGCGGGTGATCGCGGAGCGCGGGGCTGGGCGCACCACCGAGGGTGGCAGTGTTGATCTGTTGTGGGTCAATGGCCCGAACCTCGCCAATCTTAAAGGACAATCCCTGCTGTTCGGCCCGTTTGCGGATCGGTTGCCCAGTTTCGCGCTGGTGGACCAGCAGGGCAAACCTGCAACCGTGGTGGATTTCACCCTGCCGGTGGAGGGTTTGGCTGCCCCCTGGCTGATGGCACAGTTCGTCTATGTCTATGACAGTGCGCGAATGCCCAATCCGGCGCGCACGCTGCCTGAGATGTTGGCGCAGGCAACGGCGCGGCCGGGGCGGATTGTTCACCCGCACGCGCGCAACTTCACCGGTGCTACCTTCCTCAAACAGGCGCTGGTCAGCCTCGCTAGCGACCAATCGGTGTTCACCCGCCCTGTTGAGACAGCCCCCTACGAGGCGGCGGCCCGTCCGTTGTGGGAGTGGTATCGCGCGCTGCGGCCCCACCTCTGGCGGCGTGGGGCCACCTTTCCGCTTGATGCGCCGCAAGCCCACCAACTGCTGGGCGATGGCGAGGCGGACCTGACCTGTTCCTTCAATCCGGCCGATGCCTCTGGCCAGATCGCCGCCGGGCGGCTGCCTGCCAGCGTGCGCACCATGGTGCTGACGGGCGGGACGATCGGCAACGCAAGCTTCGTGGCAATTCCCATCAACGCGACCGCCAAGGCTGGCGCGATGGTGCTGGCGGAGTTTCTGTTGTCACCCGAAGCGCAGGCTCACGCAGCCGATGAGCGCGTGCTCGGTCAACCCACCGTCCTAGACATCGCCCGCCTATCGGCTGCTGACCGCGCACGCTTCGATGCCCTGCCGCGCGGCATCGCCACCCTGCCACCCGCCGCCCTCTCTCCCTCCTTGCCCGAGCCGCACCCGACCTGGATGACCAAGGTGACCGAGGACTGGCTGCGGCTGGTTCAGGGCTAGAGGGCGGATCCGCATCCCACTTTATGCGCGAATGCGTTTAAACTGGTTTTATGCGCGAATGCGTTTAAACTGGTTTTACGCGCGAGTGCGGACGTGTTGAGAGTGTTCGCTGGCGCGTGTGTGGCGGATGCGATGCCGTCATCGAGACGGAGGGGTCCTGTGCCAGACGAAATCGCCCGGTCGGAACGACAACTTGGGGCCATCTTGCGACGGATTCGCAAGCTGAAGGGTCTCAGCCAAAGCGAGTTGGGCGCCCTGATTGATATGCGGCAGGAAACGGTTTCCCGGTTGGAGACCGGTGCCCCAGCACTCCAGGTGCGTACCCTGATGGCGGTGTTGGCAGCACTGGATCAAGAGTTGGTGGTTCGCCCGCGGACCAAAGCCGAGGCTCGCGACTTTGCGGATATCTTCTAGTGGCGCGGCCTCGAACGCATAGCTATCTCAACGTCTTCATCAATGGCCGCTTGGTGGGTCTTCTCCACAGCGCGTCCTCAGGCGCAATAGACTTCCAATATGATCCTTCGTGGCTGACTTGGGACAACTCGTTCCCGATATCACTGTCATTGCCACTGCGTGAAGATAGCTTCCAAGGACAGCCCGTTAAGAATGTCTTCGACAATCTCCTCCCAGATAGTGACGCTATTCGGCGGCGAATTGCAGCCCGTGTTGGTGCTGAGGGGGAGGATTTCTACAGTCTGCTCTCGGTGCTTGGGCGTGATTGTGTCGGAGCATTGCAGTTTCTGCCCGACGGAGTGGACCCTGAGACGGTGGGTGCAGCCAACGGCATCCCAGTCAGTGACAGCGACATCGCTGAGACGCTTGCCGGTCTTGAACGAACGCCTCTGGGGATTGACCGGGACAATGACTTCAGGATTTCAATCGCAGGGGCGCAAGAAAAAACTGCTCTGCTGCGCAAAGATGGTCAGTGGTATAGACCAACAGGAATCTCAGCAACCACGCATATCTTGAAACCTCAGATTGGAACACTGCCAAACGGTATTGATCTGTCGAACAGTGTTGAGAATGAATTCTTGTGTGCAAGGCTGATTGCTGCGTTCGGTATCGCAACGGCGACGGTAGAACTGGCCCAGTTCGGTGATCAGCGTACCTTGATCGTGGAGCGGTTTGACCGCCTGTGGTTACGGGATCACCGTTTGTTACGACTACCGCAGGAGGATTTCTGCCAAGCCCTGTCGAAGCCGTCGTCACAGAAGTATCAGGCAGACGGTGGTCCAGGATTGACAGACTTGATCGGGTTGCTGCGCAGCAGCGATCGTGCCGATCAGGATATTGCAACCGTGTTGCGCGCCGCCATCCTGTTCTGGATGCTGGGTGCCATCGATGGTCATGCCAAGAATTTCAGTATCATGCTCTATCCGGGTGGACGATTTCATCTGGCACCCCTGTATGATGTTTTGAGCGCGCAGCCGAGTGTCGATTCAAACCTTGTCCGTCATGGCGCGTTCAAGCTTGCCATGGCGGTGGGGAAAAATCGTCACTATCAAATCGAGACCATTGCCGCCCGCCATTTCATCGAGACAGCGACTGCCGCAGGTGTTGGTCGGTCGGTGATCAAAGCGCTGCTGGACGAAATCGCCAACACAGCCGAAGCCACCGTCGAGGCTGAGATCAGTCGCTTGCCCGCCGGGATGCCGGATACCCTCGTCACCTCTGTACAGGCAGGCGTCAAGCGCCGCGCCGCGTTGTTGCGGATGCCATCCTGAAGCAACCTCGCGCTGCTCTGGTGGTCCGATGGTCCGGTCGTCTGATGTGCCAGCATTCGTTGGTTCGGGCTGTCGCGCGCGATGGGCTCCAGATCGCCCCGTGCTTGCGCCGTGATTGGCGTTCACCCCGCCATGACAAAGCCGTTGCGCTCTGGCTGACGCCACCCCTCGGGTGGGCTGGTCGGTTGATAGATGTCCACCTGGAGCGGGTGGCAGCGGGCCGCGTCGCTGGAGTGTTCGCTGCCGCAATCGCCGCCGGGGCAGGCAGAGAGGGCGCCGATCAAGTCGATCTCGGCGAAGAGCTCAAGGTAGTCGCCCGGTCGCACCGGGCTCGCCTTCATGAAGTACTGGCCGGTGTCCTTCAGGAACCCCGTGCACATAAATACGTTCAGCACATCATGGATGAACGGCTCGGCTTGCTGCTCCGGCACACCGCGCAAACGGGCGAAGGCGCGGGTGAGGTTTGAGTGGCAGCAGTAGTGATAGTCACCACCCGACAGCAGGCGGTGGGTATAGGGGTCGCAGCGGGTGCCAATAACATCGTGGACGCTGCCGCCATCGGCATCGAATCCGTACCAGTCCAGCGTGTCTTCGGTGATCGTCGCCATCGGGCGGAGGTAGGGCAGGTTGGACCATAGCCGATCACCCGTGGACAGGTGGGTGCCGTGCAGCGCGCGGGTCTTGCCGGAGAAGAACCGCTCCTCTGGATTGGTGGCGGACCACAGGTTCAAATCGCCCACTTGCGGCCCCTCAATTGAGACGATCCGGCAGAACCAGCCTGCGGGCAGCTGAAAGCACTCGGCCGTGCGCGGCGCGATGGTGAGCCGCTGGTGCAACCGCCATCCCTGCCGCGCCGCGCGATACTGCGCGAGGTCCGGCGGAGACAGGCTGTTAACGGGGTAACACACAACGGGACGCACCGCGCGGCGGGCATCTCCATCCTCTGGCTTGCGATGCTGCGGTGCTGTTGGCTTCATAGCGACCTTCCGCGCCGAATAGTCTCGTGTCGTCACGATAGCCCGCGGCGCGCCAGGGGGAAGCGATGAATCCAGTGGAATGGCTGCGGCGCTGGGCGGCGCTGGATGGCGCGGCACCGGCCCTGCTGCTGGGCGATCGCGTGATCGAGACCCGTGCCAGCTTGCTGGGCCAGATGGCACGTCTTGCCGGTGGCTTGCAGGGTCTGGGCGTCGGGCCTGGCGCCCCGCTGGCAGTGGTGATGCCGAATCGACCCGACTATCTCGTGGCGCTGGGGGCGGCCTGGATGCTGGGGGCACCCGTGGTGCCTGTGAACACCAAGCTGCATGGGCGGGAGGTCGCCTATATCCTGGACCATGCCGAGGCCGTTGTCGCCTTGGTCGCGGAGCCGGAGGCCATCGCCCGTCACACCAGCGGCTGTTGTCGGCTGGTGGAGGTGGGTGGCGCGGAACACCGCAGCCTTCTGGCGGCTGATCCCGTCGCAGCCATCGCGCCGCTGGATCGGGACAGCTTGGCCTGGCTGTTCTACACCTCCGGCACCACGGGGCGACCCAAGGGGGTGATGATCAGTGCTGGCAATCTGCTGGCGATGACGCTCGCCTACCTCGCTGATGTTGATCAACCTGGGGAGGAGGCAGCCCATCTCTATGCTGCACCCATGTCCCACGGCGCCGGGCTCTATGCGCTGGTGCATCTGTTGCGCGGTGGCCGCCATCTGCTGCCGGAAAGCGGTGGGTTTGAACCTGCCGAGATTCTGCACCTGGGTCGCACGGTTGGGCGCGTCTCCCTATTCGCGGCCCCAACCATGGTGCGCCGACTGGTCGATGCAGTGGTGGCCGGTGCAGGCGATGGTCAGGGCCTGGACACCATCATCTATGGCGGTGGGCCCATGTATCTGGCGGACATTGAGGCAGCCGTGGCCGCCATCGGGCCGCGCTTTGTGCAGATTTATGGCCAGGGCGAATGCCCGATGACCATCACAGCATTGTCGCGTCGACTGATTGCCGATCGCAGCCATCCGCGCTGGCGTCAGCGCCTGGTTTCGGTTGGTCAGGCCCAGGCCCCCGTTACGCTGCGCATCGCGGACCCCGAGGGCAGGTCCCTGGGGACCGGTGACGCTGGAGAGATTCTGGTGCGCGGCGCACCAGTGATGCTTGGCTATTGGCGCGATCCAGCCGCCACGGCCCGCACGCTGCGCGACGGCTGGCTGTGGACCGGCGATGTTGGAACCATTGACGAGGAGGGGTTCCTAACTCTGATTGACCGCTCCAAGGATGTGATCATCTCCGGCGGCTCCAATATCTATCCCCGTGAAGTGGAGGAGGTGTTGTTGCAGCACCCCGCCGTGGCCGAGGTTGCCGTGGTCGGTCACCCCGATCCGGAATGGGGGGAGGTCACCGTGGCAATTCTGGTGCCGCGGCCTGGTCATACCGTGTCAGTGGCGGAACTGGATGCTCTGTGTCTGGATCACATCGCCCGCTTCAAGCGCCCCAAACACTATCACGTGGTGGCCAGCCTGCCGAAGAACCACTATGGCAAAGTGCTGAAAACTGACCTACGCCGCCTCTTGACTGACCCGGAGCCGTCCACCTCATGACTGACAGTGCCACCCTTGCCCGCGTGTTTGCCAGTTTCCAAACCAGCCCCGCCATTGCCTCACTGGCCCTGTTTGATGTGGCGATGGAGCCGGACGGTGCCGTGCGCGCCTCCATGCCGCTTGGTGCCCAGCAGGAGCGCTTTCCCGGCTCCAACCAGTTTCATGGTGGTCCAGTGGCGGCCCTGATCGATACCATCGGCGATCTTGCGGTTGCCGTTGCCGTCGACGGGCCAGTACCAACGGTCAATCTGCGCATCGATTATCTGAAACCCGCCCTTGCCCCCCACCTGACCGCCAGCGCGCGCGTGCGCCGCTTGGGCAAGTCCCTCGCCGTCACCGACATTGAGGTGACCGACGCCACCGGCGCGCTGGTTGCCCTTGGCCGCGGCACTTATTCCACGCGGGTTGGTTAGCCAGCACCACACGACCTTCCTTATCCGACCAGTGCCGCAAGGGTTGAGACTTGGTCGGCCTCGGCTGCTGGTTTGTCCCAGCGGATGCGAGCGATGCGGGGGAAGCGCAGCGCCAGACCGGAGCGATGGCGGGGGGAGGGGTGAACGCTGTCGAACGCCACCTCGAACACCAGGGCCGGGCTGACCTCGCGCACGGGTCCAAAGCGGTTGGTGGTGTTGTCGCGCACGAAGCGGTCGATGCGCTGCAGTTCGACGTCGGTGAAGCCGGAATAGGCTTTGCCGACGGGCACCAGCGTTCCGTCCTGCCAGCAGCCGAAGGTGTAGTCGCTGTAGAAACTTGACCGTTTGCCGTGCCCGCGCTGGGCATACATCAGCACGGCATCAATGGTCAGCGCGCCGCGCTTCCATTTAAACCAGGGTCCCTTCGGTCGACCGGCCAGGTACGGGCTATCGCGACGCTTCAGCATCACGCCTTCGATGGCGCCGTTGGTGCTGCGTCCAGCCTCTTGGCGCAGCAGGTCCAGTTGCTCCCAGCTGTCGAAGGCGACAAGGTGAGAGAGGTCGATCCGCTCCAGCTGATGGTGGGCGTGCCATGCCTCCAGGGCAGCCCGTCGCTGCTGCCAGGGCTGGGCGCGCAAGTCTTCGCCCCCGATCACCAGCAGGTCATAGGCGCGCACGAATACGGGATAAGCTGCCTGCAGGCGAGCCGACACGGTTTTGCGGTTCAAACGCTGCTGCAGATCATTGAAGGACCGCACGCTCCAGCCTGCGGGGCCAAGGTCCCCCACGAGCAATTCGCCATCCAGCACGCCATCAAAGGGAACGCGCGCCGAGTCGAGACTGGACAGCAAGTCTGGCACTGCGGCGCTGATGTCGTCTCCGGTGCGGGAATACACTCGCCGCTGGGCTCCGCGTCCAACGATTTGGACGCGGATGCCGTCCCACTTCCACTCAGCGGCATAGTGCGAGGGGGTGAGCGCCGCAAGGTCCGCTTCCTCCAGCGGTTGTGCCAGCATGACCGGGCGGAAGCTTGGATGGTCCTCAGCGGTCGGGCGGCTGCCCTGGCCGTCCAGCCAGTGGAACAGCGCCAGGTAGGGCGGCGTCAGGCTGTGCCACACTTCTTCGATGTCAGCCACGGGCCGCTCGGCCCAATCCGCCACGGCTTGGCGGGCTAACCGGGCCGATACGCCGACCCGCAACCCGCCGGTGATCAGCTTCAGCAACGCCCAGCGGCCTGTCGCATCGAGAGCATCCAGCCAGGTGGAGAGCAACCTCGGCACCTCGGTGCGGCTGGCAGCAGCGAGGCGCTCGATCACCTCCGGCAGGTCTGGTACCGGCCCGCCATCGCCGGGTGGGGCGGGCCAGGCCAGGGCCACAGTCTCCGCCAGATCGCCGACGAAGTCATACGACAGCCGGAACAACTCCGGGTCCATGCGTTCGGCGATCAAAGCGCGCACCAGCGCGGGCTTGGCGGCGGGCAACGCCACCTCCCCCGTCAGTGCCGCCAGAGCCCACCCGCGTGCGGGGTCGGGCACCGTCGCCAAATGCTCCCGCAGCAACGCCAGCTTGACCGTCCGCTGCGGCGCGTAGAGCAATCCGTCCAACAAAGCCGCGAAGCGTTGCATGGTTAGGGTCTCGTTACCGGGATTGATCGAGGTAAAGCAGAGGGATCGCACGCACCGTCGAATATGACCTCATGCAGCCAGTGTCATGTGCTTGGCGTCGCTCGTCATCCATCGTCCCATTCACAACAGATGTGGTTGCCGTTCTCCCACCTTGGGAAGCATTCGTCAGAGGCAGACCAGTTACCAGAGCCGACTTGAGCGCTGGATGAACGACGTCACCCTGTTCGGTTGGATCGCATGCCATCGCCATGTTCTGGATACAGAACCGCATTCGACCTCCTCTGGTTCACCCTCGACGACTAGACTTCGATCCCTCTGCCAGACAACCCCGCTCCGCGTATTCGGATCCGTGCCACTGGTGTGCAGGGTGCAGTCACCAAGCTGCTCACACTTAGCCCTGATCTCAATGGTCGCGCTTTGAGACAGGATCGTGGCTGGGCAGACCAAGCGGTTCGGTCAGTCGCGTGCGCAATCCCCCCTTAACTTCCCTCCAACTCCCGGCCAATCAAGGCCAGCGCACGGGCTTGCTGGCCGGTGGACTGCAACTGGTGAACCAGCGCCTCCTCAGCCCCATGGGTGACCCAGACTTCGCCGGGGGCGATGTCGGCGATGGTGGTGAGCAGTTCGTCCCAGTCGGCATGGTCGGAGATCACCAGGGGCCGTTCGACACCGCGTTGCTTGGCGCGTTGACGCACGCGCATCCAGCCAGAGGCGAGGCACACCACCGGGTCCGGCAAGCGCCGGGCCCACCGGTCGGCTATGGCGGAGGGTGGAGCCAGCACTATGGCACCCGCCATGGCGGACTTGGCCGCCACAGTCGCGGGGAGCAGGGGGCCAAGGTCCACCCCGTGTGCTTGATACAGGTCGCACAGGCTTTGTAGCGCGCCGTGGACGAAGATGGGCCGATCCCAACCAGCGCGTCGCAACTCGCAAATCACCCGCTGGCATTTGCCCAGCGCGTAGACACCCACCACATGGGCGCGTTCCGGCTGACGGGCAACGGACGCGAGCAGCGTCGCGATCTCGCCCGCGATTGGTGGGTGGCGGAACACGGGCAGGCCGAAGGTTGCCTCAGTCACGAACACATCGCAGGCAACCGGCTCGAACGGTCGGCAGGTTGGATCAGCGCTTCGTTTGTAGTCGCCAGAGATCACCACCCGCGTCCCACGCCAGGTCAACACCACCTGTGCCGAGCCAAGGATGTGCCCAGCGGGCACCAACTGCACGCTAACCTCACCGATGGTCACGGGCTCGTGCCAGTGGGGCGTGGTTGCCCCGCCAACCGAGGCTGGACCAAAGCGCGCCTGCATGATCGCCAGCGTCTCGGCCGAGGTCAGCACCGCCTCGTGCCCTGGTCGGGCGTGATCGGCGTGTCCATGGGTGATCGCCGCGCGCGCAACAGGGCGGATCGGGTCGATGAACAAGTCAGCCGGCTGGCAGTACAGACCCTCCGGTCGCACCTGCAGCCACGTCTCTGGGTGAGGGGAGGGTCTAGCCACGACCGTCTTGCCAATCACCCAGGGGGAGCAGCAGGCGCGGCAGCAATCGGGCGAGCCAGTGGTGCGGAATATCCTTCAGCGGCGTGAGCGGGATGGGCGGTGTCCCGTTGGTCGCCAGCCACGCGGCCAGTGCCGCCCCCAGGGCAGTGGCAAGACACAGGCCACGACCGTTGCAGGCGAGTGGGACCAGCACACCGGGCGCAACCTCTGCCAGACGTGGCACGAGGCCAGGGGTGAGGGCGGCGATACCCGTCCAGGCATACTCCATCGTCAGGCTGTTGGGCGTGAGATCCAGCTGCACCTCCAACCGCCGCGCCAAGCGCCGGGCGAGGCGGGGGGCGGCGGCGGCTGGCTGCCAACTCGCCATGCCACCGGTGCCAAGCCGCCCATCAGCGGTCCACCGGGCTGAGAACAAATTGTTGCGGGTGTCCGACAGCGATGGGCTGCCAACCAGCACCCGTGCCCGCACGCTTGCGGGCAGCGGTTGGGTCGCCATCTGATGCACCAGCAAAGGCACCGTCGCCATCACACCGGGGCCAGAGGCGGCATTGGTTGCCCACACCACGCGGTCAGCCTGAACCGTGCCCCGTGGGGTGGCTAAGTGCCATCGCGAATCCTGGCGCAGAACAGTCGTCACCTCCGTGGCTGGTGCAATCTCTACCCCTGCAGCCATAGCGGCGCGGGCCAAGCCGCGGACATAGCTCAAGGGATTGAGGTGACCCCCGGTTGGATCAAACAGGGCTCCGGCGAATTGACGCGAGCCGATGGTGGCGGCCGTCTGATCGCCATCCCACAGGGCCACAGGCTGGCCCAGTGCTTGCCATTGACGCACCCGCTCCGCAACTGCGGGCAGACGCGAAGGGCGATGGGCTGGGTTGATCCAGCCCGTTGCGCTGGCATCGCAGGCGATTTGGTGCTGCGCGATCAAGGACCAGATCAGCGACCCGCCGGAGCCGACCAGGTGGGCCAGCCGGTCGCCTGCTGCAGCACCATACACCCGGCGCACATCAGCGGGCATCAACCGGGGCAGGGAGGGCACGACCAAGCCGCCATTGCGGCCCGAGGCGCCATCGCCGATGGCGCCCCGCTCCAGCACCACCACGTGACAGCCGCGTTGGGCGAGGTGCAGGGCGAGGCTCAGGCCGAAGACCCCGGCTCCAATCACCGCGACATCGACATGGACCGGCCCTTGAAGCGGCTGTGTTTCAGGGGCTGGTGCGGCCGTCGCAGCCCACAGCGAGCCCTGGGGAGTCCCCCAGGGCTGCCCTGTCTTGGTGCTCACCGCAGGCGGCCTTGCACCTCCCGCACTTCTTCAACCGACATCTGGCCGACTGTGGCGATCTCGCCATTGCGGATCGCCCACTTACGGAATGGGCCGGTGATATCGCCGTTCTGGTCGAATTGCACCGGGCCAATCACACCTTCGTAGCGCACTGGCTTGCCCGCGGCGATCAACTCCAGCGCCTTGCGGATGCCAGCCTGTCCGGCGTGGATCACTTCGCCCTGTGGGTCCAACACCTTGCGGATGCTGTCACGGATGGCGGCGGCTTCGAACTTGCCCGCATGGGCGATGGCGAGGCCCAGGATCATGGTCGCATCGAACGCCCGATCGGCCGCCGGCGCCTGAGCGTTGAAGGTTGGACCCGCGAAGGCATTGTACTGCTCAGCAAAGTAGGTGCTGGACGCCGTTGGCGTGGTGCCGCTGGAGGTGCCGATGGCGGCATTCAGGAATTGCGGACCGACATCGCGGATGAAGGAGGCATCGTTCATGCCGTCATTCAACAAAAAGCGCTGCACACCCCCTTGTTGTACCCATGTGCGCGCGATCGAAGTGCCGTCACCGGGATAGGAGACCAGATATAGCGCATCTGGGTTGCCGCGGTTGGCGCGGGTCACCTCAGGCGCGTAGCTGGCCTGCTGGGGCTGATAGGGCACTGTGGTCAGGATGACCCCACCGAGAGCGGTGAAGTAGCGGGAGAATTCCCGCACCATGTTCACGCCGAAGTCGTTGTTGACGTGGACAATCGACACGCGCCGGATGCCGCTGTCGAGGGCGTACTTGGCCGCCGCCACACCCTGCAGGGCGTCCGAGGTGATGGTGCGAAAGAACCAGCCCTGACTGCGGCCATCCCGGCCCAGCTGGGTCAAGGTGGGTGATGAGGAGGCAGGCGAGATCTGCACCACGCCTGCCGACGCTGTGACCGAGGTCAAGATCGGGATCGACACCGCAGAAATGATGCCGCCGATGATGGCAGGCACCCGCCGGACGTCGACCAATTGCTTGGCCTGATCGACGGCGACGGTGCCTTGGCTTTGGCTGTCGCGCAGGTCGACGGCCAATGCGCAGCCTGCAAAGGTGCCCGCGGCATTCAAATCGCGCAGCGCCAGCTCGATAGATTTCGACGCGGCCTGACCGAAGCGACCGGCTGGGCCGGTCAACTCCATCACCGAGCCAAAGGTGTGGGTGCAGTTGGCTTGCGCTGCTGCGGGTCCGGCACCCAGCACAGCGGCTACCATCGCAGTGAACATCACAGTCGAACGGATCATCTGGTCACTCCCCTCCGTCAAGACGATCTATGGGTCACCGCAGGATCGGGAACCCAGGTTTCCTGCAAGTGTCGCCACAGCACCCCCTCCGGTGCAGTGGGATCGGCAGTGAACAGCGCTGTCGACAGTCGGGCCCGCCAGACCCCGCGGATGCGCTGGTGTTCCTCGTAGGTCACGGCAACCAGATCGCCAGCGCTCACACGCGGCGCCGCGGCCCGGATTTCAATGAGGAAGGGCTGGTCTGCGTCCCGGTGGATGCCGTGGGCGGCTGCGAGGCGCGCCAGCAACGGATCGCGCGGCTGCCAGCGCCCCTCGGGATCGATTTGGGTGAAGTCTGGTGCCAGGCTCGCGGCACAACGCTGAAACACCTCAGGATCGCGCGGCAGGGTGCCGCCCAGCCAGCCTTCAAACAGCTGGTGCAGGGCAATCACCTCGGCCAGCGCTTGGTCAATCACAGCCATGGCGGCACTCTGACATGGCAGCAGGGGTGGCGTCACCTCGCATCCGGCCCTCCGCTGGCGGGGGTGGAGGACGGCGCGGTAGAGGCTGTCGCGGTTGCCTGGGTGTGGGGGGAGATTGCACGTTCCTCCCCCATCAAACCGCGGGGGCGGATCAGCAGCACGCCCGCCAACACCACGCCGATCAGCACCACTTGCAGGGCAGCGCCGCGCACCTGCAGGTCCGGCGGCAGCAGCGCTTTGACGGTCACGCCAGCGACACTCCACAAGCCCCACACCAGGATGGCACCCAACACGGCACCACGATTGTTGCCAGAGCCACCCAGGATCAACATCGCCCACACCTGGAAGGTGACCACGGGCAGAAAGCTCTCCGGCGCGATGAAGCCCATGAAGGTGGCGAAGTGGGCCCCCGCCAGCCCCATGATGGCAGACCCCAGGGCGAAAGCGATCAGGCGTTGGGTGCGGACATCCTTGCCCAGGGAGGCAGCCGCCACTTCATCTTCGCGAATGGCGCGCAGCAACCGGCCCCAGGGACCGCGCACCAGCCGCTCCAACCCCCAGAACACCAAGGCGACTAGCGCCAGCGTCAGACCCAGATAAAACAGATTGTACTGGGTAGGGGAGGTGAACCAAGCCGCCAGCGGGCGTGGGATCGCCTCGATGCCAAAGGCGCCACCCGTCAACCATTCCTCGTTCAAGGCAACCAACTGGATGGTGACCGCGATGCCGAAGGTGGTGATCGCGAGATAATCATGGCGCAGCCGCAAGGTGGCCCAGCCGACCCCCAGGGCCGCGACACCGGCGGCCAGCGTGCCGCCAAGCCAGCCGATCAGCACCGGGAGATCAAAGCCGCCCACTGCTTCGGGCCGGGGTGGGCCGGTCAAGATCGCCGAGGTATAGGCACCAATCGCAAAAAAGCCCGCCACCCCGACATTGAACAACCCGGTGAAGCCCCATTGCAGGTTCAGCCCAAGGCACAGAACCGCATAGTTCAACGCCAGGATCAGGAAGAACACGAGGTAGGTGGCAAGATCGAGGGCCATCGCCTATCCCCGCGCTGCAAACAAACCGGTGGGTCGGATCACCAGGATGGCGATCAACACCAGGAACCCAACGGCATTGCGGTAGCCTGCGTGCAGGTATTCCACAGCCGCACTTTCAGCCAGACCCACAATCAAGCCCCCCAGCATTGCCCCTGGTACCGAGCCAATGCCGCCCAGGATCGCCGCGGCGAAGAGGGGCAGCAGCAGATCGAAGCCAAGCTCGGGCCGCAGCTGGGCCGTGATGCCGATGAACACGCCCGCCAGGGTGGCCAGCACGGCACCCAGCACCCAGACGGTGCGCACCACATGGGCCGTGTCGATGCCCGTGATCTGGGCGAGCGCCGGGTTTTCAGCCGTCGCCCGCATTGCCCGGCCGGTGGTGGTGAAGCGCAAGAACACGGTGAGACCCACCGCCAAGGCTGCACTTAACCCGAGCACGGCCAGTTGGTCGGGGGTTACGCGCACCAGCCCCCCCAGCCATCGGTCAGCGATCACCAACTCGCGGGTGAACTGCACCGACTCCGGACCGTAGACAAACACGATCAAGTTGCGCAGCGCCAAACTGGCCCCGAAGGAGGCGATCACCAGGGTGATCGCACTGCCATGGCGACGCAGCGTGGCGAACAGCAGCCGATCCAGCGCCAGCGCCAGCAGGCTGGCGCCGACCACGCCAACGCCAAGGGCAACCACCAGCCCCCAGCCGAAAGTCAGGCCGCCCCATTTGCCAATGCCGCCAATCCACGGTGTGAGCGCCGCCAGCGCTGTCAGGGTGAAGTAGCCGCCCCAGGAAATCGTCTCCCCGTGGGTGAAGTTCGCAAAGCGCAGGATCGAATAGGTGAGTGTTAGCCCAATCGCCCCAAGCGCAATGGCAGAGCCTTGCAGCAGCCCATTCGCGATTACTTGTGGCAGGGTCAACCACACCAGGTCCATCATGCAGTCTCCCGGCGGCCAAGATAGAGCCGTGCCACTTCTGGATTAGAGGCAAGGTCTTGCGCGGGGCCGACAAAGCGTGGCGCCCCCTCCACCAGCACGATGCCGCGGTCCGCAATCGCCAGGGCGGCTTTGGCATTCTGCTCCACAATCACCAGCGTGACGCCCTGCGCGCGAATCTCCACCAGCTTCTGGAACACCACCTGCACCAGTTTTGGGGACAGCCCAGCCGAGGGTTCGTCCAGCATCACCACACGCGGCTCAGGGATCAGCGCGCGGGCAATCGCCAGCATCTGGCGCTGCCCCCCCGACAGACGCCCCGCGTCGGTGTGCCGCCGCTCTGCTAAATCCGGGAACAGGGCATACATCGCCGCCACCCGCCGTCGCTGGTGATGGCTGGGCAGAAAAAAGCCAGCGAGGGCCAGATTCTCCGCGATGCTCAAGGTGGTGAAGACGTTCTCGGTCTGTGGCACAAACCCAAGGCCAGCACGGGCCAGACGATGGGCACCAAGGCCCGTGATATCGCGTCCTGACAGGTGAACCTGACCAGCTGTGATCGGCACCAGCCCGGCAATCGCCTTCACCAGCGTGGACTTGCCCGCACCATTCGGGCCTAGGAGTGTGAGGATTTCGCGGTCGGCGACCTGGAGCGAGGCGCCGCGGACAATCGGCAAACCTGGTTCATAGCCTGCAACCAGCCCCTGCAAGGCCAGCATCGGCGGGGGCGGCGACAAGCTCACGCCGCAACACCGCCGAGATACGCATCAATCACGCGTGAGTCGCGCTGCACGGCGTGCGGTGTTCCAGTGGTCAGAATGCGACCCTGGGCCATGACCACCACGGGGTCACACAAGTCCGCAATCAAATCCATGTTGTGTTCAATGATCAGGAAGGTGACTCCCTGGGCGTTGAGGGCAGCGATCTTGTCGACCAGGACAGTCAACAACGTGGGATTGACGCCTGCGGCCGGTTCATCCAGCAGCACCAGACGGGGTTCCGCCATCATTACCCGCGCCAGTTCCAGCAATTTGCGCTGACCACCGGACAGCGTGCGCGCGGGGTCGCGTTCCACCCGTCCCAAGCCAACAAAGGCGATCAAGTGGCGCGCGCGCTCGGCCAGACGGCGTTCCTCGACGGCGATGCGGCCACGCAACAGCCAGTTGCGCCAGAACACTTCGCCCGCCTGGTTCTTGGCGGCGGTCATCACATTCTCCAGCACCGTCATCTCGGCGAAGGGGCGCGGAATCTGAAAAGTCCGGCCAAGGCCGAGGGCAGCGCGGCGGTGCGGGGGCAGATGGTGGATTGGCTGGTCGTCCAGCAAAATGGTGCCACTGGTCGGGGTCAAGGCACCCGCCAGCAGGTTGAAGCTGGTGGTTTTGCCCGCACCATTGGGGCCAATCAGCCCCGTGATGCGACCGGCCTCCACATCCAGATCAATGCCGTCGACGGCGCGGAACCCACCGAACGCTCTGGTCAGCGCACGCGCTCGCAGCATCGCTCCCCCCACGCTGTCACGCCCCAACCGCAAGGCTTAGTGTTAGCATTGCATCGCACATGGTTTCCAGGCTTTGCTTTAAGCCTGAAGCGACGGGAGGGGCCAATGGCACGGATACGGTTTCGCGAAGAACGCTCAGGCCTGGATGTGCGTGCTGTGGTGCAGGCCGACACCGCCCCCGACAATGCGCGTTTTCTGATGGATTGCGCAGCGGCCGAGGTCGCCATCCCCTCTATCCACGCCATGTGGACAGGGCCGGAAATCTCCTGCCCCGTGCCGGATGATCAGGTACCGGCGCCGTGGCGCGATGTGCCTTTGCCGTTGGAATGTGCGACGCTCAACCCCTCGGCAGGCGATGTGATCGTGGCCTATCTGCCCAAGCGGGTGTGGGGCGGCAATCCGCAGCCGGTCTATGACATCGGTCTGTTCTATTTGCCGGGCGGTCGCATGCTGTTTCCCATCGGCTGGCATCCGGGCAGCCTTGCGGCGCGCGTGCTGCCAGAGGATCTGGAGGCTTTGCGCCAGGGCTGCCAGGCGATCCGGCGCAGCGGGGCATGCACCATCACTCTCACCATGGGGTAGGTCAGCGATGACTGAGGCAGGCTTCTGGCTGTGGGATTTGAAGGTGGAGGTGGTGGCACCAGAGGGGGCCGTGATCTGGTGCAACGCCAAGCCCGGTGACCATTTCCTGGTGGAGGGGGAGATGCTGCGCTTCCCCGATGGTCAGGGCTTCTCGCTCTACTCGCTGGCGGCGCTGTTGCCGCTGCTGGCGGCCAAACAGCGCGACTGCGACCCCATGGACTGGATGGCGACAGACGCTGAGGTCGCCTGCCCGGACCCCAACTGCCCCACCCGCTTTCGCATCACCCGCACGCGCCGCCGGTTCTTTGCCCGCGCTGCGGCCACTGCTGTGCCCCTGGAGACGCCATGACTGCCGTGGAAACCTTCAACCTCGCCAAAGGGCACCGGATCAGCCGGGTTATCAAGGGCGGCTGGCAATTGGCAGGCGACCATGGCCCGGTGGACGCCGCCCGCGCCATCGCTGCCATGGATGCCTTTGTTGAGGCAGGCATCACTGCCTTTGATTGCGCGGACATCTACACAGGTGTGGAGGAGATGATTGGCGCCTTCCTGGCCGACCGGGTGCGGCGGGGGCGCCCAATCGAGGCCATTCGCATCCACACCAAATATGTACCCGATATTGATACGCTGGCGACAGTTGGCTTGACCGACGTCCGGGCGATCATCACGCGCTCGCTTCAGCGCCTGGGCGTCGACCAACTGGACCTCGTGCAATTCCACTGGTGGGACCTGGGCGTGCCACGCTGGGTGGAGGTGGCGGGATATCTCGCCGAGCTTCAGCGCGAGGGTCTGATCCGCACGCTGGGGGCCACCAATTTCGGCACCGATGCGAGTGCAGCCATGCTGGATGCGGGCATCCGGCTGGCGTCCATGCAGGTGCAGTACTCGCTGCTAGACCGCCGACCAGAGCGGCGGCTGGTGGCACTGGGTGGTGCCACCGGCATGCATCTGTTGTGCTATGGCTCGTTGGCAGGCGGGTTGTTGACTGATCGCTGGCTGGGCCAGGCCGAGCCTGACGAGTTCCACAACCGATCCCACCTGAAATACAAGCTGGTGATTGACGATGCAGGCGGGTGGGACTGGTTCCAAGCACTGCTGCGTGTGCTGAAGACGATCGCGACGAAGCACGGCGTCAGCGTGGCGAATGTCGCCACCCGCTGGGTCTTGGACCGCCCGCAAGTGGCAGCCGCCATCGTTGGCGCGCGCCACGAGGACCATATCGCCGACACGCTGGGCGTGTTCCGCGTCACCCTGGACGAGATGGACCGCATGGGCATCGACGCCGTGTTGGCCGAAGGCCGCCAGATCGACGGCGACGTCTACGCCGCCGAACGCGACCGCACCGGTCGCCACGGTCGCATCATGAAGTACCGCCTGAACGCCGACCCCAATGCGGTGGTGGGGTGAGGGGGCGGCAAAGCTGGTTTGCCGCCCGATTGCCAGGAACGGGTGTCAGGGGGTGGTCAGTGCGCGCCGGTCACCAGCACGCCAGCTTGGGACTGCACGAAGGCCCTCAGTTGCTCGGGATAGGTTGGGCTAACCGCATTCTGAACAGACGGGCGGGCGGCTAGCGCCGCGCGCCAGCGCGCGACCTTTGGCAGGTCGGTCAGGATGCCAAGGTCGGTGATCGTGTCGAACACGTCGAAGTACCGGAACACGGGGGCGAACACGGCGTCGACGATCGACATCCTGGTCCCACCAAACAGCGGGCCGTCGGTCACCTGGGCCTCCAGTCGGATGAACTTGGACCGCATTTGGGTGTGTCGGGCCTCGAACACGGTCGGGTCCTTGGTGGTTTCGAGCACCCAGAGATCATCCAGCAATGAGGCACCAACCTCCATCCAGGCGCGGTGGCGGGCGCGCAGCAGGGGATCGGCGGGGTGCATGGCGGGGCCGTGGGTCTCCTCCAAATACTCGACGATGGCTGCGCTTTCGAACAGAACCTCGTCCCCCACCAACAGCAACGGCACCTTGCCTAGAGGGGAGAGCGCGCGGAACCAATCGGGTTTGGCGGCGAGATCAATGGTGCGGCGCTCGAAGGGCACACCTTTCTCCGCCAAAACAATGGCGGCGCGCTGGACATAGGGACAAAGGTCGAACGAAACCAAGGTGAGAGATGTGCTCATGGCGATCTGCTCCTCTGGTTCAGCGGGTGCTTGGGGCTGGCACGGAGCTCGGCCCGGAGTTCGGCCCGGAGGGGATCGGCAGAAGGGGTGTGGAGCGGCTGAGCGCGAAGGCGCCTTCGCCCACCAGGACCTGCACCAGCGCCAGCAGCGACAAGTACGCGGGATACTCCCACCCACCGTTCGGATAGCCGAACATCCAGCCATTGCCGGCGTGGGCCCAGGTAGCCCCCAGCAGAACCGGGAACAGCACCAAAGAGACCCAGCGGACCTGGACCCCGAGGATCAGCAGCAGGCCGCCCGCGGCCTCTAGCGCGAAAACGAGGTAGGCGGACCATCCCGGCAGACCGAGGCTGGTGAAAAATGCTGCCGTGCCCGGAAGCGTGAACACGAACAGCTTCAGCCAAAGGCTATGGGCCAGAAACATCAGGCCCAGGGCGATGCGCAGCAGGAAGGCGGCAAGGTCAGTAGCGACAGGCATGGCAGTTCCTTTCAATGCAAGTGCATTTAAATAAATGCATCTGCATTGAGGTGTCAAGGTTGTTCGCTCGCGGCAAGCTGCTAGACTCGCGAGATGACCCGATCGCCGACAGACAGCCATATCCAGGCTTGGGCACGCCTGATCCGGGCGTCTCAGCGCGTGCTGGGAGCTGTCGAGGCGGACCTCAAGGCCGCAGGCTTCCCACCGCTCGCCTGGTATGATGTGCTGCTGGAGTTGCGCCGCGCCGAGCAGCACCGCCTGCGCCCGCTGGACATTGAGGCGCGGCTGCTGTTGGCGCAGCACAATGTTTCGCGCCTAGTCGACCGGCTGGAGAAAGCAGGCTATGTCCAGCGCGCGCCCTGCGCCGAGGATGGCCGCGGTCAAATGGTGGTGTTAACCGACGGCGGCGCCGACCTGCTGCGCCGAATGTGGCCCGCCTACGCTGCTGCGATCGAGGCCCATGTCGGCACAAAACTCAGCGTTGAGGAGGCTGACCAGTTGGCTCAGCTGCTGGCGCCGCTGACGGCATCGGGCTAGCGCTGGTGGGCGGCCGTCATCCACACCGCCCGAGGCAGTGAGGGGCGGGCGCTCCCCCTGACGAAGAGACGCCCGCCCTCAAATCTCCGGCCCGCCATGGGCCTTGGACCAAGCGGCGGGGTTGCCCAGGAAGGCCCGCACCTCGGCCAGTTCGGCGCTGGATTTGCGACCGCTGTCCTCCGCCACGCGCAGGATGTCGGCCCAGGTGGCGAGCGACCACAGGCGCACGCCGATATCATCCAGTGGCCCGCCAGAGGCGCCTGCGGCTTGGTAGAAGAACACCACCAGCGTGTCGGTCACCACCGCTTCTGCGTCGCGCAGAGCTTGGACGAACACCCGCTTGGAGCCGCCATCGGTCGCAAGGTCCTCCACCAGCAACACACGCGCACCGGGATCGAAGGCGCCTTCGATCTGCGCGTTGCGGCCAAACCCCTTTGGCTTCTTGCGCACATACAGCATCGGCTTGTCCAGCCGGTCAGCGATCCAGGCGGCGTAGGGGATGCCAGCGGTTTCGCCACCTGCGACGGCATCAATCTGGTCGGCACCGATCTGCTGGCGGATCAGGTGGGTCATCTGATCCAGGATCAAGCTGCGGGTCGCCGGAAATGCGATGATCTTGCGGCAGTCCACATAAACCGGGCTGATGCGCCCAGAGGTGAAGGTAAACGGCTGTTCGGGGCGGATGTGGACGGCTTGAATGTCCAGAAGGGCGGCGGCAACGGCGGATGGATCAAGCGTCGTCACGGGGCGGGTCTCCTGGGGGCGCTGGTGTGGCTGGCTGCCGGAGAGTGCCTCGTGAGGGGGCCATGCCGCAACGCCATAGACTTTGGTCGGTGCTGCGGCGATTCCGCTGACAGATTTGATTCAAGTCAACGCGTCGGGGTCTTGAAATGGTCTTAATTCGGTCTAGCACACCGATGGGGGTAGCGATGTTCGCCGTTCCAACTGTAATCGTGATGGCCGCCTGCCTGCTGCTTTCTGCGATGCTGGTGGTGCAATCGCGTCGACACCCAGCGGAAGCCGAGAAGGCGACCGCCGCGGAGTAACCTGCGACCAAGCGGCGCCTCGCTGTCTTGGGGTGCCTTGTTCGCGCGCGCAGACTAGCCTGCCGACGCTCGTTTGACCGCCTCGCATTCTGTCGCAATCAGGCCGCTAGCCAGGGGTGCCCCTTGTGTGGGCATTTCTGTATAGTTCTCCAGCCTGAGTGACGGCCTCCGCACCATCCTCCGTGGTGTCGGATTTTGTCCCCAGGGTTTTGCCGGACCAGTGAGGGACTGTGGACCGTGACGGCTGACGTCTTTGATGGTGAAAGAGAGGACAACCCGCTGCGCGCCTGCGAGGGCGTGTCTGAGGGCGACGGCAAGCTGTGCTTGCCCACCGATCTTTTGGCCTATCCCGGTCCGCTGATGGTGATGCTGCCGTCGGGCCGCGCGGCGATGGCCAATCCAGCGGGTCAAGCGCTGCTGGATTGGCTGGATGCGTCGCCGGTGTTGCGGGATTTATCGTCGGAGATTGCCGACCGCCGCTTGATTGAAGCGCGCGATGCCGCGGGTGCCGCGCGGTGGTTCGATGTCTGCTTGGTGCCCTGGACGGTGTCTGGCGCACCGGGGGCAACCTTGGTGTTGGCGCGGGAGGTGACGCTGGACGTCAACCTGCGCAACGCCTTGGCCGATTCGCGCCAGCGCTTTAAGGAGTTGGTGGAGGTCGGGGCGGACTTTGCCTGGGAAACTGACGCGTCGGGCTGCTTCACCTTTCTGTCCGTCGATCATGTGCTGGGCTTTCCCGTGGAGATGCTGATCGGGCGCTCCGTGCTTGACCTGTTGGACCCCGTGGGCAGCGAATCGACACCCTTCATCACGGACACAGACCGGGTGAAGGTGGATACCTGGGTCCATGCAGCCGACGGCACCCAGCGCTGCCTTGTGGTGTCGGCCGTGCCGATTCTCAGCGCCGATGGGCTGCCTGCTGGTGCCCGCGGCGTTGCCTGGGATGTGACGGACGACCGCTTGCGCGAACAGCAATTGGCGCGCGCGCGGCTGCGGGAACACGTGTCCGGCTTCATCATCCAGATCATCCGGGATGAGGCGAAGCCGGAGGAAATGCTCCGCTCCGCTGTCACAGCAATCAGCCGGGCGGTTCGGGCGACCAGTTGCGCGATCCTGCGGGTGCGCCGCACCGGTGCCCTGGTTCCCGTGGCCGAGATTGGCCCGACACCACCAACCCATCACCATGACCGCTTGCTGGAGCGTCTGCACGGTGGGGAGCGATGGTGTGAGGCGGCGGATGAGGATTGGCATGGGGTCACCTGTGCCACCTCTTACCGCGGGCAGATGAATGGTGCCGTGGTGATCTGGCGCGGTCCCGATCAGGCTCCGTTTGATGATGAGGACCGCCACATCATCGAGTTGATTGAGCCGCACCTGGGTGTCGCGCTGCGCCAGATTCAAGATCAGCGTCGGCTGGAGCGGCTGTCGCGCACCGACCCCCTGACGGGTCTGTCCAATCGACGCGCGTTTGAGACCGACTTGGCGGCTGCGTTGGACCAATCCATGCGCCACCACCGGCCCGGTGCCCTGCTGTTTTTCGACTTGAACAACTTCAAGCCGGTCAATGACATGCTCGGTCACGATGCGGGCGACGCGGTGTTGAAGGAATTTGCGTCGCTGTTACGCCAGCACACCCGCACCTATGATCTTGTGGCGCGCCTCGGCGGTGACGAGTTCGCCATGTGGTTGGGTGAGATCACAGCTGAGGATGCGCAGCGCCGGGCGGAGGTGATGGAGGCAGCAGCAGTGCCGCTGCTCGCGAATTTTGTCACAGATCCCGCACGACCCCTGGGCGTTTCGATTGGAGCGGCCTATTACGATGGGCAAGACGAGGTCTCTGCGGAGGATCTGCTGTCCCGCGGCGACATCGCAATGTACGAAGTAAAGCGCGCCACCAAGGCGCGGATGGGAGGAGAGGTACGGTGAGCGACGCTCCGGGCAGGGCAGAGGCGACGCCGTTGGACTATGAGGTCTCCAAGCGGCTGGCCGCGAGTGAAGATCCCGGCACCCGTCGGGAACTGGCGCGCAGGCGCGACCTCAAGCCTGAGATTCTATACTATCTAGCGGAGGATCATGACAGCGAAGTGCGCCGTGAAGTGGCGCGCAATGCCGATGCTCCCCGCCATGCCGACCTGCTGCTGGCGAAAGACGCGGACAACCATGTCCGTGGCGATCTCGCCGCCAAGATCGGGCGTCTGCTGCCGGATCTGGATGGGGAGGCGCGTGACGCCGCCTCGCGTCTGACCGTGCAGGTGGTGGAAACCCTGGCACGCGATGCGCTGACGCAAATCCGCCGCGTGGTGGCGGAGGCAATCAAGGCCAACCCGGCGGCGCCACCCCATGTGGTGCAGGCGCTGGCGCGAGATCGCGAAATCAGCGTCGCCGCTCCGGTGCTGGAGTTCTCCCCCGTCCTCAGTGATGAGGATTTGCTGGAGATCATCGCCTCGACGCCCATCCAGGGCGCAATTGCGGCGATTGCTCGGCGCGCGGGCCTGGGTGGCGATGTCAGCCATGCTGTGGTGGACACGGGCGACGTTCCAGCCATTGCCGCGTTGCTGAACAACCAGACGGCGCAAATCCGTGAGGAGACGCTGGACCTGATCGTTGACCGTGCGCCTGGCATGCAGGCCTGGCACGCACCGCTCGCCCGGCGTCGTGGTCTGCCCCAGCGTGCAGCCCGCCGGATCGCCGAGTTCGTTGCCCGCGAATTGCTGGACGAGTTGTCGCGTCGTACCGACTTGGACGCCGATACCAAGGCGACCGTCTCGCGCGCGATCACAGAGCGGTTTGGCGCTGCCCATGGCGGGCCGGTGCGCGTGTCGCAGCCACCGCGCGGCGGTGGGCGGGTGACGGCTGCGGACATTGCCGTGGCGCTGGCGGAAAACCGCACCAGCTTTGTCATCAGCGCGCTCGCGTCCATGGCGGACCTGCCGGAGACGGGGGTCTCCAATGCCGTCCGCCTGCGCAATCACAAGGCGCTGGCTGCAGCCGCGTGGCGCGCCCGGTTGGACCCGCAGACCACGGTTCTGGTGCAAACCCAGCTGTGTGGCGTGCCGCCGCGCATGGCGTTGCGCCCCGGTCGCAACGGGGAGCCACCGATGGACGAGCGCGAATTGGCGTTCCAGATCGATCTGCTGACAGGTGCGAAACCCGCCGCTTGACACCCAGCCGCCCATGGCTGCTTCCTGCCCGCCCCCACAGGATGGCGCTCGCACAGGATGAACCGCGGCGAGAGCGCGTGCCCCCGCGCGTGAGGGGAGTGAGGATTGCAGGATGACTGACGGCAAGGTGCTGCATCGCGCAGGCGTGCTGGACGAACTCCGGTGGCGTGGCTTTGTCCACCAGACCACCTCTGAGGAGTTGGGCGGCGTGTTGGACGCCGGTCCCATCGCTCTTTACATCGGGTTCGACCCGACGGCGGCGTCCTTGCATGTCGGCCATCTGGTGCAGCTGATGGCGCTGCGGCACTTCCAGCGCTACGGCCACCAAGTGATCGGGCTGGTCGGCGGCGGCACTGGCATGATTGGCGACCCCTCTGGCAAGTCTGAGGAGCGCAATCTGCAAACAATTGAGAAAATTGCTGACAATGGTCAGGCGATCCAGCGGCAGGTGTCGCAAGTTCTGGATGCCCCTGAGAATCCACCGATCTATGCGAATAATTATGATTGGCTTGGTAAGCTGTCGCTGATCGAATTTCTGCGCGACACCGGCAAGCATTTCTCCGTCAACGCGATGATCCAGAAGGATAGCGTGCGCAACCGGATTGAGCGGGATGATGTTGGTATCTCGTTCACTGAGTTTAGCTACATGCTGTTGCAAGCGCGCGATTATCTGGAACTGTTTCGACGCCATGGCTGTACGTTGCAGTGTGGCGGCTCTGACCAGTGGGGCAACATCGTTTCCGGCACTGATTTGATCCGCCGGGTGGAGGGGGGGCGCGCCTTTGGCTTGACGTTCAACCTGCTGGTCAAGGCGGATGGTCAGAAGTTTGGCAAGACCGAAAAGGGCTCCGTGTTCCTGGCGGCCGAGCTGACCAGCCCGTTCGCCTTCTATCAGTTTTGGGTCAATGCAGCCGATGACGATGTTGGCCGCTATCTGCGCCTGTTCTCGTTCCGCCCTCGGGCGGAGATTGAGGCGCTGGAGGCGACAGTCGGCCAGCCGGAGCGCGCGGCGCAAAAGGCACTTGCCTACGACGTCACGGCGTTGGTCCACGGGCCGGCTGCGGCCGATCAGGCAATCAAAGCTTCCGATGTGTTGTTTTCAGGTGATATCGCCGGGCTGTCCGCTGCGAGCCTGGAAGAGATTTTCGCCGACGTGCCCTCGATTGCGCAGTCGTTCGATGGGGCAGGGGTGCCGCTGGTGGATGCACTGGTGGCCACTGGCCTGTGTGCGTCAAAAGGGGAGGCGCGGCGGCAAATCGAACAGGGGGCCATTCGCGTGAATGGCGAGGTGGTTGCCCGCGATCAGGTGGCCCGGGTGCTGACGGCGGCAGAGTTGATCGACGGCACCGTCGCGGTCCTCAAGCGCGGCAAGCGCAACACCGCCCTGGTGCGCCGTGGGTGAGGGTGCACCTGCCCGCCGGGATGGTGGCGCGGCAGTGGTGATCATCGGCGGTGGCGCCATTGGCTCGGCGGCGGCTGCCTATCTGGCGACCGATCCTGGCTTTGTGGGCACCATCACGGTGGTGGAGCGCGACCCAACCTATGCCCGCGCGTCGTCTGCCTTGTCCGCCAGTTCGATCCGGCAGCAATTCTCCACGCCGGAGAACATCGCGCTGTCCCAGGCTGGGTTGGCCGTGCTGCGCGACCCATCCTGGCTGGCAGTGGACGGGGAGGTGCCGAGCTTCGGCCTTGTCGAAGGCGGCTACTTGTTCCTGGCGACCGAGGCTGGCCTGCCGGTGCTGGAGGCCAATCACCGGGTGCAGCGGCAGGCAGGGGCGCCGGTTGCCTTGTTGACGCCATCCGCGCTGACCGAGCGCTTTGCCTGGATGATGAGCGACGGGGTGGCGGCGGCCTCCCTCGGGCTCAGCGGCGAGGGGTGGTTTGATGGCTACGCCCTGATGCAAGCCTTCCGCCGCAAGGCTCGCAGCCTGGGCGTGCGCTATTGCGCCGACGAGGCTGTTGGGTTTGAGCGCGCTGGGCCGCGCATCACCGCAGTGCGGCTCGCCTCGGGCGAGGTGCTGGCAGCCGATCAGGTGGTCAATGCTGCAGGCCCCTGGGCGGCGGCCGTGGCAGCGATGGCTGGTATTGATGTGCCAGTGCGGGCGCGGGCGCGCAGTGTGTTTGTGCTGCACATCAAGGAGGCGTTGCCGGGCTGTCCCCTGGTGATCGACACCAGCGGCGTGTGGTTCCGGCCAGAGGGGCACCAGTTCCTGTGCGGCTGGTCGCCACCAGAGACAGATGACCCCGACGACGCCCCCTTGGAGGTGCGCCACGACCAATTTGAGGAGGTGATCTGGCCCGCCCTCGCCACCCGCGTGCGCGCCTTCGAGGCCGTGAAGGTGACCAATTCCTGGGCTGGCTATTATGAGATGAACACCCACGACCACAATGCCCTGCTGGGTCGTCATCCGGCCTGCGATAACCTGTGGTTCGCCAATGGATTCTCCGGCCACGGTATCCAGCAGGCCCCAGCTGTCGGTCGTGACCTAGCCGAACGCCTGATCCACGGCCACTCCCGCTCCCTCGACCTCAGCGTGTTTGACATCGCGCGTGTGATTGACGGGCGCCGAGTGGTGGAGCGCAATGTGATCTGAGCGGGGGCATCTTAGATATTCAAAGAATCGCTGGCAGGTATGGTTACTCGCCGTCTACGCGATAGAGAGCGAAATTCTTCCCTTGCTACCAGGGGCGTCGTACCCTATTTGTTCTTATAGAAGGGCTGCCAGTTCTGATCGCATGGTCGTCCATCTCGGTATGGCGTCGATCAGGGTGAACGATAAGGAGGCCAAAAATGGCTGTTCGCGCGATTTACCAGCCTTCCATCAATTGGAACTGGGAAAATGAAACCGTTGAGGTTTGTATCTATGGCGATCAGAATCAGGAGATACTAATTGCTGTTTCACGAGAAGCGATCGAAGATTCAGGAAAAAAGATACAGAGTGAGTCATTCGAACAATTCGCTAGCCGTAACGTTGATAAAATCATGGACATTGTGCGGAAATATGATGAGCAGTTCACTCAAGAAAGTTATTTAATATACTGCTTTTTCAGTGACTCTGTCAGAGTTTGTTCCCGAGGTAAAAATAATGAAGAAATCGATCCCAGGAGGATTATTTGGCCAACATAGCTAGGCACCACGAGCCCCACTGGCACTAGTCACCATTCGAGGGACAACCCCGCTGCCGAGAGAACAGCGGGGTGCTGAATGGAGTGCTTTCTGCGCCACCGCCCGTTGCCCCCTACGCCGCCAGCGGCTCGTGGGTTTGGCAGTTGGCGCCACAGACGGTGGAACAGGCGTTGCAGCCGATGCAATTGCCCGGCTTGGCGACGGTCATCACCTTGCGGACAATGTCTTCATCATCGTCGAACGGGTCGACCAGGGCGCCATCGTCGTTGACGCCCATCAGTTGCAGCACGCTTTGGGGGCAGACCTTGAAGCACCGACCACAGCCGATGCAGCTGCCAGCGTCGATGGCGGTCAAGTAGCGCGGCGTCCAGGGGCTGCCGTCGCGGGTGCGGAAAGTGATCACGGTCATGATGCAGTCTCCAGCGCCTTCAATTCGGCGCGCTTGGCGGCAAGGGTGCGGAAGGCGTCGTAGGTTCTTTGCGCCACGTCGGGGATCTGCTCCCACGCGGCGGGCAATTCCTCCGACAGGTCGTGCAGCGCCATCTTGAGGTCGGTGGCGCGGGCATTGAGCTTGCGGATTTCAGCTTTCAGGGCATCGACTTCGGCCATCGGCGGGTTCCTCCCCTCACGCGTCAGCGACGTCGGGAAAGCGCTTCAGCATGCCGACGCCTTCGGCGACCAGCGCCTCGGTCTTGTTGGCCATGTCGGCGAAGCTGTCGAAGCCAAAGCGGTGAACATCGCGCAGGTGCTTGGACACCAGGATCAGCCGACCCGCCGTCAGCACCACGCGGCCAAACCCCTCGTGCGACAAGCGCAGCAGGGGGGAGGCAATGGTGCCGGTTTCCGCTTCAATCGCCATGCCGATGGCGGCCCAATAGGTTTCGATGCGGAACAGCACCTTGCTGTCGGGGTCGCCCACCACCGGGATGGCGCGCCGCTCCGCCTTGGTGACGATGAACGGCTTCAGCACCTCGGCATCCGACTTTTTCTCCCACGCGCCATGGGTGTCGTGGGCGCGCATCTGGCGCACCAGCGCGCGGATCGCAGGCGACTGCAGGGCTGCCTCCTCCGCATCAACGGCGGCGGCGATGGGTTCGTCCAGCATCTCTCACTCCTCTTCAGCAACGAAGCCGGTACCGCTGGCCTGACGCATGGCCTTGCGCAGCCACGGCGGTGGGGAGCCGCCGAGCATCGCTTGAACGCGTTGGATCACGGCCTCAATCGGCTCTGGATTGGGCAGCTTCACGGGATGAATGCCTGCGGCCACAACTTTGGCGGCGGCCGGGCCACCAATGGCAGCGCAGAACAGCAGGGCGCAGCCCTTCAGCCCATCCACCTTCGGGGTGATCTTGTCCTCGCTATCGTCGTGCTTGCCGCTTTGGTCGGAGTGGCTGTCAAACTGCAGCGCTTCGACAAACCGGCTGGCGGTGGGCGAGATTTCCCACACCGAGAAGGTTTTCGTGCCGCCGAAATGGGCGTTGACGGTTTTCAGGTCCGTCGTTGCGAAGGCAATGGTCAAGGCACCCGCCAGCGGTTCGCTGGACGGAGCCTCCGTGTCAACCAACTGAAGCCGGCGCAGAGCCATGGTCGCTCTCCTCCCGAGGGGCGTGGGTGTGCAAGGTGTCGAACGCCTCGCCATCCTGTTCCTGGAACGCATTGGCAAGGCGGAAGATCAAATCGCGCGTTCCGCGATAGCCAGCCGTAACCACATGGGCGGCACCCAGGCGGTCGAAGATTGGGAAACCGAGGCGGAACAAGGGAATGCCCGTGCGCTCTGAGGCTTGGCGGGCGTGGGACGGGCCAATGATCAAATCGCACCCAGCCGCCCGGTCCTCCAACTCGCCAAGATCGCTGACCAACACCTCGGCACAGGGCAATTGCGCCAGATACTCTTGTCCGAGCGTGGTAGGCACCACCACAGGGCCGAGCCCGGCGCCCAGATCCGCCAGCAGGCGCCCAACCGCCCAGACCAGATCGCCCTCGCCCGCGAGCGCCACTTGGCGACCACCGAAGTGGAAGTGCCCATCCAGCATGGCATCCAGCAACTGGCTGCGCTGGCGGCGCACCCGGGGCGGTGCGGGCACGCCCGCCATGTCGGACAGGAACGACACCAGCCGGTCGACGGCACTGAGCCCGGTGACCCGGTCGAACAATTGGTAGGGCACGCCGGTCAGCCGCTCCAAGGCTGCAGCGGGGGCCTGCATCGCACTGCCCAGCGCAATGGCAACTTGGGCGGAGCCAAGGGTGCGTAGCTCCTCCAGCGTCGTGCCGCCGAGGCTGCCCTGAATCCACTCCCCTGGCACATGCCCGTCGAGGGAGCGCGAGAGGTCGGGCACCACCACGGGCGTGAGACCAAACGCCTCGATCAACTGGGTCAACTCGTCAATGTCGCCTGCCGTGATGTGGCTGCCGGGCAGCACGGCGACGCGACCCTTCCGGCGCAGCCGGGGACCCGGCTCCACCACTTGCTCAATCAGCGCGGTGACGGCTTTGGCCCAGCCTTCGGACAAGCCGCCAACCATGTCGGGGGTGGAGGCCAGCACCAGGGCGGTGTTGGCAAGGTCGGGATTGCGTCGGCGGATCAGGGCAAGGTCGCCCATGAAATCCTCGCCCCGTGTCTCGGCCAAGCCAGTGGTGGCGATGCCAATCAGCTTGGGCTGGGCACGCTTGGCAAGGTTCTGGATTGCTTGCTCCAGATTGTCCATACCGCCCAGGATCGCTGTGATCTCGGTCAGGGCGGTGGTCTGCAGCGGGATTGCCTCTTTGAAGTGGCGCACCAGCAGCACCATGCCAAAGGCTGTGCAGCCCTGGCTGCCATGGAACAACGGCATGGTCCGCTCGACACCCAGAAAGGCCATCGCTGCACCCAGCGGGGCAGAGGACTTCAAGGGATTGACGGAGACCGGGCGAGAGCGACGGATGATCTCGGCCATGGCTCATGCCTCCCCTTCATCGGACCAGTCGGCATCCCAGGGGGCTGGGCTGCGCACGGCTTGCCAAACGGGGTTGGCAATCGACAAATCCACCCGGTGAGCGAATTCGACAATGCCGTCGTACCCGGCATAGGCGAAGTGGCGCTCCTGATTGACGTCAATCCAGGGGGCTTTGGCTTTCAGGGCGACGAATTGGCTGCGACCGCCGGACATCAGAATGTCGGCCTCGCCGGTGGACAGCATGCGGAACATTTCCTTGGCGGGGATGTCGTCCACCATGGCGTCGGAGCCGACTAGGTCGATCACCCGCTCCTTATCCTCTACCGTGGCTTTGCGGACGGAGGTTTTCACCACCTCCATGCCCAACTCCTGCACGGCTGAGACCATTGACCAGCTCTTGTGGCCGCCGGTGTAGACCAGGGCCTTCTTGCCCGTCAGGCGGGGCAGATACGGGCCAAGGCGCCGCCACGCGCGGGCAGCCCCCTCGGCTGTAACCGCCTCGGCGCGGGTCAGCAGGGCAGGGTCGGCGCCGCGCTCCACACACAGGCGGGCCATGGTCACAATGGCGTTGGTGGTGTCGGCGATGCCGTAAAAGCTGCCCTCAAACCAGGGGATGCCCCAGCGCTCTTCCATGGTGCGGGCGACGTTGATCATCGCCTGGCTGCACACCATCATGTTGACGCGGGCCCGGTGGGCGCCTGCGACATCGCGATAGCGGGCATCGCCCGTGATGCAGGCCTGGACGCGCAGGCCAATCGCCTCCAGCAGCGGCTTCACCTGCCACAACTCGCCAGCAAGGTTGTAGTCGCCGATGATGTTGATGTCCGCGTCGGTCGAAACCTCCGGCTCCATCGTGCCGATCACGTGCTTCAGCAGGGTTTCGCCGCCAAGCCGATTGCCCAGGTTCTTGGTGCCGACCATGCCGGGTGCATTGACCGGGATCACCGGCGTGCCGAACTTCAGCGCCGCTGCCTTGCACACGGCTTCGACATCATCGCCAGCCAGGGCTGGCACACAGGTTTGATAGACAAAGACAGCAGCTGGGCTGTGTCGTTCAATCACTTGGCGAATGGCTTTGTAGAGTTTCTGTTCGCCGCCATGGATCACGTCCAGGTCGGTCAAGTCGGTGGTCACGCCCAAGCGATAGAGCTGGGGACCAGAGCTGAAGGCGTGGCGATTATCCCAGCCATTGCCTTCGCAGGCGATGGGTGCATGAACCAGATGGATGGCATCAACAATGGGCTGAAGGGCGATCTTGGCGCCATCAAAGGCACAGCCGCCAGCAGCGGCACCGGGTGTCAGCGCCTTGACGCTGCACCCTTTCTTCTTTTCGGCGGCCGACTTGGCCCGATTGGTGGGGCAGGCCGGTTCTTCGAAAACAGAGGCAAGCGTGTCGGTCAGCATGGCAGTCCCCCGACGCAATGCGGAACGAATGACGGACCAGCCGTGGCACCCCCCACCACCCAGACAAGTGGTGGGGGGTGCCGGGTCGGCTTAGCGGGTCAGGTCGTAGCTGATGTCCGTGACGCCGGGGATGATGGTGTTGGCGTCCAGGGCATCGAAGATCTTGTCCAGCAGCGCCACCAGCACGCGCAGGCCGCCTTGATAGCCGAAGGTCGGGAAGCGGTGGTGGTGATGACGGTCGAAGATCGGGAAGGTCAGGCGGATCAGCGGAATGCCGAGGTCGCGCTCCAGATACTTGCCGTAGCTGTTGCCGATCAGCAGTTCCGTCGGCTCGGTCGCGAGGATCGAGCGCAGCGCCCACAGGTCCTTGCCTTGCCACACCTGCGCTTGCGCGCCGAACGGCGAGGTGGCCAGCAGTTCCTTCATCTTGGCTTCCCAGGCCTTGGTGCCGTTGGTTGCCAGCACGTGGCGCGGCTCGGCCCCCAGCTCCAGCAGGAACTCGGTCATGCCATAGACGAAGTCAGGGTCGCCATAGATGGCAAAGGTGCGGCCATGCAGGTAGGCTTGGCTGTCTGCCATGGCGTCAACCAGACGACCACGCTCCAGCGTCAGCTGATCCGGGATGTCCTTGCCGGTGATCGCCGCCACCTTCATCAAGAAGCGGTCGGTTGCCGCCACACCCATCGGGTAGTGGAAGGCAGCCACGTCCTGACCTTTGCCAGCGATGTACTCCAGGGTCTTTTCCGTGCAGTACTGCTGCAGGGAAATCGTGCCCTGGGCGTGCAGCGCAGTCTTGGTCTGCTCGATGGTGGTGCCACCAGCATACATGCGGAACTGACCATCGGATGGCGTGTCATAAACATCCGAGACGTCGGACAGCACGGTGTAGCTGACACCCATCAGGTCGAGCATCCGCTTCATCTCGCGGATGTTCGCTGGCGCGTAGCCGTCAAAGCCCGGGATGATATTGACGGAATGGCTCATCTGGTCGACGGGCTTACGCTCGTCGGTCTGCCAGAAGTGCTCGAGAATGCCCTTGATCGCCACGTCGTAGCCATTGACATGGCTGCCAACGAACGCCGGGGTGTGGGCGTAGGGCACGTGATAGTCTGCCGGGACCGACCCTTTTTCCTTCGCCGTCTTGATGAAGGAATTCAGGTCTTCACCGATGACTTCAGACATGCAGGTGGTCGAGACGGCGATCATCTCCGGCTTGTACAGCGCGTAGGTGTTGGCCAGACCATCCACCATGTTGTTCAGGCCGCCGAACACTGCAGCGTCTTCCGTCATCGAGGAGGAGACGGCCGACGACGGCTCCTTGAAATGGCGGGACAAGTGCGAGCGATAGTACGACACGCAGCCTTGCGAGCCATGGACGAACGGCATGGTGCCAGCGAACCCTTGGGCGGCGAACACCGCACCCAGTGGTTGGCAAGCCTTCATCGGGTTGACCGACAGCGCCTCGCGAGCCAGGTTCTTTTCGCGATAGTCCCAAGACTTGGTCCAATCGGCGACTTCCGTCACACGCTCATCGGTGTGACCGCACTCGAACGCGGCCTTCTTGGCCTTCAACATCTCACGATATTCCGGCTCGTGGAACAGCGTGACGTGATCCTTCACCTTTTCGGCGGACTGGGGCATGGGTCGTCTCCACGCGGCGGGGAAGCGCTTACCGCTCCACACCGCCGCTTCAGGGGAACTGGCGGGCTGCCTGGCTGTTACGCGGCCTTCTTCCAAGGCGCGTCAAAGCGGCTCCACACCGGGTTGTTGATGGCAAGGTCCATATCGCGTGCGAAGATCGCGAACCCGTCATAGCCGTGGTATGGACCGGAGTAGTCCCACGAGTGCATCTGACGGAACGGGATGCCCATCTTCTGGATCGGATACTTCTCCTTGATGCCGGAGCCGACCAGATCGGGGCGCACGCCTTCGACGAACTTCTCCAGCTCATAGCCAGTGACGTCGTCGTAAATCAGCGTGCCTTCCTTCACGTAGTGACCAGTGCGCTGGTAGTCGTCAGCGTGGGCGAACTCGTAGCCCGTGCCGGCGATTTCCATGCCCAGATCGGTGTAGGCATTGACCACGTGCCGCGGACGCAGGCCGCCGACATACAGCATCACGGTCTTGCCTTGCAGCCGTGGCTTGTACTTCTCGATCACTGCATCGACCAGACCTTGGTATTTCGCGATCACAGCCTCAGTCTTTTCGACAATCGTCTTGTCGAAATGAGCCGCAATGGCGCGCAGCGACTTGGCGATCTGGGTCGGGCCGAAGAAGTTGTACTCCACCCATGGAATCGAGTACTTCTCTTCCATGTGACGGCAGATGTAGTTCATCGACCGGTAGCAGTGGATCAGGTTCAGCTTGGCCTTCGGCGCGCGCTCCATCTCGGCCAGGGTCGCGTCACCCGACCAGGCACCGATCACGCGCAGGCCCATTTCTTCCAGCAGAATGCGGGAGGACCAGGCATCGCCACCGATGTTGTAGTCGCCAATCAGGTTGACGTCGTAGGGGGTGCTCTCCCACTCGATCTCCTTCTTGTCGAACACATAGTCCCGGATCGCGTCGTTCGCGATGTGGTGACCAAGCGACTGGGAGACACCGCGGAAGCCTTCGCAGCGCACCGGCACGATGGTGGTGTTGTGCTCCTTGGCCTTCTTCTTCGACACCGCCTCGATGTCGTCGCCGATCAGGCCGATTGGGCACTCAGACTGCACCGAGATGCCGTTCGCCAACGGGAACAGCTCTTGGATTTCGTCGATGATCTTTTCCAGCTTCTTGTCGCCACCGAACACGATGTCCTTTTCTTGGAAATCGGAGGTGAACTGCATGGTGACGAAGCTGTCGCCACCGGTCTTGCCGATGTAGTAGTTGCGGCGTTGCGACCAGGAGTAGTGACCGCAGCCAACCGGACCGTGGCTGATGTGGACCATGTCCTTGATCGGACCCCACACCACGCCCTTGGAACCGGCGTAAGCACAGCCACGGATGGTCATCACACCGGGAACCGACTTCACGTTCGACTTGACGTCGCAGGCGGTGCCTTCGCTGTCATTCTCGTCCGCTTCGGCCACGTTCAGGTGCTTGGCGCGCCGCTTCTTGGCCTTGTCTGGGTAGGCGGCCAAAACCTCTTCAATCAGTTTGCGATGCCGTTCGGCATCAGCCTTGAAATCGCCGTCCATGGGACACTCCTTGGGAGGGGCGGAAGGAGGGGGGCGGAAGGGGAAAGGCGGGGCGGCCAAAGCCGCCCCGCATCGGCGGGTTAGGCGGCCTTAACGGCTTCCTTCGCCTCAAGCTCAGCCAGCTGCTGCTCTTCAGTCTTCATGATGCCGAACTCGATCAGCATCTCTTCCAGCTCTTCCATGGTGATCGGGGTCGGGATCACACCCTTGCCGCTGTTCTCATGGATCTTGCGGGCCAGCTCGCGATATTCTTGAGCCTGCTGGCTTTCCGGAGCGTACTGCAGCACGGTCATGCGGCGCAGCTCAGCGTGTTGCACGATGTTGTCGCGCGGCACGAAGTGGATCAGCTTGCAGCCCAGGCGCGCGGCCAGAGCTTCGGCCAGTTCCAGTTCCTTGTCGGTCTTGCGCTCGTTGCAGATCAAGCCGCCCAAGCGCACGCCGCCGGAGTGGGCGTACTTCAGAATGCCCTTGGCGATGTTGTTGGCGGCATACAGCGCCATCATTTCACCGGACATGACGATGTAGATTTCCTGGGCCTTGTTCTCGCGGATCGGCATGGCGAAGCCGCCGCACACCACGTCGCCCAGCACGTCGTAGGACACATAGTCCACATCGTCGTAGGCGCCGTTTTCTTCCAGGAAGTTGATCGCGGTGATCACGCCGCGACCGGCGCAGCCGACCCCCGGCTCCGGACCACCGGATTCCGTGCACTTGATGCCCTTGTAGCCGATCTTCATGACGTCGGCGAGTTCCAGGTCCTCAACCGAGCCAGCCTCAGCGGCCAGGTGCAGCACCGTGTCCTGCAGCTTGGTGTTGAGGATCAGGCGGGTCGAGTCAGCCTTCGGATCGCAGCCAACGATCAGAATCTTCTGACCGAGCTCAACGAGGGCGGCAAGTGTATTCTGGGACGTGGTGGACTTACCGATCCCGCCCTTGCCGTAGAAGGCGATCTGCCGAAGCTTTGCCATTGCGTTGTCCTCTTCGGGGGTTGCCAGTTCAAGGAGGGGCGACCGGGAAGGTCCCTTGTCGCCGTGACCAACCCCTTAGGGCAAGCGCCGTGCCAACTCTGGCGCGGCTCTGCGAGACAGCCAGAAAACCGATACAAAACAACGTGATAGGTCAGATGCCGCAGGGGGTTTCGCACGGCGTCCGCCCTGTCCCAAACCCGACAAACCCCCGACACCCACCCGACATGACTGTTCGGAGCAGAACAGCGTTCTGTCAGACAGGCCTAGTCCTGCCCATCATTTGTGTGAGACGACACCGGATTTGTCCGCGGCGGGCGAGGCGGGATATTCGGGGATTTTGTGAGACATACCGGGATGTTAGCGCAGCGGAACGGGGGTAGAGCGGACAAAAGGCCAGTGGTCGGAAATCGGACACCAACGACACGCTTTTGTCCAACGGCGCCAAAACCCCACAAAAGCTACCCGGCTTGAGCCTGCTTGATCGCGAAGCGAACGAGGGCGGGTATCTCGGAGGGCGATGCAGCGGAGGCCATGATTTGCTCGTAAGCTTTCAGCGCCGCCGCTGCGGGATCCGGCGCGTTTGCCATACCAGCGTGGAGTTCGAGGAGGACTGCTGGCTCGGCCACCACCGGGCCGCGTTGCGGCCCCTCGCCCGTCATCAGCCAGTGCAGCGATACACCGGACAGCTCGGCAACGCGTGCAACGAAGAGGGCACCTGGCTCGGCTTCCGCGGCGCGGTAGCGCCGGAGCGTCTGGCGGTTCACCGCGAGTTCTATGGCAGCGAGCCGTTCAGACGGCCAGTGGTGCAGCGCCAAATCTAACCGCGCCGCCAGCGCGCGCAGCTCAATCATATTGCTCCCCCAGTGGCATTGTTTTCCCAGTTGCCAAACCCCAGAATTGGTATAAAAATGGTGCCAGAACACAATAAACCGTGGTTGGAAAAATGTCTCGGCAGCCACCGCAATGGGACCGATACAGCATCATCGCCGAGCTGGGGCGGCGAGGCCTCACGCTCAGCGGTGTCGCGGAACAGGCTGGTTTGAAGCCGCGCACGTGCTCGCTGGCGCTCACGCATTCGACGCCAAAAGGCGAGCGAGCCTTGGCCGATGCGTTGCAGGTAGCCCTTCATGAACTCTTCCCGGATCGCTGGAGCGAGAGCGGTCAACGTCTGCTGCGGCGCGGTCGACCAAGAGGCCAAAAGCATAGCCATTCGCGCCAGAAGTGCACCTTAACCACAGTTAATCGGATCGCATCATGATCCGGAGGGTGGCTTACACGGGGGCCAGGCACCCCAGTCTGCCTGCTCTCGCTGGATCGAAAAATAACCCGCTCGCCGTCCGTGAAGCGCGCGAAGTGATCCTGGCACTCATTGACACCATGGCCCTTGAGCAGGGGCCGGTTGCGGCGCGCCAAGCATTTGTGGCGGCGGCGCAGTCTGGCAGACTGCCATCTGACACGCTGGCGACCCTGGCAAAAGCCAACGCCAAGCCCAGCTCGTCGCGCACAGTGTCGGAGCGCACGTTGCTCCGCTGGCAACAGGCGCGGGAAGCAGCAGCACTCGCGCCGCGCCCGACCCCGCAGCAGCCGGTGCCAGTTTGGCTCGACGACATCCTCGCCGAGTATCAAGTCCCCACGAAACCATCGCTGGCAGACGCCTACGCTGCCTGCGCGCGGCGGGGTGTGGTCCTGCCGAGCCTGCGGACGGTGCAGCGCGAAGTGGCACAGCTCGGAGAGTTGGCGCGCAATCGCGGACGCATGGGCCAGCGCGAACTGCGGCGGCTGAAAGCCTTCCGCAAGCGCACGTTCGAGGACCTGCTGCCTCTCGACGTGGTCAGCGCCGACGGTCACAGGTTCCAGGCAGAAGTGGCGCACCTTATCCACGGCAAGGCGTGCCGACCAGAGCTCACGGCGGTGATCGACGTCGCCACACGCCGCGTGCTGGGTTGGTCAGTCGCGCTTGATGAAGCCGCGTCGGCTGTTCGCGATGCGCTTGTCCAGGCAGTTAAACACGGTGTGCCCGCGATCTGGTACACCGACAACGGCCCGGGCTACGTGGCGGCCGAAACGCTCGCGACCCTCAGTCGCCTGGGTACTACCGCGACCAACTCAATCGCCTACAACGCTCAAGCGCGCGGCGTGGTGGAGCGGCTGAACGCCACCCTGTGGATACCGCTCGCCCGGCGCTTCGCCACCTTCCAAGGTGATGAGATGGATCGCGAGGCGCGCCAGCGGGCCTTCCGTCTGACACGGCAAGACGCGAGCCGCCTGATGCCATGGCAGAGCTTCTGCACAGTGGTCGCGGACGCCGTCGCCACCTACAACGCGCGCCCACACAGTGCGCTGGGTCATCGCTCGCCAGATCAGGTGTGGGCAAGCTTTTGCCAGAACGGCTGGGAGCCGCTGCTGCTCACCGAGGCCGAGCTGGTCGACCTTGGGCGGCCCAGCGCCCGCCGCGTGGTGAACCGAGCGACCATCGCGCTACACGGCCACACCTATCACTCGCTCGAGTTGGAGCGTCTGGATCTGCACGGACGTGAAGTCGATGTGCGGTTTGACCCAATCGACCCCGAGCAAGTCTGGGTGTTCGATGATCAAGGTCACTTCCTAACACTCGCGCATCGAGATGCGCACGCAAGGCCGTACTTTCCAGCGTCTTTCGTGCAGCAGGCACAGGAAAGGCGGGCACAGGGAAAGGTTAAGCGTCTGCGCACGAAGGTAGACAAAGCTCTATCCGAGTTATCACCGCCAACAATTACGGCTGAAGCCACCAACGTTACATCGCTCGCCTTGGCGCCAGCTGAGCTCTCAGACGCCGAAAAGCAAAACCAACGCTGGGCAGAGGCGCAGGCAATCCAGGCCGCAATGGATCGTGGTGAGGCTGTGAGTGACGCGGATCGGCTGTGGCTGGGGCGTTTACAGGGGGTGGCTTGGTACCGCGCGCGGATGCGGCTCGAGCTGGAGCGCGGCGCGCTGCGCGCACACGAGTAGGGCCGCCTGTTGGCGCAGGCGGCCCCGAAACAACTCAACGATGATGGTGTTCAGATGACACAACTTGATGACCGGCACAAGGCACAAATCGCTGACCTGACCAACGTGAAGCTCGGCCTTGCAGTGGCGGAGCGTATCGTGCGGCGGAAGCCGACCCTACCGGGCTTGGGCGTGCTGCACGGCCCCCCAGGTTACGGCAAGAGCAGCGCCTGTTCGCGCATCGGCGCGATGTTTCAAACCGCTTATTTGTCAGTAAAACCACTGTGGACGATCAATGGATTTCTAGGCGCATTATGCGCGGAACTCTGCGTGCGAGCCCCGAACAGCAAGGATGGACGGTTCGAGGCAGCGAAAGAAGCTCTGTTGTCTGGCCCTAATCTGCTGATGCTCGATGAGGCTGATCATCTCTGCCATGGCAAGATGCCAGTCATTGAGTTTGTTCGTACACTGAGTGACGAAACCGGCATCGCAATACTGCTGGTCGGCGAAGAAACACTGCCCGATCTTCTGCGCCGCTGCAGTGGCCGCACGTACAGCCGCGTGTTGCAGTGGCAACCGGCTCAACCCTGCACAGTAGAGGACGCGCGAGCACTTGCTGCGCTATACTGCCCTGCTCTCACGCTGGCGGATGACCTGATCAGCGAGATTGTCGCCAAAACCCACGGCGTCACCCGCCTTGTCGCGGTGAACCTGGACACCATCGGCGAGACAGCGGCGACGGAACGCTGGGACCGGGTCGATTTGCGCAAGTGGGGTGCAGCCAAGATCATGACCGGCGCAGCCCCTGCCGCGCGGCGGGCGGTGCGAGCATGACCGCGCTGACCTCCAAGCGCGGGGCGGTCGTCGCCGCTCTGCGCGCGGCGCCACAGGGACTAACGCTCCGCCAAGTGGCGGAGGCAGTCGGGCGCTCCATCCCCGCTGCGCGACGGCACTTGGCGGACCTGCAACAGGAGGGCGTGGTCACCATCGGCGCGATCCCCCTGGCTGCCCGCACGTTTCGGTTGCCGGATACCACGCCCGCGCTCTCGCCGCAGCTTCTGCCGGTCTATGAAGCCGCAGCACGCCTGCCGCAGCCTTTGCGGCGCGCTGGTGGTCGCCACACCTGCGATCAGTGGTGAGCAGCGCGTGGTCTGGAGCCTCGCTGAGGGTGTGCGAGCGCCACCGCCGCCCAAAAATCATCTGCAGCCCGCGGCACAGCGGCTGTGGGGGGCGATGCGCCCTCTGCGGCGTCCGTTCTTGCTGGCTGAGTTGGCTGGGCTTGCCTGTGTGAGCCACCGGACCACGGCTGCCTATATCGGAGCGCTGGCAGGTGCGGGGGTTGTGCGGTGTGTCCAGCCAGCTCTGCGCGGGCGGCCAGCCCGATACGAGCTGGCGCGCGACCTCGGAATGGTCGCCCCCTCCTTTGTCCGCGACGAAACCGGCGCGCGGGTGCTCCGCGACAACAATCCGCAGCTTGGCACCACAGCGGCAGCCTTGGCGGCAGTGGTGGCAGCACCATCGGTGCGCGGGAGGGCGGCATGACCACCGACCCCGCGCTGCAACTTGCCGTTGCCGCCAAGGTGCAGGCTATCGGCGTGCGACGATTGGCAAAAGACGCGGGCGTGAGCCCGGCGACCGTGAGCCTGATCGCGCGCGGTGTTTATCCAGCGCTGGCGGATGGTCGCGCCATAGCGCTGCTGCGCAAGCACTTGGCGCCCCCCCCGATTGAGTGCCCGGTGCTGGGTGCGATTACGCCAGAACGCTGCCGCCAGCTGTCCACGCGCCCCTCCGGCGTGCCTGGCCCGACGGTGCAAGCACTGATGGCGCGCTGCCCGACCTGCCCACGGAGGTGTCGATGAGTATCGCCTCAGACCTTCGCAGCATCGCGACAGATCTCGAGTGGATGGTGGTGGATCGCTCCATCGACGAGGACCGTTTGGTGCGTTTTGCGAACGAGCTGGCGCAGATGGCGGACGACATGGACGCCTTCGTGGCGCGGTTCTGCGCGCCCGCGCCCGCGCCCGTCTCCGCCGATGCCACAGTCGTGAGCTTGGACGCCTTTCGCGCCGCCAGGACCGGAGGCCAGCGATGATTGAGATCGCGGGCTGCCCGCCCGCACCGGTCGCTATCGCTGGAGCTGATCCAGCGCTGCGCGAGGCGCTGGATCAAATTTTGGCGTTCGAGGCGCAGGGATTGGATCCCTTCGATGCTCTCGAGGCGCTGAACCTTCGCTGGATCGGCCTGGGGCGACCTCATTGGGCCGATCTCGTGCAACCGCTGGTCACTATGATCAGGGCCATGCGGCCATGATCGCCCGTCTCATCTCATGGTTGCGCTCGCGCAACCCCCGCGCCCCCACCCGCTGGCACAACGCAGGTGTGGGTCGGGTCATTCTGGCCGACCGGCTGTTCGGCGGCCAGCCACGCATCACCTCCAAATGGAAGGATTGACCATGCCAGACGGCATCCAGATACCCGAAGGCTACATGCGAGACCATCGCGGTGACCTCATCGCTGTGAAAAACATCAGGCCGATTGATCTTCTCGAGACGCAGACAGTCGACAAGATTATCGGCCACGCACTGGAACTCCGCGACCGTATTCATCGGTTCTACTTCCACTCAATCGACGATATTGATGCCTTCTTGAAGCTCGCCGCAGAGAAATACAATGCCAAGCGCGGCGGCAAAAAGGGCAATCTTGTCCTAACCTCATTCGATGGCCTGCGCCAAGTACGCCTGCAAGTGCAGGAGCGGGTAACGTTTGGTCATGAGTTGCATGCGGCCAAGGTGTTGATCGACCAGTGTCTTTCCGAATGGTCGGAGGGTGCCAACGATCACCTGCGTGCCGTGGTCAACCATGCTTTCCGCGTGGATAATGACAATCAACTCAATGTCTCGGCGATCCTCGATCTGCTGCGGATGGAAATTGCTGATCCTACCTGGCAGCGCGGGCGCGAGGCATTGAAGGACAGTCTCCGCTCGATTGGCACGAGCAGCTACATGCGCTTCTACCAGCGGCAGCCAGGCGGAAAGTGGCAGGCGATCAGCATCGACATTGCGAACGCCGCGATCCGCCGCGACCACGCGGAGCAAACCTCCGAGGCGGAGGGCGGCTCCGATGAGTGACATGCTCGCGATCGCAGCCTCCGGCCGCCGGTATGTGGTCGTGATGGACCAGTTGCAGCGGCACGGCATCAAGCTCGCCGAGGATATCCGCGCGGCAATGCTGGCAGCAGACGAGTGGAACGCCGCATACCGGATTGGCACGGTTGTCACAGTAAACGAAGGCTTCCGGAGCGGCCAGACCGCCACAAAAGCGTTCGTGTCCGCGGCGCAGCGGTGCGCAGTGGTCCAACTGGCCCATCAGCTGGACCTCGTGCCCGTCTCTACGCTCACAGTGCTGGAGCCAGCGCCATGAGCCCGGTGCAGCAGCTGGACCTGCTCACCGAGGCTCGCCGCGAGGCGTTGGCGCGCGGGCGGCGGCCACCCGCCGCGCGTGACCTGCTGAAGCAGTCTGCTGCAGTTCCACCGCCAGCCCCGGCGTCGCCGGGGCTGGCCCCCCTGGCCCCCACAGGTTCTCCCTCCCCGGTTGAGACGCTGAAAGCGGTTCTCGCACAGTGCGAGGCCGCTCGCGTGCCGGTGAGCGACATCTTGTGGCTCACCTACCAAGGCGAGCCCCTCGTGTACCAGGCACGGGAGTAAACGATGGTAGATAGC
>RDXE01000056.1 GCA_004292755.1 Alphaproteobacteria bacterium
GACGCGGGCTTCCAGAAGAAGTGCATTGACCGGCTACGCCATCTGGCGGGCACGGGTGGGCGCTCGGTTCTGTTTGTCAGCCACGATATGGCCGCGGTGGAATCCCTGTGCACACGCGCGATGGTGCTGGACCACGGGCGCAAAGTGTTTGATGGCGACACGGCAGGCGCGATTGCCGAGTATCGCGCGCGCCAGCAGCTGTCATGAGCCTGCCGCTGTTCACGCCGCCGCGGAGCCTGCCGCCTGGGTTTGAGCCTCTGCCCGACTGGCGTTGGCAGATGGTGACGGCACCCGATGGTGCCCGGTTGCGCGTCGGCCACCATCCCCTGCCCGAGGCGCGCGCGCGCGTGCTGGTGCTGCCCGGCTTCAGCGAGTTTGCCGAGAAGTATTGGGAGATCGCGCGCTGGCTGATCTCCCTCCAACTGGAGCCATGGACCCTCGATTGGCGCGGGCAGGGAGGCTCGACTCGTTCGCCCTTCAACCCCGAAGCCCTGCAGATCACTGGGTTTGAGCGGCACATCGCCGACCTGCGTCATGTGCTGGCGGAAACCGTGCCGAGCACCCTGCCGCGCGGCCTGCTCGCCCATTCCATGGGGGGACATTTGGCCTTGCGCTTTGTCTGTGAGCATCCCGGTGTGGTTGCGCGGGCCGTGCTGTCCGCGCCGATGCTTGGGGTGCCAACGGGCGCCTTTCCGCTGCCCGTTGCCCGTGGCATTGCCGAGGCGCATGTGCTGGCCGGGTTGGGCGCGCGCTTCGTCTGGGGGTTTGGCCCCTGGCGTGACCGACCGGCCCGCCGCGAGGCGACCAGCCGGGATGAGACGCTGCGCCGGGTTCACACGGAATGGTTTGCTGCCAATCCTGTGTTGCGCATCGGTGGCCCGGCCTGGAGCTGGCTGGCCAGCGCGCTCGCCTCCTGCGCGGTGTTGGCGCGACCGGCGATGCTGCGTCAGGCTCAGGTGCCGTTGTTGATCGGCAGTGCGGGAGACGAGCGGTTTGTCAGCCCCGCGGCCATTACCCACGCCTGCGCTTATTTGGGTACGGCCCAGCATCGCCACTACCCGGAGGCACGCCACGAATTGTTCCTGGAACTGCCAGCCGTGCGGGAGGCATGGCGCCAGGAAGTGGCAGGGTTCCTGGCGGCGCTGTAGCGCCTTCCGCCGCGGCAACAAGACACCTTGGTGGATCAGGCCCGGCATGACACCCAATCCTGGCTTTGGGATAGGTGGTGGATGGACACTCTGGACCATTTGCTGGACCGCAACTTGGCCTGGGCCAAGCGCAAGGCCAATGCGGACGCGACCTATTTCCAGCGGATGGCCGAACAGCAAAGCCCGCACTATCTGTGGATTGGGTGTTCGGACAGTCGGGTGACGGCCAATTCCGTGATGGGGCTGGATCCGGGCGAAGTGTTTGTTCATCGCAACATCGCCAACATGGTTCACACCAGTGATTTGAATCTGCTGTCCGTGATTGAATATGCGTTGGAGGTGTTGAACATCCGCCACATCATTCTGTGTGGTCACTATGGCTGCGGCGGCATTCAGCGGGCTTTGACTGGCGCGCATTCCGCCCTGGTGGATCACTGGTTGCAACCCATTGCCATGCTGTACCGCAAGCATCGCGCGGTGTTCGACGCCATGGCGGACGAACAACGCCATGCCCGCCTGTGCGAGATCAACGTGGAGATGCAGGTTCGTCGCCTCGCGGCGACACCACTGGTGGAGGCGGCGTGGGCGCGCGGCCAGCCGGTGATGCTGCATGGCTGGATCTACGCCATCCATGACGGCTTGCTGCGCGATCTTGGCCCTCATCTTGACAGCGCTGCTGAGCGTGATGCGCTGCCCTCGATCGACTCGCGGGTGTCCCAGGCAGTCGACCCGCCGACGGCCGCTCGGCGCAATGCGCTGCACGCGTTCTCTGCCATGGCGCCTGACCCAGTGGGGGCGTGCGCCTGTGGGGAGCTTGCAGCAACTCAGGCGGGGGAGTAGTGTGCGCGGCCCGAAACTGAGGGTGATCCCATGACCGATGTCGGCGGCATTGCAGCAGAACAACTCCGCTCCTTCATCGAGCGCATCGAGCGCTTGGAGGAGGAGAAGAAAGCCCTTCAGTCCGACATCAAGGACATTTTCGCCGAGGCCAAAGGCAATGGCTTTGATGTGAAAATCATGCGCCAGATCCTGAAACTGCGTAAGATGGATCAGGCTGAGGTGGACGAGCAGGAAACCTTGTTGGACGTGTACCGCCAAGCCCTGGGCATGCTGCCGCCCACCGAGTAGGGGTGCCCCAGACCCACCTGCGGCACGACAGAGGAGAGACCGGATGACCGACCTGACCCGCAGCATCGGTGCCGCCGCTGTCTCAACGGCGATGGCAGCCACCCGCGCCGCCACGGCCGTTGGCGAGGCGGAGCCCGACCAGCGCTCCGAAGCGGTGGTGCGCCTGTTCGGCCTCGGCACCCAGGCCAAAGCGACCGGCCTCGCCTTTCGCGAGAGCGCCGCGACCCAGCGGCGCGTGCTGGACCTGATCGCCTAGCAGGATTGCCGACGATGGCGCTCAGCACCTATGACCGCTTGGGAGGAGGCGACGGCGTGCGCCGTTTGGCTGCGCGCTTTTATCAGTTGATGGACACCCTGCCCGAGGCTGCTGCCTGCCGCGCCGTCCATCCCCCCAGCCTCGCGCACGCCCAAGCGATGCTGGTCAGCTATCTGGACTACTGGTTCGGCGGCCCCGACGATTTCATCCGCCACCACGGCCCCCCCGCGATGCGCCGCCGCCACCTGCACGTTGCCATTGGCGAAGCCGAAATCCGCGGTTGGCTGGTGTGCTTCCATCAGGCCTGGGCCGAAACCGTCGCCGACCGCACGCTGGATGCCGAAGTGCTGCCCCGGGTGGAGCAACTCGCCTGGCACATGGCCAACCAACCGGGCGTCCAAGCACCCAACCTCCCGCACACCACACCGCCCGCGGTGCCGGTCTCGGCGATCCGGGTGGCTTAGCCGGTTTACAGGTTACAATCAATTGCCCGAGGCGGCCTTTTGGCGACGCCGAAGACGGACGCGATTTTCCGCTCCCCTTCCTGTTATCGGCGTTGTCTTCTCCTTCGTCTTCTGAGATTCTCGCCCTGGGGCTAGTTGTTCCGTCTTCTCAGAGAGAAAAGAATGTATGCTCCGGAATCTGGCGATGTTTGTTTGAGCGCCTCTTGATAAGCAACACCATATTCCGGCGCCTCCGGTACGAGGTCTTGAACCCGTTGCCAGGGTTGATCCTCTCGAGGGATTAAATTTAACGGTCTCAAAAGGCTACCCACATCCTCCGATGGTACGATGGCATTAGCATCGTCAAGAACTGGTATCCACCTTTGCCCATTACTCTCAAAAAAATACTCGAATTTTCCTCTGACATCATTGTATACACGCACGCGCACTTGTCTCATACCTGGGGAAGGCAGCGGTCGAAAGGGCTTCGGCGTGCGTTGAAGGTCAGGTTGAAATCTATCGTCAATGAACCAGTCTGCAGCCAATTCCGCGGCTCCACCGTCGGCTTCCAGACCTTCAACTCTGCACCATAGCGAATGCGCAGCGTTTCCAACATGAGCGAGTGCAGTCACGGGGGATGACGGTGCCGTGGAAAAAAGATACATATGCACCTCAGCGTTGATCGCTTGAACATTTGCACCTAGAGCACTCGGCAACTCAAAGTAAACGATGTCGCCATTCTTTGGTACGCCCCCATTTTTGCTTACTGAAAGGACGAGAATAGTCCTTCTATTCTCAACATCATTAGGTGTATCACGGGTCTTGTCACCCATTCCTTGAATGAATTGATTGGTCCACCAAGCATATGCTTGTTTCATTGTCGGTTTGTAGGGTACAGCCTGGGCTGCGGCATTCGCAATATGCTGGCGAATAGCCTTGAACTGCTCGTCCTGCGAATCGCCCTCAAGTAGAACCCCTGCTTCGCCATTGAGTCCGAGCAGTGCAAAGCCGGTTAGGTTATGGGAACCGATGAACGCTGCACTAGTGCCATCCGTCATTTCCATCAGGTAGACTTTACTGTGAAGCATCGGGTGGTATCGATAAAAGCGGTGGACCGCGTTAGGACCTGTTGCCCGAGTGTGCCCAAGATGAACAAGCAGTGCCTTTTGATCGACACCTTGCTCAAGGAGGTGGTCCAGGGCGGCAAATGCGCGCCACGTTGCGGCGCCGACAACAAGCTGTGCAAGCTTTTCTGGATTTTCGCTCAACGGCGCCTGAATAGCGGCGACGCCCTCTACCGTAACAAACCCAGAAACAAGCCACGCTTGCCTACAGCGGGTGAGGCGGTCAGTTAGCAGAGTCTGTATCTTACTTTGCGGATTGTCGAATAGAACACGAGCATTGATCGCCATGGAAACTCCGTGCGCTTTGCGTCTACGTTGCTATAAACTAGACTTATCGCGCCAAAAACGATCTGATCAAGATAATTTTCGGAGTAATTTTTAACGCCATAATTGTAAGCCACGGCCCACAAAAAAGAACCCACAAACAGGTAGTTCTGCGAGTGTGAGAAAATATTCTGTGTAGTCACCTACAACACTCGCTGTTCTTTTGGGGTCATAATCTGTGAATCCCACCCCCTACTCCAGAAACGGCAATTTCAACCCCTGCTCCCGTGCGCAGGTGACAGCGATGTCATATCCCGCGTCGGCGTGGCGCATCACGCCGGTTGCCGGGTCGTTCCACAGCACGCGTGCCACGCGGCGGGCGGCGTCTTCGGTGCCGTCGCACACCACAACCATGCCGGAGTGTTGGGAGTAGCCAATGCCGACACCACCACCATGGTGCAAGGAGACCCAGGTGGCGCCAGAGGCGCAGTTCAGGAGCGCGTTCAACAGCGGCCAGTCGGCAACCGCGTCGCTGCCATCCAGCATGGCTTCGGTTTCGCGGTTGGGGCTGGCGACACTGCCGCTGTCCAGATGATCGCGACCGATCACAATCGGCGCCTTTAGCTCGCCCCGGGCGACCATCTCGTTGAACGCAAGGCCCAGCCGGTGGCGTTGGCCCAGGCCAACCCAGCAGATGCGCGCCGGCAGGCCTTGGAAGTGAATGCGCTCCCGCGCCATGTCCAACCAGCGATGCAGGTGCGGATCATCGGGGATCAATTCCTTCACCTTGGCATCGGTGCGCCAGATATCCTCCGGATCGCCTGAGAGCGCACACCAGCGGAAGGGGCCGATGCCGCGGCAGAACAGCGGGCGAATATAGGCGGGCACGAAGCCTGGGAAAGCGAAGGCGTCGGCCACCCCCATCTCTTGCGCCATCGCGCGGATGTTGTTGCCATAGTCGAGGGTGGGGATGCCCATGGCGTGCAGGTCGAGCATGGCGCGCACCTGGCGGGCCATGCTGGCCTTGGCCGCCTGTTCGGTGCCAACGGGGTCGCTCTCGCGGCGGGTTGCATGCTCGTCCAAGGTCCACCCCGCGGGCAGATACCCGTTCAGCGGGTCATGGGCGGAGGTTTGGTCGGTCACCATGTCTGGTCGGGCGCGCTGGTCGCCGGCACGCACCCGGTGCGCAATCTCGGGGAACACCTCGGCCGCATTGCCCAGCAAGCCAATGGAGACCGGACTGCCACTGTCCCGCGCCTCGGCCAGCCACGCCAGCGCCTCATCCAGGCTGGCGGTTTGGCGGTCGAGATAGCCAGTGGCAAGGCGCTTTTCAATTCGGCTGGGCTGGCATTCCACGCCCAACAGCGAGGCTCCCGCCATGGTGGCGGCGAGCGGCTGCGCACCCCCCATGCCGCCGAGGCCACCGGTGAGAATCCACCGCCCCGTCAAATCCCCGCCATAGTGCTGCCGACCAGCCTCGACAAAGGTCTCGTAGGTGCCCTGCACAATGCCCTGGGAGCCGATGTAAATCCACGAGCCCGCAGTCATTTGCCCGTACATCATCAGGCCCTTGCGGTCGAGGGCGTGGAAATGGTCCCAGGTGGCCCATTTGCCAACCAGATTGGAATTGGCGATCAACACCCTGGGGGCATCGGCATGGGTGCGAAACACGCCCACCGGCTTGCCAGATTGCACCAGCAGGGTTTCATCGGCCTCCAGGCGCTCCAGCGCGTGGACAATGCGGTCAAAGCTGTCCCAATCGCGCGCGGCACGGCCGATGCCGCCATACACCACCAACTCCTCCGGGCGCTCTGCCACCGCGGGGTCGAGGTTGTTCAGCAGCATGCGCAAGGCGGCTTCGGTCTGCCAGGACTTGGCGGTCAGAGCGGTGCCGTGCGGGGCGCGGAGGATGCGGGTGTTGTCCAAGTGCCGACGGGTCATCGCGAACAGTCCTTTGGGCAGAAAACGCAAGGGTTGAAGGGCGGGCTACCCTGTCACGTGGTCAAGCGCCCGGCGAAAGCCCGCGGCAATCGTCTCTTCATCCGCGTGGCGACCATCGCGGATCACCCACCGTCCCCCCACCATCACGTGGCGCACGGGGGTGGCGGAGCCAGAGAACACCCAGCTGTCAATCGCGAGGTTGCCGGGGCGATGGGTCAGCGCCGGGTGGTCTGGGTCCAGCACCACAAGGTCGGCCCGCAGGCCCGGCTCCAGTGCCCCAATTGGGCGCCCCAGCGCCTGCGCGCCCCCTGCCAGCGCCTGACGGAACAAGGCCGCCCCCGTGGAGGCGCCGGGCGTGGTTTCAACCAGATTGCGGCCCTGCTGTTCCAGGCGGCGGGTGTATTCCAGCCAGCGCAACTCCTCCACTGGGCTGGTGCCGACATTGCTGTCGCTGCCGATGCCAAACCGCCCGCCTGCTGCCAGATAAGGCAGCAGTGGAAACAAGCCATCGCCCAGGTTGGCCTCAGTGGTCGGGCACAAGCCTGCAACGGCGCCACTGGTGGCGAGGCGCTGAGTTTCGGCTGCCGTCATGTGGGTGGCGTGGATCAGGCACCAGCGCTCCGACAGGCCGATGTGATTCAACAGCCACTCGACAGGTCGTTCGCCAGACCAGGCGATGCAGTCCGCCACTTCCTTTGGCTGCTCGGCTGCGTGGATGTGCAGCGGCAGATTGCCCAGCTGGTGTGCCAGCGCCACCACCTCAGCCAGAGCCGCTGGAGGCACAGCCCGCAGACTGTGCGGCGCAAGGCCCAGGGCAATGTTCGGGTTCTGGTGATAGGTGGTGATCAACTCCTCCACCACGCGGGCGAAGGTGTCAGTCGACAAGATGAAGCGGCGCTGCCCCTCGGTTGGCGGAACGCCGCCAAACTGCGCGGTCTGATACAGCACCGGCAGCAGCGTCAGCGCGATGCCCGCTTGCTGCGCCCCGGCCACCACACGATGGGCCAACTCGGCTGGATCGGCATAGCAGTGACCGGACGGGTCACAATGCAGATAATGAAACTCCCCCAGGGTGGTATAGCCGTTGCGCAGCAACTCCACCCCCAGTTGGGCTGTGATGGCCTGCACATCCTCAGGACGCAGGCGGGCGAGGAAGCGATACATCACCTCCCGCCAACTCCAGAAACTGTCGCCCTCGGGGCCGGCGCGTTCCGCTAGGCCAGCCATTGCGCGCTGGAAGGCGTGGCTGTGCAGGTTGGCCATGCCCGGCACAACCAATCCACCAGCTGGCGTGGCATCGGGGTGAAGACCAGGGGTAATCGCACTGATGGTGCCCGTGGCATCAATTGCCACAGTGGCGGGACCAGCCATCGCCCCATCGCGCCACAGCGCTGGCGTCGACAGCAAATGCGATGCTGACACTGTCATCCTGCCACCCTTATCCCCAGCGCAACCTCTACGACCCTACGCAGCCGTTGGATACCTGTCTAGACCAGTCACGACAGGAGGGACAGATGCGACGGCGGCGCCGCGCGCGCCTGTGCCGCATGGTGATGTCGTCTGAGTGCGTCTATTGCTATACGCAGTTCGCGGATGGTCTGGGTGGCGGGGGCCTCAGACAGGATCGTCCGCGTCCGAGGGGACTGGATGCTGCCGACGATTGACCCTAGTTCTGCTGCGACCATGGCCAACCAGGGTGACGCATTCCTGGTCGACATTCGCTCGCCTGCGGAGCACGCTCGCCTGCATATTCCGGGCTCCCATCTTGCTCCGTTAGAGCATGTGGAAGCAGCTGACATTCCCGCAGACAAGGTCACGATTTTCCTGTGCCGCACTGGCCTGCGCACGGAACGCGCAGCGGATCGCTTGGCGGCCGCCGCGCCGGGTGTCGCTTACATGCTGGATGGTGGTTTGACTGCCTGGATTGCCGCTGGCTTGCCGGTGGTGGAGGATCGTCACGTTCAGATGGAGAGTGAACGGCAGGTTCAGATTTTGCTCGGCGTGATGGTGCTGTTGGGCATTGCCCTCGGTGAATATCTCGATCCGGCTTGGTACTGGCTGGCAGCCGCCACGGCAGCGGCTTTGGTGGTTACGGGGGTGACCGGTGGGTCGATGCTGGCCCGTTTTCTGGATCACATGCCCTGGAATCGTGCCCGCGGATAGGCAAGGCTGGCCCCGCTGGCAGCCTTGGGGGACAGCGTGTCACATACAAGCCGCATCGAGCTACCGGGGCTGGCGCCGCTGCTCAGCCCAACCATCATCATGCTTCTGGCCATCCCGGCGATCTGGCTTGGGTTGGATGGCGCCACTGGTGGTTTGGGTGTGCGCCCCTGGAAGCAGGCGGTGCATGACAGCGGGTGGTGGGCGATCTGGATGCTGCTGGCGGCCCTCTCGATCACACCCATTCGGCGGTTGACCGGCTGGTCGGCGCTGGCGCGCATCCGGCGGGAGGTTGGCGTGGCAAGCTTCTGCTACGCGGCCTTGCATCTGGTGCTGCATGCAGCCGAGCAAAACTGGCGGATCGCTTCGATTGCAGTTGAGATCGTGGCGAGGCCCTATTTGACCCTCGGCGCACTGGCTTGGGTGATTCTGGCGGCGCTGGCGGTCACCTCCACCGATGGCTGGGTCAAACGCTTGGGTCGCCATTGGCGGCGGCTGCATCGGCTGGTCTGGATCGCCGTCGCGGCTGGCCTCGCGCACTACTTACTGCAGGTGCGGTTCGATCCGTCGTTGCCGATGGCGGCCATCGCCCTGGCGGTCTGGCTGTGGGCGGTGCGCCGCCTGGGCGCCGGTGCGTGGCGCGCCGCCCTCGGTGTGGGCTGTGCCATCGCATTCGCCGCCGCCGTGGGGGAGGCTGCGTGGTACGCCGCCAGCCGCGCAGTACCCGTGCCTGCAATGCTGGCTGCCAACCTTGACCCGACCCTTGGCCTGCGCCCGGCCCATTGGGTGATGGCGATCACGGGATCCATCGCCATCACCGCGGCAGTGGTTGCTAGGATGCGTCCGCCAAGGAGAAATCCTTGAACTGGTCGCGCAGGCGGGTTTTTTGGATTTTGCCGGTTGCTGTCAGCGGGATTTGGTCCACGAACACGATGTCGTCGGGCAGCCACCACTTGGCAACCTTGGTGGCGAGATAGTCCAGCAGCGCTTGCTTGTCGGGGGTTACCCCATCGGCTGGGACCACCACCAGCAAGGGCCGTTCCTCCCATTTCGGGTGATAGATACCAATCACAGCCGCCATCTTAACGCTGGCATGGCCGTAGGCTGCATTCTCTAGATCGATGGAGCTGATCCACTCCCCGCCGGACTTGATCACGTCCTTGGTACGGTCGGTGATGCGCAGATAGCCATAGGGGTCGATGGTGGCAACATCACCCGTGGGAAACCACCCCTCGGCATCCAGGCGCTGACCACCTTCGCCCTTGAAGTAGCCAGCCGCTGCCCATGGCCCGCGCACCCACAGATCGCCAAAGCTTTTGCCATCGTGGGGAACCGGCGCACCGTCGGGGGTTTGCAGCTTCAACTCCAGACCGAACTGCACCCGGCCTTGCTGGCACAGAATGTCGTTGGCAACCTCGGGTGCCAAGGCCTCAACCTCGGGCGTTGCCGTTGCCATGGTGCCAAGCGGACTGGTCTCGGTCATGCCCCACAATTGATGCACGGTGCAGCCATAGCGGTCGCGCAGGGTCTCAATCATCGCCCGTGGCACCGCACTGCCGCCGATGGCGACCCGGCGCAGGCTGTCAATCCGACCGCCCGTCTTTTCCATATGCTCCAGCAGCATGGTCCAAACCGTGGGCACGGCGACGGAGAAGGTAACCTTAAAGCGGTCGATCACCTCATGGATCGAGGCGCCGTCCATCTTCGGACCCGGCAACACTAGGTTCGCCCCACACATCGCAGCAATGTAGGGCAGGGACCAGCCATTGCCGTGGTACATCGGAGCAATCGGCATGATTGCATCGTGGACAGAGATGCCCATCGCCGCGTTGGACGAGGCCTGGAAGGCATGGATCACCGTGGAGCGGTGAGAGTACAGCACCCCCTTCGGATTGCCCGTGGTGCCCGACGTGTAGCAGAGCGATGACGCGGTGCGCTCGTCAAAGCTGGGCCAGGTGATCTCGCCGGACTGTTCGGCGATCCAGTCCTCATAGCACCACACGGGGGTGAGGGTTGTTTTCGGCATGTCCTCCCGACGGCAGAGGATGACATACGCCTCCACTGTCTTCAGCTCACCCTGCATCGCTTCGACTTGGGTGACAAAGCTGGTGTCTAGGAACACCAGCCGATCTTCGGCATGGTTGATGATGTAAACGATCTGCTCTTGGAACAGCCGTGGGTTGACCGTGTGCAACACCGCACCAATGCCCGAGACACCGTAGAACAGCTCAAAATGTCGATAGGTATTCCAGGCCAGCGTCGCGATGCGATCCGCTGGCTTGATGCCATAGGACAGCAGTCCGTTGGCGACTTTGGCGGCGCGCTCGGCGGCCTCTGGATAGGTGTAGCGATGGAAGCCGCCCTCCACCGTCCGGCTGATCACTTCGCGGGTTCTGTGGTAGCGCGCGGCATAGGTCAGCAGATCGGATATCAGCAGCGGCTTGTCTTGCATCAGCCCGAACATGGGCACGGCCCTCCCCGACCGAATGTTTTGGTTGCCCGCATCCTGCCGCGGACATCGGAAGAGGACCAGAGGGAGACTGACCGTGACGCCTGACCACTCGTGGTGCGAAACACGAAAACCCCCGGCGACGGGCCTCGTCGCCAGGGGTGATCAAAACGCCATCGACTGACTTAGGCGGCGGCAGCCAGCCGCTTCTCGATCCGCTTCTTCAACCGCCGCACTTCCAGCGACAGGTCGGCAGCGCTGACCGAGGTGAGATAGGCATCCAGGCCACCATTGTGTTCAATGGTGCGGATTGCATTGGTCGACAGCCGCAGCCGCACCGATTGACCGAGCGCGTCGGAGACGAACGAGATCTCCTGCAGGTTCGGCAGATAGCGGCGCCGGGTCTTGTTGTTCGCGTGGCTGACGTTGTTGCCGGTCAGCACACCCTTGCCGGTCAGCGCGCAGCGTCGGGCCATGGTCGCAATCCTCAAAACGAAAACATCGGTCTCCGGGCGACACCACTGCCGCCCGACGGGAGGCGGTTCGATAGTCCAATCCACCCGGTGTCGTCAAGCGCGAAGGTGCAGCCGGACCGCTCTCGCGCTCACGCGCCCGGCGCCAGGGCGTGGAAGCGTACCAAGTGGCCCGGCGCCACGTCGCCTGTGCCTGCATCGATCTCGGCCAGGCCATCGGCGGCCAGCAGCGGACGGAAGCGGACGGAGCCGCCGCGACCCAAAATCTCGACGCGACCGTCGACCAGCCGGGCTGGCGCAAACTCGGTGCGCCCAGGGCGGCGGCGGTACAGCGTGGCGGCGGGCAGAGCAAGTGGGGGCATGCCACCGATGCCGCCCCCCTCCAGGGCGGCTAGCATCGGGCGCACCAGCAGCATCCAGGTAATCAGGGCGGGCACGGGGTGGCCGGGGAGCACCAGCGCCACAGCACGGCCGTGCGTGGCGAGCACCAGCGGCTTGCCGGGTTTCAAAGCAATCGCCATTGGCTCGACCGTGAAGCCCTGGGCCTCCAGCATCGCGACGCAGCCGAGGGGACCGCCCACGTCAACCCCGGCGGCCAGCACGATCAGATCGGCGGTGGTCTCAGCGAGTGCCTTCGGCGCCGAGGGATCGATGGTTCGGCTGCCCGCAGGCAGCGGGGTCACTCCAGCACTGCGGGCCAATCCCTCCAGCACGGCGAGGGTGGCGGACGCCTCCCCCTCGCGGTCGCCGAGGGCGCGCAGGTCAAGGCGCGGTGCGCGGCGAACCTCCACCATCGACACTCCCGCCATTGCCAGCAAGCCGAGATGGCGTGCCTGGAGGCGCGTGTCGGCGGCCACCAGAGGCTCGCCCGCTGTGATGTCCTCGCCCGCGCGGCGGATGTTGTCACCAGCTGCAACGGCGCGATGGAGCACGAGGCCATCGGCAGTCACCTGCGCAAAATCGCCCAGAATCACAGCGTCAGCGCCCGCTGGCAGGGGCGCTCCGGTCACCACCGGCCAGTGGTTTTGAACCACCGACCCAGCAGCAAGCCCTGCGCCAACCGTCAGCGCAAAGCCATCCATCGCCGATTGGGTGACCGTCGGCAGGGCGTGCGGGGCGGCAATGGTGGCAGCCAGCACCCGGCCCAGTGCCTCTGCCAAAGGTAGGCGGAGCGTGTCGCTGATCCGTGGGCACGCCGCCGCGACACGGGCAACGGCGTGGTCCAAATCGATCAGCGGCGTCGGAAACCGTGGGAGCGCGGGCATCCCCGCTGTCTTGCCGGGCCACCCCGGCGCTGACAAGCGACGAGGCCGCAAGGCTTGCCTGCGTGCGCCCAAAGCTTTGGCTCACCAGCCAAAACCCAGTTCGCGCAAGAACCGGGCGGACAAGCCGTCCGTGGTAACCGACACTGGCCGCAGCACGAACCCGCGCTGGTCCGCACCGCCGGAGAGGAACCGATGGCCTATCGCATGGATGCTCAGGACTGGACGATGCTGCTGGCCCTGTCAGTGATCTGGGGCGGCTCGTTCCTGCTGGTGGCGCTGGCCCTGCCAAGTGTGCCGCCATTCACGTTGGTTTGGCTGCGGGTGGCTCTGGCCGCGCTCACGCTCGCGGCGGCAGTGCGCTGGTTTGCCTTGGCGTTGCCGCGCGATTGGGGATTCTGGCTGGCCTGTGTAGGGATGGGGCTGTTGAACAACGCCGTGCCGTTCAGCTTGATCGTGTGGGGGCAGACGCAAATCCCCTCCGGCCTTGCGGCGATTCTGAACGCCACTACCCCGCTGTTTGCCGTGCTGTTTGCCCATGTCCTGACAACGGACGAACGCTTGACCAAGGCGCGGCTGGCGGGGGTGGTGATTGGCTTGGTGGGTGTGGTGATTCTGGTGGGACCTGCGGCATTGGGTGGGGTCACGACCTCGCTGGCGGCCCAGGCAGCGGTGTTGGGGGCTGCAATCTCCTATGCGTTGGCGGGCCTTTATGGGCGCCGCTTTCGCGCCCGGGCACTCGATCCGCTGGTTCCCGCCCTCGGCATGACCATTGCCTCAACACTGCTGTTGGCGCCGGTGATGCTGTGGGTGGACCGGCCCTGGCATCTGCCGATGCCGCCTTGGTCCGCTGTTGTGGCGATCGTGGCGCTGGCGGTCGGGGCCACGGCCATCGCTTATATCCTGTACTTCCGCCTGCTCGCGCGGGCCGGGGCAACCAATCTGATGCTGGTGACGTTTTTGATCCCCGTGGGCGCCATCGCCCTCGGCGCCCTGGTGTTGGGCGAGCGCCTTGCGGTCAACCATCTGATCGGCATGGCTGGGATTGCTGCTGGCCTCGCCGCGATCGATGGTCGACTGCTCAGCCGCCGCCCGCGCGGTGTTTGAAGAACACCTCACCTGCTGGTTGATTGGGCGATGTGCCCAATTTCCACCCAGACATACGACTGATTCGTGACTGACTGCCGCACTGCGACCCAACGTCCCGTCTTGGCATGCCGGTTGCCTTAAGAAGGCGATGGGCATTCCTCCGCATTCCGGCGGAGGCGGTTCAGCGGGAGGATTGGATGATGGCGGGTTGGTCTGGTTGGAGAGTGGGTCCAGGACGCGGCAAGACGGCGTGGCTCGCCGGTGCAGCCTTGGCGGTGGCACTGGCGACACCGGTGCTCGCACAGGAAAAGGTGCTGCGCATCGCGATGACGGCGGCCGATATCCCGCGCACGCTGGGTCAGCCCGATCAAGGCTTTGAGGGCAACCGCTTCACCGGCATCCCGATGTATGACGCACTGACCCATTGGGACCTGTCGAAGGCCGATGCGCCCTCGGTGGTGATCCCAGGGCTTGCGACGGAATGGTCGGTCGACGCGACGGATCGCACCAAGTGGGTGTTCAAGCTGCGTCCCGGCGTCACCTTCCATGACGGTTCGCCCTTCAACGCCGCAGCAGTGGTGTGGAACGTTCAGAAGGTGCTGGATCAGCAGGCGCCGCATTTTGATGCGAGCCAGGTGGGTGTCACTGCCTCGCGCATGCCGACGCTGCGCTCCGCACGCGCCATCGACAGCATGACCGTTGAGTTGACGACGTCGGAGCCGGATGCGTTCTTGCCGATCAACCTGACCAATCTGTTCATGGCTTCGCCCACCCATTGGCAAGCCTTGTTCCAGGCGGTTCCGGCTGATGTGACCGATCCCCGCCAGCGCGCCACCCGTGCCTGGGCGGCGTTTGCGGCCAATCCATCCGGTACGGGACCGTTCCGCGGCGTGCGGCTGGTGCCGCGCGAGCGGTTTGAGATGGTCAAGAACGACCGGTACTGGGACCCCGCCCGCACGCCGAAGCTGGACCGTGTGGTGCTGTTGCCTCTGCCTGAAGCCAATGCCCGCACGGCCGCCTTGTTGGGCAATCAAGTGGACTGGATTGAATCGCCTGCCCCCGATGCACTGGGTGCCATGCGGCAGCGCGGCTTTGTGCTCTATCAGAATCCGCAACCGCACGTTTGGCCGTGGCAGTTCTCGTTCCTGCCGGGCTCGCCGTTCCTCGATCGGCGGGTGCGCCATGCCGCTAACCTCTGCATCAACCGCGACGAGTTGCGCGAACTGCTGGGCGGTCTGATGGGGGTGCCGAAGGGTACGGTGCCGCCGGGCCATCCCTGGTGGGGCAATCCTGAATTCGACATCAAGTACGATCTGGCCGCGGCCCGCCGCTTGATGGGCGAGGCAGGCTTTGCTGCCAACCGGCGCTTGACGGTGAAGGTGCTGACCTCTGCCTCCGGCTCGGGTCAGATGCAGCCTGTCGCGATGAACGAGTGGCTGCAGCAGGCCCTGCGCGAATGCTTCTTCGACGTGCAGTTGGAAGTGATCGAGTGGAACGCGCTGTTCACCAACTGGCGCGAAGGGGCAAGCCACCCGAACGCTCGCGGTGCGCACGCAACCAACGTGACCTACGCGGCCATGGACCCCTTCTTTGCGATGGTCCGCTTCGTCACCCGCGGCGCCAATCCGCCGAACTCCAACAACTGGGGCTTCTTCAACTCCGATGAGATGGAAACCCTGGTGCAGCGCGCCCGCACCAGCTTTGACGGTCAGGCCCGCGATGCCGCTCTGGCGGCCCTGCACAAGCGCATCGTGGAGGAAGCTCCCTTCCTGTGGGTGGCCCACGATGTTGGTCCGCGGGTGATGAGCCCGCGCGTCACCGGCGTGGTGCAGCCGCGCTCCTGGTTCATCGATCTGGCGACGATGGACCTGCGCAATTGATCCCGTGCCTTGGCGGCGGCTGTCAGCCGTGTTCGACAGCCGCCGCCAATGCCGCCGAGACCCCATGGCACGCAATCTTCGGCAGCAAGGCAGCATCATGACCGATGGTATTGGCTGGGGTGCGGGTGCGGGCGTGGTCGACGGCCTGTTCCGTCGCGGCAATGACGGCCGCGACACCGTCGATCAACGGCACCGGCACCAGGGGTTGCAGCCTGTGGGTCAAGCCAGCAAGGCCAGCCCCACCCAAGATCACGCACTCGGCATGGTCAACACGCGCGGCCTCTGTGCAGGCAGCCGCCAGCAGAGCCAGCGCGCCATCGGGGTCGCGCGCAATGTCTGCCCCACTGGGCGCAACAGTGCGGATGCCAGCCAGCTGATCGGCCTTGCCACTCAACACCACCATCTCCCGCAGCATCGGCTCCCACAGGCGCCCGCCGGTAACAATGCCAAAGCGCCGGGTGCCAGCCGCGGCCAGCGTCGCCTCCACCATGCCGATCACGGGCACGGGCGACAGTTCTTTCAAGGCGGCCAACCCTGGGTCGCCAAAACACGCCAGCACCACGCCATCGACCCCCGCGCGATGCTCCGCCCAGGCGTCCAGCGCTGCATGGCCCGCGATGGCATAGGTGGCGCGTGTCGCGATGTAGCGCCCGCCGAACCGTCCCGTGACAGCGCGCAGAGTGGTGGTCGGGCGCCGAACCGCGTTGGCGGCGCGCAGCACCAGATCGGTGATTTCCACACTCGTGTTCGGATTGATCAACAGCACCTGCATCGCTCACCCCCACCGCGTCGCCGGTCGTCGGCTGCTGTCCTGGTAGCAAGCGCAGGCGTTCACCCGCAAGGAGAGTACCTATGACCCAACTTGATCGCCGTTCCTTTCTGGCCAGCAGCGCCGGTGCGGCTGCGGGTGTCGCCGCTGGCGCCGGCCTTGGTCTGTCTCCAGCGGCAGCCCAGGCTGGCGGGGTGTTGCGCATCGCAATGACGGCCTCGGACATTCCATTGACCACGGGGCAGACCGATCAGGGCGGCGAAGGCCAGCGGTTCATGGGCTATACCGTCTATGATTCCCTGATCAATTGGGATTTAAGCCGGTCCGACCGCTCCTCCAGCCTGACCCCGGGCCTTGCCACCAAGTGGGAGGTTGATCCCGCCAACACCAACCGCTGGATCTTCACCATCCGCGAGGGGGTGCAGTTCCATGACGGCAGCACCTTCACGGCAGAAGCGGCGGTGTGGAACTTCGACAAGCTGTTGAAGGAAGACAGCCCGCAGTTCGACCGCCGCCAGTCGGCTCAGGGCCGCTCGCGCATTCCGTCGATTGCGGGCTACCGCGCGCTGTCGCCAGGGGTGTTGGAGATCACCACCCGCGCGCCAGACGCCACGCTGCCCTATCAAGTCGCATGGATCATGTTTTCCTCGCCCGCTCAGTGGGAGGCGATGGGCCGCAATTGGGATGCCGTCGCCCTGCGCCCGTCCGGCACCGGGCCCTGGCGTCTGGACCGGTTTGTGCCGCGCGAGCGGGCGGAGCTGGTGCCGTTTCCTGGCTACTGGGACAAGGCGCGGGTGCCGAAAACCAGCCGGATGGTGCTGCTGCCGATCCCGGAAGCCAATGCGCGCGTCGCAGCACTGCGCGGTGGTCAAGTGGATTGGATCGAGGCCCCGGCTTCGGACGCCATTGCCTCGTTGCGTCAGGCTGGCTTCCAGATCACGGCCAACGCCTATCCGCACAATTGGACCTGGCATTTCGCCCGCAATCCGGGCTCGCCCTGGAATGATGTGCGGGTGCGGCGGGCAGCCAATCTGGCGGTGGATCGCCAGGGCATGAAACAACTGCTGGCTGACATGATGATCCCTGCCGAGGGCTTCCTCACCCCCGGTCATGCTTGGTTCGGCAATCCAACTTTCAAGCTGCGCACCGATGTGGATGCCGCCAAGCGCCTGATGGCTGAGGCTGGCTTCACCCCGCAGCGCCCGTTGCGCACCAAGGTGCTGATTGCGCCGTCGGGCTCCGGCCAGATGCAGCCGCTACCGATGAACGAGCTGATCCAGCAGAATCTCGCAGATGTTGGCTTCGCCATCGAGTTCGAGGTGGTGGAGTGGAACACGCTGATCAACATCTGGCGCGCTGGGGCGGCACATCCGTCCTCCCGCGGGGCGTCGGCGATGAATTATTCCTACTTCATCCAGGACCCGTTCACGGCATTCATCCGCCATTTGGCGACCGAACTGCAGCCACCAGCAGGGACCAACTGGGGCCTGTACTCCGACCCCGACATGGATCGTCTGTTCCAGGATCTGCGCACGGCCTTCGACCCCGCAGCACTGGATCGCGCAATGCAGCGCATTCACGAGAAGTATGTCGATGAAGCCCTGTTCTTGATGGTGACCCACGATGTTGGTGCGCGCGCCATGCATCGGCGTGTGCAGGGCTTTGTCCAGGCCCAGAACTGGTTCCAGGACTTCTCGCCAATCACAATTGCAGGCTAATGGGCTGAGCCACCGGCTTGGCACCTGAGGCAACACACACCCACCGGTGAGGATCAAACGGTTATGCTTGCCTATATTGGCCGTCGGGTTGTTTACACCGTGCCGATCATGCTGGGCGTCAGCTTGGTGTGCTTTGCCCTGGTGCATATCTCGCCCGGTGATCCGCTGGTTTCCGTGCTGCCTGCCGATGCGTCAGAGCAACTGCGCCTGACCATGATGCGGCTCTATGGCTTTGACCGCTCGTATCCGGAGCAGTTTGGCCTGTGGCTGTGGCGGGCGGTGCAGGGCGACCTTGGCACCTCCATTGCGACGGGACGCGCCGTTGCGACGGAGGTGCTGCGCGCGGCTGGCAATACGCTGCGTCTGGCCGCCCTCGCCACAGTGATCGGCTTTGTGTTCGGCTGTTTGTTCGGCTTTGTGGCGGGCTATTTCCGCGACAGTTGGGTCGACAAGCTGGCCTCGCTGTTGTCGGTGATTGGCGTGTCGGTGCCGCACTATTGGCTCGGCATGGTGCTGGTGATCGTGTTCTCCTCCCAACTCGGCTGGTTGCCCGCGACTGGGGCTGGCCCCGGTGGCTCTTCCAGCTGGGTGTGGGACTGGGAGCATGTGAGCCACATGGTGCTGCCCGCGATCACCATGTCGGTGATCCCGATGGGCATCATCGCCCGCACGGTCCGCGCCCTGGTGGCGGAAATCCTGGCTCAGGAGTTCGTCATCGGCCTAAAGGCGCGTGGCTTGAACGAGGTCGGCGTGTTTGCCCATGTGGTGAAGAACGCGGCGCCGACAGCCTTGGCGGTGATGGGCCTGCAACTCGGCTATCTGCTGGGCGGATCGATCTTGATTGAGACCGTGTTCTCCTGGCCGGGCACTGGGTTCTTGCTGAACGCGGCGATCTTTCAGCGCGACTTGCCGCTGTTACAGGGCACCATCCTGGTGCTGGCGATGTTCTTCGTGCTGTTGAATCTGGCGGTGGACGTGGTGCAGACCATGCTCGACCCCCGCATCGAGAGGGGGTGAGCCATGGCGCTTAGCCTTGCCCCAAAAGCCGCCGTGCCGCTGGTACCATTCGAACGCTCGCCTGGATATTGGGCGACGGTGTGGCGCAAGTTCCGTCGCGATCCCGTTGCCGTCGGGGCGGCGATCGTGATCCTGGCCTTGATTGTGATGGCGATTGCGGCCCCCTGGATCACGCCGCAGGATCCGTTTCGATCCTCCGTGCTGCGGCGGCTGCGCCCGATTGGCACCGATGGCTTCCCACTCGGCACTGACGAGCTCGGTCGCGACATGCTGTCCCGCTTGATGCTGGGGGCGCGGCTTTCGTTGTTCATGGGGGTCACGCCGGTGCTGATGGCCTTCGCTATCGGCTCCACCATCGGGATCATCGCGGGCTATGTCGGGGGCTGGGTCAACACAGCGATCATGCGCACGATTGATGTGTTTTACGCCTTCCCCTCGGTGCTGTTGACCATTGCCTTGTCGGGTGCCTTGGGGGCCGGGATCGGCAATGCGCTGTTGTCATTGACGGTGGTGTTCATTCCACCGATTGCCCGCGTGGCCGAGGCAGTGACCACCCAGGTGCGCAGCCGCGACTATGTGGAAGCCGCGCGCGCCTCTGGGGCCAGTGCACTCACCATCATTCGCGTTCATGTGCTGGGCAATGCGCTGGGGCCGATCTTTGTCTATGCCACCAGCTTGATCTCGGTGGCGATGATCCTGGCCTCTGGCCTGTCGTTTCTCGGCTTGGGGGTTCGCCCACCCGACCCGGAATGGGGCTTGATGCTGAACACGCTGCGCACCGCGATCTACACCCAGCCCTGGGTCGCGGCTTTGCCGGGGGCGATGATCTTCATCACCTCGATCTCCTTCAACCTGGTGTCGGACGGTCTGCGCTCCGCCATGGATGTGAAGAGCTAAGCCGATGAGCGAGCAGCAATCCTTGCGCGATGACCGCGGTGGCCCAGCCCAGCCCCTGCTGACCGTCAGCGGTTTGGTCAAACATTTCCCCCTCAAGAAGCGCTTGGGCCGACCGGCGGCCGTCGTGCGTGCCGTCGATGGCATCGACTTTGAGGTTTTGAAGGGCGAAACCCTGGGAGTGGTGGGCGAGAGTGGCTGCGGCAAATCCACCACCGCGCGCCTGCTGATGCATCTGATTGCCCCCGATCAGGGCGACTTTACCTTTGATGGCGAGACTGTCGGCGGGCCGGAGTTGCCGCTGAAATCCTATCGCCGTCAGGTGCAGATGGTGTTTCAGGACAGTTACTCCTCCCTCAACCCCCGCATGACCATTGAGGATTCGATTGCCTTCGGGCCTAAGGTCCATGGGTTGAATGGGCGGGAGGCGATCACCCGGGCGCGCGATCTGTTGGCGCGTGTTGGGTTGGAGCCGCGCCGCTTCGCTGGGCGCTATCCTCATGAGTTGTCCGGCGGTCAGCGCCAGCGGGTTAACATCGCCCGCGCCTTGGCGTTGGAGCCGCGGATGATCATTCTGGATGAAGCTGTCTCCGCACTGGACAAATCTGTCGAAGCCCAGGTGTTGAACCTGCTGCTGGATTTGAAGGAGGCGTTTGGCCTGACTTACATCTTCATCAGTCACGACTTGAACGTGGTCCGCTTCATGTCCGACCGGGTGATGGTGATGTATTTGGGTCGAGTGGCGGAGATTGGTCCATCGGAGGCGATCTTTGACGCCCCAGCCCACCCTTACAGTGCGGCCCTGTTGGCGTCCATGCCATCGATGGACCCGGATGCGCGGACGGAGGAAGCCCCCTTGGCGGGCGATCCGCCCAATCCCATCGACCCGCCCCCCGGCTGTCGCTTTCACACCCGCTGTGCTCTGGCGGAGGCGTCCTGCCGCAGTGTGGTGCCAAGCTTGACGGCCATTGGCCCCCACCACCGTGCGGCCTGCCTGATGGCGATGCCGGGCTCGGGCCATAGTCGCGCAACAGAGGAGGCGGCGTGATGACTGAGCCCTTGGTTGAGCTGCGCGACTTGACGGTCACCTTTACCGGTGGGCCAAAGCCGGTGGCGGCCGTCAATGGCGTCGACCTCACCCTCGCTCCCGGAGAGACGGTGGCGTTGATTGGTGAGTCGGGGTCTGGGAAGTCCGTCACTCTGCGGCAAATCCTGCGCCTCAATCCCGAGCGGCGCAGCCGCGTGAGCGGGCAGGTGCGGGTGGCGGGCCTGGACGTGCTGCGTCTGTCCGGCACAGAGTTGGCGGCCTATCGCGGCGCCGTTGCCTCGATGATTTTTCAAGAACCTCTGCTGGCGCTCGACCCGGTCTACACACTGGGCGACCAGATCGTTGAGGCGATCTGTCGGCACGAGGCCGTCAGCCGCGAGGATGCGCGGCGCCGCGCGCTTGATTTGTTCGAGCGGGTGCGCATCCCCTCGGCCGCGCGGCGGCTGGAGGCCTATCCCCATGAAATGTCCGGTGGGATGCGGCAGCGCGCAATGATCGCCCTGGCACTGGCGTGCCGACCAAAGCTGTTGCTCGCGGATGAGCCAACCACGGCGCTGGACGCCACGGTGCAAATTCAGGTGTTGCTGCTGCTGCGGGATTTGCAGCGGGAGTTCGGGCTCTCCATCCTGTTCGTCACCCACGACATTGGCGCCGCGGTCGAAGTCGCCGACCGCATGGCGGTGATGTATGCCGGGCGGATTGTGGAAGCGGCTGACGCGCGCACCATTGTCCGCGCGCCGCGTCATCCCTACACGATTGGCTTGTTGAAAAGCCGCGCCCATGGCGCGCTGCAAAAAGGTCAGCGGCTGGAGACGATTCCAGGCTCCCCACCCGACCTTGCCAATCTACCGCCGGGTTGCGCCTTCGCCGACCGCTGCTTTCTCGCGGCCGATGCCTGCCGCACCACGCCCCCTGCGGCAGAAGGGCTGGCGGCTGGGCATCAGGTTCGCTGCTTCCGCAGCGCTGACACCGCAGCCGCCTTGGCGTGAGGCGATGGCTCCCTAGGCCTGTTGGGGGAACCAGTGGCGGGTGCGGTTGGCGATGGCAACCAGCGACAGCATCACTGGCACTTCCACCAACACCCCGACAACGGTTGCGAGCGCCGCACCGCTGTTCAGGCCGAACAGGCTGATCGCGACGGCCACTGCCAACTCAAAGAAGTTGGAAGTGCCGATCAGGGCAGCGGGTGCCGCAACGGTGAAGGGCATGCGCCACAGCCGACACCAGACATAGGCAATCACGAAGATGCCATAGCTCTGCAGGATCAGCGGCACCGCGATCAGCAGGATGACGAAGGGCTGCGCCAGAATCGTTCCGCCCTGGAACCCGAACAGCAGCACCACCGTCGCCAGCAGACCCAGGATCGTCCAAGGCTTACAGGTCGCCACGAAGCGATCAACGGCCATCCCATCGCCGCTGGCCTCCAATTGGCGGCGGGTGACGTACCCGGCCACCAGCGGTAGGACAACATACAGCGCCGTCGCGATCACCAGCGTGTCCCAGGGCACAATCACGTCCGCGACGCCCAGGAGCAGTGCGACAATCGGAGCAAACGCGAAGATCATCACGATGTCGTTCACCGACACCTGCACCAGGGTGTAGGTCGCATCGCCGCGGGTAAGCTGCGACCAGACAAACACCATCGCGGTGCAGGGGGCGGCCCCCAACAGGATCATGCCAGCGATGTATTCCTTGGCATCCTGCGGGTTGACCAGATCGCGGAACACGTACTCGAAAAACAACACACCCAGGCCAGCCATGGTGAATGGCTTGATCAGCCAGTTGACCACCAGCGTAACGGTCAACCCCTTGGAGGCAAGGCCGACCCGGCGCAAGGATTGGAAGTCCACCGAGACCATCATCGGGTAGATCATCACCCAGATGAGCACGGCGACCACGAGATTGACCTTGGCCACTTCCCATCCAGCCAGGGTGGCAAACAAGCCGGGGGCGACGACGCCAAGGCCGATGCCTCCGGCAATGGCGAGTGCCACCCACACGGTCAAGTAGCGTTCGAACAATCCCAGCGGCTTAGGCTCTGCGGTGATGGCAGTCATTGGGCAGCACTTTCCGCTTCGCCAAGGGAGTCCATGCGGGTCTGCAGTGTGAGCGAGTCGAGGGAGGCAATCGGCAGATTGGCGAAAGCTTCCAGGCGACGCTGAATCATGCGGTAGACGTCGGCTGTGAAGGCCGCCTTCTCGGCGTCGCTGCCCGTGGCTGCTGAGGGGTCGGGGAAGCCCCAATGGGCGGTCATCGGCTGGCCCGGCCAGATCGGGCACACCTCACCGGCGGCCTGGTCGCAGACGGTGATCACAAAGTCCAGCTGTGGGGCGTCCGGGGTGGCGAATTCTTCCCAAGTTTTGGAGCGGGCGTTGGACAAATCATAGCCCAGCTTGGTCAACAGCTCGGCGACGAACGGGTTGATCCGCCCCGTCGGGTGGCTGCCCGCACTGAAGGCCCGGAACCGGCCCATGCCGACCCGCGTCAAAATCTGTTCTGCCATGATGCTGCGGGCGCTGTTGTGGGTGCAAAGAAACAGAACGGAGTAGACTTTCGACATGACCGGTCTCCGTAGGCGGGGCGGTGGGGACAAGGCGACGGGTAAAGCCAACGCTGTCGGCTGGCACAACTCCGGCCGACCGCCGCAACACTGCTGGGTGAGGAACCCAAGCAGTGCTGCGATTCCAGGTTCGTCTGCGGCGTAGAGGATCTGCCGGGCCTGCCGCCAGGACCGCACCAGCGCCGCCCGCTCCAGCAGTCCCAGGTGATGGGACAGGGTGGAGGCTGGCACGCCAACCTCGCGGGCGATGGCGCCAGCGCTGATACCCGCCGGACCAGTGGCGATCACCAGTTGAAACACCCTAAGACGCGTGTCGTGTGCCAGCGCTCCTAAGGCGTCAACCGCAGACGTTATTTCCATAATTCGAACAATATCGAAATGTTCTGCTGAGTCAAGCAGGCGCCATCGACCGTGCGCGTACCGCCGCTAGACCATGGCGACGGCGTGCGGGTCGAGAGAGTAGCCAGCCGAGCGCACGGTGCGGATCAAATCCCGCTCGCCATCGGCATTGATGGCTTTGCGCAAGCGGCGGATGTGAACGTCGACGGTGCGAGGCTCGACATACACGTCGGCACCCCACACGCTATCCAGCAGCTGTTCGCGGCTGAACACCCGGCCTGGATGCTCCAGGAAATGGCGCAGCAGGCGAAACTCCGTTGGACCCAAGTGGATGTCGCGCCCGGCGCGCTTCACCCGATGGGCCACCAAATCCATCACCAAGTCTTCGCAGGACAGTTGCTCGGCATCATTGCCAGGCTTGGTCCGCCGCAGCACCGCGCGCACCCGCGCCATCAACTCTGACGGCGAGAATGGTTTGGTGACATAGTCGTCTGCACCGGCGTTGAGGCCGCGGACTTTGTCCGCTTCCTCGCCCCGCGCAGTCAGCATGATGATCGGCAGATTGCCGCCACCATTCAATCGCCGCAGCCGCCGACACACCTCAATGCCCGACAACAGGGGCAGCATCCAGTCCAGGATCACCAGATCGGGCCGGTGCTCCTGGGCCAGCATGATCGCTTCCTCGCCATCGCGCGCGTCGACGACTTTGAACCCTTCACGCTCCAGATTGTAGCGCAGCAGGGTGATGATCGGGACTTCGTCTTCGACCACCAGCACAAGGGGCTTCATGATTGGCCTCTAGGGCTTGTCGCCGTCCGCCCGACCCGCGACGATGGTGTCGCCGGTACCGGGGTCGACGAGAGTCAAGCTGGTGACGTCAGACTTCGGCCGTGCTTCGCGCAAAGGCACACCGGTGATCGCATAGTGCAGCGTTTCCGCGATGTTGGTCGCGTGATCGCCGATGCGTTCCAGGTTCTTGGCGATGAACAGGATGTGCGTTGTCGCCGTGATGTTACGCGGGTCTTCCATCATGTAGGTCAACAACTCGCGGAACACGCTGTTGTACAACTCGTCAACGTGTTCATCGCGCGCGCGGACATCCAGACACTTGGCGGGGTCATTGTCCGCCATCGCGTCAAGGATTTCCTTCAGCAACTCCTGCACCAACCGGCCTAACGCCGGGATACCGCTTTGGGGGCGGATCATCTGAACTTGGTTGAGGGCAATGGTGCGCTTGGCAACATTGGCCGCGTAGTCGCCCACCCGCTCCAGATCGGAGGAGATGCGCAAGGACGAGACGATCCGCCGCAAATCGCTGGCCATCGGCTGGCGCAACGCCAGCATGCGCACGACTTGCTGGTCCACGGCCTCATAGAGTTGGTCGACCTTGACGTCGGCCGCGATCACCTGCTCCGCGCGGCGGGTGTTGCGCTGCTGGAAGGCGGCGATGGCCTCCTGGAGTTCGGCCTCCACCATGCCGCCCATCTGCACGAGCTTGGCCGACAGATCGTCCAGCTCGACGTCAAAGGATTTGACGATGTGATCGTTGGTGGGCATCAGCCGAACCGTCCCGTGATGTAACCCTGGGTGCGATCATCCCGCGGGTTGGTGAAGATCTGCGCCGTCTCCCCCACTTCCACCAAGTCACCGAGGTGGAAGAAAGCAGTGCGTTGAGAAACGCGGGCCGCTTGCTGCATGGAGTGAGTGACGATCACGATCGTGAAGTTCGTCCGAAGCTCGTCGATCAACTCTTCAATCCGCGCGGTTGCGATCGGATCAAGAGCCGAACACGGCTCGTCCATCAGGATCACTTCTGGGCTGACGGCGATTGCGCGGGCGATGCACAAGCGCTGCTGCTGACCACCAGACAAGCTGGTGCCGCTTTCCTGCAGACGGCTTTTGACTTCTTCCCACAGGCCCGCCTTCATGAGCGAGCTTTCTACAATCTTGTCCAGATCGTCACGGCTGCGGGCGAGACCGTGGATCTTCGGCCCGTAGGCGACGTTCTCGTAGATCGACTTCGGGAAGGGGTTCGGCTTCTGGAACACCATGCCGACCCGTGCGCGCAGCTGCACCACGTCGATCGAGCGGTCATAGATGTCCTTACCGTCCAGGGTGATCTGCCCCTCCACCCGCGCCCCTTCAATCACATCGTTCATGCGATTGAGGCAACGCAGGAAGGTGGACTTGCCACAGCCAGAGGGGCCGATCAGCGCCGTCACCTCACGATCGCGGACGTCCAGGTCAATGCCCTTCAGCGCCAGCTTTTCGCCGTAGTACATGCGGACATTGCGGGCCGCCATCTTGGCTTTGGCTTCCGGCCTGTTGCCAGTTGCCTGTGGAAGTGTGGTTTGGATTTGCATGGTTTACCACCGCCGCTCGAATTTCTTGCGCAGGTAGATCGCGATTGCATTCATGAACAGCAGGAACACCAGCAGGATCATGATTGCAGCCGAGGTCTTTTCAACAAAGCCACGTTCCGGTTGTCCCGCCCAGCGGAACACCTGAACCGGCAGCACGGTCGCCGCATCCAGCGGCCCGGTCGGCACATCGACCACGAAGGCGTTCATGCCAACCAGCATCAGCGGCGCGCTCTCGCCCAGGGCGTGCGCCATGGCAAGGATGGTGCCCGTCAGGATGCCCGGCATCGCCAGTGGCAACACATGGTGTGTGATTGCTTGCAGCTTGGATGCCCCCAGCCCGATCGCAGCCTGGCGGATCGACGGCGGCACGGCGCGCAGCGAGGCGCGGGCCGCAATGATCATCACCGGCAAGCTCATCAGTGCCAGCACAATACCACCCGAGAGGGGCGAGGAGCGCGGCATTCCGAAGAAGTTCAAAAACACTGCAAGACCAAGCAAGCCGAACACGATCGAGGGAACCGCGGCAAGATTGTTGATGTTGACCTCGATCATATCAGTCCACTTGTTGCGCGGCGCGAATTCCTCAAGCCAGACCGCAGTCATCACGCCCAAGGGGAAGGCCAGCGCCAAGCAGATGATCAGCGTCCAGAACGATCCGACGATCGCCACCCACATGCCCGCCAGTTCGGGCGAGGCAGAGTTGGCACCCACCAGGAAGCGGGTGTTGGCGCGGGCCACGAGGGCCCCCTGCTTCACGAACTCGTCATAGAAGGCGAGTTGGCGATCATTCACCGGACGCTGCGCTGGTGGGCCATCCCGATCAATGAAGCCCTTGTGCAGCATGTCGATGTTGGAGTGCGCCAACAGCCACAGGGTGTGCTTCTGGCCGATCAGCGACGGGTTCGCCAGCACAGCATCGCGCACCTGGGTGCCAGCACCCTGGCTCAACATGTCGTTGAGGAAGCGGCGATCCGACCGTGGAACGTTCGGGAACCGCTCCGCCAGGGCGGAATTGACCATGCCGCGCCAGTCAGCGGTGCGCAGTGCGGTTTCCGTGCGCTTCTCGGCATCGCTGTCGCCCTCGATGCGGGCGGGGTCGATGAATACCTCCATCTGGATGGAGGTTTGCAGGAACGCGGTGTAGCCGTTGGACACGATGGTCCACAGCAAGAACACCAGGGACAGCACCGCGAAGCCAATCGCTGTCAAGCCGTAAGCTTTGAAGCGCGCCTCTCGGGCATAGCGGGCCTTCAGCCGCTTGTAGGCAGCGTCGGAGGTATGGAGGCCGTCCGCGCCAAGGCTGGCGTTGATTGACATATCAGTCATAGCGTTCCCGATACTTGTTCACCACGCGCAGCGCGATGACGTTCAGGCAGAGGGTGACGAAGAACAGCACCAGACCAAGGGCAAAGGCCGACAGAGTCTTGGGGCTGTCGAACTCCTGGTCGCCAACCAGCAGGGTGGCGATCTGCACCGTGACCGTCGTGACGTTTTCGAACGGGTTGAGAGTCAAGTTCGCTGCCAGACCCGCGGCCATCACCACGATCATGGTCTCGCCGATGGCCTTGGAGATCGCCAGCATCACAGCCGCGACAATGCCGGGGAGAGCAGCCGGCAGCACCACAAGGCGGATGGTCTCCGACTTGGTTGCCCCCAGACCCGCCGAGCCATCGCGCAAGGACTGCGGTACCGCGTTGATCACGTCATCGGCGAGGGAGGAGACGAAGGGGATGATCATCACCCCCATCACCATGCCGGCGGCCAGTGCGGACTGCGCGCCGATCTCAATGCCCACCAGGGGGCCCAAGTCGCGGATGAAGGGAGCGACCGTCAGGGCGGCGAAGAAGCCGAACACCACCGTCGGGATGCCTGCGATCACTTCCAGCGCGGGCTTGGCGACATCGCGCACCCGCTTCGGGGCATAGTCCGCGAGATAGACCGCGGACAACAGGCCGACCGGCACGGCGACCGCCATCGCGATCAAGGTGATCAGCAAGGTGCCCGTGAACAGCGGCACAGCACCAAAGGCGGAGGAACCACCCACTTGATCGGGGCGGATGGCGTCCTGCGGGCTCCACTTCAAACCGAAGAGAAACTCGATTGGCGACACGCGCAAGAAGAAGTTGGCGGCTTCGAACAACAGCGACAGCACAATGCCCGCGGTGGTCAACACCGCGATCGTCGAGCAGCCGATCAAGATCCACTCCACCGTCCGCTCAACCGAATTGCGGGCGCGCATGGTGGGGGAGATGCGGCTGCGAGCATAGGCAAGGCCAAGGATGGCGACCACCAGGGCCACCACGGCCATCGCAATGTTCGCAAGGCTTTGCAAGGACGCCAATTGACCAGCGGCGGCAATCACCCCTGGGTTGGCATCGCGTGGGCTCATGCCGCGGAAGGCGATGTTGCGAACCTCGGTCAGCACCAGATCCAGTTCAGCTGTGGGCAGCGCCTGGACGTCCGGTGGCAGGTTACCAACAACCAGCGCCATAATGATGTTCGGTTGCAGGGTAAGCCATGCGAGCAGCAACATCACAGCCGGGATGCCGCACCACAGGGCCGCGTAATAGCCGTAGTAGCTGGGCAGCGAGTGCAATTCGCCGATCCCACCGAGGGCCATGGCGCGGGAACGACCCAGCGCATAGGCCGCCACCGTCATGGCGATCAGGATCAAGGTGAGCAGAAGGAGCGACATGCAACGCGTCCCAAGAAGACAAAGACTGGGCGGGTCTACCCTCTCTCCAACCAGTCCATCACGCGGGATGAAACCGGCGGAGAGAGGGCAGGTACCGGTGTTAGTTCAGCGTGGTCAGCACGGTGCGGTTCATCACCGAGGTGCGCTGGCCGCGACGGGTCGCGTCCGGCATCGGCACGAGGCCGCGGTCAGACAGGTAGCCATCGCTGCCGGCGGCGCGATCGCTCATGTACTCAGCCGCAAACTCCATGATGCCGGGGATCACGCCGACGTGGTTGTTCTTCAGGTAGACGAACAACGGACGCGAGACCGGGTACTGGCCGCCCGAAATGGTTTCCAGAGTGGCCGTCACACCTTCGATCGGGTGGGACTTAATCTTGTCGCGGTTTTGGTCATAGAAGCTGAAGCCGAACACGCCCATGGCCTCAGCCGAGGAGGTCAGACGCTGAACGATCAGGTTATCGTTCTCACCGGCTTCGATGAACACACCGTCTTCGCGGATGGAGGCGCAAGCGCGACCGCGGGCGGCGTTATCCGTGATGGCGCGGATTTCCGGAATGTTCCGGCAGCCGACGTCCATCACCAACTCGACGAAGCTATCGCGGGTGCCGGAGGTTGGCGGCGGGCCCAGCACTTCGATGCGGCGGTTCGGCAGAGCCGGGTCAACCTGGTTCCAGGTGCGGTAGGGGTTGTTGACCAGCTGGCCATTCACCGGCACCTGACGGGCCAGGGCCTTCCAGATCTGCTCGCGGGTCAGGCTGAAGTTCTGGCCGCCGAGACGGTCAGCAACCACGATGCCGTCGAAGCCGACCGAGATTTCAACAACCTGGACACCATTGCGGGTGCAGGTTTCCAGCTCGCCGCGGGTGATCCGGCGCGAGGCATTGGTGAAATCCGGGTGCTCGGCGCCAACGCCTTGGCAGAACAGGCGCATGCCACCGCCGGTGCCGGTCGACTCGACCACCGGGGTGCGGAAGCGGCCTTGACGACCGAACTCTTCAGCCACCGCCGTGGTGAACGGGAACACCGTGGACGAGCCGACGATGCGGATTTGATCACGGCCCTGAGCGAAGGCAGCAGCGCCCGGCAGGGCCACAGCAGCGGCGACCGCGGCCGCGAGAAGGAAGGTCTTGGCAGTCACGACGGACCCCTTGGACGTGGTTGAAACAGCGGCTCGGTCAGGCCCCTTGGGGCAACCGAACTCGGGCGGACGCTAGTCAGCCCTGAGCACGTCTGTACGACAGTTAGGTGACTATTTCGTTACAGTGGCCCATCGCGACGGCAGCCTGAGGCCGAGTCGGTGTGGGGTCAGGCCGAGGGATTTGCGACCGCTGGCAGATGAACGCTGAAGCGCGAGCCAACCCCCACCTCGGATTCAATCGACAGCACGCCGCGATGGCGGGTGACGATGTGCTTGACGATGGCGAGGCCCAAGCCAGTCCCGCCCGCCTCTCGCGAGCGACCGACATCGACGCGGTAAAACCGTTCAGTCAAGCGGGGCAAGTGCTCGCGGGCGATCCCGTCCCCCCGGTCGGTGACGCTGATCACCACGGCGCGGCGCACATCCTTAGGGAAGCCGGGCGGCAGGTCTTTGGCGGGCTTCGCCTGGATCAGCACCCGCGTGCCGGGTCGACCATACTTGATCGCATTCTCGATCAGGTTCTGGCACAGCTGGGCGACCTCCCGCTCGGCTCCCACCACAGCGGGCGTGTCGTCGGCAACGTCGACCACCAGTGTCATCGACCGACGCTCCGCCTGAAGGATAAGACCGCGCTGCACCTGGCCCAACAGGTCCGCTACGGTCACAGCCTCCGTTGGTGGGACGTGCTCCGACTGCTCAATCCGGGACAAGGACAGCAAATCCTCCACCAGCCGCCCCATGCGCTGGGCTTGCTCGTGCATGATCTCCAGGAACTGGGAGTGGGCTTCGGGGTCGTCGCGGGCAGGTCCACGCAAGGTTTCGATAAAGCCCAGCAACGTGGCAAGCGGGGTGCGCAGTTCGTGGCTGGCATTGGCGATGAAGTCCGCACGCAGTCGCTCCGCCCGGCGACGGTCAGTCACTTCACTCATCGCCGCCACAAGCGTGATGCCGTCGGGGGTGGCGGGGATGGGCAGAGCGCGCACAACATAACTGCGCTCCACCGCCCCCACTTGATGCCACTCCGTCTCCCGCGGGGTCCGATCGCGCAAGCTTGCCTGCAATGCCTCCAGGACCGAGGGGGCGCGCAGCACGGCGCCGACATCGCGCCCGACTGAGTTTGGTCCCAGCATCTGGCGGGCTGCCGCATTGGCGAGGCGTACGCGCCCATCACCGCCGACGCCGAGAATGGCATCCGGCAGAACATCCAGAAGGGCAGCGCGGGTTGCGGTCAGGGCGTCGATCTCTTGACGCCGCGCCCGCTCGGCTGCTGCCAGTGCAGTGGTGGCGCGGGCAATCTCCTGTGCGATCGGTAACCGGACGGCTGCGTCGGGTGGCTCAGCCGGTGTGCTGCCACCGGCCCCGAGAGCCAGCAGCTCTGCGTGACGGCGCGCGGCCGTCAGCGCCAGCAGTGCCGGGCGCAACACCACCCACAGCCCGAGGACAATGATCGTGAACCCGCCCAGCGCCGCCAGGGGGGCAAGATTGGCCTCTAGCACCAGGATGCCAAGAGCGGCTGCCGAGGGTATCGCCAGCGCCACAAGGCTCCCGATCAAATGGCCCATAGGGATGCGGGGTTTCATCGGCATGTCGGGGTAGCGGGCTTGCTTCGCGGCTGCAACCTTATTCTCGTGACAGTTGCCGCATGCGTCTCGCACACTGACGGCGCAAGGGTGGACAGCGGGGCGCGCCCCGGCCACTCGACCCCGGCTGCCGTGAGGATGCGGGATGACCCCGGATGCAATCAGATCCGTGTTCGCTGATATCGAAAAAGCAGTGCACGCAAGCCGGTACGACGATGCACTCGCTCAGATCGAGAGTTTGAATGCTGCGGCGGGGGATGTCATTCGTGCCACGCCCGATCTTGACTCGTGGTTGGTCAGCGCTTGGCGACTCGCTCTGATCGAATCTGGTCGCTATGGAGAGGCAGCGGAGTTGTTCGACAGTCGTGTGGCGGAGGAGCGCGCGTTAATCGCGGCTTCCACGTCATCTTTGGTCCCGATCTTAGGGCAGGCTAAGCGTGTTCGTTACGCTGACATGAGCTTCAGTTTGTTCTTGTTTCGGCATGATATCTTGAGCAACCGGATTCTTGCCGGTGGCGGTTGGGAACAGGGGATCAGTGAGTATCTGGCCCAGGTGGTGCGCCCTGGCGATTTGGTGATCGATATCGGTGCCAACATCGGCTGGCACACCATTGCGGCGGCAGTGCGCGTCGGTCCAACAGGTCGGGTCATTGCGTTTGAACCAGAGCCAGTGGCCTTCCGACTGCTGGTGGACTCGGTGCGGGAAAACGGCCTGACCTGGGTGGAGGCCAGCCCAATGGCCATTGGCGCGGCCGAGGAGGTGGTGAGCTTGCATCGACCCTATGTCGCCGGAAACGCCCAACACAGCATCGTCGATCAAGGACTGTCAGGTGATACCGTAACCATCGCCGTGGCGCCGTTGACGGCTTTCAGCGATCAGATCGATCGTCGCATCCGCCTGTTGAAGATGGATATCGAAGGAGCGGAAGTGCAGGCCTTGATCGGAATGGAGCCAATCCTGTCAGGCCCCTATGCGCCAGAGGTGATGATCATCGAATTTTCACCGCGCTTACTGGCGTTGGCCGGCGCCGGACCGGAGTGGTTTGACGCGTTGACCACGCGCTTTGGCTATGGCTACGCGGTTTTGTCGGCGGATACTGGAACCCAGGTGCATCTGGACCCTGGGCAATCGCTGGGGACGCTCTACCATCGCGTTTTGGCGGGTCAGACCGGCAGCGATACACAGTTCGATGTCGTTTTTATGCGCTAAGGGACCGCTTGTCCCGCCTGCGACATTCTGCAAATGCAAACGTCTCGCATTTAGGCTTGAGCGGAGCGCACGCCTCGGCTATCCATCACCACAAGGATGATCATGCCAAACGGGGTGTGAGATGATCGTGTGCGTGTGTCGCCGCATTTCCGACCGTGAAGTGACCAGTGCTGTGCAGCGCGGGGCGCGGTCGGTGGGCGAAGTGTTTCGCTCCCACGGCTGTCAGGTGCAGTGCGGTCGGTGCATTCAGCACATGCAGGGAATGCTTCCGCCCCGGACCGGCGCCTGCGGCGCAGGCGCTGGCACGGCAGCGCCGACACGGGACGGTTGAGCGTTCGCGAACCAGCACGCCGCCGGTCTGTCCCGACGGCGCCCCGGCCCGATAGCGCCCCGAAGGAGGGCGCGCCGGACTCCAGCCGGTTAGCTCGCGTCGTGTGGCTTCATCTGGCTTTGCAGGTAGTTCTGCAGGCCCACCTTGTCGATCAAGCCAATCTCCGTCTCCAAAAAGTCGATATGCTCCTCGGCATCCTCAAGAATGCCGGTCAGCAGATCGCGGGAGACGTAATCCTTCGTGGTTTCGCACAGTGCGATCGCTGCCACCAAGTCGCTATGAGCCGCAGTTTCCAGCTTCAGGTCGCAATCCAGCATTTCTGGGACGGTTTCACCGACCATCAGCTTGCCGATGTCTTGCAGATTGGGCAGGCCTTCCAGGAACAGGATGCGCTCAATCAGCATATCGGCGTGTTTCATTTCGCCGATGGACTCTTCATAGATCTTGCCGCCAAGCCGGACCAAACCCCAGTTCTTCAGCATCCGCGCATGCAGGAAGTACTGATTGATAGCAGTCAGCTCATTCTTTAGGCACACATTCAGGTGCGCAATGACAGACTCGTTTCCCTTCATGGCCCCAGCCCCCAAGTGGATATCTCGGCTCGGCTTGATCTTACATACCTCTCTGGGCTTGGCAAGACTTTGCATGATTTCTGTTAGTTCACTCATCATTGTCTTGATGGGTCACTTGAATTATCTGAGACTGATTATCATTCGTTCGTCCATCCAGAGGCACTTGCGTGCTCCCCCCCTCGGTCAAAGGCCATGGACACCATTCGCCTGCAATGCCTAGACTGCGGTAGGTAGTCGCACCGGTGGCCTAACCCAGACGGTTAGAGACCCAACAACTGGGCGATCCTGGTGGGAAGGGAGGAGGCGGCCGAATGTCGGCCATTGCAATGTCACCGACGCCCGTTGCGGCGGCGGAGCCCCGCCGCGCGTTGCTCGCCGTCGAGGATCTGTCGGTCCAGTTCGTCACGTCCCGCGGTGTTGTCCGCGCCGTGGAGCGATTGTCCTATACCGTCGCCCCCGGCGAGATTCTGGCGGTGGTGGGCGAGAGTGGCTGCGGCAAGTCCGTCTCCTCGCTGGCGATCATGCGCTTGCTGCCGAAGCAGACCGCGCGCATCCCCTCGGGTCGAATCCTGTTCGACGGCCGCGATCTGCTGGCGCTGTCGGATGAGGAGATGCGCAGCCTGCGCGGCCGCGACATCGCGATGATCTTTCAGGAACCCATGACCAGCCTGAACCCGGTGTTGAGCATCGGCGAGCAAATCATGGAGCCCTTGATCATCCACCTGGCGATGACCCCGGCTGCGGCCCGCAGCCGTGCGGTTGAGTTGCTGGGTCTCGTCGGCATCACCGACCCGGAGCGGCGCCTGGACCAATATCCGCATCAGTTTTCTGGTGGGATGCGCCAGCGGGTGATGATTGCGATTGGCCTTGCCTGCAATCCCAAGCTGATCATCGCTGATGAGCCGACCACCGCCCTCGACGTCACCATCCAGGCGCAGATTCTGGAGTTGATGAAAGACCTCTGCCGGCGGCTGGACATTGCGTTGATTGTCATCACCCACAATCTTGGCATTGTCGCGCGCTACGCGGACCGGGTTCAGGTGATGTACGCAGGCGAGGCTGTGGAGCAGGGTGTTTCGGAACAGGTGTTCCAAACTCCGCGCCACCCTTACACCGAAGGATTATTGCGTTCGATTCCCCGGTTGGATCGCCCGCGCGATGGGCGGCTCGCCACCATCGAAGGGTTGCCGCCCAATCTCTTGGCTCCGCCAGACGGGTGCCGCTTTGCCCCGCGCTGTCCCTATGCCGAAGCGGCGTGCCAATCCCCCCAAACTCTGGCTGAGGTGCGCCCCGGTCATCTGACCCGCTGTGGCCGCGCAGCTGAGATTGCGCGCCGTGGCATCAATGGGTGGAGCCTCGCGGGGGAGGCTGCGGCCGAGGTTGCCTCCACTGCCCCGCTGGTGCTTGAGGTCGAGGGTCTGACCAAGCATTTCGAGGTTGGCGGCGGCCTGTTGCGCGGGGCGACAGCCGTCGTCAAGGCCGTCGATGGCGTCAGCTTCAGTTTGCGCGAAGGCGAAACCCTTGGCTTGGTCGGCGAATCCGGCTGCGGCAAGTCCACCGTCGGGCGCTTGCTGTTGAAGTTGGAAACGCCAACGGCTGGTCGCATCCGGTTTGAGGGGCGCGACCTCGCTGGGCTGGGGGATCGGGAGTTGCGCGACGTGCGTCGCCGCATCCAGGTGATTTTCCAAGACCCGTTCGCTTCCCTGAATCCGCGCATGACGGTTGGGCAGATCATCACAGAACCGCTGATGGTCTATCGGCTGGTGGCGTCAAAACGCGCCGCTGCCGACCGCGTTGCGGAGTTGCTGGGCCAAGTCGGCCTCTATGGCTATATGGCCGAGCGCTATCCCCATGAATTGTCGGGTGGTCAGCGCCAGCGGGTTGGCATCGCCCGCGCCCTGGCGATGGAGCCGCGATTCATCGTCTGCGACGAGCCGGTTTCGGCGCTAGACGTGTCGATTCAAGGGCAAATCATCAACCTGCTGGAAGAGCTGAAGCTGCGTCTGGGCTTGACCTACTTGTTCATTGCCCATGATTTGGCGGTGGTGCGCCATATCTCCGACCGGGTGGCGGTGATGTATCTCGGGCGGATGATGGAGGTGGCAGCGCGCGATGCGCTGTATGCCGAGCCGCTGCACCCCTACACCCAAGCGCTGCTGGATGCCGCCCCGGTTCCTGACCCAGTCGCGGAGAAGGCGCGCGCACCGCGCACCTTGGGCGGCGAGCTGCCAAGCCCACTCAATCCACCCTCTGGCTGTGTGTTTCACACCCGCTGCGTTGCTGCCACCGAGGCGTGCCGCCGCGTGGTGCCCAGCTTGGAGGAGAAGCGACCCGGCCACTGGGTCGCCTGTATCAACGTTGCCTAGAGCGAGGGATAGAACACGATCGGCGCTTAGGGCAACGCAATTGACGTTAACGTCGCGGAAGACGACGCAACTGAACGGGGGGAGGAGACCCATGAAACACAGCATGCTTGCCGGGGCGGTTGCCGCGGTCAGTCTCGCCTTAGCGGTTCCCGCCATAGCTCAGGCGCCCAGTGCCACGCCCAAGCGGGGCGGTACATTGACCTTCGCGATCTCGGCCGAGGCGCCGACCTATGATTGCCACGCGGGCAACACCTATGCGGTGGTTCACGCTGTGGCGCCGTTCTACTCCACGCTGCTGAAGTTTGATCTGTCGAAGTATCCAGCCGTGGAAGGCGATGTCGCGGAAAGCTGGGAGATCAGCCCGGATCAGAAGACCTTTACCTTCCGTCTGCGCGACAATGTGGTGTTCCACGATGGTACGCGCCTGACCTCGCGCGATGTGCGTGCCACCTATGAGCGGCTGCGCAACCCGCCGCCGGGCGTGGTTTCGGTCCGGCGCGCAAGCTATGAGGATATCTCCGAAATCCTTACCCCCGATGAGCGCACGGTGGTGTTCAAGCTGTCGGAGGCCAATCCTTCCGTGTTCCAGAACTTCGCCTCGCCCTGGGATTGTATCTACTCAGCCGCTAAGCTGGCAGAGGACCCGCTGTTTCCCCAGAAAACCATTATGGGCACGGGGCCGTTCAAGTTTGTGGAGCATGTGCGCGGCAGCCACTTCGCCGGGGTTCGCCACGAGCAGTATCACGTGCGCGGCCAGCCCTATTTGGACGGCTTTCGTGGTGTGATTTTCAGCCAGGGGTCCGCCATGCTGAACGCCCTTCAGGGGGGTCAGGTCCTGGCGGAGTTTCGCTCCCTCTCGCCAGCCGAGCGGGACCGGATTGTCGGCACGCTGGGCCAGCGCATCCGCATTGAGGAAGAAAGCTGGGTGCTGAAGCTGACGGTCGCCTTCAATGCAGAAAAGGCGCCGTTCAACGACCCGCGGGTGCGCCGGGCGCTCTCCATGGCGATTGACCGCTGGGGTGGCAGCCAGGGCCTGTCCCGCATTGCCACCTTGCGCGCCGTCGGCGGGGTGATGCGTCCAGGCTCCCCCTTTGCCACGCCGGAAGCGGAGCTGGCCAAGCTGCCGGGCTTTGGGCGTGACATTCGCGCGGCCCGCGAAGAGGCCCGCCGCCTGCTGCGTGAGGCCGGTGTGCCAAACCTGTCCTTCGTGTTGACCAATCGGACCCTGGCCCAGCCTTACACGCCGGGTGGGGTGTTCCTGGTCGATCAATGGCGCCAGATCGGGGTGACAGTGGAGCACCGGCAGCTGGAGACCGCTGCCTACAATGCTGCCCAGGCCAATGGCACCTTTGATGTGATCCTGGACTTCTCCAACGAGTTCATGGATGAGCCAAACAACGGCCTGACCAAGTACATCTCCAGCGACCGCAGCCCGAACAACCCGGCTCGTGCTGTCGACCGCGATTTGGATCGCCTCTATGACCAGCAACGCCGGGAAACCGATCCGGCCAAGCGCAATGCGATCATTCAGGAGTTTGAGCGTCTGGCGATGGAGCGTGCCTACACTGTGCCACTGCTGTGGTGGCATCGCATCGTCGCCACCCACCAACACCTGCGCGGTTGGCAGATGAGCCCGTCACACCTTCTTGGCCAGTCGCTGGCCGGGGTGTGGCTGGATCAGTAACGGACATCGCGGGGAAGGGGCGGGACATGCTGCGCTATCTCGGCCGGCGGCTGGTGTTGATGATCCCCACTCTGTTGGGGGTGGCGATCATCACCTTCTTCATGCTGCGGGTGGTTCCGGGCGACATTGTGGAGGTGAAGCTGCGCGGCGATGGCGGCAGCGTCACTGCTGACGTGATCGCCGCCGAGCGGGCGCGGCTGGGTCTCGACCAACCCCTGCTGGTGCAGTTTGCCGATTGGATGGTCGGGTTGGTGACCTTCGACTTCGGTATCTCGATGTGGACCGGTCGCCCAGTGGTGGAGGAAATCGGGTTGCGCCTGGAGCTGTCGTTCCAGGTCGCTGTAATGGCAACCGTTGTAGCAGTGCTGATCGCCATTCCACTGGGCACCCTGTCTGCGTTGTTCCGCAATACTTGGATTGACTATGTTGTGCGGATCTTCACCATTGCTGGGCTGGCGGTGCCCAGCTTTTGGTTGGGCATGTTGGTGATTTTGGCGCTGCTGGCTTTGTTCAACTGGCTGCCGCCAATCACCTATACGCCCTTGTACGTCGATCCGATTGCCAACCTGTCGCAGTTGATCTGGCCGGCACTTGCGGTCGGCTATCGTTATGCGGCGGTGGTGGCGCGCATGGTACGCTCCTCCCTGCTCGAAGTGATGCGGGAGGATTACATCCGCACGGCGCGCGCCAAGGGCGTGTTTGAGCGGCTGGTGGTGATGCGCCACGCCATGGGCAACGCTCTTCTGCCCGCAATCACCGTGATTGGGTTGGAGTTTGCTTTCCTTATCGGTGGACTGGTGGTGACAGAGCAAGTATTTAACTTGAACGGTATTGGGCGCCTATTTGTCCAGGCGGTCAGCCGTAATGATTTTATGCTGATCCAAACCTTGGTCATGCTGCTGGCGGTGGTGTTCATCACGGTGAACTTGATTGTGGACTTGCTGTACGCCGCCCTTGACCCCCGCATTCGGTATAAGTGAGGCCGCTGATGGCTGTTGCATCTGCTCCCGCACTCCCCAGCCCTGTTGGTCGCCGCCGCGCGGCTTGGCTGGATTTCATCATCGCCCAGCCTCTGGGGGCAGTGGCGTTGTTCGTGGTGTTGGTGATGGCGCTGGCGGCGATCTTTGCCGACGTCGTTGCCCCCTATGATCCCCTGGAGATTGACTGGGGGGCGATGTTGTCTGCGCCATCGATGGAGCATCCCTTTGGCACCGACAGTTTTGGCCGTGATATCTTCACCCGTGTGATCTATGGCGCCCGTACAGCCTTGGCGATTGGGCTGTTGTCCTCGCTGATTGGGTGCACCCTGGGTGCTGCCATCGGCATTGCCTCAGCCTATTTCGGCGGCCGGGTGGACATGGTGGTGCAGCGGTTGGTGGATATGTTCCTGGCCTTCCCGATCATCGTACTGGCTCTGGTGGTGGTGGCGATCCTCGGGCGGCTGCCGGTGCTGGGCGTCGACATGAACCTTGTGCTGGCGATTGCAGTGCCGATTGTGCCGAAGGTGGCGCGGGTCATCCGGTCGTCGGCGCTGACCATCGTCACCATGCCTTACATTGATGCGGCGCGCACGGCGGGTTACAGCCACCTGCGCATCATCCTGCGCCACATCGCGCCCAACGTTGCCGCACCCTACTTGATCTTGCTCACTGCTTTCATTGCCCAGGCGATTCTGCTGGAGGCGTCGCTCTCCTTCCTGGGCCTTGGCGTGACCGAGCCGACACCTGCCTGGGGCCTGATGCTGTCCGGCAATGCGTCCGACTTCTATCGCGAGGCACCGTGGATGATCCTGTTCCCCGGCTTGGCGATCAGCCTGGCCGTATTCGCCTTCAACCTGTTCGGCGATGCTTTGCGCGACTGGTTGGACCCGAAGTTCAAAACCTAACGGATGCCCATGCCAGCCCCAACCCCACGCCAGATCGCTGCCCTGCAACTGGATCGCTACAACGCCCGCGACCTGGACGGGTTCTGTTCCCTGTTCCAGGAGGACGCGGAGTTGTGGGAGTTGCCCGCGATGACCCTGCGCGCCCGCGGTATGGCCGCAATCCGCGCGATCTATGCCGATCGGTTCAGCAATCCGGACCTGTTCTGCCGGGTGCACGCCACCATCGACTTGGGCGAGGTGGCGATTGACCGCGAGACCGTCACGGGCGTGCCCGGTGCCCCATTGGAGGTGATCGCCCAGTACCACGTCGTCGAGGGGAAGATCGCCAAAGTGTTTTTTTGGCGCGGTTAGGGCTGTTCTAGGAGTTCAAAGCGCCGGATCAACCCGTCAACGCCAGCCGCTGCACTGGCGGCTTCGAATTGGCGGGAGGCGAGCAACTGGCCCAGCGCGTCATTGACCCGCGCCATGTCAGCCTCGCTGAAGCGCTCGTTGTTGAGAGCGATGGACAGGGTGATGGCGGAGACTGCGACGGGCAGCACGTCAATACGGTCCATTAGGTCCAACTCGCGGGCCTGGAACAGGCCTGTGATGGAGCCGGTGATCGCCGCATCCACGCGACCAAGGGCCACCAGCCGCAGGTTGTTGGCCCGCTCCGGTGTTGGTTGGAAGATGACGCCGGGCGTGCCGTCAAACCCTGGATAGGCAAAGCCAGTTTGGGTTCCGATCACTTTGCCCGCAGCATCCGCCGCGCGGGAAAACGGAAAGCTGCGCCCCTTCGGCACAATCAGCACCGAGTATTCCGTGACAATCGGTGTGGAATACCAAGCGGTGCGTTGACGCTCCGGCGTGCCAAACACCGACAGGGCACCGTCAATCTGCCGTGCCGCCAGCAGGGGATAGATGCGCCCAAAGGGCATCGCGACATAGCTCGGCTGGAAGCCAGCCTGCCGCAGTGCGGTGTCTGCCACCTCTGCGAGCACGCCCGACAGGCGCCCACCCTCCAGCACAGCGACTGGATGGTTTGGTGGAACCGCCAACTCGAGAGCGCGAGCATGCACCCCCTCAGCCCCAATGCCACCAAACAGTACCAGGGCGACCAGTTTGGCAATTATTCCGCGAGGCATGATGGCCATCCTTAAGCGCAAGCTTACACGCTGACAGTCTTTGTCGCAGGGTCGTTACACAGCCAAGACAGAGTTGTGTCCGTTCTGTTGAGTATGATACCGAGGCAAACAACATCGGGCTGCTATCTTCGTTCTGTCATCAATGACGACTAAGGATGAAGCGGCCCGGACAGAGCGTAAGCTCCCCCCTTTTGAATGGTGTGCCATGACCGCCGCAGCTTCCCCAGCCCACTCAACCCTTGTGCGAACGGCTCAGACAGGCTCGTTTGCGTCGCGCTCGCTGCTCACGCGCGTGCTGCTGCCGGTCGCTGTGGTGTTGATCCTGGTGGCTGCGGGAGCCGTGCTGTACCTGGTGAACCAAACGCGCAGCGATGCGCGGGCGGCGCTCGCAGCGCGGGCCAGTCAGTCGGCCTCTTTGGGGGCCGGGGCAGCGGCAGAAGCCTTGTGGAGCATGGATGACCGCTCGGGCCGCACGCTGATTGAGGCGATGGCCCGCGACGAGGATTTCATCGCCGTGCGCCTGTTGGATGATCGCGGCGGTGTGTTCTTGAGCCAAAGCCCCGAGGCCGTGCCGGACAGCGCTGTGCGTGTCTCCGCCCCTATCCAACGCGAGGGGCGGCTGATTGGCTCGCTGGAATTCGCCCTCTCGGTTGACCGGTCAGAGCAGCTGGCGACCCAGCGCGCGATCAACCTCGCTCTCGGCGCCACGGGCGTGCTGGCGGTGGTGCTGGGCTTGCTTGCGCTGATCGTGCGGGGTGTGGTGCGGCCCGTGGTATCGCTTACCCACACCATGCAGGTGTTGGCCGATGGTGATTTGGAGCAGCCGATCCCGGCCACCGACCGCGCCGATGAAGTGGGTCGGATGGCCCGCGCAGTCGAAGTGTTCAAGGTCAATGCCCTCGAGGTGCGGCGTCTCGCCGAGGCACAGGCCGCTCTGGAGCAGAAGGCCAGTGCGGATCGCGCTCAACTGGTGGAGCGGGTGCTGGGTGAGTTCGAAGCCACAGTGGGCGAGGTGATGCGCGCTGTCTCCCACGCCAGTGCCGAGATGGCGACCAGTTCGACTGCGCTGGCGGATCGCTTGAGCATCATCGAACAGCAGAGCGAGACCGTGCGCGCCGCCACCGCGGAAACCTCCGCCTCGGTGGAAACCGTGTCAGCCGCGACAGAGGAGTTGTCAGCCTCGGTTGGCGAAATCTCCAGCAAGGTGCAGGAAACCGCGCGCATGGCAGTGGATGCCGCTGCGGCCTCATCCAAGATGCGCACCGGCATTGAAACCCTGGCCGGTCAGGCTGCGCGCATCGGCGCCATTGTGCAGCTGATCTCCGACATCGCGGCCCAGACCAATCTGCTGGCACTCAACGCCACCATCGAAGCCGCCCGCGCCGGTGACGCTGGCAAGGGCTTCGCCGTGGTGGCGAGCGAGGTGAAGAACCTCGCCGCGCAAACCGCCAAGGCCACCGAAGAGATCACCACCCAGGTGAGCGCGATCCAGGACGCCACCACCACGGCCGTCGGCGACGTGCAAGCCATCTCCGCGATGGCAGAGCGCAACCGCGAAAGCTCGGCCGGGATCGCTGCCGCCGTGGAACAGCAAGGTGCCGCCACCCAAGAAATCGCCCGCTCGGTCTCCGAAGCCTCGCGCGGGACCTCGGTGGTTGC
>RDXE01000057.1 GCA_004292755.1 Alphaproteobacteria bacterium
GCGGACGATCCGATCCGCCGCCTGCGCCTGATTGCCCTGGCCGCGGAGCGTCGACGTCTCATCAAGTTGCGCCGCGATCTTCAGATTGGCGATGAAGTCCTGCACCGCCTCCAACGCGAACTAGACTTCGAAGAGGCCCGCCTGACAGGCGCGGTGGACGGCTGATCGGCACACATCCAACTTGAAATGCTGATCTGCACTAGACCAAAGTGCGCGCGGTTCGTGCGAACGCGGGTGCCGGTCATGCTAAGGGTATTCTTGGTCGTCGTGGCGGCCATTGGGTTAGCGGCTTGCGTCACGACAAGTGACGCAACGATTACTGAGTTGAACCGCCCGAATGGTGCAGCGCGTATTGTGCTGCTGCCGCCCGACGTACAATTGTTTGAGCTTTCTGCCGGAGGCATTTCAGAACCGAAGGAGGACTGGAGCGCCAGCGCGCGCGAACACATGACTGCGGCCCTGCGCCAAGTGGAGCGCGAACGCAACCTAAGGCTGATCAACCGTGAGGATGATCAGTCGACGGAGGAACAGGTCCAGGTGGCCCGTCTGTTCCGCGCCACAGCCTCGACCATTGCCCAGCACCACTATGTCCCGGCGGAGCAACTTCCCACCAAGCAGGGTCGGATCCGGTGGTCCATTGGTTCTGAGGCAGGGTTGTTGCGTCGGGAAGAAACCGCCGACTATGCCCTGATGATCCTGTTGCAGGACAGTTTCGCCAGCGCTGGGCGCGCGGCTGTGATTTTCCTGTCCGCAGTGCTGTTTGGCGTCCAAGTCGAGGGTGGTGTGCAGATGGGGGTCGCCGCGCTGGTCGATCTCAAGACGGGCGAGATTGTTTGGTACAACCGGTTGGCGCGCAGCGCCGGCGACAGCCGCACAGCTGAAGGCGCGTTGGAGACCGTGCGCGTGCTGTTGACCGGGTTGCCGCAATGAGCGAAGGGCGGCTGTTCGACCGGCGGGGCTTTCTGGGTGGCGGATGCGCCCTGTGCGGGCTGCTGGCTGCTGGATGCCAGACCACCACGGCCGCAGGTCCCGCCCGGCTAAACCCCGGTGAACGCCCAGCAGCAGCCAGCGATGAAGCCAGCCTGTGGTCCGCGATGGAGCGAGCAGAGCGGGATATCCGCACGTCCGCCCACATCGTGCGCACACCGGAGGTGATGGAGTATCTGACCGGCATCATGACCCAACTGGCCGGGCCCTTTGCGCGCGATGTCCGCCTGTATGTGGTGCGGGTGCCGGAGTTCAATGCCACCATGGCGCCCAATGGCATGATGCAAATCTGGACTGGGCTTTTGTTGCGATGCTCAAATGAAGCCCAGTTGGCGGCAGTGATCGGCCATGAGCTGGCGCACTACACCCAGCGCCATGCCATTGAGCGATTGCGGGCGTTCCGCAGCGGGACCGACATTGCAGCCTTCTTGGGTCTTGGCTTGGCCGTCGCTGTTGGCGGCCTTGGTATGCTGGCGACCCAGCTTGCGACCGTCGGGGGGCTCATGGCCTACACCCGCGATCAAGAGCGCGAAGCTGATGCTGTGGGTATCGAACTCGCGGCCGCGGCAGGCTATGACCCAGGCCAAGGCGGCGCATTGTGGGAACGCCTGCTGGGCGAAGTGGCTCGAGACGAGCGCGGCGACCGCGGTCGCGGTGGTTTCTTCGCCAGCCATCCCGCCATTGAGGAGAGGATGGAGGTGATCCGGCGTGACACTGCTGGACGCACCGGTGAGACCCACGCTGAGCGGTTTCGCTCGCGCCTCGGGGGATTGCAGCTAGCGTTGGTGGAGGAGGAGTTGCGCCAGCGTCGCTATGCCCGCAGCGAGTGGCTGTTCGATCATCTGCATAAGGATGGCGCCAATCCCGGTTTGATGCTGCATGCCTTGGGGGAAGTGAACCGCCTGCGCGATGCCGCAGGCGATGGGGAGCGCGCCGCAGGCTTTTACACCGCTGCCGTGGCCGCCACCGGCGCGCCACCGGAGGCCTGGCGGGGCCTGGGATTGGTGGAGCGGCGCCGTGGTCGCGCTGACGCGGCCAGCGCGGCCTTCACCCGCTATCTTGCCCTGAAGCCAACAGCCGCCGATGCGGCGATGATCCGGAGCTATCTTTCATGACGCGCCTGTTTGCCGTTGCCCTGCTGGTGCTGTTGACTGCCTGCAATCAATGGACGCTCGTCAATCCAGGGCCAACCAACATCCGCAGCAGTTTGCAGCTATCGCCGACCATCGCGTTCAATCAGCGTGCGGGCGCGCTGCCTGCGCAGCCGACCGAGACCTGGACCCTGGACGGACCGCTGTTGAACCGGGTGTGGATTCTCCCTGGCATTCCCGAAGGACGGCCCTTGGTGGTGGCGCCCTCAACCTTCGCCGATCCCAACGCGCGCCCGTTCCCGGCCATCAAACCAACCATGAACGAGACGGAGATGATGGAGTTGATCGCCGACACCATCTCCATCGACAACGGTCAAGTTGCACTTACAACAGAGAATCTGCGTCCCACCACCTTCTCTGGCCAGCCAGGCTTTCGGTTTGACTTCCAGTTTGCTGGTCGCAATGAGCTGCGTTACCGTGGCAGTTTTGTTGGTGCGATGATCGATGGCAAATTGTTCGGCGTGATGCTCACTGCCACCTCCCTCCATCACTATCAAAGCCTTCTACCGGAGTTCGAGCGCCTCGCCGCCTCCGCCCGTCGTCTGACTGCCGCCAGCTGAGGGAATCACCGACGGGTGGTGGCGGTGTCCTGAACTCCGCGCCCGCTGCACCGGCATTGCGGGAGCGATCGCCGCCTCGGCACAGTGCCCGCCCGGCGGCCGCGGGCCGTCTCAGGCTGCTGCGCGCGTCAACTGCAGGAAGGCATCTTCAAGGTTCGCCTCCTCGGTTGCGAGGTCGGTGAAGTCAATGCCCGCGCGCTCTACCGCGGCCAGCACGGTCGCGACTGAGACCTCAGATGGGCGGAAGCGCAGGGTCAGCCGGGTGCCGCGGATGCTGGGCTGATACGCAGCCAGAGACGGTGGTGCCTCAGCCAGTGGCTGCGGGAGCGTCAAATGCAGGGCCTTGCCATCCAGGCGCGCGATCAGCGATGCCGTCGCGTCGCAGGCGACCAGCCGCCCATTGGCGATGATTGCGATGCGGTCGCACAGCGCTTCGGCTTCTTCCAGATAGTGTGTGGTCAGCACCACTGTGGTGCCGCTGCGATTCAAATCCCGCACATAGGCCCAGAGTTGCTGGCGCAACTCCACATCAACCCCTGCGGTTGGTTCATCGAGCACCAGGACGGGCGGGGCGTGAACCAGCGCCTTGGCCACCATCAACCGGCGCCGCATGCCGCCGGAAAGGGAGCGGGCGTAGGCATCAGCCTTGTCGGTCAATCCTAAGGCGGCCAGGATTTGGTCGGTGTGCCGCTCGCCCTTTGCCACGCCGTACAGCCCTGCTTGCAACTCCAGCGCCTGACGTGGCGTGAAGAACGGGTCGATGTTGAGTTCCTGTGGCACCACGCCAATCGAGGCCCGAGCGGTGCGGGCATCGCGATCAATGTCCGTGCCCCACACCACCACCCGGCCTGCAGTTTTGCGCACCAATCCAGCCAGAATATTAATGCAGGTCGACTTTCCTGCGCCGTTCGGCCCAAGCAGGCCGAACATCTCACCGCGATGAACGGTGAGGTCGATCCCAGTCAGCGCAGTCTTCGCCGGTTGTTGGCCGCGCGCGGCGTAGGTTTTCGTCAAGCCAGTGATGTGGATGGCCGCGTCGGAATGGGGCATCGCTCAGGGTCCTGTTCGGGGCGGTTTAGCGCGCTGCTGGTGGTTGCTCGGGGCCGCAACGCTCCAAGAGCCTTATCGCAAGCGCCCCGCGCGGCAAGAGCCAGTCCAAGCGGAGAGCGTTGCAAGCCCTGCGCAGCTATGGCGAGCGGCGGCACATCAGAATGGGTTTGGCGGGTCAGCCTGTGGTTCGCTAGGGTGACCGCAGTTTGACAGAGATGGCCGGGCAGGAATGAGTGAGGATGCGAAATCGCGGCGGGTCGCAGACGAAATTGCAGTGATCGAGCGATCTTTCGACATCACACTGCCGGTAGAGCCATGGCGGGAGGCCATTGAGTGGTTGCTGTCGCACCATCGATGGCATCAAGCGAAGGAGCTGCTGCTCAAGCGATTGGCTGTGGATGGTACCAATCCCACGCTTGCGTTTCTGCTGGCGCAGGCCTGTCATTTGTCACATCAGCCTCGTGACGCGGTGACATGGCTGTACCGTGCGGAGACTGGCGCCGTCCTGCCAGACGCATCGCGCTTCGACGCCATTGCCATCGAGATGGGCGCGGCAGCGGACCAGGCTGTATTGAACAGGCTGAAAGACAGTCCAGATAGCGTAGAGCGCCAGTCTCTTATCAATCTACTCGCCTTATGGGGGCAAGATCCAGCTGCAGGCGCAACGTTCATATCGGAGTTAGAGATCGATCAGAAGAACTTAGTGTTGAATGCGTTTATTGATAATCGGTTGATTATGTATTCAGAAGGCAATGTAGGTCTTCTTCATCAAGTGTCATTATTATTGTTTAGGAGGAAGAGATATTTTGCACTTGAGTTAGTTGCTCAAAAGTTTGCAAATCACCCGGATGTTCTGGCGGATGAAAACTGGGCAGCTGTTGCGCATAGTAATGTTATTCGGGTGCTCAATTTGACTCTGGCGTTTGATCACGGTCGGCAATCAGTGCGCTACTTTTTTGAGCATAGTACTGGTGAGGAGCTGCTGAACGTTGCGCAAAACCTGAGATTCTTAGTTCATGATTGTATCGATATATCACCACAGTGTTTAAGATTGTTTCTTGAGAGGCTGTGGATCGCTGAGCGTGCAAAGTTCCCTGCTCGCCGTCACAACTGGAGCCCATCTCCGGAGGACCAAGGTGAGCGCGTGCTTCGCGTGGGTGTCCTTACCGAATGGTTGGGAAGTGTGTATGAATTCAGCATAACAAAATATAGAGACAGAAACGCGATCCAGATCTTTGCCTTTTCATATCTCAATTTTGATCAATCAGACCCGAGACACTCTGAGTTCTATGACGATATATTTGTTGTAGACAATCTAGATGATGACGAGCTATCAGAACTGATCGTAAGTCTTAGAATTGATATCCTCATCGACTTAACTGGACAAGGCTCATGGTTTGCTCGCCGAGTTTTAGATTATAAGCCAGCGCCAATTCAAGTAGTATGGACCACCAAGTTGGTGACGACAGGCAATGACCGAGTCGATTGGTTTTTGGCAGATACCGCTCTTGTTCCACCTGAACATGATGATCATTTCACAGAGAAGGTTTGGCGATATCCTCAAGTCATCACGCCATGGACGTCGACTTTCAGTGACATTCCCCCTGCACCGCCACCGCGCCGAGTTGCTGGTCGCATCACCTTTGGATCGCCAGCGTCAGCGTTTAAGCTGACCATGGACTGTATCGCCTTATGGCGTCGTGTCGTTGACCAAGTGCCGGGATCGCGGTTTATCTATTCGTTTCGCGCGACCAACGATTCCCAGTTTGTGTCCCTGACCCAGCGGTTTTTGACGGCTGGCTTTAAACCAGACCAGTTTCTCATCATCGAAAGTATCAATGATGGTGATCTGCAGAGAGTCTTGTCGTATGTCGATATAGCACTGGATAGCGCTCCCTTCGGCTGCAATCGCACGGCTGCCGAATGTTTGGAACAGGGTGTCCCGCTGCTCACACAGTGGGGTGATCGTTTGATTGGCCGCTACACCGCCACCCAACTGGCAGCGCTTGGACTAGACGGCTTCATTGCGGCGGATGCGGAAGAGTTTGTGGCCAAAGCTGTCGCTCTAGCGAACGATCCAGACCAACTGGATCATTTGAGGGCGACGTTGCCGGGTTTGGTTGCGCGGTCACCAATCGTCGATCCAGTCCATGCGATGCGGGTGCTGGAAACGGCGCTGCGGGGCATGTGGCAGCACTATTTGGCGCAATCCCGTCCGCAGGCTTGAGGCTGTTCTGCCCGCCGCCTATGATGCGCGCCGCTGTTCAAGCCTTGAGGATGTATGACCATGGCACAACCGACCGAGACCATCACCGTCGATCACGTCGTGGTGGCGTGCGATGGCGCGGGCGGCGCGCTCGGCCATCCGCGGGTGTATCTGAACATTGAGAAGGACGGCTTTGTCGATTGCCCCTATTGCGGGCGCCGGTATCAACTGGACCCGAACGCCCCTCGCGGCCATCACCACTGAGATGGCGCCGGGGGAGGGGGCGTCCGGTCGCCATCTGTTTCTGATCGACGGCTCTGGCTATATCTTCAGGGCGTTTCACGCACTGCCGATGTTGACGCGCCCAGATGGTACGCCGGTCAACGCCGTCATGGGCTTTACCACCATGCTGGCGAAGCTGATCGAGGATACTGGTGCCCACCGGCTTGCCGTGATTTTTGACAGTGCGCGGACCTCGTTTCGCAACGAGATCTATCCTGCCTACAAGGCGCAGCGCCCCGATCCGCCCCCCGAACTCGTGCCGCAGTTCGGCCTGATCCGCGAGGCAGTGCGCGCCTTCAACGTGCCATGCATCGAACTGCAAGGCTTTGAGGCCGATGATCTGATCGCCTCTTATGCGCGGGCGGCGCTGACGATCGGCGACACCGTCACGGTGGTGTCCTCCGATAAGGATCTGATGCAGCTGGTGCGCCCAGGCCTTGATCTGCTGGACCCGATGAAGAACCGGCGCATCGGCCCCGCGGAGGTTGTGGAGAAGTTTGGCGTGCCACCAGACAAGGTGGTCGATGTCCAGGCGTTGATGGGGGACAGCGTCGACAATGTCCCCGGCGTGCCGGGTATCGGACAGAAAACCGCAGCCGAGTTGATTCAGACCTATGGCGACCTGGATACGCTGTTGGCCCGTGCCGCAGAGATCAAGCAGCCGAAGCGCCGCGAGAATCTGATCGAGTACCGCGAGCTGGCTCTTGTTAGCCGGGATTTGGTTCGTTTACGAGATGATATCGATCTGCCGGTTCCGCTGGATGGGCTGGAAAAGCACCCGCCCGATCGTGCGGCGTTGGAGGCGTTCTTGCGCACCCAGGGCTTTCGCGGTCTGCTGGCAAAGCTGGGCTTTGGTGGTGCGGCGAGCACGGCACCATCGTCAGCACCCGCACCAGCAGCAGCGGGGGAGAGCGCTGCACAGGCCGCCAGCGCGCCCGCGATGCCCGCCTCCGTCATGGCGGAGTATGAGTTGGTGCAGGATTTAGCGGCGCTGGACCGTTGGATTGCTGTTGCAACCGCACAGGGTCTGGTTGCTGTCGATACCGAAACAACCTCTCTGGACAGCCAATTGGCCGAGCTGGTCGGGGTCTCTCTTGCCACGGCGGCGGGCCGGGCGTGCTACATTCCTCTGGCTCATGTCGGAGCCGCCGCAACGCCCCTCGACCCCGATGCCGGGCGTCCGGTGCAAATCCAACTGGAGGCGGCGCTGGCCCGGTTGCGCCCTTTGCTGGCCGATCCTGCCGTGCTGAAGGTGGGCCACAACCTAAAATATGATATGGCTGTGCTGGAGCGCTATGGCGTCACCGTCACGCCGTGGGACGACACCATGCTGTTGTCCTATGTGCTGGGTGCCGGGCTGCATGGCCATGGCATGGACGAGTTGGCGGAGCGTCATCTCGGATACAAAACAATCAGCTATAAGGAAGTAACAGGCAGCGGCAAGTCGCAGATCAGCTTCGCCGAGGTTGCCCTCGACAAGGCCCTGGCCTACGCAGCCGAAGACGCCGACATCACCCTCCGCCTCCACACGCTCCTGAAGCCTGGGCTGGTCCGCGATCGCGTCACCAACCTTTACGAAGCCATCGAGCGACCACTGATCCCTGTTGTGGTGGGGATGGAACGGCAAGGTGTGCGCGTTGATCCTGACCGGCTGCGGCGGCTCTCCCAGGAATTCGCCACCAGGCTGGCGGAGCTGGAGGGCGAGATCCACCGGTTGGCGGGGCATCCATTCGCTGTTGGCTCGCCGAAACAATTGGGCAAAGTGCTGTTTGAGGAGCAGAAGCTACCGCCGCCGAAAGTGGGCAAGTCGGGGGATTACTCGACCGACAGCTCTGTGTTGGAGCCCTTGGCCGAGCAGGGCCATGAACTGCCAGCCCGTGTGCTGGACTGGCGGCAGTTGGCGAAGCTGAAATCCACCTACACCGACGCACTGGTTCAGCAGATCAACCCGCGTACGGGGCGGATCCACACATCCTTCGCGCTGGCTGCCACAGCGACGGGACGCCTGTCCTCGACCGATCCCAATCTGCAGAACATTCCAGTGCGGACGGAGGAAGGGCGCAAGATCCGGGCCTGTTTCATTGCTGATCCCGGCCATGTGCTGATGTCAGCAGACTACTCGCAAATTGAATTGCGAGTACTTGCAGATATTGCCGACATCGACACATTGAAGACGGCATTCCGCGATGGGATTGACATTCACGCCATGACCGCATCGCAAGTGTTTGGTGTGCCGATCGAGGGTATGGACCCGATGATCCGGCGCAAAGCAAAAGCGATTAACTTCGGCATCATCTATGGCATATCCGGTTTTGGCCTAGCCCGTCAGTTGGGTATTGCACAGGGTGAGGCGCAGGCATTCATTCGCGCCTATTTCGAGCGATTTCCAGGCATTCGCGCGTACATGGATCGGATGAAGGAGGAGGCGCGCGCCAATGGCTATGTCTCCACATTGTTCGGGCGCCGGGTGCATTTGCGCGGTATTCAGGACCGCGTGGCGAGCATCCGCGCCTTTGCGGAGCGGCAGGCAATCAACGCGCCAATCCAAGGAACCGCCGCAGACATCGTGAAGCGCGCCATGCTGCGCCTGCCGCCAGCGCTGGCTGCGGCCGGCCTGTCAGCACGCATGGTGCTGCAAGTGCACGATGAATTGTTGTTCGAGGTGCCAGAGGCAGAGGTTGCCGCGACCTCAACGCTGGTGCGTCAGGTGATGGAAGCCGCAGCCACCCTGTCCGTGCCGTTGGTCGCGGACGCTGGCACGGGCGCCAGTTGGGCGGAAGCCCATTAAAGCAGATCGCCGTCGGGTGGACTGACCTGAGCGCGTGAAGATGCTCGCAAAAATGATGGAGTAGGGTAGGGCAGGGCGCGGGCGCCGCGGCGCCTAGCGCAGGCAGCGTGGCAGCCTGGGATCAAGAGTGCCCAGCACCTCCGCACAGCGTTGCTGTTCGGCAGGGCTGAAAGGGGGCGTGGAGTGCGTCAGCCCGCGCTCCACCAAATGGGCAATGTCCAGACGCTGGATGATCCGGCCCTGATCCTTCAGCCATTGGTGGAACGCGGTGCCGAATTGCAGGCGGCGATAGATGGCTTCAGCGTCGGCGCGCTGCTGCCACAGGGGGGCATTGGTGCGCCAATAATCAACACTTGGCCGATCAATCGGTGCGCTGTTCTGGGCGAACCCTTCAACAAAGCGCGTCACCTTGCGGTGCCAGCGGCCAAAGTCACGGTAGGAGAAGTGCAACCCCTCCACTTCCACCAGCGGGGCAAGTTTTGGCTGGTGGGTAATCGCCAAGTGGTTGCCAGGCAGAACAATGGGTAGACTGTCAGCGCGGACCCAGATTTTCTGAATCTGGGTCATCACTGACAAAAGATTATAGCCTGCGGACACATACGCATGGTTCCACCGGGCCAGTGGATGGCGCAGGCAGTGGGTGGCGGCGTGGAATGGCGGGGCGCCAGCTAGGCCCGCCTCTGCATCCAGCAGCATCAGATAACAGTGGATGTAGAGGATCGTTGCGTCTGCGAACCAACCCTGTGTGGCAGACGCTATCGCCGTGCGATAGTCCCCGGTGGTGGGGTGGAAGAATTCATCTGCATCGGCCAGCAGAACCCACTCGGCCCCGAAGGCTTCGCGGGCCAACCAGACCATCCGCGTGGACCATTTCGATTGATCCATGTCTTGCACTGGTTCATCGATCACGACCAAGGGCAGACGCTCTGCCAGCGCAGCCAAGCGCTCCCGCGTGCCGTCGCGCGAGCCATTGTCCGTGACAATCGCGGCATCAATCCCATGGGCGAAGTGCCAGGCGAGGTTGGCCTCTATCAAGTCCAGTTCGTCGCGCACGGTCATGGCGAGCACCAGTTGGCGGCGCGGCCCCGCAGGTGCGGCCGGGCGCGGCTCACCAGGAGAGGACAGGCCGCGGGCGGTGTCGACGGCCAGATCGAAGGCATCCGTCGCAGCAATGCAATGCTCTGCCATCCAGCGGCGCACCAGCGGGCCATCGCCCGTCATCAACGCGTGCCATGCCGCTGAGAAAGCATCTGTGGCTGAGAGTGAGGGGAGAGACGCCTCCATCTCGGCCAACCGGCGTGCGGTGTAAGCGTCCCGCTCCACTGCGGCGGCGGCGTAGTTGCCGGTTTCCAGCAGCGCGAACACCAGCAGCCCGTTGATCTGTTCGTTCATCGGAGCGGCCGCGGCGAGGGCGGGCAGAACAATCAGCGCCTCGTCCCAGCAGCGCTGGGTGGTCACCACTTGGGCAAGGGCGTTCATCGCGCTGGCATCGTCAGGCCCACCTGCGGCCAGCAGTGCCACAGCCGTGGACCGTGCGCCCTGCTCCAGGCAGGCGTTTGCCAGGGCCTGTCGGGATGAAGGCGACAATCGGCTGGCGTTGGCCTGGATGCTGGGCAAAACGCCGGGCCGGAGGAGCAGCCGCAGCGCTAAATCCATGCGGCCACGCTCAAGCAGGGCCTCAAGACCAGACAGAATTGTCTCAACCATGGGCCCAACCATCACCCGCGATCCGCAGGCGATCAAGGGGCGGAAGGCACCGCGGAGGGGTTAGCGCGCGCGGACCGCTACAGGCTCACGGGCAGAGACCGTGCGTTCGCGCTTGCCACCGGGTGGGCCATCATCATCATCGCCCTTGCCCATGACCGCCATGCCCATGGAGACACTTCCAAAGGTGACAGCAAACCCAATCGCCAGCATCGCCAGCGCGATCCAGCGCCACGACGATGCCCAGATCAGGGTGCGGATACCCCCCATGTCAAAGGCCAGCATGGCGCCCAGCGCGGCCCAGCCGATGGCGATGCCAATCGCCATGTGCACCGCCAGAAACTGAAACAGGGGCGGCCAGCGCCGCATCATCCGCCGAAGTCGCTTCATGAGCAGAGGCTAAAGCGGAGGTGCGCTTCAGTCAGCGGTGCTTTTGGTCGCAGCGTTGGATCGAAGGCGGCGGATCACCGGAGCGCGTTTGCGGAGGCTTACGATTTCGGGCAACGCCTCCATTGTTGCAAATGCATCTCTTAACGACTCAACTGAGTCGGCGGTAACATCTAGTAGAAGTTTGCGACTGGCATACATCTCGTCCCCCTGATCATGTTCATATAAAGAGACTTCAAATTTTACAATATCAACTGTGTCCCCATCATGAACGAGTATTTGTATAAATTTACGTCGGTCAGTCTGTGGATCAATCCATGTATTTTCCAGAAAGATGTCAATGTATGCCGAAAGCTTTGTACTCATCAGAAAACTCGGGTATTCAGTTACTGTGTGCCCAACTTCATCGAGCAAGTTACCAAGTTCTTGCTTCTTCTGAGATAGCATCTCTATCGCAACTTCGATCAGCGATTCCGGTTCTGAGCTTCCACTTTCTACGGACTGATCCAGTGGTTCGCTCTGACCAGAAGGGTCAGCCGGCCCAGATGTCGACTCATCAGGCTTTGATCTGGTCTCGCGTTGCAAAGCAGCTTCTAACTGCTCGCGAACTAAGTCGTTGTAAGTTACCAAGCGAAGTTTATTTGTAGACCGATACTCTTGGTAGGTTGGCAAAATCTTCTCACTGACCAACGGACTGTCTTCTATGTTCAAAACATCCAAAGCAGCCCCGATGGGATCCAGATGGAACAAATCAAAGTAAAGATCTTCCGGGAATGATTTAAATGCCTCTTCAACAAATGGAAGCGGATCCTCCTTCATTTTGGCAAGAGAGTCGTCCGCGGCACCATGCTGTTTCAAAAGCTCTGGATGATTGCTCGCCAAGAGAGCAACGACCCTTGCAACGTCTTGGAAGTATGGCTGTTCGCTGATTCTGCTCATGTCTTTCATACTAACCAAAATCCCTGTTTTGTCAAGAGATCGAGCGACCTGTCACTAACGAAGGCTACTTGATCATAGGCCGAAAAAACTTCGCGAGGTCTTGCTGGTCCCCAAGTATAGGCGACTTGGCCGATAACAATGTCCCATGGCTCATTTCTCCGCCCAGGATCAGGAAGTTTGTTACCCTTTCTGCACCACTCAATAACACTCCAAAAGCCATTGTAGTCTTGTTTTGCCCACGTGTTTGCAAAAGCCAGAATGCGGAGCTTCGATAAGTCCGAAAAGTCAACTCTGGTTGCAATAACTGCTGCACCGTTCGTATCCACATTTCTAGGACGACCTGCAACAACTGTTGCCCACGTCCTAGCCTGATCGGGATTGGATGTCATATAAAACCCACGGCCAAAGTCGGAAAACTGACTGCAGCGAGCTAGATCTACTTTACCGCCCCCACACAACGCTTGCGCACTGGCGCGGGTGGTGCCGTGGTAGAGGGTGCGGATCAAGGAGGGTTCGGCGGTCACGGCGCGCGATATAGCAAGCGCTTGCCGACCCTGCAACCCTATGGTCACACACTGCGACTAGAGTTCGCCCCGTGGGCCGAAGCGGTTGTCGCGGTGAATCCAAACACTCATCAACAAGCCAGCTCCGAACATTGTTACGAGCATTGAGGAGCCGCCATAGCTGACCATTGGCAAGGCAGCGCCCTTCGCCGGGATCAGGCCCATCACCATGGCGATGTTCACGAACACAGCCAGGAAGATGGTCCACACCACGCCGATGGCGACCAAGCGGCCAAACTGGGTTTGGCTGCGAAAGGCGATCAAGTAGCCATACAGGAACAACGTCAGGTAAACCCCCAGCAGGCCCATACCACCAACCAACCCGAACTCTTCAGCCAGCATGGTGAAGATGAAGTCCGTTTGCTTCTCTGGCAGAAAGTTCAACGCGTGCTGCGTGCCTTGCAGGAAGCCTTTGCCGAACACGCCGCCAGAGCCCAGCGCGATCTTGGATTGGATGATGTGATAGCCAGCGCCCAACGGGTCGCGGGTGGGGTCCAGGAAGGTCAACACCCGTTGGCGCTGATAGTCGCGCAGGTAGTATTCCCAGGCCGTGGGCACAGCAGCGGCAATGGCAGCAAAGGCGAGGGCGAATTTCCACCAGCGCACGCCTGCAATCCAGGCAAGCCCAATGGCACCACCGGTCAGCATCAAGGCCATGCCAAGGTCCGGCTGCTTCATCACCAACGCTGTTGGCATGGCCACCAACAGCAGCGGCACCATCAGCCAGATGATCCGGCCCATATCCTCCATGGTTCGTCCATGCCAATAGCGGGCAAGCACCAGAACCAGCGTGAATTTCATCAATTCTGAGGGCTGGAGTTGAATAAACCCCAGGTCCAGCCAGCGCTGGGCGCCCATACCAATGCGCCCGCCAAGCCCAACCTCCACCGCGACCAACATCACCAACGCCGCGCCGTAGCACAGATAGGCCCAGCGGAACCACAGCCGGATGTCGATCATGGCGACCACCAGCATCAGCCCGAGCCCGGCGCCAAAGCGCACGGCCTGGCGGGAGGCCCAGGGGTCCCACGCCCCACCGGCCGCGGAGTATTGCATCGCCAGCCCAACGCCCGCCAAAGCGGCGACCAACAGCACCACCAGCCAGGGAACTTGCAGCAGCTTGCGCAGAATATTGGGGGGCTCGCGATCTGCGATCAGCACCGTCATCGCAGATCACCCACCATTGGGCGTTACCAGCGAGGCGACCGGTCCTGTCCGCCGCGACGGGTCCCGGCGCTGGGTCTCGGTCAGCACGTCGCGAACAATCGGTGCCGCCACGGCTGAGCCACCGCCGCCATGCTCCACCACGCAGGCACAGGCATAGCGCGGCGCATGCACCGGGGCGTAGCCGACAAACAAGGCGTGATCGCGAAATCGCCAGGGCAGGTCTTCATTTCGGCGCACGCCACGCTCGCGCTCCTGCATGGTGATGCGGCGCACCTGCGCAGTCCCGGTCTTGCCCCCCATCTCAAACCCGCGTTCGGTGATGCGCGCCCGATAGGCGGTGCCGCGCTCCTCCAGTGTGACGGCGTTCATCGCGCGGATCATGGCCTCCAGGCCCGACCGCTGCAGACCCATGGAGGGGTAGGGTGGGGGATTGCGCCCGGCATTGGGCTTGCCGCCGATGGAACGGGTCATGTGCGGGATGACCGCCACGCCGCCGTTCACCAGCCGCGCGGTCATCACCGCCAACTGCAAGGGCGTGGACAGCACATAGCCCTGACCGATTCCAGCAATCAGCGTCTCGCCCTGCACCCAGGGTTGGCCGCGGGTGCGCTGCTTCCATTCGCGGGTGGGCATCAGGCCACGCCGCTCACCCGGCAGGTCGATGTTGATCAAATCGCCAAAGCCCAGGCGTCGCGCCATCGCGGCTAGACGATCCATGCCAGTGCGCCGCGCCACTTCGTAGAAGTAAACATCGCAGGAGACCATCATTGCCTCCTGCAGGTTCACGCCGCCATGGCCTTCCTTCTTCCAGCAGTGGAAACGGTGGTCGCCCAACTCCAGATAGCCAGGGCACGAGATACGGTCGCTTGGGCGCACCACGCCAGCTTCCAGGGCCGCAAGGGCGGTGACCATCTTAAAGGTGGAGCCAGGCGCGTACATCCCGGCAATCGCCTTGTTGGTCAACGGGCCCTTTGGGTTCGCCAGCAACTCCTCCCAATCCCGCGCGCTGAGACCAGCCGAGAACAGGTTCGGGTCGTAGGCGGGTGCCGACACCAGGGACAGCACGTCGCCGGTGTGGACATCCAACACAACAATCGAGCCGCTTTCATCGCCCAGCCGACCCCGGCAGAAGGATTGCAGCCCGATATCGATGGTCAGCACCACGTCCTGACCAGCCGTCGGCTCATCGCGGGCCAGTTCGCGCACCACCCGGCCCAGCGCATTGACCTCCACCTGCACGGTGCCAGCTGCACCGCGCAACTCGCGATCATAGATCCGTTCAATGCCGTTCTTCCCGATGCGGAAGTCGGGCAGTTCCAGCAACGGTTCTCCCGTCAGATCGGCCTCCGCCACGGGGCCAACATAGCCCAGAATGTGCCCAACGGATTCCGTGTGCGGGTAGTGGCGCAGCGCGCCAACTTCAATGGCGACGCCGGGCAGGTCGGGGATGTTGACCTCAATGCGGGCAACATCCTCCCAGGTCAGATCTTCGCGCACTGTCACTGGAACGAAGCCCCGCCTGCGGCGCAGGTCGCGCATGACCCGGCGGCGATCCAGTTCCGTCAATTCGATCAGCTTGCCGATTGCATCCAGTGTCGCCTCGACATTGCGCACCTGCTCGGCAACCAAGGTGACGCGATAATTCAGCCGATTGACCGCCAGCGGCTCACCATTACGATCCAGAATCCGCCCGCGGGGTGGTGGAAGCAGCCGCAAGGAGATGCGGTTGTCGTCGGCGAGCATGGTGTAGCGCTCGCCCTCCATCACCTGCAGGAAGTACAGCCGACCCGCCAAGGTGCCAATCAAGCCGATCTGAGCCGCGCCCAGCAGCAGCGCGCGGCGGGTGAACAGCCGGTCCTTTTCTTGTTCACGCTGGCGCTTGCTCATCTCACACCCGGGCGACGACGCGACGGTGGGTTCGAATGAAGAACCATGCCAGCAGCGGAAATGCCAGCACTGTTGTCAGCGCCTGCATCACCGCCTGACCAATTGGCACCAGGGTCCAGTACAGAGTGGCCACAATCAGATATTGGGCAGCACCCGCTGCTGCGGCGACCAGCGCAAAACCAATCCAGGCAAGCCAAAACGGCTTGCCTAGGAACAGCTTGCGCTGCCCCAGCAGCACGCCATGGGTTGCCAGCAGCAGCAGCGCGGTGACGCCGACCAACCCACCCGTCAAAAGGTCTTGAAACACCCCAATCACAAACACCGCCACGGGGGGCAGCAAGTCCGGCCGGTAAACCGTCCAGTAGTACACAGACATCAAGGTGAAGGCTGGCACGGCTGGATGGGGCGCTTGCCATCCGATGGGCAGCACTGAGACCAGCGCCATCACCACCGTCACCAACGCCGGCGTGATGCTGCGCAGCCGTGTGTCCAGCCGCTCCCACAGTGAGGGCTGGGCCATCGATCAGCCGCCCCGACGACCGCGGGTGGGCGTCAATTGTGGCGACTCGGGTAGAATGCCCCGCAGCCCATAGTCCAGCACCCGCACATACTCCACTGTGCTCCAATCAGCCGCTGGGCGCACAAGAATGCCGCGCGAGCCGTTTTCCACCACGGTGCCGATCACCAAGCCGGGCGGCACGGCGCCACCGTGGGGCGAGGTCACCACCCGATCGCCCGGCGAGATGCGCTGGGTGGCATCGGGCGAGAGATAGGTCAGGCGGGGCAACGGCCCATTGTCCCCTGCGAGGATCATCGGCTGTCGGCTGCCCTCAATGGTAACCGGCAGGCGGCTGTTAAGGTCCGTCAGCAGCAGCACGCGCGCGGTCCGCTCGCCCACTTCCGACACTCGGCCAACCAAGCCATCGGCCACCATGGCAACCGCCCCGCGGACGATTCCTTGTGCGCTGCCAGCCGAGATCAGCATCTGGCGGGCAAAGGCACCGCCCGAATCTGCCATCACCGCGGCAGTGACAAAGCGTTGAGCCGGCGGTGTGGAGACGTTGAGGCTGCTGCGCAGGGAGGAATTCTCTGCCTCCAGCCGCATGGCGGCTTCCTGCCATTGCTGCAGCCGCTCCAACTCTGCTCGCAGGCGCTGGTTTTCCTGGCGCAGTGCCAGGAGATCGCGGACTTCCGTTGAGAATCGCTGGAGGGCTGTGGCGGGTTGAGCGGCTGCTTCCAGCAGGGGGGCGACGATGTCGATCACCGCCATCCGCACCCGCTCCAACACCGGCACATCGGTGCGTGACAGCGCAATCAACCCGATTGACGCTGCGACCAATAGGGTGAACGCCGCACGCGCCACCGCCAGTTTGAGCGGTGCCGTCAAGCGAAACACGGCTTCGGGACGATTCTTCATCGGCTGACCTGCTAAGGGCACTATGCCAGACTTAGGCGCCCGTCCACAGGATTCTTCGCAGATGCGAGGGATGCCGCAGCGCTGACTGCGGCCAACACCTCAGCCTAGCTGTTCTGGTTGATTGACGTGCCGGTCTGCCGGGTGCGCAGCAAGGCGTCATACTTGTCCAACGCGCGCTGCATTGCGTCGGGCACGGTGACGTTGCCGGTCATGCCCGCGGGCGCCACAGGTGCAACGGGGGCCGTGGCAGCGGCGGAGGCGGGCGTGAGGGGCGTCGGGCCAACGGGTGCGTCGCGCGTCACCTGCAGGCTGTTGCCGTTCTGGCGTGCGCCCGGCGTGAGATCGGAGCGGAATGCCGGTTGCGGCATACGAGGCTGGGTGTTGTTGGTGCGCTGCGGCGCCTCGAACGTCCGTTGCGCCCGGCCTGCGCGGTCCACCCCAGCCTCGGCGACAGTGGTGGTGGCAGGAGGGGTCGCGCCCCCTGCGGTTGGCACAGCACCGGCAGCGGCTGCTGCCACGGGCGCTTGCTGTTGGGCTTGCTGCGCCTGCATTTGCACAGCGACGCTGGCGGGCGTGATGGATCCCGCACCTGGCAGGCCAGAGCGCGTGGTGAGGCCAGTGGCCGCCGCTGGGCCGGCCGCCTGCTCGGCCGACAGTGCCGGTCCAGCAGCACCAGTCGCCGCGGGGACCGATGCCGTCGCCACGGTGCTGGTGGCTGCAGGTTGCGACACCGCCCCTGGCGCGCGGGTGGCTTGGGCGGGTGAGACCGCCAACGCAGCCGTCGCCGGTCCAGCAGTGCTGACCGGGATGCCGCCGTTGGCTTGCGTCAGCGCCCGATCTTCCACCAAGGGCGTGGTTTCCACGGCACCGGGTGCAGTCGCCTGGGTGTTCGAGTCGCTGGCGGCACCGGTCGCAGCTGGTGGAGCCGTCGCCGCCAGAGCCGCGGTCGCTGGTGCGTTTGCGTTCGCCATCGCCAGCCGCACCGCAGCGGCACTGCCCTCTGGCGGTACGCTGGTGTCTTCACCGCGCAACGCTGCCAGGGTTTGCGCACCCAGGTCGCGACCAGTCTCTTCCTCGGCGGCGGCGTTGATGGCGGCAACCAGGAAGCCAAGCGGTCCGCCATAGATCATGCCGCCAGCCAACCGTGCCTCGGGCTTCAGCGTGTCGCCGGTGACATCGCGATACAGGGTCCCAATGATCGGCAAATGCTGGAGGGGATTGAGAGCGGACAGAAAATCGCGGAAGCTCAACTCGCCGGTTGCAGGATAGGGAACAGTTTCCCGCTGGCCAACGGCGCGGCGATCGTCGGAGTGGGTGGTTAGATCCTCAGGCGCCAGAGTTGACGCCGCGATGGCTGCTGTGGTGACGCGCTGGCCTGGGGCAACCCGCTCGTCGCTGGACAGCCAGAGATCGGCAGTGGAGGCTGACACATGCATGGCGCTTACTCCCACCCGGTACCAACCGGACCGTTCCTGGTTCAGCAAAGCCTGTGCCAGAGCCAAGCCACTGATCAAGCCCTTGAATCTTCGCTGCTGCGGTGGCGGGTAGTCCAACCCCCCCCGGCAAGTTCTGCCGATTGCCCGGCAGGAACCGCAGGGTGAGCGATACCGTCCGTGAGATTGCGTTTGTCGGCCCGGATCACCGGCTGGCGGAGGTGCTATCGCGTGCGCTGGCAGGAGAAGGAGTGGCGGCAACGTGGTACGCTGCAGCTCCGCCGACAGTGGCGGCTGTGATCTGCGTTGGCGCAGCCGTGACGCCACTGCCCTTGGTGCCCACACTGCTGTTGGCACCCGATGGTGTACCAGCCGAGCCAGGGTGGGACCGACTGCCGCTGCCAGTGCGGTTGCCGGAGTTGAAAGCGTGGTGCGTCAAGGCGTTGGCGCAGCCGCGCTGGCGGCTGGATGCAGCCGCTCGCCATCTTCATCACCCCACCGGCAGCCTGCGTCTGACAGAGTTGGAAGCCCGCTTAATCGCCGTGCTGGTGGCGGCCGCACCGACGCAGACCGTGAGCGGGGACCAACTGATCGCAGCTGGCTGGCAGGGCCGGTCCGTGCTGCGGGCCACGCTTGCCACTCACATCCATCGGTTGCGCCGCAAGCTGGAAGAGGCAGGCGCTGCCCAGCTGGAGCGGGACGGCGATGGTTATCGCCTGCTGGCGCCCAATCGACCGGGCGTGTAGGAACCGCTGACCCAACCACCACTCCAACCCATCCTTAAGGGGCAGCTTCTATGATTCAGCGCTTTCAACCCGGTCCGCGGATGAGCGGTGCCGTTAAGGCCAATGGCTTCGTGTTCTTGGCCGGGCAGGTTGCCGATGACACCAGCGAACCAGTTGCGGGTCAAACCCGTCAGGTTCTGGCGAAGATCGACCAGTTGCTGGCCGAGGCCGGCACCGACAAGACCCGGATCCTGTCTGCCAACATCTGGCTGTCCGACATCAGCACCTTCGCTGACATGAACAGCGTGTGGGACGCCTGGGTGCCACAGGGCAACACCCCGGCGCGTGCGACGGTGGAGGCCAAGCTCGCCACCCCAGCCTACACCGTTGAGATTGCCGTCATCGCGCTGGCCTAAGGGCGAGCAAAGGCAACGACGCCCCTTGCCGCAGCGTCTGTGCTGCGGCAGGGGGTTTTCGGTTCGGTTAGGCGGCTTTGCGCGCCTCGTACAAGGCTTCCAGGCGCGACAGGTATTGTCCGCGCACCATGTGGCGGCGGATCTTCATCGTCGGGGTCATCAGCCCATTGTCGACGGTGAACGGCTCGTCGGCGACGATGAAGCTGCGCACCCGTTCCACTTGAGACAGCCGCTTGTTCACCCGCTCCACTGCCGCCGACAGCGCCTTGCGCACGGCTGAGGCGGGATCCTCCTCCTCGCGGGCACGGCGCAGCACTTCCTCATCGGCAACGAGAATCGCGACCAAGTAGGGGCGCTTGTCACCGTGAACCATCGCCTGAGCGATCTCAGGCTCCAGGGTCAGCAGCCCCTCAACTCGCGCAGGCGCGATGTTGTCGCCGCCCGAGATCACGATGATGTCCTTCTTGCGGTCGGTGATCTGGATGCAGCCATCGGCGTCCACCACGCCGATATCGCCGGTGTGCAACCAGCCGTCGCGCAACGTGGTTTCTGTGGCATTCTGGTCGCCCCAATAGCCCTGCATGACCAATTCACCGCGGACGAGGATTTCCCCATCCTCGGCGATCGTAAGCTCAACGCCGGGCAGCACAGGGCCGACGCTGTGCATTTTCACCCGGCCCGGGCGGTTGCAGCTGACGATGGGCGAGGCTTCAGTTTGACCATAGCCTTGGTAGATCGGCAGGCCGAGGGCGTGGAAGGCGACGCCAATCTCCACATTCAACGGTGCGCCGCCCGAGACCAGGGCGCGCAGACGCCCACCGAAGCGCTCGCGCACCTTGGCGCGGACCAGACGGCTCAGCAGCGGGTCCAACACCCGCTCCAGCAACGACAGCGAGCTGGCATCGGCATAACGCTTGGTGCCGATGCTCAAGGTTTTCTCGAACAACCAGCGCTTGGTGGGGCTAGCGCGCTTGACCCCCGCCAGAATGCGGCTGTGCAGCACTTCAAACAGGCGCGGCACGGCAACCATCAGCGTGGGGCGCACAACGGCCATATCCTGTGACAGGGTGTCGGCGCCACCGGCGTAGTAAATCTGCGCGCCCATCGCCAAGGGCAGGCATTGCCCAGCCGTGTGCTCAAAGGCATGGCTGAGGGGAAGGAAGGACAAGAACACGTCGCCGCCCTCTGGCGTGCCGCCCCAGGCGTTCAACTCGTCCACAACCGCGCGCGCGCCAACGATGTTCGCCATCAGATTGCGGTGGCTGAGCATCACACCCTTTGGCCGCCCGCCAGTGCCTGAGGTATAGATGAGGCAGGCGAGGTGATCGAGGTTGACCTCAGGGCTGCGCACCCGCTCCGGCCCATCCAGCGTCGCGCCAGTCGCCACCAGGTCCGACCATCCCACAACACTCAACTCCTGGGGCACGGTCGACGGCACCTCCATGGCCACGACGAAATCCAGACTGGCGCGCACGGCGGCTGGCAGCAACCGCTCCGCCAGTGCAGCGGTGGAGACAATCGCCACCCGCGCGCCGCAGTTGGACAGGATGTGCGCGTGATCATCGACGGTGTTGGTGATGTAGGCGGGCACGGTGATCGCCCCGGCTGCCATGATCGCGAAATCCGCGATCAGCCATTCTGGGCGGTTTTCCGAAACCAGCACCACCCGGTCGCCTGGTTGGACGCCGCGCTGGATCAAAGCTTTGCCGAGGCAGGAGACGGCGTGGCCAACCTCCGCATAGGTCATCGGTTCAAACTGGCCGTCGCCCACCTTGCGCCAGAGAAATGGCGCGTCGCCTTTGGCGGCCACCATGTCGAACAGCAGCGTCGGCAGCGGGGTCGGCAATGCAGTCGGCACAGTGGTGGGCAGCGAGGGGGCCATGGCAGCATCCCAGCGGGCTGGAGGAACAACGCTCTCTAGATGGGGCAATCCGCCGCAGGGTGCAACAGGAGGTGTGGCAGGTGCGGCTGTGCGATGCCATGTGACTGGTTTGGACGGGAGGGTTCGGAATGCCGCTGGATACGCGCGATGACCTGGGCAAGCTGCCCGAGTGGGATTTGAGTGACCTGTATCGCGACCCGGCTGCGCCGGAACTTGCCGTCGACCTTGCCACCGCCGAGACCGAGGCCGTTGCCTTCGAGGCTGACATCAAAGGCCGTCTGTCAGACCTGGATGGACCAGCCCTGGCGGCTGCGATTGCGCGTTACGAGGCGATTGATGAGCGCCTCGGTCGGATTGGCAGTTATGCCCAACTGGTCCATGCCAGCGATATGAGTGATCCGGAGATCGGGCGCTTTTATCAGTCGATGGTGGAGCGGGTGAACGATGTGTCCCGCTATCTGCTGTTTTTCACGCTGGAGCTGAACCAGATCACGGAGGAGGCGCTGGCCGCCCCGCTGGCCGATCCAGCGATGGAACGCTGGCGGTCTTGGGTTACGGCAGTGCGCGCCTTTCGCCCGCACCAGTTGGCCGATGAAGTGGAGCAACTGCTGCACGACCGTGGCGTTGTGGGCCGTACCTCCTGGATGCGGTTGTTTGACGAAACCATGGCTGATTTGCGCGTTCCATTTCGCGGCGACAGCCTTACCTCGGCGCAGATTCTGCACAAGCTTGTGGATGCCGATCCCGCCGTGCGGGCCGAGGCTGGCCCAGCCTTTGGCCGCGCGCTGGGGGAGCGGGCGCGTGTGTTCGCGCTGATCACCAACACGCTGGCGAAAGAGAAAGAAATCGATGATCGCTGGCGGAAGTTTCCGCGCGCGATCTCCAGCCGCAACCTTGGCAACCAAGTCGAGGATGAGGTGGTGGATGCTCTGGTCGAGGCCGTGGTGCAGGCGTGGCCGAGCCTGTCGCACCGGTATTATCGTCTGAAGGCGCGGATGTTCGGCAAAGAGACGCTTCCCTGGTGGGATCGCAATGCCCCTCTGCCGCAGGAGGACAGCCGGACCATTCCGTGGGATCAGGCGCGCGACACCGTGCTGGGTGCTTACCAGCGCTTCTCCCCCGATCTGGCTGCGATTGGGCAGCGGTTCTTTGACAACGCGTGGATTGATGCACCCGTCCGCCCCGGCAAGGCGCCGGGCGCGTTCGCCCACCCCGTGGTGCCGAGCGCGCACCCTTACTTGTTGGTCAACTATCAAGGCAAGCTGCGCGATGTGATGACTCTGGCCCATGAGTTGGGCCATGGCTGCCATCAAGTGCTGGCGGGCGGCCAGGGCCATCTGTTGGCGCAAACCCCCCTGACCTTGGCCGAGACCGCGTCGGTGTTCGGCGAGATGCTGACCTTCCAGGCAGTGCTGGCAGCTGAGAGCGACCCGATCCGACGGCGCACGCTGATCGCGGGGAAGATCGAGGACATGCTGAACACGGTCTCTCGGCAGGTGGCGCTGCATTGCTTTGAGGACCGGGTTCATACGGCGCGGCACCAGGGTGAGTTGACGCCCGAAGCGCTGGGTGCTGTGTGGATGGAGGTACAGGCCGCAGCCCTTGGCCCAGCCGTGACCCTGGATGCGGACTATCGGATGTACTGGGCGTACATCCCCCACTTCATCCACGCACCGTTCTATGTTTACGCCTATGCCTTCGGTGATTGCCTCGTAAACTCCCTCTATGCGGTCTATCAAGACCAGCCGGAGGGGTTTGCCGAGCGCTATCTGGCGCTGTTGGCCGCAGGCGGCAGCCAGCGCCATGCCACGCTGCTGGCTCCCTTTGGCCTGGATGCCCGCGACCCGGCGTTCTGGAGCCGCGGCCTTGGCATGATCGCAACGCTGATCGATCAGCTGGAGGGATTGCTGGCGGCCTAAGCGCCGCCAGCGCCACCCTCAATCGCGGAAGATGGCGATCTGGCGGGCGCCGGTTTCGCTGATGCTGGCCCGGTACATGCCTTGGGTGTTGTAGGGCATGGTGATCCGGCCCCACTTATCCACTGCGACGAGACCGGCACCGCACTCCATCTGGTCCAGTTCGCGAATCAAACCTGCGCAGGCTGGCCCGAGAGAGGTGCCGCGATAGGCCACCCGGACGGCGATCTCCTTGGCGGCGGCAAGTCGCATCATGAACTCGCCGCGCCCGGTGAGGGAGATGGCGACGTTCTCATCTGCCCAAGTGCCAGCGCCGGGGATGGGTGTGTCGCCGATGCGCCCGACGGGCTTGTTGGTGAACCCACCCGTCGAGGTGGCGGCTGCCAAGCCGCCACTGCGATCCAAGGCGACGGCGCCGACGGTACCGTGCTTCTGGCTTTCGCTTGCCCCGGCGATGGAGCCCGTCCGCGCCATCAGCTTTTGCACCTCGGCCAGCGCTGCCCGGCGCCAGTCGGTGGAAAAATTGCTGTTATCGACCATCGCAAGGCCCTGTGCCTCAGCGAAGGCATCGGCACCGGGGCCTGCCAGCAGCACTTCTTCGCTGTGCTCCATCACCGCGCGGGCAGCCAGGATCGGATTGCGGATGCGATGGCTGCCCGCGACGGCACCGGCGCGCTGGCCTTGACCAACCATGACGCAAGCATCCAACTCGTGGGTTCCAGCACTGGTGAACACCGCGCCATGACCAGCATTGAATTGGGGGTCGTCCTCCAGCTCAATCACAGCGGCGGTGACGGCATCAAGGGCTGAGGACCCTTTGCGCAAGTGATGCCAGCCCGCCTCCAACGCCCGCTCCAACCCAGCGCGCACCGCGGCTTCAATGTCCGGGGTCAATTCCTGACGTGTCCGGGTGCCGCAGCCACCGTGAAGAGCCAAAGCCATTGGAACTGCCATGGTGCATCCCCTGTCTTGTCGGGCGTTGCTTGGACGATCCAGTGCTGGTGGTCAAGGCGGTGTGGTCGCTGATGATGGGCAAGACGGATCATTCTGGATGAAAACGGATAAAAACACACAAATTGATCCAAATCAGTGCTGCTGAGCCGACCGCGTGCGACAGAATGCGCCGGAGGCGTGCAATGTACCATGGTGATGACAGCATAGACCTACCGATTCTAGGCTATGCTGAGATTGATGACGATCATCAGTTGATCTGGCGGGTTTGGCAGCAGGTTCTAGGCGTTGCCGATGACGGCGTTGTAGGGGCCTTGCGCCGGGTGGTGGAGGTGTTGGCGCAGCACTTCATGGCAGAAGAAGCCTTGATGAAAGCAACCGGCTTTCCCGGTGCGGATTGCCATCGGGCGGAGCATGATCGCGTGTTGGCGGTGCTGGAGCGGGTGATCCAGGCGACCGTGGCAGGCAATGGTCCGCTTGGTCGCTACGTGCTGGTGCGTGAGGTGCCGACCTGGTTCGCACGCCACGTCACCGGGATGGACCGGTTGACGGTGCTGTGGCTGCGCGGTCGGGCAACGGCAACAGATCACACCCTCACCGCGGCGGCGTAAGCTGGGTGCTGCCAAGGCCGTAGCGCGCGCTGACCACGGTAACAGCGCCAAGCACCGCCATCGCCCAGAATGCGTGTGGGCCAGCCCATTCAAACAACCAGCCACTGCCAAGCGCCAGCAGACCGCCGCCGAAGGCAATCGGCACTGCGGCGTACAGAGTTGCGGCACTGGCGGCGCGGTCGGGTGGGGAGGCTGCTCGCAACACTTCAATCGCGGCTAGGTGGGAGGCACCAAAGGTGCCCGCGTGCAGCACTTGCAACACCACCAGCAGTGCGGGATCGGTCACCAGAGGAAACAGGCTCCAGCGGACCAACGCGGCTAGGCCCGCCCATTGGAACAGCACCACCGGCCCCAGCCGCCGCAGGATCGGTCGACCAACCCAGAACAGCACAATCTCTGCTGCGACGCCGACAGCCCACAGCGCGCCAATGGTTACGCTCGACAGCCCTGCTTGTGACCAAGTCAGGCTTCCGAACCCGTAGAGCATCATGTGGCTGCCCTGGGCCAGGCCCGCGACGAGAAACATCCACGCCAGGGGAGGGTGGCCAAACACGGCCTTTGCTGCCGCGACCAGCGAGCCGGAGCGGCGCGGTGCGGGAGGGTCGGGCACCAGCAGCAGGATCGGCAACACCAAAGCGATGCCAGCGGCGCACAGAACGGGAATCGCATCGGGAGCAGTGCGGGTGAGGAACCAGCCAGCCAGAGGCCCCGTCGCCAGGAACGCAATCGACCCCCACAGCCGCACCCGGCCGTAATCCACCATCGCGTCGGTTGCCGCGACCCGGAGGGTGAGGACGTCGCTTAGCGGGATGATCGGCCCCCACATCGCATTCATGATCCCGATCAGGATCAGCGTGGCGAGCAGGCCCTCCACGAGGCCAAAGCCCAGCAAGGACAGGATGGCGCTGGCGCAGATCACCGCAAGCGGCAGGCGCAACCGTCCGAACCGGTCGGCCAGTACGCCCGCAGCTGGCATCAGCAGTGCGCGCACAAAGTTACCAATGGCAAAGGCGCCACCGATCATCGTGGCGTCAAACCCGCGATGATCCAGAAACACTGGCCAGAACGGAATGAACACTGCGGGGCTAACGAAGATCGCAGCAGACAGGAGGGACAAGCGAACCGAGTTGCCAAGCACCGGAGTCCCCATGGTTATCCTCGGTTCGCATCGGTGATAATGGTCTGCCAGGGGCAGCATAGCCCGCACCCGCAGCAACACCAGCCTGTGTGGCTGCGGACCAGCGTTGCATGGCCTCTGGTGTCCTGCACCCTTGTCAGCCCAGATCAGCCGCGCAACATGCCTGCGGCTTCACCAGGGAGGGGACCCGCCATGATCACCGACGCCGCCATTGCCCGCGCCGCCACCTTGCAACCCATCGAGGCGATTGGTGCGCGGTTGGGTGTGCCAGCGGAGGCGCTGTACCGCTATGGTCCCCACAAGGCGAAGGTGGCGCGGGAGTTTGTGGAAGGCTTGGCGGATCGACCGCGCGGACGGCTGATTCTGGTAACGGCGATCAATCCCACGGCGGCGGGGGAGGGCAAGACCACCACCACCATCGGCCTGGGCGATGCACTGGCGCACATCGGCAAGCGTGCAGCCATCGCGCTGCGGGAGCCTTCGTTGGGGCCGTGCTTTGGCGTTAAGGGCGGTGCGGCCGGTGGCGGCTATGCCCAAGTGGTGCCGATGGATGAGATCAACCTGCACTTCACCGGAGACTTCCACGCGATTGGTGCGGCCAACAACTTATTGGCTGCGTTGATTGACAATCATCTCTACTATGGTAATGCGCTGGACCTTGACCCCCGTCGGATCACCTGGCGGCGGGCGATGGACATGAATGATCGCGCGCTGCGCCAGATCACGGTCGGCCTGTCAGGGGGAACCGGCTCCAATGGCGTGGTGCGCGAGGATGGCTTTGATATCACCGTCGCGTCGGAAGTGATGGCAGTGTTCTGCCTTGCGACGTCGCTGGTGGATTTGGAGCGACGGCTGGGTGCCATCGCGATTGGACGCAGCCGTGGCAAACATTTGATCCGTGCCCATGATGTCAAAGCATCTGGGGCGATGGCCGCCTTGCTGCGCGATGCCTTCCAGCCGAATCTTGTGCAAACCATCGCAGGCACGCCGGCCCTGGTCCATGGGGGGCCGTTCGCGAACATTGCCCATGGCTGCAACTCCGTCGTGGCGACCGAGACGGCCTTACGGTTGGCTGACTATGTGGTGACGGAGGCTGGCTTCGGCGCCGACCTGGGCGCGGAGAAGTTCTTCGATATCAAGTGCCGCCAGTCAGGTCTCACGCCAGCGGCGGCTGTGGTGGTGGCAACCGTCCGTGCCCTGAAGATGCACGGCGGTATGCCCAAGGCAGCACTGGCTCAGGAGGATGTGGCGGCCCTGACCCGCGGCTTCGCCAATCTTGCCCGCCATGTGGAGAATGTTCGCAGCTTCGGCGTGCCCGTGGTGGTGGCGATCAACCAGTTCACCAGCGATACGCCCGCCGAGATTGCAGCCCTGCAGGATTTGTGTCGCGACGCCGGTGTTCCGGTGGAACTGTGCACCCACTGGGGCCAAGGTGCGCCGGGGGCAGAGGCACTGGCCCGCACCGTCGTGTCCTTGGTGGAGGCGGGCGCTGCGGACGGTGCACGCACCCGCTTCCAGCCGCTCTACCCCGATAGTCTTGGACTGGCGGACAAGATCCGCACCATCGCCACCCGCATCTATCGGGCAGGCGGCGTGGCGTTTGAGAGCAGTGCCGCCAATCGTCTGGCGCAGCTGGAGGAGGAAGGGTTCGGTAGCCTGCCGGTCTGCATGGCTAAGACCCAATACAGCTTCAGTGCCGATCCCGCCCGCCTCGGGGCGCCCGAGGGCCATGTGCTGCCAGTGCGCGACGTTCGCCTATCAGCCGGGGCTGGCTTTGTCGTTGCCTTGTGCGGGGACATCATGACCATGCCCGGCCTGCCGCGCAGTCCGGCAGCGGAGCGGATCGGGCTGGGCGCGGATGGCACCATCGAGGGGCTGTTTTAGGGCGACGGATTGGCGGTCGGTCAGCGAATTGATATCCATACTATCGGCAGTCGGTGCGGATGATGTTAGAGTTCGATTGCGCACAGGAGTACCGCACCGATGGCTGAACTTTCGTCCCAACCGCCCGTCACCATCAAGAAATACGCCAACCGGCGTTTGTACAATACGGCAACCTCAAGTTATGTCACGCTTGAGAACCTTGCGCAGATGGTTAAGGAAGGGACCGACTTTGTAGTGTTTGATGCCAAGACAGGCGAAGACATCACCAGATCAGTATTGACGCAGATTATAGTAGAGGAAGAAGGCAAGGGCCAAAACCTGTTGCCAATCAGTTTTCTGCGTCAGCTGATTGCTTTCTATGGCGACAGCATGCAGTGGCTGGTTCCTGGGTATCTTGAGAATGCGATGCGCAGCTTTGCTCGCAACCAGGAACAGATGCGGCGGACCATGCAAGATGCATTCGGCGGCATGTTTCCATTCGGTGGACCATTTGAAAAGATGGGCAAGCAAAACATTGCCATGATCGAACAGGCAATGAAGATGTGGGCACCATTCGGCGTGCCCGGCGCACCAGGCTCACCGCCGGCTGCAGCGGGTGACCCGCAAACCCAGGCGATTGATGATTTGAAACGCCAGCTGGATGTTCTGCAACGTCAACTGGACAGCATGAACGACAAGTCGCGCTGAGACAACGCCCGCCAGCACACGCCCTGCATCTAAGACGCTGTTGCGGTCCGTAAGGTTCCGGTAATGCAGCTTGTCTAAGCAGAACGCATATCGAGGATGTGTCGCGGTTGGGAGACCGCCGCGAGTGTCAGCGATGTGCCACTGCAGGGATGGAGAGCGATGACGCAACGAAAGTCCCGGTCGGTCGATGTTGATCGTCACGTCGGTCAACGGATCCGTCACCACCGGGTGATGTTGGGCCTCACTCAGCAACAATTGGCTGAGATGATTGGGGTTACCTACCAACAAGCCCATAAGTATGAGCGTGGTATCAACCGTGTCTCGGCGGGTCGTCTCTATGAAATCGCCCGTGTGTTTGGTGTTGGCGTTGACACGTTTTACGAAGGGCTGGACCAGACCGGCGCCAATGTTACCAATGCCCGACAGCGGTTGAGCCTGGAATTGGTCCGAAGCTTTGGCCGGATCAACAATCCCCGCCATCAAGAAGCGTTGGCCCAGATGGCGCGCGCTCTGGCAGACAGTGAAGAACACGCTGCGGCCATGGCGGCCGAGTAGCGACCATCAAGACGGCAGGAGCGCTTCGAATCGCTCCGCCGCGCGGTCCCAGGTTAGACTGCGTTGCTGAGTGACTGCAGCACGGTGCTGTGCAATCCAAAGGGGGGAGTCGCCCAGCAACCGGACAGCGTGATGGACGAAGGACGCGGGCTCGGCGGCGACAAAGCCAGTGGTGCCACTCACGATTCGCTCTGGCACCGCACCAAGCTCACCAATCACAGCGGGCAGACCGGCAGCCTGCGCTTCCGCCAGGGCGAGACAGAAGGTCTCCCCAGCGTCGCCTTGATAGAGCATGACCCGCACCTCGCTGGCGTAAACCCGTGCCAACTCGGCACGGCCAACCGGTGCGCAGAGGTCGACGCCAGCACTGGTGGCGGCACGCGCCAGCACGGCCTCGGCCGCTGCGCGATGGCGGTCTGCACCACCGCGATAGACGCTCAGGCCGCTGTACACCCGAAGGCGGGCCTCGGGTACGGCCTGGTGAATCTCCTGCCAGCGATCCAACACCCAGTCCAAGCCGCGCAGCGGGTTGGAGGCGAACACAGCGACGGGCGGCGGTGCCTCTGATCGCATGGGTGCGGCAAGAAACTCCGGGCTGACGCCCAGTGGAATCATGCTGCGGCCGCCATCAGGAACCCAGCCAGGGCAACTGGCTGCATGGGTCGGGCCAGCGAATACCAGATGGGGGCGCCAGCGCCACAGCGGCCAGAGATAGCGAAGCTTCAGCAGATAGCCCGCGGGGTTGTGCAGCCAGAACACCCGGCGCCGCGCAGCAGGCAAGTGACCGATCAAATGGTTCGATCGGTTGGCGATGTAGAGATCAACCGGGCTGCTGCTAAGCTGCGCCAAGTGACCGACTGGCATCCAGGTGACGCCGCGCCAAGTGCTGGGTGCGACACAGCGAGTGGCGGCGATCACCTCATGGCCGCGGGCGGCCAGCGCCTCCACCAGGGCAACAACGGCGCCTTCGGCACCGCCAATCGCGCCGGAGGCGGCACTGGCACCGTCGAAGCTCACACCGTCATCGGCGAGGATGATCCGTGCCACCGGCGGCTCCTTTCGCTACAGTGCGGCGCCGCACCGTGCCCCAGCTGTGGGCGCGGAACAACTGCCAGCACCACAATGGAAGCCTCGGTGTCTCACCCCCGCCTCTCGGCCCTGATTGTCGCCCACAATGAAGCTGCCCAGCTGGCCGATTGTTTGGAGACGGTGCGCTTCGCCGATGAAATCGTCGTGGTGTTGGATCGCACCACCGATGACAGTGCCGCCATTGCGCGCGGCTTTACTGATCACATCATCGAAGGCGCGTGGCCCTTGGAAGGGCCGCGCCGAATGACGGGCATCGCCGCGTGCACCGGTGACTGGATCCTGGAGATCGACGCTGATGAGCGCGTCACCCCGGCCTTGGCGGCGGAGGTGCGGGCGGTGATTGCCACGGCGGCGCGCGGATACGCCAAGGTGCCAATTGCGAACTATGTCGGCGGTCGCTTGGTGCGCTACGGCTGGGGTGCCTATAACGGCGTCGGTGCCAAACCAATCCTGTTCAGCAAAGGCGCCAAGCACTGGGGCGACCAGCCGGTTCACCCAAAGCTGGTTCTGGACGGGGCGGACCACACCCTGCAGGAAACGCTGATCCATCACGTGGACCGCGATCTGCACGACATGATCGACCGTCTGAACCGATACACCACAGCCCATGCCCGGGACATGCTGGCGACGGGCCAGTTGGGCAGTCTTGCCGGACATGTACGGCGGATGGTGACACGGTTCTGGAAGGCCTACGTCCAGCGCAAAGGGTATAAGGAGGGGGCCATTGGCCTGACCCTCGCATTGTTCGCAGCTCTCTATCCGATTCTGTCGTACTTGAAGGCCAAAGCGGAACTGGAGCGGCGATAACACTCCCCGGTCCCGCAGTCAGATATCTTGACGAGAGTGGCTTGGTGTTAAGGGCCTCGTCACGCGGTCAGATGAAACCAGCTGACCGCGATTGGCTTTAGTGGTGCAATATCTTGGACAGGAACAATTGGGCGCGGTCAGTCTCAGGATGGTCGAAGAACGCGTCCTTGCTGCGATCCTCCACGATCTGGCCATCGTCCATGAACACCACGCGATGGGCGACCCGGCGGGCAAAGCCCATTTCGTGGGTGACCACCATCATGGTCATGCCCTCTAGCGCCAGTTCGGTCATCACATCCAGCACCTCGTTGATCATTTCTGGATCGAGGGCGGAGGTTGGCTCGTCAAACAGCATGGCGATGGGGTCCATCGCGAGCGCGCGGGCGATGGCGACGCGCTGCTGCTGGCCGCCAGACAATTGGCCGGGGTGTTTGCGCGCATGGTCAATCATGCCGACGCGCCGCAACAGTGCTTCGGTTTTGGCCTCCGCTTCCGAGCGAGGGCGCTTCAACACCACGGTTTGAGCAAGGCACACATTGTCCAGCACCGTCATGTGCGGATAGAGCTCAAACGACTGAAACACCATGCCGATGCGGGCGCGCAGGCGGGTGAGGTCGCGCCCGGAGGTGGTCACCGCCTGACCGTCCACGGTGATCCGACCACCTTGGAACGGCTCCAGCCCATTGACGGTCTTGATCAAGGTCGACTTGCCCGAGCCAGACGGGCCGCACACCACCACCACTTCGCCCTTGGCAACATGGGTGGTGCAGCGCTTCAAGACATTGTGGGTGCCGTACCACTTGTCGACTTCGTGCATCTCAATCATCGGGCAAGCCTTCTTTGCAGGCGGCGGACAGCAAACGATCCGCCAGCACACAACACCAGATAGACGGCGGCAATAAACAAGTACATCTCAACCGGTCGCTGATCGCGGCTGGCGACGATGTTGGCGGCCGTCAGAAAGTCCCGCAGGCCGACCACATAGACCAGCGAGGTATCCTGAAACAGGATAATCGACTGGGTCAGCAGAATCGGCAGCATTGCCCGGAACGCCTGAGGCAGCACGATGTAGCGCATCGCCTGGGCATAGCTGAGACCCGAGGCGAGTGCGGCTTGCAACTGCCCGCGCGCCACGCCTTGAATGCCAGCGCGAATGATCTCCGAGTAGTAGGCCGCTTCAAACAAGGTGAAGGCGATCAAGGCGGAGGGGAACGCCCCAACGGGCCGCCCCAACGCCAGCGGAACCAGCAAGTAAAACCAAAAGATCACCAGGATCAACGGCATGGCACGCAGGCCATTGACGTAACCTGCGATCAGCTGCGGCACTGGTGCCGGTGCCGACAAGCGGAGGATCGCCAGCACTGTTCCCAGCAAGATGCCGCCAACCATCGCCAGGATGGTGAGTTGGAAGGTCAAAAACAAGCCCTGCATCAAGAAGGGCAGGTTGTTGGTGACCGCGGTCCAATCAAACTCTGTCATCGCTCACCCACCTTTCTGGCCAAGCAGGCCTGGAATGCGGGTGCGCGCCTCCACCTGACGCATGATGACAGTAACGGTCAAGGTTATCACAAGATACAGCACCGTCGCTGCAGTAAAAGCTTCAAACCCCTGGAATGTGAAGCTTTCAATCTGGCGTGCTTGTGCGGTCAGCTCCAGCACACCGATGGTCAATGCCAGCGAGCTGTTCTTGAAGATGGTCATGAATTCCGATGTCAGCACCGGAACGATCCGCCGATAGGCCAGGGGCAGCAGGATGTAGCGATAGATCTGCGCCTGGCTGAGCCCCCCGGCCTGACCGGCCATGGTTTGCCCGCGCGGGATGGCTTGGATGCCAGCACGCACTTGCTCCGCCACACGGCAGGCGGTGTAGAGGCCGAGGGCGACGACCGCGGTCCAGAACTCCGGATCGGGCAGGTCGCGCTTCAACCACCGACCCCACTCCCGCGGGAGGAGTTCTGGCACCACAAAGAACCACAAGAAGAACCAGACCAGCAGCGGAATGCCGCGGAACACCTCGACATAGACTGCCGCAATGCTGCTGGCGATGCGACTGGGCAGGGTGCGCATGACCCCCAGCACCGAGCCTAAGACAAACGCCACCACCCAAGCGATCAACGCCAGCTGGATGGTGGTGATGACACCCGTGATCAGGAAGCCGAGATACGGCTCCCTGAACAGGATGCCCCAGTTCCAGTTGTAGTTCACGGTCGCGAACCGACGCGCCTACTCAGGAATCGCTTGGAGCTGAATGGCGGCTTCCAGCAAGGGGTTCAGCGGCATGTCCAGCGGGCCGAACCACTTGTCGTAGGTCGCCTTGAAGCTGCCATCGCGGAACATCCGGGCCAGCGTGCGGTTGGCCAGAGTCAGGAAGGTGCTGTCATTGCGCGGCACCGCCAGCGCGTAAGGGTCGAAGGTGATGAAGTCACCCACCACAACATACTGCGCCGGGTTGCGGGAGCGCCGACGCGAGCCATACAGCAACACGTCGTCAGAGCCATAGGCGTCCGCGCGATCAGTCTCCATCGCCAGCAGCGCTTCGGCATGGTCGCGCACATTCAGGATGCGCACCTGCATGCGCTTCTGCTCGATGTAAGCCTTCAGCGCCTGCTCGTTTGTGGTGCCGGGCAGCACCACCAGCGTCTTGCCCGCCAGATCATCGACCGAGCGGATGCCCGAGTTTGCCCGCACCATGATTTTGGTGCCGGTGATGAAGGTGGTGGCGGTGAACGCGGCCTGACCTTGGCGCGCGATGGTGTTGGTGGTGGACCCGCACTCCATATCGATGGTGCCGTTGGCGATCAGGGCGAAGCGGGTTTGCGGCGTGACTGGCACAAAGCGCACCTGCATGTTGGGCAGGTTCAACTGTTCCTTCGCCGCCTCGGCCACCTTCAGGCAGAGATCAATAGAAAAGCCTTCTGCTCTTTGCTGTTGATTGAGTGCCGAGAACGGCACAGATGCTTCACGGTGACCAATGGTGAAGGTGTTGTTTTGACGAATCTTGGTCAAAGTTGGCCCAAGATCTTGGGCGATTGCCGGGCTGACGGCAACGCTCAAGACCGCCGCAATGGCGGCAGCAAACACAGTGCGCTTCATGATCAGGTCTCCAACCCTCTTGTCCCCTGAGGGCCTAGGGATAAGGGCGGGGGGTCCAGCCGTCAATCACCCATCGCCGGTGGGGGCACTGGCGCGGCTGTCTCGGCTGGATCTGGATGCCAGCCGCAGGCTGCCAGCGCCTCGTGCATGTGGGCGGGGGGTGGTGCCGTTACGTCGATAGCGGGGTGCGTGGCGGCATAGGTCAGCACGATCCGCCGGGCCAGCAGGTGCAGTCGCGCCCGCCCCTGACCGCCATAGATCGGATCGCCGAGGATTGGGTGGCCCAAATGCTGGCAGTGGGCGCGAATTTGGTGGGTGCGACCGGTATGGGGCGTCAATTCCAGCCAGGATAGCGCGCCATTGCTGCCCAGCAGGCGCCAGGAGGTTTCGGCGCTCTGGGCTGACGCTTGCCCCTCTCCAGCAACTACCATGCGCCATCCGCTGGCGGCACTGGACACCTTCACCAGGGGCGCTGCGATCTGCCCCTCGCTGGCCGTCGGCCGACCCAACACAACAGCCCAATAGGTTTTCTGGACAGCGCGCTCAGCAAACAAACGGCCCAGTCTGGTCAAAGCTTTTGGGTGGCGGCCCAGGACCAAACAGCCTTCGGTGTCCCGATCAAGCCGATGCGCCAATTGCGGACGCCGGTGAAAGCCGAACCGCAGATCATCGAGGGACGCTTCGAGTGAGAGCGCTCCCGATGGACCGGGGTGCACGGCTAGTCCCGCAGGCTTGTTGAGCACAATCAGATGGGCATCACGATAAAGGACCCGGCCAATCAGGTCTGTTGATATTGCACCGCAAAAAGATGCTGACCTAGCAGCACGTTCATCATCTGACATGACAACAACCCAGTTATGTGATCAGCATTGACCAGCGCGCCAGTTTGTCACGGTGCGGCGAGGTCTCTCCGTGCGACACTGACGCGTCTCCCGGACCGAGAGCAATCGCCATGAATCTTTTTACATTCGCCGGGGTCGAGGATCTGCAACGCGCGGCAGGGCGCAATATGCTGATCGCCCTCGCCTGTCATGTGCCCGCCCTTGCGCTGGTGCCGTTCATCTTTGGCGTGGGTGGCGTTTGGCCGCCCGTGCTGGGACTGGTAACCGTGGGTGTGGTTGTGTTGGCCCACCGCAGTCTGGCGGCTGCGCCGGGCCGCTTGGCGCTCACCGTTGGGTTCGCCGTGATGCTGGTGTGCAGCATCTGGCAGATGGCCGGACATTCCTGGCAACCCTTCGTGCCCTTGTATGGGGTTGTGCTGGTCGCGATCCTGGCGGGGTTGGCTGACATCGGTGTGATCGTTTTGGCGGCGGCGCTGGTGATCGGCATCGTGCTGGGGGTTGAGGTGAGCGCGCCGACCGAGGTTTGGCCGCTGCCCCCCGATATCGGGCGCGGCTTGGTCACGGCCGGTGTCACGGGCATGACGGCGGTTGCGTTGGGATGGCTAACCCGCACGCTGGTGGCGGAGTTTGACCGCGTGCACACGGCCCTTGCCTCCGCCCAACGAGCGGAGGAGGAGGCGCATGCCGCTCGGCGCGCTGTGGAGGATGAAGCCGCCGCCCGCAGTGCGGCCGAAGCTGAAGGCCGTGCGGCGCGGGACCGCGCCATGCGTGATTTGGCCGATGCCTTCAATCATGTCGGTCGCTCCGCCCAGGAGCTGCGCGACACGGCGGTTGGGTTGCGCGGCGCCACCGGCAGTTCGGCGACCCATTTGGTCGAAGCATCTGACGCGATGGACCGTAACCTCGAAAGTGCTGCTGAGGCGGACAGCTCAACCCGACAGATGTCCAGTGCGATTGACCAGATTGGGCATCAGGTGCTGCGCTCCTCTCAAGTGGCGCGGACGGCGGTTCAGCGAGTGGAGTCGGGCACTGAACGGTTGGCCAGTCTGGCCGACGCGGCCGCTCAGATCGGCGATGTCGTTCGCCTGATCACCGAGATTGCCGAGCAGACCAACCTGCTGGCGCTGAACGCCACCATCGAAGCAGCCCGCGCTGGCGAAGCTGGCAAGGGCTTCGCCGTGGTTGCCAATGAAGTTAAAAGCCTAGCCCGGCAAACCGCAGAAGCGACGGAGAGCATTTCGCGCCAAGTGCAGCGCATTCAGCACGCCTCTGGCGAAGCGATGGAGGGGGTGGGCTCCATCACCGGCACGGTGCGGGAGATTGAAGGCGTGATTGGCGGCATTGCCGCGGCCGTCGATCAGCAGGCGAGTGCCATGCATTCAATCGTCGGTCGGCTGGGCGAGGTGGTGAATGGCACCCGCGACGCCTCGCAGACCATCCGACAGGTGGCAGCTGGCGCGGTGCGCAGCGGCGCCTCGGCTTTGGAGGTGTTGTGGGCGTCGAAGGCCCTGGATCAAGTGGCCGGGGACCTGGACCAATCCATCCAGCGGATGGTGCACGAGGGTTAGGCTGCCGCCCTTGGAGGCGCGGGTGCGGCTGGCTCTTTGTCGGGAGTGGGACGCGTGATGCTAACCTCCGGCTCGGCTCTGGTTTTGTCGCTGGCTTACCTCAGCCTGCTGTTCGCGATTGCCTGGAAGGGGGATCGCAACCCGGCGCGCTACCGGCAGGAGGGGCGGGAGTCCCTGATCTACGGCTTGTCGCTCGCGGTCTATTGCACCAGTTGGACCTTCTACGGTTCGGTGGGGCGCGCCGTCACCCATGGGTATGATTTTCTGCTGATCTATATCGGCCCCCTGGCGGTGTTGACCCTGGGCCTGCCGTTGCTGCGCGCCTTGGTGCGCCGGGCCAAAGCCCATGGCGTGACCTCCATCGCGGATTTTCTCGGCGCGCGCTATGGCAAGAGCCGCCCCGTCGCCGCCCTGGTGACACTGATTGCCACCATCGGCGTGCTGCCCTACATCGCCTTGCAGCTGAAAGCCGTGTCTTACAGCTTTGATGCCTTGGCGGCCCTGCCCAGCCGGGGGCCCGCGCCCGTGCTGGACACGGCATTCTGGGTCGCAGCCTTGATGGCGGTGTTCACCATTCTATTCGGTGTCCGCTCCGTCCAGGCGACAGAGCGCAACACCGGGTTGGTGCTGGCGGTCGCGTTTGAATCGCTGGTCAAGTTGGCGGCTTTCATGGCGGTTGGGCTCTATGTCTGCTTCTGGTTGTTTGATGGTCCCAGCGACTTAATCAAGCAGGCTGCCACCGCAGTCTCCAGTCCCTTGCTGGGGGATCAGCGGCTTGATCCAGCGGCCTGGGTGGCGATCGCCCTGGTTTCTGCGGCTGCGTTTGTCTGTCTGCCGCGTCAGTTCCACGTGACAGTGGTCGAGTGCGGTCGTCCTGAGCATCTGTCGACGGCAGTGTGGATGTTGCCGCTGTATTTTGCGGCGATCACCATGTTCGTGCCGCCGATTGCCCTGGCGGGCAAGTTGCTGCTGGGCAGCGGCGCTGACCCGGACCTGTTTGTGCTGACGGTGCCCCAGCAGGATGGTCAAACCCTGCTGACCCTGATTGCGTTCCTGGGTGGATTGTCGGCAGCGACGGGCATGGTGATTGTTGCCTGCGTGGCGCTGGCAACCATGGTGTCCAACGAACTGGTGATTCCGTTCATGCTGCGCCGCCTGACTCAGGCGGGCGCTCCGGAACTGGGGCCGGTCGTGCTGCAAGCGCGGCGCTGGGCGATCATCGCGATTCTGTCGCTCGCCTATCTCTATCACCGTCTGATCAGTGGTCATTACCCGTTGGCCGCCATTGGTCTGATGTCGTTTGCCGCAGTCGCCCAATTTGCCCCGCCGCTGGTGCTAGGGTTGATGTGGAAGCGCGCCCATCGCCACGGCGTCGTGGCGGGGCTGCTGGGCGGCTGGGGCGTGTGGACCTATGGTCTGTTGCTGCCCAGTTTTGCTGATGCTGGCTGGATTGCCATGCAGGACTGGGTGTCGGTTTCCGACGTGATGGCATGGCTGGGTGCACCGGGCCTTGATCGGTTGAGCGCGGGTGTGTTCGCTAGTCTGGCGCTCAACACCGGCTTGCTGGTGGGGGTGTCGCTGCTGGTGCAGCCGACGGCGATTGATCGCTCCCAATCAGAAGCCTTCACCGGTGGCGCGGCTCCCCAGCCGCGCGGTGCCACCAGTGCCGCAGCTCTGGCGGAGTTGCGTGCCATGGTCGCCCGCGTGCTGGGTCAGGAGCGCACCGATGCCGCCTTCGCCATCGCCCAGCCGCCAACGCCGGCGGCTGCGGCCGACTTAGCTGAGCGCCTGCTCGCCTCGGCGATCGGCTCTGCCTCGGCCAGGATTGTGGTCGCTGCCAGCTTGCAGCGCCGAGGGCGGATGGATGCGGCAACCTTGCAAGAGGCTACGCGCGCGATTCTGGAAGGGCGCGATCTGCTGCGGGTGACGCTTGATTCCATCGGGCAGGGCATTGCGGTGTTCGATGATCGCCACAAGCTGGCCGCCTGGAATCCGCGGTTTGTCGATTTGTTCGGCCTGCGTGCAGCGCTGCTGCAGGTGGGCACACCCCTTCATGCCTTGGTGCTGGAGGCGACACCTGGGGATCTGGGGTCGCTCTTGATCGACCGCTCTGATCCCGAGCGTGCGCGCTCTTCCCACAGCTATGAGCGGCGACGGCCCGATGGCATCGTGCTGGCGATTGAAACCACGCCGCTGCCAACGGGCGGATTTGTGGTGGTGGCGACCGACGTCACGGCACGGGTGCGCACCGAAGAAGCGCTGCGCGAAGCGGAGCGTCAAATCCGCGTCTATACTGACAATGTGCCGGTCTACATCGCCTATGTGGATCGCACCCAACGCTACCGCTTTATCAACCGACCCTACCTGGAGGCGCTGGGGTTGGACCCCGCCACCGCCAGCGGCGTGCGGCTGGTCGATGCGTTGGGGGAGGAGCGCTATGCCCATTTGAAGGAACGGATTGACGCCGTGCTGCGCGGCATTCCGCAAAGCTTTGAGGTGGACCTGCCGGTTCCTGGGGATGATGTGCGCCTGGGCCGCGGCACCTACCTGCCGCATCGTACGGAAGATGGCGAAATCATCGGCTTCTTCACCCTCTATCAAGACATCACCGATCAGCGGCGGACCGAGCAGGCCTTGGAAGCCCGGGTGGAGGAGCGCACGCGCGCCCTCGCCCAGGCCAAGCAAGCAGCCGACGAAGCCAATCTGGGCAAGACCCGCTTCATCGCCGCGGCGTCCCACGATCTGTTGCAGCCACTGCACGCAGCGCGCCTGTTCACCGCGACCTTGGCCGAGCAGGCTGGTCGGCGGGAGCGGCCTCTGGTCGATCAGATCGATCAAGCCCTGGGGGCAGTGGAGGATCTGTTGAGCGCGCTGCTCGACATCTCAAAGCTGGATGCTGGCGCATTGAAGCCGGAGCGCCGCGCTCTTCCGCTGAACGCGCTGTTGGAACAACTGGTGCAATCCTTCCAGCCGATGGCGCGTCAGCGCGGGTTGCGCTTGCGCATGGTGCCGACTCGACTGGCTGTGGAGTCCGACCCGCAACTGCTGCGCCGGATTCTGCAGAACTTCCTGGCCAATGCCCTGCGCTACAGCCGCCGGGGCGGCGTGGTGGTGGGGGCCCGCCGCCGCGGCCAGCAGGTGGAAATCCAGGTGGTCGACACCGGACCTGGCATTCCCGAGAACAAGCAGCGGGCGATTTTTGAAGAGTTCCAGCGCCTGGGCGAAGATGCACCCGACCAGCCAAAGGGTCTGGGTTTGGGCCTCGCCATCGTGGAGCGGATTGGCCGGATGCTGAACCATCCGATCCGCGTGCGCTCGCGGGTGGGGTTTGGCTCGATCTTCTCCGTCTCCGTGCCGCGGGGTGTGGCGGTGCTGACGGCACCGCCGCCGCCGCCGGTGCAGCGGCGGATCGGCAATCCGCTGAATGGTCGGCGCGTGCTGTGCATTGATGACGACGCCACCGTGATCGCGGGCATGCGCGCGTTGCTGGACGCCTGGGGGGTGGAGCTGACGGCCGTTACCTCTGTTGCAGCGGCGCGCGCAGCGACGGTGGATCGACCACCCGAGCTGCTGCTGATCGACTATCACATTGGCGACGACGACACGGGCTTTGAGGCGTTGAACACACTGGAGCGTCAATGGGGTCGCCTGCCGCCGACCATCCTGATCACGGCGGATCGATCTGATCCCGTGCGTTTGGAGGCTCAACGCCGTCATGTCGGTTTGCTGCACAAACCCGTGAAGCCAGCTGCGCTGCGCGCGCTGATGACCCGGATGGTCGATCCACCTGCCGCGGCTGCGGACTAGGATGGTCGTCAAGGTACGGTGCAACAAGGCTGGACGCCCCGGCGCCAAGCCGCTATCGCTGCCGTCATGAGCCTGATCGCCCCATTCCTGCCGCTGGTTGAGGGCCACGGATTGACCCTGGCGCTGGCTGGTGGAGTTGCTGCCGTCCCGCTCGCCGGGGCGCTGTGGTACCATGGCGGTGCTAAGGCGACCGGCGTGGTCACGGCATTCATCGTGCTGCGCGCAGCACTGTCTGGATTGCCGGTGCCGCCGCGGGAGGCGGTGTCGATCCGCAGTGGTCATCCCGGCTCCGGGATGGAGGATGGGTTTGAAGCCCTGGTGCGCGCCCTGTCCGGCCATCGCTATGCCCGCGAGGAGTTCGCCGAGGGTTTGCGCATCCCCGGTGCCGAGGGGGTGTTCCGCTGGGTGGTGCGCGTCGGCCCGGTTGTACGCGACCTCACCTTGCGGGGTGGTGTGCTGCCAGAAGTGTTGTTTCAACCAGCCACCGAGAGCGATGAGCCCGCGCGCCAAGCCCTTCGCCTAGCCTATGTTCGCAATGTGCTCGCCGCAGCCGATACCGCCCTGTTTCACATCACCGAGGAGACCAGCCGATGATGCGTGTGATGCTGTTGGCTGCCCTCTTGTGGAGTGCGGCCGCGGGTGCCTGGGCGTGGTTCGATGTGGATCGCCGGACCCCCACCCCCGCACAGCCAACCGCGCAGGAACTGGAGCGTCAGTGCGCGGCCCGTAGCTATTACACCCGGCCAGACTGTGTTGAAGCGCTGATGGCCGAGCGCCGCGCCGCAGCCCGCGAGGAGGCCTTGGCGTTGGCGGCACCCGGCTATGGTGCCCTGATCGGTGGCCCAGCGTTTGGCTTGCTGGCCCTAGGCCTCGCGATCCGCGTGCTGCGGCGTCGTCGTGCCGAGGACACACCGCTTCCAGCGACCGAACCGGCTGTGCGCGTGGATCCGGAGTTGCGATAGTCTGAAGATCCGAGTTGGTCAGTCGGGCTTGACTGGCTGATATCCTCTACTATCTCCTGTCTTTTCCTAGTGATCTTGTAGGAGAAATGGGTGAGGCAGCGGATTCTCGTAATGGGTGCCAGCCGCGGCATCGGCGGCTTTGTGGCGCGCAGTTTGGTGGCGGCGGGACATGAGGTGCTGAGTGTATCGCGCACACCAGCCGAAGCTGGCCAGTGGATCGCAGCCGATGTGACGACGGATGTTGGTATTGACGACGTGGTCGCCGCTGTCGGTCCCGGCCCCTTGGACGCCCTGTTGTACCTTGGCGGTATCTGGGAGCAGGGAGCCTTTGGCGGCGGCTACCGCTTTCTCGCCAGTTCTCGGGCGGAGGTGCGACAAGTCCTGGCGGTCAACCTGACCGCGCCGATCCTGTTGGTTCAAGCCCTTGCTCCAATGCTCGCTCAATCGCGTGCCCCGCGGGTGGTGCTGATGGGCTCCTTGTCTGGCACGGAGGGCGGCGCGACGGTGGAGGTAGCGAACACCGCCTCCAAGTTTGGGCTGCGCGGTGCTGCCAAGGCCCTGCGTCTGGCGCTCAAAGATGACGGTGTGTCGATAACAGTGATCAACCCTGGCAACGTCGCCACGCCAGAGGTGCTGGATGACATCGCCCAGGGCCGCACATCACCGCAGTATTTGGTTGCCCTCACCGATATCACCCGCCTGATCGACTATCTGCTTACCTGTGAGGTTGGTACGGCACCGTTGGACATCGATCTGGGGCAGCGGGGGGTGTGAAGGTGCCGCCTCCTAAGGGTTTGGGGTTGCGCCCAAGGAGGCCGCCTGTTTACGATAATGGATGAGCGCACATTCTTGGAGCTTTCCGACTCTCTACCACGGCACCATTGACAGTGCTGCTAAGGCGTTAGGAGAGAATCGAGAAGATGTTAGATTACTTGAAGACAGGCATCTTGATTTTGGGCCCGGCTTTTATATGACCACTAGCTTGGAGCAAGCGAAGAAATGGGCCGAGAAACAGGCGCGTAGGGAGGGACGACTTGCCGGAAGCAAGCCTCCAAAGGGTGCAGTGATCTCTTTGAACACAAATCTGCAAAATATTCTGAGCTTTAAGAACTGGGGATTTGGGATGGCATTTGGTGGAATCCCCGGCCAAGATTGGAACGGTTATTTTTCGCTTGTTAAGTTGTATCGGAGTTTGTCTTTCGGTGATGCGAGAAAATTCACTCAATACATAGGTTGGGACGTTCTTATTGGGCCGGTTGCAAAGTTGGGATCTGAAATTAAAGAGATCAAACCCAGCCTAGACCAAGTCGCGTTTGTGAGTGATCGCGCAATACAATGGTTGACAGGCAAGTTTCGATTGGTAGGATATTATGATGTTGAGATTTTCGAACGATCGGTTTTTGACAGAAGTCGCTCGCGTCGTCGAGCTGCTTGTGACTGAATGCGAGCCGGTACTTCTAGCCAGTGGAGCTGACACTGAAACGATCAGAGAGGCAAAAAGCAATCTGCAGACCCTCGTTGAGTCTTTTTTTGATGCATTCCCGGGCGAGATAGGAGAACTGCTACACAACGATGATCCTTGCGACCTAGCGTTGGATATCTTTAGGATAAGAAGCTTAGTAGATGAAGACGGCACTGTTGCTCGAGTGTACAGAGAGCATCGGGAACAAAATCCACTTGAGTACACAACATTCGGCGCTACAGATAATTTGGCTGAAGAAAATCAAAGACTCAGGCAGAGGCAAGCTGAGATCGAACAAAAACAATACGTATTGGAGTTGAAACTAAAATTCTATCAAAGCATGATGAAAAACACAATGAATCTGCAAAGTGATCCAAACTCTCACCTTTTTGGGAGGGTACGCAATCCGTCTGGTTTCTCTGTTTCCAAGGTCAGCGACTTCGATTCTGAAGAGATTCTGGATTTGCTAAAGGATTTCGATTTGCTAAAGGATTTGGATTTACAGAAATAGGCTTTAGTCGTGCCTGCCTTTCATGCACCTCACCTCCTACCACCCATTCACCCGCGGCCAGACGGCGGTGATCGTGCGGGTGCCGTCGACGACGTGGTAGCGGTCGAAGGCGGCGGCGGTCATGCAGATGTGGTTGGTGGCGATGCGCACGAGACTGCCGACGGGCAGGCGGGCGCAATCGGCCGGGTTGGGCAGACGGATCACGCCGTGTTCCTGGTTGGCGCGCTCTACCAGAGCGCGCCCGAAGCTTGGTTGCCCGTCGAGGTCCAACAGCAGACCGTAGCCGTAGTCGGTGGGGGCCGACGCGGTGCTGCGGTCTTTCGACAGGGCGATGCCACCTGCATCCACCAACACCACTCCCTCGGCCGGGCGCACGCTGGTGACACTCGCGAGCACGGTAACGGCGATGCTGTCGAGCGGGTCGCCCGCCAGTTGGATTTGGAACAAATCCTGGAACATATAAACGCCGGGTCGCGCCTCGGTCACGCCATCCAGGCGGTTGGCAAAGCGCGCAGTGGGGGTGGAGCCGACGGAGATCATGCTCACCGCCACCCCTGCAGATCGAAGCCGCTCGGCTGCGGTCACCGCGGCAACACGCTCTGATTCCGCAACCACAGCGGCCTCAGCTGGCGTCTGGCAGCCATAGGAGTGGCCGCCATGGGTCATCACGCCGATGCAACACGGACCAAGGGCGGCGGCGACGGCCAGCAATTGCTCACTGTCTGGGGCAACACCGGCGCGGTGCTCGCCGCAATCAACTTCTACCACGGTGCGGATTGCCAAACCCTCGGCTGTCGCGAGGGCGGCGATGGCACGGGCAGCACCGACGTCATCGGTGGTCAGCACAAGGTTCACCCCGCGGCGGATCAAGGCTGCGGCGCGCGCAAGCTTTTGGGGCGTGATGCCAACGGCGTAGAGCTGATCGGTGAAGCCAGCCTGGGCGAAGTAGTCTGCCTCCGCCAGGGTCGAAACCGCGATACCGCCGGCCTGACCGGCAATGGCCCGCCGTGCAACCTCCACGGATTTCGCGGTTTTGAGATGCGGGCGCAGGCGCACCCCATGGCGACCGACGGCCGTGGCCATGGTGGTGAGGTTGCGCTCCAGCGTCGGGCGATCCAGCACCAGGGCTGGTGTCGCCAAGGTTTCTAGTGTGCTGTCGCCCATGCTGCCCTCTTGGCTGCCGCGGTCACAGCCCTTGGCGGCCCATCTCCAGGAACTTTTGGCGCCGCTCGGCCACCAGATGCGCACCATCCTTGCCGACCAGGTCGGTCAGGGCGGCGTCAATCGCGTTGCCCAGAGCCGTGAACGCGGCCTCGCGGTCGCGGTGGGCGCCGCCCAACGGCTCGGTCACCACACCATCGATCACACCAAGCTTCAGCAGGTCTTGGGCGGTAAGCCGCAGCGCCTCAGCCGCATCGGCTGCATTGTCGGAGGACCGCCACAGAATAGATGCGCACCCCTCCGGGCTGATCACGGAGTACACGGCATGTTCCAGCATCAGCACCCGGTTGGCTGCGGCGATGGCAATGGCACCACCAGACCCACCCTCGCCAATCACCACGGCGACGAAGGGAACCGACAGGCTGAGGCCGCGGTCGATCGCCGCCGCGATGGCTTCCGCCTGACCGCGTGCTTCGGCATCCACGCCGGGGTAGGCGCCAGCGGTGTCGACAAACGCAATCACTGGCAGTTTGAACCGCTCCGCCAGATCCATCAGGCGCTTGGCCTTGCGATAGCCTTCCGGGCGCGCCATGCCGAAATTGTGGCGCACGCGTGAGGCCATGTCGTGGCCCTTCTCATGCGCGATCACCATGACAGAGCGACCACGGAAGCGACCGACGCCGCCGACAATCGCGCGGTCTTCTGAAAAGGCCCGGTCCCCAGCCAGACTGGTAAACTCCGCCAGCAAGGCCTGGATGCAGTCCAGCCCGTGGGGACGCTCCGGATGGCGGGCGACCTGGACCTTTTGCCACGCGGTCAGCTTGGCATAGGTTTGGCGCAGCAGCTTGTCGGTCTTCTGCTCCAGCCGCTTCACTTCCGAGGCAATGTCGATGTCCGACTGCGCCGTCATATGGCGCAGCTCGTCGATCTTGGCCTCTAGCTCGGCGATTGGCTTTTCAAAGTCGAGGAAAGTCCGCATGTCCCGTGTTCCGCCCGGCGTGACGCGGCGCACCATGGCAGGCGGGTGACAGAAGTCAACGGCGGCATGTGGCCGTGCCTCATGCCTCCAGGCTGCCGCGCGCTTGTGCGGCCACGCTGGACAGCCGCGCCAGCACTTCGGAAATCGCGTCGGCTGATCTGGCACTCGCCTCGCCAATGCGGGCAAGGTCGCTGATCGCTTGGCGAATAGCATCCCCGCTGGCCTGCTGCTGCGCCGTCGCTGTCGCAATCGCCTGCGCCATCCGGTCCGACTTGCGCACCCGACGCGCCACTTCGGCGATGGTGGCGGTAACGTCTTGTGCGTTGGTCAACCCGCGATCGGCATCGCCTGCAGCGCGTCCCGACAAAGCATCGATCTCGCGCGCAAGACCGCCGGAGGTGTCGGCCAGTTTGCGCACCTCCTCCGCCACGACGGCGAAGCCGCGCCCTTGCTCGCCTGCGCGCGCGGCCTCAATGGCGGCGTTCAGCGACAGCATGTTGGTTTGCTGGGCAATGCCAGCGATGGATTGGGAAATGCGCCCGATTTCGGTGGAGGAGGCAGCAATTGCCTCAACGGCTTGCTCCAGCGCCTCGACCTTCTCCAAGCCCAAATCCGTGTGGCGCCGCGCCTGACCCGCTTGATGGCTGGCTGCCAAGCTGCTGTCAGCGACTGAGGCAAGCGCCTCCATCGATTGCTCGACAGCGCGGGACAAGCGTGCGATGGCGGCTGCTTGTTGCTCCGCCCCTGCGGCAACGGCCCCAACCGACTGCACGGCCTGTTCGGCTGCGCGGGCGACGTCGGCAATCTCGGTGGCGAGGCGTGCGCGCCGCTGGCTCTCGGCTGCCCAGGCCGCCTCAGCCTCTGCTTGCAACTGGGGGGACTGGGTTGCGCTTGGCGTCAACTTGCCTTTGACCAGGGGTAGGGCGATCACTGCCATGGTGATGGCAAGGGCGGCTGCGGGCAGCGGCTCCAACGGACCGATCGCCAGCATCACCACCACAGGGGCGACAGCCACCACCAAACCATAGCTCAGCACTGCAGAGAGGGCGGCCTTGGTGGGACCAGTGCGCCGTGTCGTCTCAGATGCCATGGGTTTGCCCTCTTTCTCCGTCCATCCTGCCAGGGAGCCAGCGCCCAGATCTCGACGCCCTCCGTGAGACAGTCTAGGAGAGGGTGAGACAGCGCGCCACAGGCGAGGAACGGAGATGATCGGATCGTTGGATCGATTGCATCTGGAGCGTGGCATCCGACGCTTGATTGCCCCGTGGGACCGCCTGGACAGTCCAGGCGTCGTGGTCGGTGTTGCCGAGGCAGGCGAGGTGCTGGCCCGTCTGGCCGTTGGCGCGGCATCGGTTGAGCATCAGGTTGCGATGACGCCGGAGCATCGGTTTGCGATTGCCTCGGTCACCGAGCAATTCGTCTCCGCTGCCGCCCTGCTGCTGGGGCAGCAAGGGTTACTTGATCTGGATGGGGATGCGCGGGAGGTGGTGCCGGAGTTGGCCGACTTCCCCCACCGGGTCACGCTGCGCCAGATGATGGACAACACCGCGGGCCTGCGGGACTTCCTGGAGATTGGCCGCTTCGGCGGTGTTGATACCGACACACCCATGGACGAAGCGCGGTTGCGCGCCGGAATCGCCCGCCAGCGCGCAGGCAATTTCCACCCTGGGACCCGCTATCTCTACTCCAACAGCAACTTCCTGCTGCTGGGCGATGCTGTGGCGCGGGTGGCAGGGGGTGATTTGGCCGCAGCCCTGGATCGGTTGCTGTTCCAGCCTGCTGGCATGGCAGCAACTGCGCTGGTCAGCAGCCCGCGTCCCGTGCTGCCCGGCTTGGCCAGTGGCTATGTCCTGGATCGGGCGGGCGTGCTGGTGCAGGCGCGGCAGGGATTTCCCAAGGGCGGAGAAGGCGGGTTGGTCTCGTGTGTGGATGATTTGCTGATCTGGCACCGGCAATTGCTCGGTCAGGCGCCGCTGGGCCCTGTGCTGGCCGACCAACTGGCTGAGCGGCGTTGCTTTGCCAATGGTGTCCTCAATCCCTACGGCGCTGGATTGGAGGGGACAAGCTGGCGGGGCTTGCGGGTGCTGGGTCACGGTGGCTTGTGGCCCGGCTATCGAACCCAGGTTCTGCTGTTTCCCGACCGGGCGTTGAGCGTTGTGGTGTTGACCAACACTGGCGCTGTGGACCCCTGGATCCTTGCCCGGCGCATCACCGATCTACGCCTGGATGCCCGCGGTCCAACCTTGCCGGGGTGGCGAGTGGCGCCAGCAGCTGCCGTAGCGGGTCGGACCGGCACCTTCGTTGCGCCCGAGCTTGGCGCTTCCCTCACCGTGCGGGTGGGGGAGGGGGATAGCGCCATAGTCGACACCAATGGCAGCAGCCTGCCTCTGCTGGACTTGGGCGACGGTCGGTTGACCTTGGCCAGCGGCACGGCCCGATTGGCGCTCAGCCCCGACGGCACCGGCTGGCGGGCAACCCTCGATGCTGGCGTGACAGCATCCTTTGCCCCCGTCGTGGCATCGGTCCCACTGCCTAAGGGACTGGTGGGGCGCTACCAGTCGACCGATATGGCAACGGTGTGGACGGTGCATCCCGCGCCAACCACGGACGCGGTCAGTCTGACCGTGTCAGTCGACGGACCCTACGTCCGTGCTGACGGTTGGACCCTGACACCTTTGACAGAGGCTCTGGTGACTGTTGAGCCTGTCTCTGCCTGGCTCACACTGCGCTATGATGTGCAGGTGGAGCGCGATGCGGCGGGTGGTGTCGCTGCACTGGTGGTGAGCAGCGGTCGCTCCAAGTCCGTGCGGTTTGAGCGGATGGTGTCATGAGAGCTGAAACACGCGTGTGGGCGACCGTCTGGCTGGTGGTTGGCACGGTGCTGTCGGCACCAGCGCTGGCCTGCCAGGCAAGTCCCACAGACGTCGCTGTCGCCCCCGTGTTTGAGCCGTTTGTCCAGGATCTGACTCAATCCGTGACCCGCCTTGAAACTGTTGCGCGCACGGCCCCGGGGGCCGTCGCCCATCCCGGTCGCACGGCGGGATTGTGGATGGCGGAGTTGTTTGTCGAGTATCAGGCCCGCATCGAAGTTATTCCTGACCGGGTCCAGCCATGCGTGCGTCTAACCCGCGTCGAGGGGCGATTCGGGTTTCGCAATGCCAAGCTGATGGTCGCGCGGGAACTGGCGGCCGATGCCTGTACCCGTGAGGCTGTCATTGCCCATGAGGAGTTGCACGCGGCCGCCGACCATGCCGTGCTGCGCGACTATCATTCGCGTTTGGTGGCAGCGATCCAACAGATCAGGGGCAATTTCCGCAGCGATCAAGCCTTGCGCAGCCAACTGCAAGCAACCGTCACCACTGTCTTTGAGGCCGCGGCCCGAGATCGCGCCGCTCGACAACAGGCCATTGATACTGCTGAGGAATATGCCCGAGTGAACGCCAAATGCGACGGTCGCATCGGTCGCCTGCTGCACCGCTGAGGGCCAGGGCTTCATCGGCTCTCTAGCGTTTGGGCTTGCGGCAGCCAGTTGGCGGCGCGGCGGACTGCCCCATCCACCCTTGCCGTGCGCGGTCAGGCGCGCTACGCCAACGCCAACGCTCGCAGTACGAGCGAACAGGGGAGGGGCGTCCATGCCGGTCTTGCAGTCCGCCATTGATCGCCGGTCGGATGCGTTCAAGACGAACACCGACGCGATGCTGGCGGAGGTGGAAACCTTACGCGGACGGGTCACGCGGGTGGCCGAGGGCGGCGGGGCTGCGGCCCGCGACAAGCATGTTGCCCGTGGCAAGCTGCTGCCGCGCGACCGGGTGCGCACGCTGCTGGACATTGGCTCCCCGTTCCTGGAAATCGGCCAGCTTGCCGCCTTTGGCATGTATGAGGACGAGGTGCCCTCGGCCGGGATGATCTGCGGTATCGGTCGGGTGTCGGGGGTGGAGTGCATGATCGTCGCCAATGATGCGACGGTCAAAGGCGGCACCTACTATCCGATGACTGTAAAAAAGCACCTGCGCGCCCAGACGATCGCCAAGGAAAATCGCCTACCCTGCGTGTATCTAGTCGATTCCGGTGGCGCCAACCTGCCGAACCAGGACGAGGTGTTTCCAGACCGCGAGCACTTCGGACGCATCTTTTTCAATCAAGCGACGATGTCGTCGCTGGGCATTCCGCAGATCGCGGTGGTGATGGGGTCCTGCACAGCTGGTGGAGCCTATGTCCCAGCGATGGCCGATGAGAGTGTCATCGTCCGCAATCAGGGCACGATCTTCCTGGCGGGGCCGCCGCTGGTCAAAGCAGCCACAGGCGAAGTGGTGTCGGCGGAGGATCTGGGTGGGGCAGATGTCCACACCCGCATCTCTGGCGTGTCCGACCACTATGCCCAGGACGATGCTCACGCCTTGGGCATTGCGCGCCGCTTGGTTGCCAATCTCAACCGCACGAAGCCCCATCGGCTTGCGATCCAGCCACCGGCAGCCCCACTCTATGACCCAGCTGAGTTGTATGGGGTGATGCCGGCCGATCTGAAGAAGCCGTTCGATGTGCGCGAGGTGATCGCCCGCTTGGTTGATGGCTCGGAGTTTGATGAGTTCAAGCAGCTCTATGGGACCACCCTGGTCACAGGGTTTGCCCGCATCTGGGGCTATCCAGTTGGCATTGTCGCCAACAACGGCATTCTGTTTGCCGAAAGCGCCCAGAAAGGCGCCCACTTTGTGGAGTTGTGCGGCCAGCGCGGCATTCCGCTGGTGTTCTTGCAGAATATCACTGGCTTCATGGTCGGCCGGAAATATGAAAGCGGCGGCATCGCCAAGGATGGCGCCAAAATGGTGACGGCCGTATCCACCGTCGCAGTGCCGAAATTCACCGTCATCATCGGCAACTCCTTCGGAGCCGGGAACTACGGCATGTGCGGTCGCGCGTACGAGCCGCGGCAATTGTGGATGTGGCCGAACGCCCGCATCTCAGTGATGGGTGGCGAGCAAGCAGCCAATGTGCTGGCGACCATCCGGCGCGATGCCATGGCGCAGCGCGGCACCGACTGGCCGGTGGAGGCGGAGGAGCAGTTCAAGGCACCGATCCGGGCGCAGTATGAAACCCAGGGGAATCCCTACTATTCCACGGCCCGACTGTGGGACGATGGGATCATCGATCCAGCCGACACTCGCATGGTGCTGGCGCTTGGGATTTCCGCCGCGTTGAACGCACCGATCCCGGACACGCGGTTCGGCCTGTTCCGGATGTGAGGCAAGCGATGCTGACGACTGAGATATCCGCTGCCATCGCCACCATCACCCTCAACCGGCCCGAGGTTCACAACGCCTTCGACGATGCTTTGATCGCTGCCCTCACCTCGGCGTTTGAGGCAGTAAGCGCCGACCCCGCGGTGCGCGTGGTGGTGTTGACCGGGGCCGGGCAAAGCTTTTCCGCGGGTGGCGATCTGGGCTGGATGCGGCGGATGGCCGACTATAGCCGCGCGCAGAATCTTGCCGATGCCCAGGCGCTGGCGCGTCTGTTGAAAACCATCGACACCTGCCCAAAGCCAACCATCGCGCGTGTGAACGGCCAAGCCTATGCCGGTGGGCTCGGCTTGATTGCGGCCTGCGACATCGCGATTGCTGTTGCCGGTGCTCAGTTCGCCGTGACCGAGGCGCGCATCGGGCTGATCCCCAGCGTCATCTCGCCCTATCTAGTGCGGGCGATGGGGGCGCGTGCCTGTCGGCGCCTGTTTCTCACGGCGGAGCGGTTTGATACCGCCGAAGCCATTCGCCTGGGTCTGGTTCATGAGATGGTGGGGCCGGAAAGTCTGGACGCGGCGGTGCAAAGCGTCGCCGATGATCTGACGAAGAACAGCCCCGCTGCCGTGACTGCCGCTAAGGCGTTGATCCGCATGGTGGATCGACCGCTGGATGACGCGCTGATCGAGGCGACGGCCGTGTCGATTGCCGATCAGCGTGCCAGTCCGGACGGGCGCGAGGGTGTGCAAGCCTTTCTTGAAAAGCGCAAGCCAGTGTGGGGGACGCCATGATCCGAAGCGTCTTGATCGCCAACCGCGGCGAGATTGCCTGTCGGGTGATCCGCACGGCGCGGCGCTTGGGCATGCGCACCATTGCGGTGTTTTCTGAGGCAGACCGTGACAGTCTGGCCGTTGCGATGGCGGATGTTGCCTACCCGATTGGCCCGGCACCGGCGCGCGACAGCTATCTGAGGCACGACAGAATTCTCGCCGTCGCCAAGGCGAGTGGCGCCGACGCCATCCACCCAGGCTATGGGTTCCTGTCGGAAAACGCTGAGTTTGCAGAGGCCTGCGCGGCTGCGGGGGTGATCTTTATCGGGCCACCGGCCTCCGCCATCCGCGCCATGGGCTCCAAATCCGCCTCCAAGCAGTTGATGGAGCGGGCCGGGGTGCCCCTAGTGCCCGGTTATCACGGCGATGACCAGGACCCGGCACTGTTGGCGGCTGAGGCTGAGCGCATCGGGTATCCCGTATTGATCAAAGCCTCCGCAGGCGGTGGTGGCAAAGGCATGCGGGTGGTGACCGCCCCTGCGGAGTTCGCGGAGCAGTTGGCGGGCGCACAGCGCGAGGCCCAGGCGTCCTTCGGAGATCCAAAGGTGCTGGTGGAGAAATACCTCCAGCGCCCGCGTCACATTGAGATGCAGGTGTTTGCGGACACCCATGGCTCCATCGTGCATTTGTTTGAGCGGGATTGCTCCATCCAGCGGCGCCACCAGAAAGTATTCGAGGAGGCGCCAGCGCCCGGCTTCTCCGCTGCCGCGCGTGCGGCGATGGCCAGTGCCGCAACCGACGCGGCGCGGGCGGTCGGCTATGTCGGCGCTGGGACCGTGGAATTCATTGCCGAAGGCGATGCGTTCTATTTCATGGAAATGAACACGCGACTGCAGGTCGAACATCCTGTGACCGAGGCGATCACCGGCTTCGATCTCGTGGAATGGCAGTTGCGTGTTGCAGCCGGCGAGCGGCTGCCCGCGGATCAATCTGCCATTCACGCAACCGGGGCTGCGATTGAGGTGCGGCTGTATGCGGAGGATGCCGGGCGCGGGTTCCTGCCGCAATCGGGACGGCTGGACCACTTGGTGCTGCCGGAGGGGGAGGGGGTCCGCGTCGACGCTGGAGTGCGCGCGGGCGATGTCGTCTCCATCCACTATGACCCGATGATCGCCAAGATCATTGCCTGGGGCGCGGATCGCGGTGAGGCATTGCAGCGGCTGGTGCGGGCTCTGGATGCGACTGAGGTGGCTGGCCTCACCACCAATCTGCCTTTGCTGCAAGCCGTTGCCCGCCATCCCGAGTTTGCCGCGGGCAAGGTCGACACGGGCTTCATCGCCCGGCATGCCGACGCGGTGGTGCCGCAGGTGGAGCCGGCGGGTCCAGCGGCCTTGGCGCTCGCCACGCTCGCGGTGATTCTGGAAGAACAGGCCGAAGCCGTTGGGCGTGCGCAAGCAACGCCCGACCCCTGGTCACCCTGGAGCCTTGCCACTGGGTTTCGCATCAACCGCCCGGCGTTGACCGACCATCGGTTTCGTGATGGTGACCGCGTGATTGATGTCGGGTGCCGGTTTCTGGGGCCAGCGCGCTTCCAACTCACCTTCGATGGTCTGGAACTGGAGGCAGAGGCAGCCATGCTGCCCGATGGCAGCCTGTCGGCGCGGCTGGATGGCGTGCATTGCCGGGCGCGGGTCGTGCGTATGGGTGAGCGGTTGACGGTGTTTCAGGCCGGTCGCGCCACAGTGTTGGTGGAGTTGGACCGCCTGGCTGGGGTCACCGGGGCGGAGGGTGTGGTGGGGCGCCTCACCTCGCCCATGCCGGGCCGGGTGTTGGCGGTGCGCGTGGCCGTGGGCGACACTGTGGCGAAGGGTGTCACACTGATGGTGGTGGAGGCGATGAAGATGGAACACGCCATCCTTGCCCCAGCCGATGGGGTGGTGGCCTCGATTGCCTATGCCGCTGGCGACACAGTGCAGGAAGGTGCCGAGCTCTTGGTCTTGGAACCGTTGGGCACGTGATGCGGGGATGAGCTAGGGCAAGACCAAGGGGGGACGCAGATGGTGGGGGTGAGCGGATACCAGCTAGGCGGCGCGAGGCCATCCACGGTGCGTCTGGTCGAAGTTGGCCCGCGCGATGGGCTGCAGAACGAAGCAACCCCGGTCACCACAGCCGACAAGGTTGCCCTGATCCGTGCCCTGGCGGCGGCTGGCCTGACCACCATTGAGGCAGGAGCCTTTGTTTCCCCGAAATGGGTGCCGCAGATGGCGGATTCGAGTGCTGTGCTAACGGCGCTTGGCTCTCTGCCAGGGGTGCGTTTGCCGGTGTTGGTGCCCAACCTCCAGGGTCTGGAGGCAGCCTTGGCCGCAGGTGCAGGAGAGGTGGCGGTGTTTGCCGCGGCCTCCGAAGCGTTCAGCCAGCGAAACATCAACTGCTCGATTGAGGAGAGTCTGGCCCGTTTTGCGCCTGTGATGGCGCGTGCAGCAGCGGCGGGCGTGCCCGTGCGTGGCTATGTCTCGTGCGTGCTGGGGTGCCCCTATCAGGGGGAGGTGCCGGTGGCCAGCGTGGTGCGGGTTGCCGAAGCCCTGATGGCGGCTGGCTGCTATGAGGTGTCGCTGGGCGATACGATTGGCGTGGGGACGCCCGACAAGGCGGCGGCCGTGGTGCGGGCCGTGGCCGGCTCGGTGCCGATCCACCAGATTGCCGCCCATTTTCACGACACCTATGGCCAGGCAATCGCCAACCTGCTCGCGGTGTTGGAGGTTGGGGTGCAGGTGATTGATGCCTCCGTCGCAGGTTTGGGCGGGTGCCCCTATGCCAAGGGGGCGACCGGCAATGTGGCGACCGAGGATGTCGTCTACTTGCTCGACGGCTTGGGTGTTTCGACTGGCGTGCAGATGGATCCCTTGCTGGACGCGGCCCAGCTGATCTCGGCGGCGCTTGGCCGGCCGCCAGTGGGGCGGGTGGCGCGCGCCCTCCTTGCCAAACGCGCGGCGTGAGCCTGCATCTGCTGCGCCCAGCTGTTGGCGCCACGTGTCTCGAAGATGTGGAGAGTTGGTTTGCGCGCACTGTTGAGGCGCGGGTGACGATCCACACCCGGCGCGCACCAACCCGCGTGGCGGAGTTGCTGGATGGTGGCTCGGTTTACTGGGTGGTGAAGGGGCAGATCCGGTGCCGGGCCCCGATCCTTGCGATCGAGCAAGCGATCTATCCTGAGACGGGCGAGCAGGCCTGTCGGCTCACCCTGCAGGGCCCACCGGTCGCAGTTGCCCCAGTGGCACACCGGCCGTTTCAAGGCTGGCGGTATCTCGAACCAGCCAAGGCGCCGCCTGATCTTGCAAGCGCTGGCGACCTGCCCGCAGCCCTGGTCGCGGAACTGCGCGAGTTGGGATTGCTGTAGGCCCAGTGGGGTCATCGACATGATTTTGAAAAAAAGCGCTTGCCAGGGTCGGGCGGGATCAGTAGAAACCCGCCCACGCCGCTGGGCACCGAAACGAAAGTGACGGACCGGGCGGCGGGCAGAAAAAAAGAGCTTGACGCCACGGCGCACGAAGTTCTAGGTTCTCTGCCCCGGTACGATCCTCCGCTGACGCGGTTGAGACGGTCCTTCCTCCAAAAGGAGGGGCCTCAATGATCTGCCGTCGCTATTGAACAAGTGAGCAAGGTTGAGAGACAGAGCGCGTTTAGGAAGGGATGCGTGGCTGGCGGTTTAGTCTCGGGGGTATCCGAGCTTGATCGTAG
>RDXE01000089.1 GCA_004292755.1 Alphaproteobacteria bacterium
CCGGAGGATCGCCAGCAGGAGGAGTGCCACCCGGAGGATCGCCAGCAGGCGGAGTGCCACCCGGAGGATCGCCAGCAGGCGGAGTGCCACCCGGAGGATCGCCAGCAGGCGGAGTGCCGCCCGGTGGATCGCCAGCAGGCGGAGTGCCACCCGGAGGATCGCCAGCAGGCGGAGTGCCGCCCGGTGGATCACCAGCCGGAGGTGTCCCGCCCGGAGGATCGCCAGCCGGTGGTGTCCCACCCGGAGGATCGCCAGCTGGTGGGGTGCCACCCGGCGGATCGCCAGCTGGCGGGGTGCCACCTGGGGGATCGCCAGCCGGAGGGGTGCCGCCCGGCGGGTCGCCTGCGGGAGGTGTACCTCCCGGCGGATCGCCAGCCGGAGGTGTACCTCCCGGCGGGTCGCCAGCCGGAGGTGTACCACCCGGCGGATCGCCAGCCGGTGGGGTGCCGCCTGGAGGAGTCCCTCCCGGAGGTGTGCCGCCCGGGGGATCGCCAGCCGGAGGTGTCCCACCCGGAGGAGTCCCGCCTGGAGGTGTCCCACCCGGAGGAGTCCCGCCCAGAGGTGTCCCGCCCGGAGGTGTGCCGCCGGTCGGAGTGCCACCCGTTGGGTCGGTTGGGATCGGCGGGGCTGCAGTGGTTGTGGGGGGAGTGGCTGGAGTGGCTGGTGTGGCGGGGCCGCCGGGGCCACCTGGCGTGGCGGGCGTGGCGGGGATGGTGCCGGAGGGGACGGCGGTGGTCGGAGTGGTTGCACCTGGCGACGTCGGCGCTTGCGGGGGAGCACCGGGGCGGGCAGCAGCACCACCGTCCTCGGCCGGAGAGCCGCCATCGGTGGGAGCGTCAACGGGGGGACGCTCGGCCGTTGGGAAGGACAACGGGGGAACATTCGGGGCTTCGAGCGCGAAGGTCGCCGCGGGTTGACGGCTGCGCAGGGTCGGGTCTTCGCCGCCGGTCGGGGTTTGCGGCGGCGTGACACCAGCGCGACCGGCAGCCGCACCCGGCGGGTCAGCCGGAACCCCTTGCGGAGCGACCGGCAAGCCAGATGGCGTCATCCCAGGGATCAGCGGCAGCTGGCCCGCCTGACCCGTCGTGCCGCGCTGGCCAGTCTGTATGAACTGCAGCGCGCTATCGGTGCCATCCAGCACAGACTGCTGGACCGCATCCGCATCGCCCAAGGCGGTCTGCGGTGTGGACCGCGCGAGCGAGGTCAACTCCTCGTTCAGCTGCTGCGTCTCATCCTGACTGGCACCCGGAGCATTGGGACCAGTGTTGGGACCATTGCTGTTCGGCTCGTCCGCCATGTCACATCTTCCCCATCAGCCTCGCCAGGACCCCGCGTCCCGACGATGGTTGCAGTGCAGAGACATCCACACCGCCTGCGAATGCCAGACACAAATGCCCGGCGACGGCAAACGCCGCCCTTTTTCGCCAAGTTTTATGTAATTCATCAGCGCCGTCCATTGCTGTGACGGCCATCACAGGCAGGAAAAAAACGTCTATACCATTTGCCTGAGGCACCCTGACCGCAGGTACCGCAGCCGGGGCGGCGTAAGTCTCTGCAACCATGGGTTCTTTGAGGGTGGCTTTACCGCTCCCGGAAAGCCTCGTGGGTGGCGAGATAGATCGGACGGAACAGATACTCCATCAGTGTCTTCTCACCCGTCGGGATGTCGGCCTGGACGGTCATGCCCGGTAAAATACGATTCCGCTCAGGGTTTGGCCCAATATGCGGTTGGTCCAATTCAATGCGAACCCGATAGTAGGGTTGGTTGCGCTCGTCTAAAAATGTCGACGGCGAAATCTGAATAATCCGCCCGCGCACGCCGCCATAGCGGGAATAGTCGTAGGCGGAGATTTTCACCAAGGCCTCCTGACCTTCCTTCACCACGCCAACGTCGCGCGGGTTCAGGCGGCTTTCGACGATGAGCCGATCCCCGACAGGCACCAACTGCATCAACTCCGCACCGGGCGCCAGCACGCCACCGACTGTGGTGACCGTGATGCCTTTCACAATGCCGCGCATCGGCGAGAGGATCAGCACGCGAGTCATGCGATCACGCAAGCGGGTCACCAAATCATCCAACTGGGCCAGCTCGGCTGTGATTGTGCCCATCTGGGCTAGCGCATCGCGCTCCGCTGTCGCGGTCAATTCGCCCAGACGCTGTTCTGCTTCTTCGATGGTTTGGCGAACCCGTGCCTGCTCGCCTGCCATGCGACTGGCCTCGCCCCGGGTTTCATTGAAGCGGCGTTCGATGTCGAGGATGTTGAGGCGGGAGTTCAGCCCTTGCTCAAACAGGCGATTGCGCATCGCCATTTCCTGCTCCAGCAGTGCCAGACTGCGGCGCACCCGCGCCTCTTGATCAGCCAAGGTGCGCAGTTCCTGGCGGCGTTGTTCCACCTGCCGCTCGATCACAGCCCGCTGCTGGGCAACGGCCCGGCGCTGGCTATCCAGGATCAGGGCCTGATCTGCCCCCAGGCCGCGAACGTCTGGCACCAGAGGGCGGGTACCTCCAGCGGGGTCGAGCGCGAAGGACCGCAGGCGCTCCGCCTGCAGGCGCAAGGCCGCGATGCGGGTCTGGGTTTGCTCCAACTCCGCTTGAACCTGGGTTGGATCGATCCGTGCCAGCGGCTGCCCGGCCTCCACCATGTCCCCTTCGGCAACCAGCAATTCGGCGATGATGCCGCCCTCAAGGTGCTGGATGCGCTGCACCGGGGTTTCAGGCACCACGGCACCCGGTGCCACCGACACCTCGGAGATTTTTGCAACCGAGGCCCAGCCAAGAAACGCCACCACCAGCAACAAGATCACGCCGATGGTCATCCGCATCAGGCCCGGCGTGCCTGCCTCCTCCAACAAGATGGAGTGGGACAGATATTGCATCTGATTGCGTTGGGCAGGCACGGCTGGTTTGCCACCGCCTGTTTTGCCACCCGCTGGTTTTGGCTGCGGAACGGGCGCGCGCGCTTGCGCCGGTACAGTCGGAGCCGAGGGCGGCGCAGGCGGGGCTGGGATCTCGGCAACCGACATGGAACGCCCTACAAGAAGTTCTTTGGCAACTGCGGTAACACTTCGGCTGGCGGGCCGTTGAAGCGCAACACCCCGCCATCCAGTACCAGCAGCCGGTCCGCCAGCTTCATGTGCGACGGCCGATGTGTGACGATGATCACAGTGACCTTGCCTTTCAACGACTGCAAGTGCCTAGCAAGGGCGGCATCGCCCTCGCGGTCCAGCATGTCGACGGCTTCGTCCAACAGCAGGATCTTGGTTTTGCGCAAATACGCCCGAGCGATCGAAATGCCATGGCGCAGCCCGGCGGGGATGGACGCGGAGCGCTGGTCGCCAATGCGGGTGTCAAAGCCACGCGGCAGGGCTTCAATCTCCGCCAGGATGCCAACGTCGGCGCAAGCCCGGCGCAGGTCTTCATCCGACGCCGTTGGCTCGGACAGCCGCAGGTTCTGCGCGATGGTGCCGAAGAACAAGGCTTCGTCCTGCGGCACGTAGGCGATCACTTTCCGCAGCTCAATCGGATCCCGCTGGCGGATGTCCAGATCATCAATGCGCACTGTGCCTGCCTGGGGCTGATACAGCCCCATGATGACCTTCAACAGCGACGACTTGCCCGCCCCGTTAGGCCCGACCAGCGCCACCAATTCGCCAGGGCGAATGTCGCAGGACACACCCAACAGCACGGGATCACCATCGGCCGTGTAGCGCATGGACACGCGACCCAGCTGAATTTCGCCGCGCATCTCACCGGGCGAGGATTCAATACCCGAGCCACGCTCGGTCCGCAGAGCCATCAACTGGTCCAGCTGCTGAATGGCGCTGCGCATCTGCTCCACCCGGCTGTAGGCGATGAAGGCTTGCTGCATCGGCCCCAGCACGCGCCAGACCAGGATCATGGTGGCGACCAGAGCGCCGATGCTCATCGTGCCCAGCACGATGAATTCCGCCCCCACAGCGATGGTAATCACCCCCGCCAGGATCATCAGGCCTTGACCAACGCTGCTCATCAGCGCGCTCAAGCCAGCGCTGCGATAGTTGGCCATGGCAACGGCCGCTGACAGGTCGCGGTAGCGCTGCAGCCAGGTCGCCTCGGCATTGGCGGTGCGCAACGCCCGCATCTGCGTCACCATCTCCACCAGAAACTCCTGCCGGGCAGAGAAGGATCCCGCACTGTCGCGCACTGTCTTGCGGATGGTCGGCACCAGCAAGGCCGCCAACCCGACATAGATCAAACCGCACAGGATGGGGATAGCCGCCAGCCATCCTCCCAGAACGGCAATCGCAACGATGAAGATCAGCACGAAGGGCAGTTCAATCGCAGTCATTGCCAAGTGACCGGAGAACACCTCCTTCAGATACTCAAAATCCTTCAGGCGAGTCAGCTGGCTGCCAATTTTCGCCCGCTCAGTAAACGGTGGCGGCAGGTCCAGGATTTGGCGGAACACTGCCGGGGCCACCAGAACATTCATGCGCACAGCGATGTAAGCGAACATGCGCCCACGGACGGAGCGCAGCGCCACCTCGCCCAGAATTGCCAGCACCGCTGCCGCCAACAGGGCCCAGAGTGTTGACAGCGAGGCCGTTGCGATCACGCGGTCATACACCATCATCACGAACAACGGGCTGACCAGCGCGATGCAGTACAACAGCGCGGTCAACAGCGCGATCTGTCCGAACAGGGGGCGAAAGCGGGCGGCGACGCTGCGCACCCAGCCACCGGGTGGTATGCCCTGGGTCGCATCATCAACAGGCTGGAAGACATAGGCCGTGCCCTCCGGCCCCGGTGCGCGTCGAGTGACCCAGTCGCGCCGGGTACCGTCGAACAGAGTAACCACCCCCTGATCGACGGAATGCACCACCATCGCCGCGCCATCGTCGGCGATGAACAAGCAGGGCAGCAGGCGGGGGTCCACCGCCCCCATACGGGTGCGCACACCAGAACTGCGATACTCCAGATGCGCCATCACATTGCGCAAGGAGACCAAATCCAGACTGTCGGCAAAGTGCGGCAGCGCCTCTGCCACTTGGCGAGGATCGCCGCGCCAGTGCAGGCTTTCCAGCAGCGGAACCAAGCAGGCCGCAACATCGGTAAGGGCGCGAAACCCACCAAGCGCGCTGCGCAGGTCTGGCGCCGCATCGGGTGCCGCGGGCGCATCGATCAAGGCAGCAACCGTCAGCCGGTCAAGACCCGGCCCAGTTGGCACCCGCCGTTCTGCCCCAGCATCGACGATGTCGCTCACGACGACACCTCCGTTTGCACGGGGCCCGGGGCGCCGCTGCGCCCTCCACCCGCTGCGACAGCACCCTTGGCGGCCCCCGCTGGCGCGCCAGGCAAGGTGATGGTGCGCCGGGTTGTGGTTTTGACCGGTGGCGGCGGTGGGCTGGGCAACGGCGCTGGTACGAGGCCACCTCCCTCCAGCTTCAGCACACGATCGGCTACCCGCAACAGCGAGGGGCGCTGGGTCACCAGGACCATGGTCAGCTTGCCCTTCAACAGCGACATCAACTCGCGCACGATCTCGTCACCACGGCTGTCCAGCGCCATGTTGGCGGCGTCGAACAACAGGATGCGGGGACGATCCACCAGGGCGCGCGCAATGGCGATGCGCTGGGTGATGCCGCGCGGCAGCGCCTCGATCGCGCCAGTGCCAACCCGGGTGTACCAGCCCTGAGGCAGGCGACCGATCACATGGTCCAGGCCGACCATGCGCGCTGCCCGCACGGCTTCTGCCCTCCAGTCGCCCTCGCGAAACATCGCGATGTTGTCCAGAATGGTACCTTCGAACATCACCGCCTGCTGCGGCAGGTAGGCGATGTGGCGCGATAGCTCGCGGCGGCTGTGCGCGCGTGGGTCCTGCCCATTGATTTGCAGGCGCCCTCCCGTGGGCTGCAGCAAGCCCATCAGCAGCCACAGCAGGGTCGTTTTGCCGCTGCCCGCCTCGCCCGTGATACCCACCGCTTCGCCCGGCTTGATGTGCAAGTCCAGGTCTTTCAACACCCAGGGCCCGCCCTCCAGATACCGGAAGGAGACGCGGTCCATGGCGATGCTGCCATCGCCGGGGGCGAGTGGCGGCAAATCGACCGGGCGGTCTGGTTCATCGGCGAACAGCGCTTGCGCCTTGGTTTCCGCAACGCGGATCGATTGCAGGCGGACCCACAGACTAAGCGCCCGCTGGATCGGCTGGGTGCAGCGGCTGGCCAACAACGAGCACGCCGCCAAACCACCAACGGTCAGGCTGCCATTGATCACCATGGCGGCCCCGAATGCTGCCATCGCCACCAGTGTGACCGAGGCGACAACCATCGACAGGTTGCTGCTTTCGCCATTCCACACCTGGGTGCGGAAGTCCGCACGACCGCAGCCATCGATCAAGCGTTCGTAGCGGCGCAGCATCAGGGTTTCCATACCAAGCGCCTTCACCGTGTGGATGCCCGCCAACACCTCCAGAATGAAGTTGAACCGGCGCTCGTCTTCAATGGCTCCGGCGTGGATGCGTTTGCGCAACTCCCGCCCGGTCCACCACGCAATCACACCGAACACCACCAGCAGCACCAGGGGAACCAGCACCAGCCATCCGGCCAGCCAGGCGATCAAGCCCAGGAACAAGATCGCAAAGGGCAGATCCGCCAGGGCCAGGGCCCCTTGGCCCGCATAAAGATCGCGCACGGTGCCAAGGGCTGTCATACGGTCGAGATGCACACCGGCACCGGTGCGCTCAAACTGCGCAAGATCAATGGTTAGCAGCCGTTCTACCGCGCCAACGCCCAAGGTGTGTTCAAAGCGCGCACCCGACCAAGCGGACAGGCGCGCCCGCATCACCGTCAACACGCCTTCCAACACCAGTGCCACAATGACACCAGCGACCATCAGCATCAGCGTTGAGAATGCCTCGTTCGGGACAATGCGGTCATAGACCTGCAGCAGCACCAAAGGCATCGCCAGTGACAGCACATTGATGCCTGCCGACGCCGCCAGCAGGTCCATCTGCCCCAGATGCCACAGCCGCCCCGCTGGTGAAACCGGGGACACTCCACCGGATCCTGATCCGTCTGCCATCCCCCGCCAACCCGATCCCGACACCGGTTGCTGGGTCCTGTGTACCAGCGGCATTCGCGGCACAGCTAAGGTCCCGCAGCAACGATGCCCGATAGAGACGTGGGAGAGAAGCGTTTTTCGTAACCGTAATGCCGGTTACCCGCTAAAAGCGCAGTCCAAACCCAAACAACGTATAGGTGTCAGCCTGGTTGGAGGAAGAGGCAGAGGGTGCCGGACGCACCCCCAACACGGCCCGCATCGCCCAATCACCCCCAAGGTCCAGGGTCGCCCGCCCCTCCACCGATGGAACATGATCGGGGCTTCCCCCCAGCATTGGCGGGGCCGGTGGCGTCAGGCGAAAACCATTGGAATCCATTAAGGTTGGCGCGCCATCCGGGGCAAGGCGCAGGCCAAGGGTCCCCTCGCCCAGGGGCTGACCGAACAGACTGAACGGTCGTGCCCGGTCTTCGGCTGCTGCTGGGGCCGCAGCCGCCAGCAGTCCCGCGAGACAGAGAGCACCAGACGTCCAGGCACGCGCAGTCACGGCAGCCTCCTGTGGTCACTGTTAACCATAGGGACACGCAGCCCGCTGACCATAGCCAAGTTTTTGTCGCAGTGCAGTATGCCGCGCATGACTAAAATCCTGTGCAGGGCGGCAGCGGGGTTGATTCGCGCACACGGAGCCACCGAACAGCGCACCGGTGCTGCGCTGAGCCTTGATTTTTCAGGGTTTGGTCGTGGGCATTGGGTTTCGGCGCAGCAGTTGCAAAGTTTGTGCGGAGTCCCTGCCCTCCCCGCTCGGTCCTGCCTGCTTGGAGCATCGTTCCTATGCCTGATCGGATTCTTCCCTGGTCGGACCCTGTACCACCGATTCAACCGGAGCGGGACGACGTCGCCACGGCAGCTGAGTTCAATCTGTGGTGCGCCGTGAATGGGCGGCCCTTCCATCTGGTCAATCATGTCTGGGCCGATGGTCAGCGCGAATGGGGGCTGGAACTGAAGCCGGGTCGCCCCGATGGCACCATCGCCTATGGCACCGGCCAGAGCGAGGAGCGCCTTGCGGTGATTGCCGCCTTCGCCTTCCTGGCGGGGATTGAGTGGGGCGAGGCCAATCTGCGCGAAGCTGCTCTGGCCGACCTGGAAGATGACGACGACAGGCTGGCGAAGCCAGCGATCCCGCCCTCCCCCCGCGCGACGGTCCCTCAGCCATCTGCCCCGGCCGATGGGGAGGTGCCGCTGCCGATCTACCTGCAGGCGCCCATTCTGCCGGAGCGGGAGTTGGACGAGGACGGCAGCATCCTTGAAGACGACGACGAGGCCGTGGTGGTGGCTGGCGAGGAGGACGCCGACAGCGACGGGCTGGAGGGCGCGCTGTCAGAGCCAGACGAACCCACCCCAGAGGACCAGGGATCGGATGGGCCTGAGGATCTGGGCAGCGACGCAGAGGAGGAACCCGCCCGCCTGCCCGGCCTGCCGCTCAGCCTGACCCGCCAGCGGACCTTACCGTCCGGCGAGCGGCGCTATGACCTGCCGAGCTCGGAGTTGCTGGCCGCAGGGCCGGTGGTTGGCACAACGGACTTGTTGGCCGATGAGAGCCTGCTGGCCCAAAACGCCCGCCTGTTGGAGACCGTACTGCGCAACTTCGGTGTGCGCGGCGAGATCATGGAGGTGCGGCCCGGCCCGGTGGTCACCCTGTATGAGCTGGAGCCCGCCCCCGGCACCAAGTCCAGCCGGGTGATCAATCTGGCCGATGACATCGCCCGCTCGATGAGCGCCATCGCGGTCCGCATTGCGATTGTGCCGGGGCGCAGCGTGATCGGCATTGAACTGCCGAACCCCAGCCGGGAGACCGTGTATCTGCGCGAGATGCTAACCTCGCCCGCTTACATGGACCATCCGGGCAAGCTGCCGCTGATCCTGGGCAAGGACATCGGCGGCGACCCGGTGGTGGTGGATCTGGCCAAGATGCCCCACCTGTTGATCGCGGGCACCACCGGCTCCGGCAAGTCCGTCGGCATCAACACCATGATCATGAGCCTGGTGTTCCGGCTGCCGCCGTCCCAGTGCCGGTTCATCATGGTGGACCCGAAGATGCTGGAACTCAGCGTCTATGATGGCATCCCCCACCTGTTGACACCGGTGGTGACCGACCCGAAAAAGGCCGTGGTGGCACTGAAATGGGCCGTGCGCGAGATGGAAAGCCGCTATCGCGCCATGTCCAAGCTGGGTGTGCGCAACATTGAAGGCTTCAACGCCCGTGCCGCCGAAATGGCCGCCGACCCCGCCATTGGCGAGGATGACCGGGTTGCAGCCCTGCCCTACATCGTGATCATCGTCGATGAAATGGCAGATTTGATGCTGGTCGCAGGCAAAGACATCGAAGCCGCGATCCAGCGTTTGGCCCAGATGGCGCGCGCCGCTGGCATCCACTTGATCATGGCAACACAACGCCCCTCGGTGGACGTGATCACCGGCACAATCAAGGCCAACTTCCCCACCCGCATCAGCTTCCAAGTCACCAGCAAAATCGACAGCCGCACCATCCTGGGCGAGGCCGGGGCCGAACAGCTGCTGGGCCAGGGCGACATGCTGTACATGGCAGGCGGCGGACGCATCACCCGTGTTCACGGGCCATTCGTGTCTGACCAGGAAGTGGAACGCATCGTCGGCTTTGTGAAAAGCCAAGGCGAGCCAGACTATATCGACGACATTGTTGAGGACGAGGATGACTTCGACGGCGGCAGCGCTGGCGAGGGCGGCTTTGTCAGCGAGGGTGGGTCTGGCGACGAACTCTACGACCAAGCCGTTGCCCTGGTGATGCGGGAGCGCAAATGCACCGTCAGCTTCATCCAGCGCCACCTGCAAATCGGCTACAACCGAGCCGCCCGCATTGTGGAGCGCATGGAAGAAGACGGCGTTATCTCCTCCGCCAACCACGTCGGCAAACGCGAAGTGCTTGGCCGCAGCGTGCGCGGTGGGCGGGATGATTAGACAGGTGGGTTGAGCGTGCCGACTGGGATGTTGACAGGTACCGCAGGACATAGGTTTACGGAAGTAGTGCGTCACATATACTTTAGTGCAACGCAGTCAAACGCTCGGCTGATATCCAGCTGTGCGTTGAGATTTTTGATTCACAGCATCTGCACTACATATCATCTCGGGACAAGCCGATAACGATTGCTGTTGTGTCATTCGCCAACCGCAAGCAGAAACGACCCTTTGGGCCCCTTAGCTGATTCAGCACTTGGGACAAGTCTCGGTCAGTGCAAAGGTTTATCTCACAAGATTACCTACGCTTCGCTAGAAAACCGAAGCTTGGCTTGATGCGCAACACGCTCAAACCCCTCAGCGGTAAGGTTACGAAGCGCTTTACCGAGCTCCGTGTCCTCACTGCGAAGCTTTGACATTAGCTCATTGGTTACCTTTGGAATGAAGTGGCTAAGGTCTCTAAGAAGCGTGCCTGCCTTTTGCCGCTCGACAACGGATTGGGTTGCTGCAGACCGCTTATCAACGAAGGAGATACTTGAAAATCCTGAGCTTGAGATAACCGCTTGGATTGCAGATAAATCTTCTGATGCTCTTTCAAGATCAAAAATCTGGCTGATCGCAGACGCAAGGCCCAGCATGCTCATCCCCTCGAAGGTATTCATTGTGTCGATCTGATAGCCACCGAGGGTATTAAAACTGACTACTGGCTTCCCATCTTTCAAAAGTTGAGCAGATACAACACTATCACTTGCCGCCATCTCATCATTCAACTTGTTTATTGCGTCCGTCATCTGCCTACCAGCTTCCTCGACTAGATAAACAAAAAGCTTAAACGAAGCATAAGATTCCTTCTGCTGTTGTGCTCGAGCAAGGTCTTCCGCAGACGCTTGCCGCGAATAACCTTTCCACAACTCGCCGACTGTGCCATCTTCATTATAGAGTTGCTTCTCAAATGACTTATAGACTGTTCCTGTCTCAAGGTCTGTTACTGTCCCCTCGCGCACGTCAACGGCGATAGGCGTGAGAAAGGCATCGTATCCAAGAGCTGCCAACTGGCTTGGTGATCTGGTGTCTCGCATGAACAGACGATCACGCTCGTAGCGCTCTTCACTGGTCAGTTGCAGTGGCGTGACTGGTTCGCCGGTCACCGATGTCTCCACCACAACAGCCGGACCGAACCGATCAC
>RDXE01000030.1 GCA_004292755.1 Alphaproteobacteria bacterium
TAGCGCCTTTGTCCAGGATTCTGGGCCGGAGGTGCCGCTCTACCGGTTTTTCAACACCCGTACGGGTGTGCATTTCTTTACAGCGAACGAGGGCGAGCGCTCCGCGATCCTTGGCACCATGGCGTGGATGCAGCCTGAAGGCATTGCCTGCTACGTGCTATAGCCAGCCGAGCCGCTGGCGCACGGCACGCGCAGCTGCAGCCGTCTCCGCCAGGGGGGGATAGCTCCACTCTGCCAGCGGCAGGCTTAGGGGCCGAAGTGCGCCATAGTCGATCAAGCGCTGGTGGAGGTGGGCAAACTTGCCCGCTGCCCCCGGCAGTGCGATGCCATGGACTGGACGCCCAGTGGAGGCGGCTTCCGACAGCATGGACACGCTGTCCATGGTGACAACCAGATGGTCTGCCAGCGCCAGCAGGCCGAAATAGGGATTGTCGCCCGTACCGTCCCACCACCACAGTCGCTCGGGTGCCAGTGCCGCCTGGATCGTCTGTACGGCCTCGGCCGGAGTGCGGCGGGAGGCCGTGATTGCCAGCGCCATGCCATCCTGTTGCAGGTGGCGGAGGGCTGCGCCAACGCTCTCAGATGTTGCCGCATCAAACCGGAACACACGGTTCGCACCGCCCAGCAGCACGGCGACCAGCGGGCGGCCCAGCGGCGCCAAACGATCCCGCCAGGCGCTGGCAGCAGCATCCAGCCGCGCAGGCGTGATGCGGGTCAACGCGCCAAGTGTGGTGATCACGCTCTCGCCCCTGATGCCGTCATGGGCGGGGGCGATGGTGGCATCAAACCACCGCAGCGGCAGGCGCGGGTCCTGGATCGTGACGGTTGGCACCCCCTGACGGCGTAGCCACGCGCCGACGGCGACAGCGGTTCGCCCTGCGGTGATCACGAGATCCGGCCAGGGCGGGGTCAGCGGTGTCTGAGGTGCTGCTCCCGCGGCCAGCCAAGCCCTTGCGGGCAACCATCGCCACGGCGCCCGCGCTACAACGGTGCGGACCTCAACGCTTGCCAAGCCTTCCTCCACGCCCAGCGCTTCGGCGAGGCCAAGGCATTGGTTCACGTGACCAGCCTTGCCGTCACTCACCACCCAAATCCGTTTTGCCGCTGGCGCGCTCAGCCGAGCCTCCCTACATTGAAAGAATGTTGCGCGGTTCCGCGCTGAAGGAGTGTCATCATGCGCCGCAACGCGCTGGATCGCATTGATCTACAGATCCTCCACGATCTCCAGGCCGATGGTCGGATGACCAATGTCGATCTGGCGGAGCGGGTTGGTGTGTCGGCGCCCCCCTGTTTGCGGCGGGTGCGGGCGCTGGAACAAGCAGGTTACATTCGTGGCTACCATGCCGACCTGGACCCCGCCAAGCTGGGCTTTGCGATGACGGTGTTCGCTCAGGTCGGCCTCGCCTCGCAGCATGAGGCTGATTTGAAAGCCTTCGAGGCGCTGGTGGCGAGTTGGCCAGAGGTGCGTGAGTGCTATATGTTGAGCGGTGACGCCGATTTTCTTCTTAAGATTGTGGCTTCCGATTTGGCTTCTTACCAAACCTTCTTGACTCAGCGATTGACAGCAGCGCCAACGGTTACTCACGTAAAAAGCGCAGTGGTCTATCGTACCTCAAAACGCGAGCCGGGCATTCCAGTTCCGATGGAGGCCCGCTAGCGGCGCAGGAATCCGAACGTGCGGCGCGGGAAAGGCTTGTTTTGTCGTCGGCTCTGGCGCATTGAAGGACCCCGTGACGACTGACATCGCCTCTGCTCCGACCCCCGGCGTGCACCCCACGGCACGCATCGCACAAGCAGGTGACTTATTCCTGCTTGCACCGTTGGTGCGCGCGCTGCTGGCTGAACGTCGACGTGCCCTGTCTGAAAGCCAATTGGAGGCCGAAATTCTGGCCCGCATTGGCGATGGCGAGCACGGCGGTTACTTGTTGGTCGAGCGGGATGGTCACGGTATCGGCGTGGCGGAGATTGATGCCGACGGGGTGATTGGCCCATCGGTCACCCCTGATCCCGCCCATGCCAGTGCTGTTGAGGAGGCGCTTGCCTCCTGGCGGCAGCACCAAAGCGCCGAGACGACTGCCCCTGTGGACGGCCACGCGTCAAACTGACCTCGCGACGCCGGTCCACGAGTCGTTCATTAGACTCAGCGAATGATCCGCCTGCTCAAATGGCTGTTGTTTCTGCTGGTGCTGGCGGCCGCCGCTGGCGGTGCTTGGTGGTGGCAGACCCGACCATTGCCGGTCACGCCCTATCGCGTCGGCTTCGGCGCGGCGGTTGAGGCTGTTTATGCCACCGGAGTTGTGGAGCCGGTGGAGTGGGCGCGGGTGGGCCCGCTGGGTACCGCGCGCGTGGTTCAGATTCTCGCCCGCGACGGTCAACCCGTGGTGCAGGGCCAGCCTTTGGCGCGCCTGGATGACCGGGAGTTGAAGGCGCGCGAGGCAGAACTGGTCGCCCGCCAGCGCTATTGGGAGGAGGAGGTGCGCCGCGCCAGCCAGCTGGCCGAGCGTGGCATCGCAACCCAAGCCTCGCGGGATCGGGCAGTCTCGGAGTTGGCGGCAGTGCGCGCGCAGCTTGCCCAGATTCGCAGCCGCATCGAGGATCTGGTGCTCACCGCACCGATGGATGGCGTGGTGTTGCGTCAAGACGGCGAAGTGGGCGAGGTGGTGGAGGCGCGGAACACCTTGTTCTGGATCGGGCGCACCCAACCGCTGCGCATTACAGCCGACATTGATGAAGAAAACCTGCCACGGGTCGCGCTGGGGCAGCGTGTGTTGATCAAGGCCGATGCCTTTCCCGACCGCGTGCTCGAAGGGCGGCTGGAGGACATCACGCCCAAAGGCGACCCGCTGGCCAAAACGTTCCGCAGCCGCATCGCGCTGGATCCCACCACGCCGCTGCGCATCGGCATGTCGGCTGAACTGAACATCATCCTGCGGGAGGTGCCGCGCACCCTCGTGCTGCCTGCCCGCGCGCTACAGCCCGGCGGCAAGGTGTGGCGGATCAGTGCTGATGGTCTGGCGGAGCTGGTACCGGTACGCCTGGGCATCCAGGGGCCGGTGCAGGTGGAGGTGGTGGAGGGGTTGCTCGAGGGCGATTCCGTGATCATTGATCTGCCAGCCGGTCTGAGCCCAGGACGCCAGTTGCTGGTGGAGGGGGGGTAGCAGCCGATGCCACTCGCCCTCTCCATCGCCTTGGCGCACTTGATCGGGCGGCGGCGGCAGACAGTCGTCTCGGTGTTCGGGGTTGGGTTGGGGGTCGCCTTCTTCATTGGCCTGTCTAGCCTGATGCTCGGCTTCCAGCGCGACTTCATCGCACGCATCATCGACACATCACCCCATGTGCTGATTCGCGATGAGTACCGCACGCCGCGCATCCAACCAGCCGTGATGCAGTGGCCTGACCAGCCGGTTGTGGTTCATGGCTTGAAGCCACGCGACGAAGTTCGCGGCATTCGTACGGCGCGGGAGATATTGGCGGCCCTGGCCGACCTGCCGGACGTGGTGGCGGCGCCTGTGCTGGCGGGACCCGTATTTCTGCGCTACGGCTCGGCTGATCGCTCCGCGACCCTGACCGGCATCAGCCCAGTGGTGGAGCGCCGGGTTACCACTTTGGAGCGGGACCTGTTATCGGGCTCCCTCGATAGCCTGTCGACCACTGCCAATGGCATCATCCTGGGTGAGCTGCTGGCGCAGCGGTTGGGCGTCGGTGTTGGCGGCACGATCACAGCCACCAGTGCCGCGGGCGTCGTGATGCGCATGACCGTGGTGGCAGTGTTCCGCTCTGGCATCACCACTCTGGATGCGAGCAACGCCTACGCGCTGACCAAGCGGGTGCAGGTCCTCCTGAACCGGCCGGAGGTGATCAACTTGATCCGCCTGCGTCTGGCCGATGCAGAGCAAGCGCGCAGCGTTGCAGCGGTGCTGGAGCGGCGCTTCGCCTATAAAGCTGAGAGTTGGGAGGAAACCAACTCCAACGTTCTGACGGTGTTCGTCATTCAGCGGGCGATCATCTTCTCCACGGTCGGGGCAATTCTGATCGTTGCGTGCTTTGGTATTTTCAACGTGATCTCCACAGTGATCCACGAGAAGGCACGCGACATTGCCATTCTAAAATCAATGGGGTTTCGCGAATCCGATGTTCGCCACATCTTCCTGATTGAAGGCTTGATGCTTGGAATGATTGGGGTGGCGATCGGCTGGGGACTGGGGTTTTTACTGGTGGAGTTGCTGGGTTCCATCCGCTTCAACAATGAAGGCTTTATCCGGGCCCAGGGATTTGTGTTGTTCCGGTCCTGGATTCACTATGGCATCGGCGGGGCTGTGGCGATGGTCGCCTCCATCCTCGCGGCATGGTTGCCGGCGCGCAAAGCCGCCCGGGTCAATCCCGTCGACATTGTGCGGGGAGCGGCCTGATGGCTGCGCTGCAAGCCGTTGGCCTGACCCGTTTGATTGGCGAGGGTGACGGCGTCACGCTGGTGCGCGATATCTCGCTCAATTTCACTGCGGGTGAGTTTGTGTGTATCACTGGCCCATCAGGTTCGGGCAAATCCTCATTGCTGTATCTGCTGGGTTTGCTGGACCAACCCACTGCTGGGGATGTGCTGGTGGATGGCCGCTCCACCCAGCGCCTGAGCCGCGATGCCTTGGCTGACCTCCGGCTCGCGAAGCTGGGCTTTGTGTTTCAGTTCCACTTCCTGCTGCCGGAGTTCAGCGCGTTTGACAATGTCGTGCTGCCGATCCGGCGGCTCGGGCGCCTGCGCGGGCGCGCGGCTGACCGCCGGGCCGAAGCACTGTTGGACCGGCTGGGCCTCGCCGCGTCGATGCACAAGCGTCCGGGGCAGATGTCCGGCGGGCAGCGTCAACGGGTGGCGATTGCCCGCGCTCTCGCCAATGATCCGCCCGTAGTGCTGGCGGACGAGCCTACCGGCAATCTCGATACCCACAACGCCACCGAGGTGTTTCGCCTGTTTCAGGAGATCGCAGCCGAAGGCCGGTTGGTGGTGGCGGTCACCCACGATCTTGATCTGGCGCGCGAGGCGTCGCGCCGGGTGCATCTGGTGGATGGCGCGCTGGCGCCAGTGCCTGGCGTTGCGCTCGATTGACCAGGGCAAGACCCGCGAAGATCGACACCACTGCCAGCACCATCAAGGCGCTGGGCCGCTCTCCAAACAACAAGAAGCCCCACGCCATCCCCATGAGCCCGACCACATAGCCGGTTTGGGAGAAGAACACGCCCCCTGCAATGCGGATGATCTCGAAGAACAGCATATACGCGACAGAGGAGATGACGATCTGTCCCAGGATCGCCCAATCCGCGGCGCTGACGGGAAGGCTCAACACAGGGCGGTGGAACGCACCCAGCGCTAACACCAGCGGCGTCATCAACAGGGCAGATGCCATCAACATGCCACCGGCAAAGGCGAGGCTGTCGCCAGGTGGGCGCGTGCGGGCGGAGGAGAACACATTCGTCGCGGCGTAGCCGAGTGGTCCCAACAGCGCGATCGCGATCAACCAAGCCTCGCCACCGATGCCACCGCGATCCGCAGCAATGATCGCCGCCCCCAGCAAGCCCAGCAGCAGCCCGCCCAGCTTCCACGGGTGAAACCGCTCCAGCTGAATGCTGAGGGACAGGCCATAGGTAATCAGCGGCACCAGCGTGCTCATCAACGCGACAGTGCCTGCGGGCAGGCGGTCAATGACTAGAAACAGGCAGGCGTTGGGGAATGCGATGCCCAAGGCGCCCGTGACGCCATAGTGCAGGACATGGGCAGAGGTTAGCCGGGGCAGGGTGCCGCGCGCGGCGCAGATGGCCAGCACCAGCACGCCAGCCCCAGCCGACTGCCACCAGACATAGCCGAGAGGCGGTACCCCCTGGGTGATCGCAATCTTGGCCAAGCTGAACGCCAAGCCCCAGAGGCCACCCAGCAGCAACAGATACACAGTCGGACGCAGCATGCGGCCATCCTGGCGCTGTGCGCGGCTGGTTACCAGTGATGCTGCGGCAGACCGGGGTCTGGCGAGGATCACAGGCCAAGACGCACCGCCATCGGCCAGGCGTTGAAGATCGCCATGGACAGGATGGTCAGGCTGAGGCCCAGCACCAGATGGTCCGCGCGCTCAGCCACTTGGGCGTAGTCGGGGGTGGGCTGGCGGGCGAGGGTGGGCGCTGGGGCGTCGCGCGGCTCTGTCTCAGGTGCCTTGAGGTCATAGACCCGGCGGCGTCCCGCTTGCAGGCGCGCCACCAGTCGCAGCTTGACCAGCGGGTTCACCCGGAAGATGGCACGGGCGCGCAGCATGGCAGTTTCCAGCCGCTGCGCTTCTGCGACGACGTGCCAACCCTGCTCGCCGAAGTGTTCGATTGTATAGGGCACAGGACGGTGTTTGGTCTTCATGGTCGCCTCCACCCACCGATGCGGTTGGGCATGAGGGAAGAGTAGACCCATCCTGTCTTCGTGGATATTGACTGGACAGTATAGACTAAGCAGGTGAGACGGCCATCACACCTTGCCCCTATTCAAACATACTTGGTTGACACTTGGTTGACGAAAGACTGTGGCCGTTTAGGTCTTCGACGGCAGCCGAATTCCTGTGTCGGTATCAAATAAATGCTGATGACCGGACAGTGCCGTTAACCGGATTTTATCGCCAATTCCAACAACACTGCTGCCCGGAAGCCGGGCCGTTAAGGTTTGACCCGATTGGGTTTGTCCATAAATCAAGGTGTCAGCCCCCAGCGCCTCCACCAAATCCACCGACACCTGGATCGGGCCATCGCCGGTCGCCACCAGATGCTCTGGACGGATGCCGAAGATCACAGGGCGGCCAGCACTCTCCTGCCAGATCGGATCAAGAGGAAGGCGCTCAACCCCAAAGCTTATGTCAACGCCGTCATCGGACACCGTGGCTGAAACGAGGTTCATGGCAGGTGAACCAATGAACCCAGCCACGAAGGTGGTAGATGGTTTGGTATAGAGGTCGAGCGGGCTGCCGATCTGGTCAGCGCGACCGGCATTCATGCAGATCAGCCGGTCTGCCAGCGTCATCGCCTCAACTTGGTCATGGGTGACGTAGAGCGACGTGATGCCAAGCTGGCGCTGCAGCTTTTTGATTTCCACCCGCATCTGCACGCGCAGTTTCGCATCCAGATTCGACAGTGGTTCATCGAACAGGAACGCCTTCGGCTCCCGCACAATCGCGCGGCCCATGGCGACGCGCTGGCGTTGACCACCGGACAATTGCCGCGGCTTGCGATCCAGGTATGGACCCAGCTGCAAGATGTCGGCCGCGCGTGCCACCCGCTGGCTTATCTGATCGGTGGGAAGGCCACGAATCTTCAAGCCATAGGCCATGTTCTCGCGCACCGTCATATGCGGGTAGAGCGCATAGTTCTGGAACACCATGGCGATGTCGCGATCCTTCGGCTCCAGCGCGGAGACATCACGGCCATCGATCAGGATTTGACCGTTGGACTGGGTTTCCAAGCCAGCGACGATGCGCAACAGCGTGGACTTGCCACAGCCCGATGGCCCGACGATCACGACAAACGCACCATCGGGGATATCCGTCGAGATACCATGCAGCACCTGGGTGTCGCCAAAGCGCTTTTCGACAGACTGAAGGGTAACCTGAGCCATGATTACTTTTCCTGATCGACAAGGCCTTTAACGAACCAACGCTGCATCAGCACCACTACTGCCACAGGGGGCAGCAGGGCGAGCAGTGCGGTCGCCATGACCAGATTCCAGTCAGTCGGTGCGTCGGCACCGCCCATCATCTTCTTGATACCCAGCACCACAGTGTCCATCTCTGCCGCGGGGGCAATCAACAGCGGCCAGAGATACTGGTTCCAGCCGTAGATGAACAAGATAACGAACAGTGCCGCCATGTTGGTGGCCGACAGGGGCACCACGGTGTCTTTGAAAAAGCGCATCGGCCCTGCGCCATCAATCTTGGCCGCTTCCACCAGTTCATCGGGGATGGTCAAAAAGAATTGGCGGAACAGCAGGGTTGCCGTGGCGGAGGCGATCAACGGCACCGTCAGACCAGCGAAGGTGTTCAGCATGCCAAGGTCCACCACGACTTGGTAGGTTGGCACGATGCGCACCTCCACGGGCAGCATCAAGGTGATGAAGATTAACCAGAAGCAAATCATGCGGCCAGGAAACTGAAAAAACACCACAGCATAGGCAGACAGCAGGGAAATGGCGATCTTTCCTAAGGTGATGGCGAGTGCCATGACCAGGCTGTTCCACATCATCACGCCAACTGGCGTGGTGCCGACTTTGCTGGTGCCACCATCGAAGAGAACCCGGGCAAAGTTATCCAACCCATAGGGACCGGGCAGCACCGGCACCGGCGCCTGAGCTAGATCCGGCGGCATCCAGGTGGTGGCGATGAACGCCTGATAGATGGGAAAGGCTGTGATCGCGATGCCCAGCCAGATCACCAGATGGGGCAGCCACTCGCTTCGCCGCTGCATCAGTAATGCACCTTCCGCTCGATGTACCGGAACTGAATGGCGGTCAGTGCAATCACAATCGCCATCAAGATCACGCTCTGGGCTGCCGACGTGCCGAACTGGGCCGAGCGGAAGCCATCATTGTAGACTTTGTAGACCAGGATTTCGGTTGCCTTGGCCGGACCGCCGGAGGTGACCGCATCGATCACGCCAAAGGTGTCAAAGAAGGCATAGACAACATTGACCACGATCAAAAAGAAGGTGGTCGGTGACAGCAACGGGAAGATGATATCCCAGAACTGGCGCTGCCGGGATGCCCCATCGATCGCCGCTGCCTCAATCACCGATCGGGGGATTGATTGGAGGCCGGCCAGGAAAAACAGAAAGTTATAGCTGATTTGTTTCCACGCGCTGGCGATCACCACCAGGATCATCGCGTGATCACCATTCAGGATAGGGTTCCATGCCACTCCCAACTGGCGCAACACCCAGGCTGCGGACCCAACCGTGGGATTGAACAAGAACAGCCACAGCACGCCTGCAACAGCCGGGGCGATGGCGTAGGGCAGCACGATCAAGGTTTGATACAGGCCCTTGCCACGCATCACGCGATCCACCTGAACCGCCAGATACAGCGAGGGAACCAACGCCAGTGCCGTCACACCCACGGAAAACACAGCCGTGGTCCACAGGGAGGACACATAGCCAGGGTCGCTCAGGACTGTGCGGAAATTCTCCAACCCAACATATTGGTAGGATGTACCAAACATATCCTGCTCAAGGACTGAGAAATACAGCGCTTGGCCCGCAGGCCAGAAGAAGAACACGCCCGTAATCGCCAGCTGTGGCGCGATCAGCAGGATCGGCAGCAATGTGCCTTTGAATATGACTTTGCGTTGCATCCGCCGCACTCAATCCAGGGGGAGCATCCAGCCATTGTGCCAGACGCCAAGACCCGCTGCGCCGGGGGTAAGGCAGGCGCAGCGGGCTCGAAGCAGCTGGGGTGGCATGACCACCCCAGCGACGAGGGGGGTACTGGGCGAGTTACTGGGCGGTGCGTTCAAACTGGCGCAGGGCGGCATTGCCACGCTGCACGGCGTTGTCCAGCGCTTGCTTCGCGGTGATCTGGCCCTGCAGCGCGCGCTCCACTTCCTCGTGGTAGAAGTCGCGGATTTCCGTCCACCGACCGAAGCGGTAGCCCATCGAGTTGCTGGTCGGCGTGCCGCGGTTCAGCTGCTCAAACGGCACTTCGGTGCCGGGATTGCGCTGGAAGTAGCCAGCTTCGCGCATGCGGTTGAAGCTTGCTTCCGTTGGCGGCACGAAGCCGGTCGGCTCGGCGAACTTCGCCAGCACTTCCGGGGTGCGCAGGTAGTCCAGGAACTGCGCGACGCCACGAATCTCGGCATCAGTGCGATTGGGGGCGTTGAACACCCACAAAGACGCGCCGCCGACGATGCCGTTCTTCGGCTGGGCGATTACATCCGGCCAATAGGGCAGGGGAGCAGTGCCCCAGTTAAACTTCGCATCACGCGCAATGGTGCCGCGGCCACCCGACGACTGCAGGAAGATACCGCACTCGCCCGAGATGAACTTCGGCTCAGCGTTGTTGGAGCGACCGCCGTAGTCGAAGGTCTTATCCTTCTGCAGGTCGACCAGCGTCTGCACCATCTTTTCACGGGCGGCGTCGTTGAAGTTCAACACGGCACCCAGGCCACCGCGGCCATTGTCCATCGTGGAGAGCGGCAGGTCATGCAGAGCGGAGAACTGCTCCAGCATGATCCAGGCGATCCAGGTGGAGGTGAAACCGCAGGCCATGCCGGACGCGCGCAGCTTGCGCGCGGCATCGATGGTTTCCGGCCAAGTGCGGGGCGGCTTCTCCGGGTCCAGACCGGCGCGCGCAAACGCATCCTTATTGTAGAACATGACCGCTGTGGAGACGTTCAGCGGCTGGGACAGCAAGGTGCCATCCGGCGTGGAGTAATAGCCGAAGGCCGGGCCGATGAAGGCGCGCGGGTCGAACTGCAAACCAGCGCGGCGATAGACTTCAGAGACCGGGATAACGGCATTACGGGCCGACATCATGTCGCCGGTACCGGCATCGAACATTTGCATGATGTGCGGCGGGTTGCCGGCACGGAAGGCGGCAATGGCCGCAGCCCGCTGCTCAGGATACTGGCCGCGGAACGACACATTAACCCGATATTCAGGATTACGAGCGTTGTAGTCATTTCCGATCTGGATCAGCAGCTCCTGGGCAACGCCCGTGAGCCCGATCCACATCTCGATGGTCCGTGGCGCTTGCTGGGCCAGCGCGGGCATGGCGACAGTCGCAGCGACGGCTGCTGCCGCGCCAGCGACGAAGGAACGGCGACGCATGAGTTGGTCTCCCCAAACATATTCGGTGACCGGGCTTCTAGCGGCCCGGTGTCACTCTCCTGTGACAGAAATATTGATAAACGATGACAGCCGGGTCGTGGTAGGGGGAAACACAGCCAGATGCAAACTGATGGCAGACAGCCTCAGACCGCTGGCTTCCCCGTGAACGCTGCTCCGCCTACTCGGTCATGAAGGGTCTGGGTCCGCGATGGGTGGCGGCGTCGCCACGCGGCGATTGCCGGTAACGGCGCGGACGACAAGGTAGAAGATCGGCGTCAGGAACAGGCCCAGGATGGTCACGCCGATCATGCCTGAAAACACAGCCGTGCCGAGGGCCTGGCGCATCTCAGCACCAGGGCCGGTGGCGATCACCAGCGGCACGACGCCCAGGATGAAGGCCAGCGCCGTCATCAGAATCGGCCGCAGCCGCAGGCGGCAGGCTTCCACCACTGAATCGAGGGCGGACTTGCCCTCATGCTCCAACTGGCGGGCGAACTCCACAATCAGGATGGCGTTCTTGGCGGCAAGGCCGACCAGCACCACAAGGCCAATCTGTACCAGGATGTTGTTGTCCATGCCGCGCAGCATCACCCCCAACAACGCGGAGAACACGGCCGTGGGCACAATCAACACAATCGCGAAAGGTAGCCCCCAGCTTTCATACTGGGCCGCTAGCGCCAGGAACACAAACACCACCGCCAGAATGAAGATGTAGATAGCGGTGTTGCCGGTGCGTTTTTCTTCAAACGCCAGCTCCGTCCAATCGAAGCCAACACCCTGCGGCAGTGTTTCAGCTGCAATCTGCTCCATCAACTGGATTGCCTGCGCTGAGGAGATGCCCGCGGCGTTGGCGTTCAGCGGCACCGAGGCAAACATGTTGTACCGCTGCACCAAGTCCGGCCCGGAAACATCGCGAATGTCCACCAGCGTACCCAGTGGCACCAGCGCTCCCGTGGCGGAGCGGACCTTCAATTGCGCGATGTCGGCTTGATCCAGGCGGTAGCGTTGGTCGGCCTGCACGCGAACCTGCCAAACCCGTCCGAAGGCGTTGAAGTCATTGACATAAGCGGTGCCGAGATTGACCGAGAGGGTTTCAAAGATGTTCTGGATCGGCACGTTCAGGATTTGGGCGCGGCTGCGGTCAATCTCCAGATACACCTGTGGGCTGGAGGCGGTGAAGGTGGTGAACACACCGGCCAGCCCTGGGGTCTGGTTTGCCCGCATCATCACACTGCGTGCCACCTCCAGCAGCTTGCCAACATCATTGCCGGTGCGGTCCTGCAACTGCATCTTGATGCCGCCCACGCTGCCAATGCCGGGCACGGCAGGGGGCGGGACTGCAATGATGAAGGCTTCAGGAATGCTTTGCAGGCGCCCAAACAAGGCGCCGACGATGGCGCGGGCGGGCAGCCCCTGTGCGATTCGCTCATTGAACGGCTTAAAGGCCGTGAAGATCACGCCCGCGTTGGACGCGTTGGTGAACGTCACGCCGGAGAAGCCCGCAAACGCCACGGCATCGCGCACACCGGGGGTCTGGCGAATGATGTCGGTCGCCTTCTGGATCACAGCGTCGGTGCGCTCCAGCGAGGCACCATCGGGCAGCTGGATCGCAACGATCGCATAACCGCGGTCGAGCGTCGGGATGAACCCACCGGGCACCCGCCCCATGATGTCCACGGTCAAGAACAGCAAGCCGCCATAGATCGCCAGCATCACCAGCTTGTGACCCGCCAGTGACCGAACCGAGCGGGCGTAACGGTCCGCACCGGCATCAAAGGACCGGTTGAACACCCGCGCAAAGCCGCGCGCAAGCAAGGCAAGCGGGTTGCGGGTCGGGTGATGATGGTGGGGCTTCAACAGGATTGCGCACAGGGCAGGTGACAAGGTGAGGGAGTTGAACGCCGACAGTGCCGTCGCAACGGCAATGGTCAGCGCAAACTGCTTGTAGAACTGGCCCGAGATACCAGGAATAAACGCCGTCGGCACGAACACGGCACACAGCACGACGGAGATTGCGATCACCGCGGTGCCAACTTCATCCAAGGTTTTGCGTGCGGCATCGCGGGGACTGAGGCCCAAGGCGATGTTGCGCTCCACATTCTCCACCACCACGATGGCATCATCGACGACGATGCCAATCGCTAGCACGAGGCCAAACAGCGTCAGCACATTCAGGCTGAAGCCAAAGCCGTACATCACCGCGAAGGTGCCGATCAGCGAGACCGGGATCGCTAGAATTGGGATGATCGCCGCGCGCCAGGATTGCAGGAACACCAGCACCACCAGGGCGACCAGCACAATCGCTTCAGCCAGGGTAACATAGACGGCGCTGACAGACTCGGCGATGAATTCCGTCGGATTATACACCACCTGATAGTCAATGCCCGGTGGAAAATCGCGCTTCAATATTTCCATCATCGCCAACACTTCAGAGGCGGTGTTCAGCGCGTTGGAGCCAGGCTTCTGGAACACGGCCAGCGCCACGGCAGCCTTGCCGTTCAGCAGCGAGTTCGTGACGTAGTCACGTGCCCCCAGCTCCACCCGCGCCACATCGCGCACCCGCACCAAGCGGCCATCGGGTGTGGCGCGGACGATCACATCGCGGAACTGGTTCAAGTCAACAAACCGGCCCTGCGTGGTCACCACCACCTGGAACGCAGTCCCGGACTCGGCTGGCGGGGTGCCCAGGGCACCGCCCGAGACCTGGACATTCTGCTGTTGCAGCGAGCGCACGACATCGCCGCCGGTCAAGCCATAGCTGGCGAGCTTGTCGGAATCGAGCCAGACGCGCATCGCGTATTCCCGCGCGCCAAACACCAGGAGGTTGCCGATCCCCTCCAGCCGTAACAACTGATCGCGCACCCGCAACAGCGCATAGTTGGAGATGTATAGTTGATCAAAGCTGTCGTCGGGCGACAGCATATGCACCACCATCATCAAGTTCGGCGATGACTTCTGGGTGGTCACACCCAGGCGGCGAACCTCTTCAGGCAGACGCGGTTGAGCAATTGCCACTCGATTTTGGACGAGAACCTGGGCTTTGTCCAAATCGGTGCCCAGCTTGAAAGTGATGGTCAGCTGCATTTGACCATCGGACGTGGCGTAGGACGACATATACAGCATGTCCTCCACACCATTGATTTCAGCCTCCAGGGGAGTAGCGACCGTCGCAGCCACGGTTTCAGCGTCGGCACCGGGGTAGACCGCGCGCACCTGGATGGTGGGCGGGGCGATCTCGGGATACTCGGTCACTGGCAAGATCACGTATGCAATCGCGCCAACAATCACCATCGCAATCGCCAGCACGCTGGCGAAGATGGGGCGATCAACGAAGAAATGCCCGAACTTCATGGCGCGCCTCCGATCACGAGCGCGGCGGAGTGCGCACAGGCGGCAGCTCCGTCGGTTGCGGGGTGACACGCCCGCCGGGACGCACGCGCTGGAGGCCGGAGATGACGATGGTCTCCTCCCCCGTTAACCCGGAGCGCACCACCCGGTAGCCATCAATGCGCGGACCCGGCCGGATCACCTGGGGTCGAACGGCTCCATCGGCGGCCACCACCCAGACGAAGCGGCGATCCTGATCGGTGCCAATCGCCTCATCCGGGATCAGCACACCATTGTAGGGGTCAGAGCCCGGCACGCGCACACGTCCGAACAGACCGGGAGTCAACAACCCGTCGGGGTTGGGAAACACGGCGCGCACGCGCATGGTGCCTGAGGCGGGGTCGAGTCGATTGTCCAGAAAGTCCAGATGGCCAGGGCGGGTCGGTTCGCGGTCGGTGGCAAGACCAACCAGAACCGGCAAGCCCGCATTGCCGCCATTCGGTCGCATCTGATTCGCCATGCGGGAATAGGCAAGGAACGAGCGTTCATCAATATCAAAGTAGAAGTGAATCGGGTCAATCGAGACAATAGTGGTGAGCAGGGTTTGATTGGCTGATACAAGGTTGCCTTCACTCACCAGCTTGCGGCTGATCCGCCCGCCAATCGGTGCGCGAATTTCCGTGAAGGCCAAGTCCAGTCGTGCCTGATCCAGGGCCGCGCGCGCACCATTGATTTCTGATTGCGCCACCTGGAAGCTCTGGCGGCGTTCATCGCGGGTACGTTCGGCCGCCACTCCTTGATTGGCAAGGCGGTCGGCGCGCTGCAAGTCCGTGCGCAGGAACTCAATACGCGTCTGGGTTGCGGTCACCTGGGCCTGGGCTTGGTTGACGGCATTCACATATGGGCGACGGTCGATCTGGAACAGCACGTCGCCCTGGTTGACGATGGCGCCATCCTGAAAGCCCACAGTCTCAAGGAATCCGGAGACTCGTGCGCGCACTTCGACCACGGCGGTCGCCTCAAATCGACCGACAAACTCGTCCTGCTCGGTGATCGGTTTGACCACAGGTTTTGCTACTGAAACGGGAGGCGGTGGGCCGCCCATCATGCCCATACCGGCCTGTGGCGGTGGGGGGCGACGCGTCAAGTACCAGTATCCGCCACCGATCAGGCCGACGAATATGAGCACTCCGAAATAAAACAACAGACGTCGCATTGCCCGCTCCCTGGCGCCGCCAATCACTCGCAGGGACCTATCACGAATTCTTCCCGTGCAAAGCCCCTTCACGGCGCATGGTGCTTGTGCAACGCACGCCGGGTCAATGTTCATAAATCGTTCCCGATTCCCCCGGCGACTCGACTGAGGCATGATTCTGCAAGCGCGCATCCATGGCGGTAACGACGCTTGGAGCGGCACGGCGGAACGGGGGGACGAGGATGGCTGACATCGTGACACTGGCGCGGCCAACCGACCCCGGTACCGCGGCGATTGATCTGGCGGCTGCCCTCGCCAAGGTGTCGGCCGATGACATTCGCGGCCAGGGGCGCGGCGAGAAGCTGGTGCGCCTGCGCGAGGCCGTCGCCCTGGTGGTGCAGATGTTGAGCGCTGGTGCGGATGTGGCAACGCCGCTGGGTCGCTCCGCGGGCTGGGTGCAGGCCGCCCTGCAGCGGGCAAGCGACCGCTACATCAACGAGGAACCGTTCAAGGAATTTGTCGATGTGCTGGCCCACGCGCTCCAGGCGCTGTGGTTGCAAGGCCGCCTGCTGATGCCACAAGCGCCGCTGCCGATTGAGCACTGGCTGGATTTGGAGCGGATCCTTCAATCCGAGACCGATCACCGTGCCGCCCTTGCGCGCGAGATCGCCCGCGCCCACGCCCCGGCCCAGGGCGAAAGCTTTGCGCTCTGGCTGGCTTGGACGCAGTTTCAGCGCGATCTGCGCCGTACCGACATTGCCCGCCTGTTTGACTGCAAAGAAGCAGAGGTCCACAAGGCCTGGCTGCGGATCAACAGTCGCCGCCACGCCGATCCGGATTTGGACCAGCGGTGTCAGGCTTCCCTTGATGCCTATGACACCGCGCTGACCCGCGTTCCCCTGCTCAAGCGCGCTTAACGGGAGAGGCGCACGGCTGTGCCGTTGATCGCCACCATCAACATGCCGTTCCTGCTGCCCAACACTTGATAGTCCAAGTCGCACCCAATCACCGCCTCGGCACCCATAGACTGGGCGTTGCGGATCAGGTCATTCAGCGCCTCGGTGCGCGCTTCCTGTAGGGCGTTTTGCAGACTGCCGGAACGGCCGCCAAAGAAATCACGCAAGCCAGAAAAGAGATCGCGAAAGACATTGACGCCGATCACGGCCTCGCCCGTGACCAGACCCAGATAGGCCGTAATCCGTTGGCCATCGATCACGTCGGTGGTGGTCACCAGCATATCCGCCCCCTTACCCCAACGGGCTTTTGAACACGAAAAACGCACCCAATCCGATGAACCCAAAGCCAACCAAGTGGCTGAGGGTGAACCGCTCCCCCAGGTACACCACTGAAAACACGGCGAACACCACCAGAGTGATGACCTCCTGAATGGTTTTCAGCTCGGCTGCTGAGTAAACCTGATGGCCAACCCGATTGGCGGGCACGGCCAAGCAATACTCAACAAAGGCTATCCCCCAACTCACCAGCACCACAGACCACAGCGGCGCCGTTGGATGCTTCAGGTGCCCATACCACGCAACTGTCATGAACAGGTTCGACGCGACCAGCAGCACAATTGGCAGCACCGCTGGTGACGCCCACCCCATTGCTTACTCCGCGGCTTGGGCGACGGGCTTGGTCAGGTACGGGGTGATGTCTACCTCGTCGATCTGTTCCGGCATCAAGAACCGCTCGGCATACTCCTTGTGCAGACCCGTGCGCAGGAACAAGTCGAACAAGTCAGCATCAATATGCTGGTCCTTTTTCATGAAGGACATGATCTTGATCGATTCCGACAAGGTTTTCGGCTTCTTGTACGGACGGTCAGCGGCCGTCAACGCCTCGAAGATATCGGCGATGCCCATCATGCGGGCCAGCCAGCTCATCTCATGCCGCTTCAGCTTGCGCGGATAGCCAGTGCCGTCCATCTTTTCGTGGTGACCGCCTGCGATCTCCGGCACCCGCTTCAAGTGCTTGGGGAAGGGCAGGCTTTCCAGCATCTGGATGGTCAGCACGATGTGATCATTGATGATCTTGCGGTCTTCGTCGTTCAGGGTACCACGCCGGATCGCCAGATTCATCATCTCGTCTTCGGTCAGCAATGTGCGTTCAGTGTTGGCGATGGTGATCGGCTGCCGACCAATGGTCTGCATGCGGGCGATCTTTTCATCGGCCATGAATTCGCCACCGACATTGCAGTCCTGCAGGAAGGTGTAGTCGTCGTCGTGGCGCTTTAACTCTGCCGCAAGCGCCACTTCAATCTCGGCCCGCTGATCAGGTTCCGCCAGCATGCGACGCAGCGCAGCGATTTCAGCGTCACGCTTCAGGATTTCAACGCGTGTGCCCACATCGTGAATGCGGTCGACAATCTTCTCCAGCTTGGTTGCCTTATCCATGATGTGAACAGGCGTGGTCACCTTGCCGACATCATGCAGACCACCAGCGATCTTCAGTTCATACCATTCTTCTTCGGTCAACGCGAAGTCGGCGAACAGGCCCTCGGTCTGGTCGCACGCGGCGTGGGCCAGCATTTCCGTCAACACTGGCACGCGTTGGCAATGGCCGCCCGTGTAGGCGGACTTGGCGTCAACTGCAGCCGCCATCATGTGCATGAAGGCGTCGAACAGCAGTCGTTGCCCTTCGATCAGTTGCTGATTGTCGATGGCGACCGCGGCTTGCGATGCCAGCGCCTCAATCAACGGCACAATGGTTTTGGAGAAGGGCACAACGGTCTTGCCGTCGTCCTCCCGCGCGTTGATCAGCTGAATAACCCCGATAACATCACCCTTGTGGTTCAGCATCGGCACAGTCAAGAACGATTTGGAGCGGTATCCCGTCTTGGAATCAAAGCCCTTGGTGCCGGAGAAGTCAAAATTCTCGACATGGTAGGCGTCTTCGATGTTGATCGTACGCTTGGAAATCGCGGCGTAGGCGGACACGTTGTGGAAGTTCGGCTTGCCATCCCGCTCCAACGGCACGGGGTAGAAGGAGATTTCCTTACCAGTCGTGCCGCCCATGGCGATGCCAAGGGTGTCGTTACGAATAATCTTGAAGGCAAGCACTTGCTCGCGCCGGGCCGTGTTGTGGCCGGCTTCACCCTTCTTCACCCCGGTTGGATCTTTCTCCTCCAGGATGTAAATCGTGGCGCCATCGGCGTTGGTGATTTCTTTGGCGCCCAGCACGAACCGCTCCAGCAGGCGATCAAAGCTGCGCTCGGACGACAGCGCCAAACCCAGCTCGATCAGCCGCTCGTAGGCGGCAAGCGGGGCGTGGCCGGGATGCTCGATCTCCATCGTCATGCTGCAATCCTCACAGATTCAATCCCTCGGGGCTAAAGACCCGCCGCGGACACCACAACTCTACCGAGGGCGACGAGCGGTTGCCAGCAGCAACCCGTCAACGGCGCCATACCAAAGACCGACCAGGGCCCCGATGCCCCGTCCAAGTGCCCCCTGCGGCACCCAGCGATGGGGCAGGGTCGTCCAATCGTCGGGCAGAGAGTGCGCCAACACCGCTGCCCGTGCCATCAGCAATCCAGCATAGGGGGCAAGGCAGACACCTTGCCCCGAGAACCCGAGAGCAGCAAACAAGCCAGGCACAGGCTCGGCCAGGAGGGGCAGGCGGCAGGCCGTAGCAGCAATGCGGCCATGCCACGCATGGCTGACGGCAGTGTCGGCAAGCGCGGGATAGGTGCGCCGCAGCAGCCGCCGGAGGGCGGCCACGACATCGCGCGGAACACGATCGTCAAACCGCGCGAGCCCGCCATAGACCAGCCGCCCATCACCAGTTTGGCGAAAATAATCGATCTGATGCGCCGAATCAGCGACAGCCCAGGGTGCCGCCATCGGGGGTGTCGCCAGCGGCTGCGTGGCCATCACCGCAGAGACAAGGCTCAGCGTGCGGCCCGCGAGGCTGGGGTGAAACTGCCCTGCTGCCGCATCACAGGCGAGAATCACCCGCTCCGCCTGAAGGGAGCCGTGGGGTGTGGCCAACTCAAACGGCCCGGAGCCAGTCAGGCGAAGGACAGGGCTGTGGCAGAACAGGTGCGCGCCCGCTGCGATGGCGGCCGCAGCCAGTCCCTGACACAGCCGACCTGGGTGGAGGTGCCCGCCATCGGGATAGTGCAGGGCTGCACTATAGCGCGCGGTTCCAATCGCGGCTGAGATTTGCCTGCTGTCCCACAGCACAGGTGGGGGAAGGCCCAACGCCGCGTGCGCCGCCACGTCCCGGTCCAAGTCGGCATGATGGTGCTGGTGGATGGCGGCGAACAGATAGTGGGGCTGCCAGTCCACGTCGATGGCGAGCCGAGCGATGGTGGCAAGCAGCCAGGCTCGCGCCTGGTCGGCGAGGATCAGCAGGGCGCGCGCCCGGTCATCGCCATAGCGCTGGCGCAAGTCAGCCGCTCCGCGCGACCAGCCGGGCACGACTTGGCCGCCATTGCGCCCACTGCCGCCATCGGCGAGAGCGCCAGCCTCCAACAGCACGGTCTCGGCCCCGCCCTCGGCGGCGGTGAGGGCGGCGGCCAGCCCGCACAGACCGCCGCCAACCACAGCCACCTGCACCCGTCTGACCCCTCGCAGAGGCGAGGGCGCTAGGGTGATTGCGGCGCGGTACCAGGGCTGGCTGTTGATCATCACGGGCCAATGATTGACAGGCCGGGGTGCTGTGTCGATGGTCGCGAACAACCCGGTTGGGGGACCGGTGATCAATCCTGGGGAGAGTGCATCATGAAGGCATGGGCAGGTGCGATGATGGTGGCGGCCACGCTGGTGTCGCTGCCAGCTGCAGCGCAGCAGCGGGTGGTCAATGTTTTCAACTGGTCAGACTATATCGCGCCAGAGTCGTTGGCGCAGTTCACCCGTGAAACTGGCATTCGGGTGCGCTACGACACTTATGATTCCAACGAGTTGTTGGAAGCTCGTCTGACGGCTGGACGCTCCGGCTATGACATCGTGGTGCCAACCGCGACGCCGTTCTTGCGGCGGCAATTGACGGCGGGTCTGCATCAGCCGCTGGACATGAGCAAGCTGCCGAACCGTCAGCATCTGGACCCAGCGATCCTGCGCGACTTGGCCCAAGTCGATAGCAACAATGCCCACGCCATTCCCTGGATGTGGGGAACCAGCGGCATCGGCGTCAACATTGACCGGGTCAAGCGGATCATGCCGGACGCGCCTGTCTACAGTCTGGCGATGATCTTCGATCCAGAGATCGTGGCGCGGTTTCGTGGCTGTGGCGTGGTGATGCTGGACAGCCCGACAGACGTGTTCCCAGCCGTGCTGCGCTACCTCGGCCGCAATCCTGACAGCCATGATCTGGCGGATTTGCAGGCGGCGACCGAGCATCTGATGAAGATCCGCCCGTCAATCCGCAAGTTCCACTCCTCCGAGTACATCAATGATCTGGCGACCGGGAATGCCTGCGTCGCCTTTGGCTATTCTGGGGATATCTTCCAGGCCGCATCCCGAGCAGAGGAAGCGCGCCGACCCTTCACCGTGCAGTACGCCATCCCCACCGAGGGCGCGCTCTTGTGGATTGATGCGGCGGTGATTCCAAAAGATGCCCGCAACGTCGCCGAGGCGCATGAGTTCCTGAACTTCCTGATGCGGCCTGAGGTCGCGGTGGCGGCGGCCAATCTGGTTGGCTACGCCACGGCCAACAGCACCGCCGTGGCTCAAGTGAAGTCGGAAATCCGCGACAATCCGTCGATCTTCCCGCCCGCTGTGGTGCGCGAGCGGCTCTACACCATCACCGTCCCGCCGCAAGACTATGAGCGGGCCCGCACCCGCGCCTGGACGCGGATCAAGACCGGGCGGTAGCGAATAGCCGCCACGTCGGCCCGGCACGCGGCGGTGGAACTCTTGACCCCACCCCCGCGTGCGGGGCACGGTCCGGCGCACGTTATGCCCGATCCGTGCTGAGGAGAGCCTAATGGCCGGACACGCCCCGCCGCCCGCCCCTGTAGATGCCACGCTGGCTGACCGTCACGCCCGTCAGGTGAGCGAGGGCGAGGCGTTTGACGCGGCCCTGCAACGCTCGGCCGGGGCGACCGCGGCGCCAGAGCGGCGCTGGCTGGCGCTCACCATGGCCGGGTGTGTGGGGCTTCTGGTGCTGGGCTTTGCGAAGGCGCTGAAGGGCGGGAAGGATGCCCACTGACGCCAGCCGTGGTGTTGGTGAGCCAAGCTTTCTAACGCTCCAGCGCCCTTCCGGCCCGATGGTGCTGGAGGTGCTGGACATTGCCGGTGCCAACCCCGCGATTGTGTTGCTGCATGAGGGGCTGGGCTCTGTCTCGCTGTGGCGGCAGTTTCCAACCATCCTTGCGGCAGCCAGCGGGCGCCGAGTGTTTGCTTACAGCCGTCAGGGCTACGGCGCCTCTGGCCCAGCCGAAGCGCCGAGGGATGTCGACTACTTGCACCGCGAGGCCTGGGACTGGCTGCCAGCTGTGCTGCAGGCCGTTGGCATTGAGCATCCCGTGTTGGTTGGCCATTCCGATGGCGCCTCGATTGCTTTGATCCATGCGGCCCGGCATCCCGTCAGCGCCCTGGCGGTGATGGCGCCCCATGTGATGGTGGAGCCGATCACCCTGGCTGGCATACGCGCGGCCCAAACCCTGTGGCGAGAGACTGACTTTCCCCAGCGCCTTGGCCGTCACCATCGCGATGCCGACAGTGTGTTCTGGGCATGGCAAACCATCTGGCTCGATCCGCGCTTTGCCGCCTGGGACATCCAGGACTTGCTGCCTGAGATCACGGTCCCGGTGCTCGCGATCCAAGGGCGGGACGATGAGTACGGCACCCTGGACCAGTTGGAGCGGATCGCCACCCGCTGTGCGGGTGCAGTCGACGTGCTGGCCCTCGCGCGCTGCGGCCACACGCCCTGGCGGGATCGCCTGGATCTGGTGCTTCCCGCTGTTTTGGCATTGCTGCCGCAGGTGCACTCCGCCAAGGCCTAGCAGCCGGTCCCCGGAGCGTGACGGTTTAGGCAATAAACATTTCTTGCAGCGCAGCATGATCCGTGCGATGTATCGACCGTGCATGCCGAGCGCGGACGATTATGACAGGTCGGCGGTATGCGGGCAGAACCGGCACCCGAACCAGGGGCCAGCTCCTGCCAACGCCTCCTCAGCGGAGGCACCCTTAGGCGGCTGAGCACGCGCAGGCTTCCTTATCGCAGCTGTTGAGGGCGCAGGACCCAAGGTCCGCGACCGGAAAGACGCATCTTGACTGATTTTGCTTCCCTCGGCCTTGCCGAGCCCATCCTTCGCGCTGTTGCTGGCGAAGGTTATACCATCCCGACTCCGATCCAGGCCGGTGCGATTCCCGCTCTGCTGGGTGGTCGGGACGTTGTCGGTATTGCCCAGACGGGTACCGGCAAGACGGCCGCGTTTGTGCTGCCGATCCTGCACCATTTGTCTGAGCGGCGGCTGCCAACGCCGCCGCGCACCTGTCAGGCGCTGATCCTGACACCAACGCGCGAGCTGGCATGCCAGATTGGCGACAACCTGAAGGCCTATGGTCGCTTTGTGCGCCTGTCTCACACGGTTGTTGTCGGTGGCGTGAGCATGGGTGCCCAAGTTCGCGCGCTGTCGCGCGGGGTGGACGTGTTGGTGGCGACCCCAGGCCGTCTGCTCGACCATGTCGGCGAGGGTACGCTGCATCTGCAGCACACCCACATCGTCGTGCTGGATGAAGCCGATCAGATGCTTGACCTCGGCTTCCTGCTGCCGATCCGCCGCATCCTGGGACGGCTGGCCCTGAAGCGCCAGACCATCCTGTTTTCCGCCACCATGCCGCCCCCCATTCGTGAACTGGCGGATGAATTCCTGCGCGAGCCGATGGAAATCGCCGTGGCGCCAGCCGCGCGCCCGATTGATCGGATTGAGCAGAGCGTGGTGCCAGTCGCGGCTGTGGAAAAGCGCGCCAAGCTGGTGGAAATCCTGGCTCCGCGCGAAGTGGAAAGCGCGATTGTGTTCACCCGCACCAAGCGCGGTGCCGATCGCGTGTGCGAGTATCTGGAAGCGGCGGGCCTCTCGGCTGCTGCCATCCACGGCAACAAGAGCCAGAGCCAGCGTGAGCGGGCCTTGGCGGCGTTCAAACAGCGGCGCGTCCGGATTCTGGTTGCGACGGACATTGCCGCCCGCGGCATCGACGTCGATGGTGTCAGCCACGTGATCAATTATGAGCTGCCGAACGTTCCGGAAAGCTATGTCCACCGCATCGGTCGGACGGCTCGGGCTGGGGCAACTGGCATCGCGATTGCGCTCGTGGATCCGGAAGAATACCCGCTGCTGCGCGATATCGAGAAGCTGATCGGTCGCACGCTGCTGGATCGCCCGGAACAGCGCGGTGGGCCACGCGGCCCGAAGCGCCCGCAACAGGCGCGGCCGCAACAGCGTAGCGCTGCTCCTCGCTCGGACCAGGCGCGCCCGGCACGGACGGGTGATGCATCGCGCCCAGCGCGGACGGGTGAGTCCGCTCCGCGTCCGGCGCGGGGCCCCCATCCAGCGGCTGCTAAGTCTGCCGGGCAGCCTCAGCAGGCGCGGGCGGCAGGCCAGCCACCGTCCCGGCGGGGATCGAACAGCCGTTGAGCAAGGACTGACGGTCGACGGGGCTGCGGCCGGGGCGTTGCAAGCGCTCCAGCCGCAGCACGCCGTTGCCGGTCAGAATGCCAAGCTGCGAGTCCAGAACAGTGCCCGGCGTGGCGCTGGCGGGCACGCGGGCAGGCGGCGGCTCGGCCGTTGCTGCCAGCACCCGCATCACTTCGCCTGCCAGCACCACCTGCACCCCCGGACGTGGCGCCATGGCACGCACTTGCCGGGCTAGGACCTCTGCGTCCCGCTCCCACACCAGCACCCGGTCGGCAGGTCCCAGCTTGTCCGCATAGGTCACCCCCTCGGTTGGCTGCGGCGTGGGGGTGAGGGTGTCGAGGGTTGCCAGTGCCTGCACCATCAGGCGAGCCCCCAACGCAGCCAAGTCGTCATGCAGGCTGCCACCAGTCGCCGCGCTGGTGATCGGCACAGCCTCGGCCAGCAGCATGGCACCCGTGTCCAGCCCCTTATCCATCTGCATGATGGTGACGCCGGTTTCTGCATCGCCCGCCATCAGCGCCCGCTGGATTGGCGCTGCGCCCCGCCAGCGCGGCAACAACGAGCCATGGACGTTGAGGCACCCGCGCCGGGGAGCGTTCAGGATCGGCAGGGGCAAGATCAAGCCGTAGGCAGCCACCACGGCCACGTCCAGGTCCAGGCTCGCGAACGCGGCTTGCTCCGTCGGGTCGCGCAGGCTGATCGGCGTGCGCACTGGAAGGCCATGGTGCTCCGCCAGGGCCATCGTCGGCGTGGGCACCAAGCGCTGCCCGCGCCCTGAGGGGCGTGGCGGCTGGCTATAGACGGCGGCGATCTCGTGCCCGGCGGCAATCAGTGCGGCTAACGTGGCCGCGGCGAAGTCAGGCGTGCCCAGGAAGGCTAACCGCATCGGCTAGGCCGCCGCACCAGGATCGCTCCGCTTGGCCTTGGTCAGCTTGCGCAGGATCATGTTGCGCTTCAGCGCCGACAGGTGGTCCAGGAACAGGATGCCGTCCAGATGGTCCATCTCATGCTGGACGCAGACAGAGGCAAGGCCACTGAAACGCTCCTCCCGCTCGGCGCCGGTTTCATCCAGCCAGCGCACGGTCACCTCAGCCGGGCGGACCACATCGGCATAGTGCTGCGGCACGGAGAGGCAGCCTTCCTCTGCCTTCATGTCATCGTCAGATACCCAGATGATCTCAGGATTGACCATGCGGTAGGGGTGTGGCGGCGCGCCCTTGTCCGCAACATCCATCACCAGCACACGCTTTGAGACGCCAACCTGTGGCGCTGCCAAGCCGATGCCAGGGGCGGCGTACATGGTGTCCAGCATGTCATCCATCAGCCGCCGCACATCTGCGTCAACTGTTGTGACAGGAGCTGCCTTTTGCTTCAGGCGCGGGTCGGGTGCCGTGAGAATGGGGAGCAATGCCATGGCTGATAGCTGGGTCTTCACAACCGACTGGTCAAGCGGAGGAGGGGATCTAGAACAGACCTTCCAGCAGCCCACGGCGCCGACGCTGAATCGACGGGGTCTGCCCTGTCGAGGCGGGAAGGCCAAGGGCTGAGTTCTCACGCAGGCGGCGGGTTTCGGCCGTGGGGTCGACCACGGTGCCCGCGGGCTCGGCCTCGCGCCAGAACAGGATGCGGTCGATCAACCGCCGGTCCGCGGCAGCCAGTTGTTGGGATTCCCGATCAACGGCCTCGCGCACGGACGGGTCAAGATTGACCGCGCCAGCCTGACGCAGCAACGCCACCTCGCCGCCAGAGCGGGTTCCATCGGCCAATTGATCGCGGGTGAGTGCTGGAGTGCCAAAGACCGCCGAGCGTGCCTGTTGGGCCGTGGTCGCTTCGTTCGGGCGCGGTGCACCAGGCTGCGGCGGGCGCAAGCCAAAGCCGGGTGGCAATTCCAGCGGAGCCTGGGCCACGACACGGAAGGCATCAGGGCCCTGACGGTCCAGCCCCAACTGGCGGCGGATGTCGGTATCACCCGAGCAGGCAGTGAGCGTGACGGCTGCCAGTGTCAGCACGGCGACCTGGATCATGGAGGAGCGGCGCCCCTCCCGTGGCGGTGATGCCGTCGCTGATGTCTTCGCCATGGCGCGCATGTCGTCCTCCGTCCTCGCCTCACTCAAACCCGCCGCTGCCCGCGTGATCATTCCGTTCGGGCCGCGATCAGTTTGGCGGTCTTGATTGGGCGTCTTTATGTCCGATCAGACCGTCCAATACCAGCACCGCGACGCCGAGTGTGATTGCCGCATCGGCGACGTTGAACACCCAGGGGAAAAACAGGCCGGACACATCAATGAAATCGAACACCGCGCCCCAGCGCAGGCGGTCGATCACGTTGCCGATGGCGCCGCCAATCACTGCCCCCAAGGCCAGGATCAGCCGGGGGCTATCGGCCCGCACCAGCCACACGGCGAGCATGACCGCCACCCCACTGGCGACGCCTGCCAACAGCCAGGCGTTCCAGGGCGAGTCACTGGCGAACAGGCCGAAGCTGACGCCGCGGTTCCAGACCACGGTCAAGTTGAACCAAGGTGGCAACACAAGAAGTTGTTGCGGCCAGGGCAGGTCGAGCAGGAGGCCCGCCATCCATTGCTTGCTGGCTTGATCCAGGATCAACACCACCAACGCGAACAGCGCGCCGTGGCGTGGGGTCAGCCGTGTGCTCATGACCGGTTGGCCAGCACGGTGCGGGCCGTCTCAGCATCGCGTCGGATCTGCTGCATCAACTCTTCCAGGCTGGCAAAGCGATGCTCTGCACGCAGGAAGGCGACCAAGTCCACGTCAATCCGCTGCCCATAAAGATTGCCCGACCAGTCAAACACATGCACCTCCAACCGAGCATCGGTACCGCCAACCGTGGGGCGCATGCCAAGATTGGCAACGCCTGCGTGCCACTGCCCGCGGATCGCCACGCGAACGGCATACACGCCAAAGCGGGGGCGCAGCTGGACGCCCAGGCTCAGATTGGCCGTTGGAAAGCCGATGGTGCGTCCACGCTGGTCGCCCCGTCGCACATGCCCGGAGACTCGGAACGCCCGACCGAGCTGCGCGGCAGCTTCGTCCAAGGTGCCAGCCTGCAAGGCGCTGCGGATCGCAGTTGAGGAATAGCGCACCCCATCATCACCGGCGACTGGGGCGACGATCACCGTTGGGATGCCGCGCGCTTCAAGGCGACGGGTCAACACCTCGGCACTGCCGCTCCGGCCCTTGCCGAAACAGAAATCCCGTCCAACCACCACGGCGCGCGGCGCCAACCCGTCAATCAACACCGTGTCGATGAAGTGCTGCGGGTCCATTGTGGCGAAGGCCGGTGTGAAGCGTTGCAGCACCACTTGATCGACCCCGGCGGTCGACAGGGCGACGACTTTCAAGCGCGGTGGGGTCAGGCGGAACGGCGGGTCCTCAGGCCGGAACACCTGCCGTGGGTGCGGCTCGAAGGTCAAAACACCTGTCGCGGCACTCAAGCGCTGACCGAGTGCCTGGGCAGCAGCAATCACCGCGCGGTGCCCGTGGTGGACACCGTCGAAATTGCCGATTGCATAGCAGGCAGCAGGTGCGCCGCGAACGGACTGCCAATCGCGAAAAACCCGGCAGAGGTGCTGGCCACCGTCGCCCCCCACGGCGGTGGCCGGCTGGTCCGCAATCACGCGCGGCTCGGCACCATCACCACGGCTTCGCCGTCGATCACCACTGTGTCACCCACCTTGCAGACCGTCGCCAGCGTGGCACGCTTCTTGGCGGCATCCAGGCCGGTCACGGTGGCGGTGGCGACCACCGTGTCGCCGATGCGCACGGGTGCCTTGAACTTCAGCGACTGCGACAGATAGATCGCCCCCGGTCCCGGCAGCTTGGTGCCCAGCACGGTGGAGATAAAGCCAGCCGACAGCATGCCGTGCGCGATCCGGCTTTTGAACATCGTCGTCTCGGCATAGCTTTGGTCGAGGTGGACGGGGTTGGTGTCGCCCGACACGCCCGCGAACAACACGATGTCGGCCTCGGACACAGTCTTGGCGTAGGAGGCGCTTTGGCCTTCGCTGAGGTCCTCAAAGAACAATCCGGCGGCGGTGGGCATGCTGAACACTCCGGTTTCCACGGGTTGCGCGGGGGGCGACGCCACACCGTCGAGGACGGCGGCGGTCAATCCGCGTGGCGAGACCCTATCCGCAGCCGACAGCCTGCCGCAAGGCGGCCCCGCGTGCCCGCCACCGGTTTGTGGTCGCATGGGCAGCCAAGGACCTGTATATGTGTCCGTGCGTGAACACGCGCTGAGCGAGGTATCGGGCAGTGTCATTTGATCGGCTGAGCGTTTTGATCGTTGAAGACAGCGCCTTCGCCCGCGGCATGCTTCAGGAAATTCTGCGGACCCTGAAGGTTGGCAAAGTCCTTACCGCTGCCGATGGTGCGGAAGCGATCAACATCCTGAAACAAGTTGGCCGCAATATGAAGTCAATGTCCGGCAACATGGCTGCTGCCAATGTGCTGGCGATTGATATGGTGCTGTGTGACTATGTCATGAGCCCAATCAACGGTGCAATGGTGTTGCGCTGGGTGCGCAATCATGAGGACAGCCCGGACCGCTTTATGCCGTTTGTCATGGTGTCGGGCCTAGCAGACAGTATTAAAGTGCATGAGGCACGCGATCTCGGCACGTCAGAGTTTCTGGCGAAGCCATTTTCGGTAAAATCAGTGGCCGAGCATTTGATCACTGCAATTGAAGTGCCGCGTCCGTTTATTTATTGCGCTGGGTATTTTGGTCCAGATCGACGTAGGCAGCGGCGCCCCTACAATGATCGGGAGCGGCGGGTTTCGACATCTGACGAGATTGAAACAGTCTATTCGACCACGCGAATGAAGGGCCTGAACCCCAAGGTGAAGGTGTTCCGCTTCCAATTGCCGAATCGTTTGAAGGAAAAGATCGCAGGCCTGGGCGGCGGCCCGATCACCATCCCCCCAGACATCCTGGCCGAAGCCGAACAGCGCATCGAGCGGATGGAGGGGGATTACGCCGATTGGGTGCGGGCGGAGGTGCAGCAACTGACCCTGCATCATCGGCGGTGCGTTGACGACGACGACATCACCCGCCGCCCGGTGCACTTGGCAAAGATCAACCAGCTTGCCCACGACCTGCGCGGTCAGGGATCAACCTTCGGCTATCCGTTAATCACAGTGTTCGGTCGGTCCTTGTATGAATGCACCGCATCGGTCACTGAGGTTTCGGACGAGCTGATTGATTTTGTCAAAGCCCACATTGATGGCATCTCTGCTGTGATCCGCGAGAAGATTCGCGGCTCGGGTGGCGAAATTGGCGATGCATTGGTGACCAGCCTGGAGCAGGCGCGCGAGAAGCTGGCACAGACGTTTTAGGCTGAGGTGTCGCCTTTGCCCCCCAGACGACCGTTCTGGGGGTGGGGAAATCGTCAGCGGATCGCTGAAAGACCGATGAAACCGCCAACAAATCTGAGTATGGTCGCTCCGTCCGGTCGCCTACTGGGAGGGGGCCGAGGAATGGGCAGGCGGGCTCACCCGCCGCCGTCACGTCACGAGGGAGAAACAGCATGAAGCGTCGCAGCTTTCTGAAGACGACTGCCGCCGGTGGGGCCATTGCCGCCTCTGCGACCGGGACCGCGGTCGCGCAGGCTCCCGCCGCACCTGCAGTCAGCACGGGCCGCCTGGAATGGCGCATGGTCACCTCCTGGCCGAAGGGCCTGCCGGGCGTCGGTACCGGCGCGGAGAAGCTGGCGCAGAATATCACTCAGATGTCGGGTGGCCGTTTGACCGTGCGCGTGTTCGCCGCGGGCGAACTGGTCCCAGCGCTGCAGTGCTTTGACGCTGTGTCGAACGGCACGGCGGAAATGGGCCATGACGCGTCCTACTACCACCTGTCGAAGTCCGAAGGTCAGGCGTTCTTCACTGCCTTCCCGTTCGGCCTGTCGGCTGGCGAGTTGACCGGCTGGGTGCACCATGGCGGCGGTCAGGCCCTGTGGGACGAAATGAACGCGCCGTTCAACGTGAAGGCGTTCCTGGCTGGCAACACCGGCTGCCAGATGCTCGGCTGGTTCCGCCGCGAGATCAACACGGTGGACGATCTGAAGGGCCTGAAGTTCCGCACCCCGGGCAACCAGGCGAAGATCCTCACCCGCCTCGGCGCCTCGGTCGTGCAGCTTCCGGGTGGTGAAATCTTCCCGGCTCTGCAGTCCGGCGCCATCGACGGTGCGGAGTGGATTGGGCCGCTGAACGATCTGGCCCTCGGCTTCCATCAGGTTGCCAAGTTCTACTACTCGCCGGGCTATCACGAGCCGGGCGCTGGCCTGCAGCTGATGGTCAACAAGCAGCGCTATGATGCTCTGCCGGCGGATCTGAAGGCGATCGTCGCTGTGGCCGCTCAGGCGGCTCACGACGACATGTATGCCGAGTACACCGCAAAGTCCGGTGCGGCGCTGCAAACTCTCGTGCAGCAGCATGGCGTGCAGCTGCGCACGCTGCCACGTGATGTGCTGGTTGCGTGCGGTCAGCAGGCCAACAACATCCTGGTTGAGTTGATGGATGGCCGGGATGAAGTGACCAAGAAGATCATCAGTGGCTATCTGGCCTACCGCAACGCCGTGATCCCCTGGACCCGCGTTGCCGAGCAGGCCTACTTCACCTCGCGCCTGCTGCCGTTCCCGCACGGTCGCCGCGCGTAACGCAGCATCGGCTTACGCCGACAGACAGAAGGCCCGCGGCTCGCCGCGGGCCTTTTTTCGTGGCAACAATGGGCTATTCCTTTCACCTCAAGTTTCAGGTAAGATTCTCCTGCTAAAGCGTTGAGTATACGCAATTTGTCGGAGAGGCGCTATGTCAGCCGAAGCCATCCAGGCCCCGCGCGACGCAACTCACCTGTTCTACAGCCGGGTTCGCAGCCTTGTGGTTCAGGCCGGTGCCATCAATCGCGCCCAGCTGGACGAGTTGTATCGCCGCTTCCGCCAAGCGGTTGAGCGGGGCGACCTCACGCTGGCGCCTGCCTCATCCAGTGTCGTGTCGCGCCAAGCCGACGCTATGGCGTCCGCCCGCAGCGGCTGGGAGGGGGTGGGGCAACCAACAGCCAGCGCAACACCCGCCCGCCCGGCAGCTGCATCGCCGCCAGCTGGGGTGCGGCGCAATCATCTGCTGCGCCTGTTGACGGCCGCCTATGCGCCCATGTTCGAAGCACCGGGCCCTGGTCAGCTGTGGGAGCCGCTGCCGCGCCGGATCGTTGGTGGCGTCCAGAATTGGCTGGAATACGCGCTTGGCCCGCAATTGCTGGCGCACATGAATGAGTTTGCGGGCACCATCCTGGAAGACATCGACACCGCCGATGATGTGGCGCTGTGGAAGGCCGCCACCACCCATCCCGGCTATGGCGTGCTGGTGCGCGATATCCTGGTCCGCCTTGCGTTCAAGTTTGAAGACTACGAGACCGCCCGCGGCAAGCTGTTGACCATCATGATCAACGCCCTGCGCGAGCAGAATCGACAGTCCTGGCTGACCGATGGCCAGGGCGACCAGCTGCTGTCGGCAATCTTTCGCCCATTGAAGAGTGCGCTGAACCAGAACCGCGAGCGCATCCGCATCGATTTCATGCTGGGGGACGGCACAGCCACGCGTCTCGCCACCATCCTCGACCGCATCGTCCCGACGCGGGAGGGTGAGATATCAGCCGTCGAGGCAAGCCGCGCGGCCTAACCCGCCTAGCGCGGCAGGGGACCTGCGGTGATGCCAACAGGCCGCCCCGCGATCACCACCGACAGCTGATCCGTCGTCAGCAGCCGGGCCGCGACCCGCCGCACGTCCGCAGGTGTCACCGCTGCGATCAGGGACGTGCGCCGCTCCAGATAATCCTGACCCAACCCGTCCAGCTGCAGACCAACCAGCAGGCGGGCGATCGAGGCCGTGCTGTCCATCCGCAAGGGGAAGGAGCCAGTGAGCCAGGATTTTGCGCCCTCCACCTCCGCATCGGTGGGCCCATCGGTGGCGAGGCTGCGCCAGACACCGGTGATCAACCGAACGACCTCGGCCGCAGAGGCATTGTCAGTCTGGCTTTGGCCCATCAAGAGGTTGGCATGCTGAAACCCGGCCAGACCAGTGGAGATACCATAGGTGAGCCCCCGCTTCTCGCGCACTTCCTCGGTCAGTCGGGAGGTAAAGCCACCACCGCCCAGGATGTAGTTGACCACCGTCGCGGCGTACCAATCGGGATCGCTGCGCGCAATGCCTTGATGGCCAAACACCACCGTCGACTGCGGCACTTGCATGTCAATGATTCGGACACCGGCCGGAGCGGCGACTGTAGCCGTGGTGACAGGAGGACGGGTGCCAGTGGCTGGCAGGCGCCCGAAGCTCGCCTCCAGCAGGTTGGCTAGAGCCTCCGGTGTGATGTCTCCTGCGACGCCGATGGTCATGGCATCGCGGGTGAACTGCGCGCGCGTCCACGCAAGCAGATCGTCACGGGTAACTGCTGCAATTGCTTGGGGTGTGCCACGGCTGCCACGGGCATAGGGATGGGTGCCAAAGGCATCCCGGAAGAAGGCCCGGTTGGCCATGGTGGCCGGGTCTTCCTGCTCGCGCTGTAAGCCAACCAGAACCTGACGCCGCACCCGCTCAATCGCCGCTGCGTCAAAGCGCGGTGCCACCAGGGCATCCACGGCCAGATCGACGGCTGAACCAAAGGTTTCGCTCAACGCGCGCAGCGACACGCTGGCGCTGTCGAGGGTGGAGCCAAAGCCAAGGCGCGCGGACAAATCCTCTAACGCAGAGGCATAGGCCTGGTCGTCCCGCTCGCCTGCGCCCTCGTCCAGCAGGCCGGTGGCGAGGCGGGACAGCCCCTCCCGCCCGGCAGGATCAAGCACCCCGCCGCCAGCAAAGCTAACCTCCATCGCCACCAGCGGGACGGAGGTGTCGCGGATCAGCCAAGCGACGATGCCGCTGGGGCTCACCACACGCTGGATGGTTTGCGCCTGGGCCTCAGGAACAGTCGCAGTGATGGTGAGGGCAGGCAGCATCAAGGCTGCCGCCACGAAGGTGCGGGCGAACCGGAGCATGTCTGTCCTCTCCTCACGATTGCGGCTGCGGACGCAGAACTGAAACCACGGCGATGTCCGGTCGCAGAACAGCCCGCGCGATGGCAGAGACCTGAGCAGCCGTCACCGCCCGGATGCGGTCCGGCCAATGCTCCACGTCCTCGATGGTGCCGCCAGTGGCCAGCGCTAACCCAATCGCACGGGCACCCGTACCCAACGAGTCGCGGGCATAGATGGCCTGAGACAACAGGCGGTGCTGGGCGCGCTGGACTTCTGCCTCGCTGACCCCGTCGGCAAGAAGCCGGGCGAGTTCGGCGCGCAACGCTGCCTCCGCCCGCTCCACAGCCACCTCTTGCTTGGGGGTGAGCGAGAGCGCGAATTGCCCTTGGTCCAGTCTGGACCCGTCGTAGGACGCTGACGCACCCGTCGCCAGCTGCTGGTCCAACACCAACGCGCGGTGCAAGCGGCTGGTGGCGCCGCCGCCGAGGATATCCTCCAGCACCTGCAACGCCTCAGAGGTGCCAGCGCCCTCGGTGCCGGGACGATCGATGGGGGTCAGCCAGCGCAATGCCAAGCTGACTTGACGCACGCGGGGATGCGCCATCTCCACCCGCGCATTGGCGAGCCGCGGCGGCTCTTGCACCCGCTGGCGGGCAGGGACCGTGCGCGCTGGGATCGGGCCATAGATACGCTCTGCCAGATCGCGCACGCCCGCTGGCGTGACAGCGCCGGAAACCACCAGCACAGCGTTGTTGGGTGCGTACCACGTGCGATAGAACGCTAGCGCATCGTCAGCTGTCAGGCTGCGGATCTCATGCTCCCAGCCAATGATGGGGATGCGATAGGGGTGGTGTTGGTAGAGGGTGGCCTGCACCTGCTCCGACAATTGTGCACCCGGTTGGCTGTCCACCCGTTGCCGACGTTCCTCCAGCACCACGCCCAGTTCGGGCCGGGCCAGCGAGTCGGTCAGGCGCAGATTGGCCATGCGGTCGGCCTCCATCCGCATGACCATCTCCAGCCGGTCGGCTGCAATGGTTTGGAAGTAGGCCGTGTAGTCAAAGCTGGTGAAGGCATTGTCCCGCCCGCCATGGCGGGCGACGGAACGGGAAAACTCCCCCGGTGCCACCTGTTCACTGCCTTTAAACATCAGATGCTCGAGATAGTGGGCGATGCCCGACTTTCCGAGCGGTTCATCGGCTGAGCCGACCTTGTACCAGACCATGTGCTGAACCACGGGGGCCCGGCTGTTCTGGATCACCACCACCGTCAGGCCATTGGCCAGGGTGAAGCTGGTGGGGTCAAACACGCGCGCGGCTGCCGGTGCGGCTGAACCGCTGGCAACCAAGGCCGTGACTGCGACCGCTGCTGCGCGCAGGCTCTGGTGCATTTCCGCCTCTTCGAATGACGTCATTGGATCACTATGACGGTATATAGGCGGGGCGCCAACTGCGCACACCCCGACCCTCATCGATTTAGGCGACCTCGACTGGAGACCGAGTGGTGGGGTCGGGCGCCAGCTCTTGCCCTGCGAGCGTGGCGGTGATCAGCGGCAGACTGAGGGTGATCCGCGCCCCACCCTCTGGTCCATTGTCCAAGGTCATCTCGCCTCCAACGCGGGAAATCAGGCCAAAGACGACCGACAGACCAAGACCAGTGCCCTGGCCAATGGGCTTGGTGGTGTAGAAGGGTTCCATGAGCCGCGATAACTGTGCCGGTGGAAAGCCGGGGCCGGTGTCTTGCACGGTGATCTGCACCCGACGGTCATTTCCGTCGCCTGCAGCCCACACCCGGATATGGGCAGCACCCTTCCACTCCGTGGCGTCACCTGCATTGCTTAACAGGTTCAAGAACACTTGGCTGATGTCTGTTGAGTCCAGCGCCACGCCACCCTCCAGCGGCGTGGTCTCTGACGTGATGGCGAACGAGCTTGGCATCAGCCGCGCGGCATAGGTGAGGGCGCCACAGATGGTGCGCTCAGCTGGGTAGAGCCGCATGGTGCCGCGACCATCGGTGAGACCGCCGCGGGGGTTGGCGCGGGCGAAATCCAGCGTCCGCCGCACGATCTCGCGTGCTTTCATGGCGCTGTCGTACATCAGGCTCAACCGTTCCGCTCGGGCGGCGTCACCCTGGGCGGCAAACAGTTCCAATTCCGTCAGGCTGAGGATCGGCTGCAGCAGATTGTTCAATTCGTGGGCCAGTCCGCCTGCCAACTGCCCAAGGGCGTTGAGCTTCTCCACCTGGGACAGGCGTTGTTCTGTGGCGCGCTGGCGGGTGACATCCTGGATCACGCCATAGATGCGGACACACACACCGTCGCGCACTTCTGGGTGGCCGATGGCGTGGACGATGCGCCGCTGACCATCGGCGCCGATCAATGCCTCTTCAAAGTCAAACGGCTCGCCCCGCTCGATCGCAGCAGTGACAGCGGCTTCCACACGGGGACGCGCCTCAGGAGCGTAGTATTTGATCGCATCGGTCAGCGGTATCATTTTCGTTGGTGCTAGGCCGTAGATGCGAAACACCTCCTCACTCCAGCGGGTGGTTTTGGTGACCAGATCGACAGTCCAGGTGCCAACGTGCGCAAGGCGCGCGGCATCTTCCCATAACCGGCGTTGGGAGGTGAGTTCCTCTTCTCGCCGACGCTGGTCGGTGATGTCGGTCTCAATGGCCAGAAAGCGCTCGGTCTGACCATCCGCGCCGGGCAGAGGCACCACTTCGATGCGCACCCAATAGGGGCGACCGTCGCGGGCATAGTTCAACACGTCAACATTGCTGAATCCGCCTCCCGCCTTCAGGGAGTCGCGCATGGTTGCGATGGTGCTGGTGTCGGTGCCCTCTCCCTGCAGGAGAGTGCCGGGGTTCTGGCCCAGCACCTCCTCAAGGCGATAGCCGGACTGACGCTCAAAGCTTGGATTGGCCCAGAGGATGCGGCGCTCCCGGTCGGTGACCAGCACCATATTGCCGGTCCGCCGTGCGATTTCCGCCAGCATCGCCATCTCGGCCTGGAGTTGGCGCTCTTTGGTGATGTCCCAGTGCATGCCGACGAAGCCGGTCAGCCGCCCGCTGGAATCGTGCAGTGGCAGCACCTCCACCTTCAGCCAATACTCGCTGCCATCGGGCCGCAGATAGCGCACTGCGGGCAGACGCACCGGACCACCCTGGGCGAGGGCGGTGCGACCCGCCAGAATCTCCGAAGTCACATCAGCTGCTTGAAACGGGCCCTTGCCAGCGATGGTGCCCAGCACCTGGGCGCGGTCCAGCCCCGTGACCTCCACGAACGTGTCGTTCACCCATTCGATGCGCTGCCCACAATCGACCAGCAGCACGAGGTGGGAGCTTTTGCGGACCACAGTCGCCAGACGCTCGGTCTCCAAGCGGGCATGCTCCGCCTCGCGCTGGGCGGTTCGCAGCGCGGTGATGTCACGGGCAACGCCGCGATACCCGGTACAATTGCCTGCCGGATCGAACAGAGGCGCCCCTGAGATGCGGATCACCCGATCCCTGCCATCGGGTGCCTTGCCGGTCAGCACAAGGTCCACATCGCGAAAGGGGCGCTGCTGGTCTAACACCCTGGCGTGGCATGCCGCGGCGAAGGTGTTGAGCCACGCGTTCAAGTCGATGATTGCATTGGCAGATGTCGAGGGTGCCAGCCAGTCTCGCAATCGAAGGCGCGGGCGCACCAGGATACCAGTGGCGTCGGCTTCCCAGGGCTCGTCATCCGCGGCGTCGCGATAATCGCGAAAGCGCTGCTCACTATAGGCGAGGCGCTCGATGGCGGTGACCGACCGGCGTCCAATCACACTAAAGCCCACCAGCACGGCAAACCCCAGACCGAGCGAGGCCGCGAGCGTTGGCAGGGAGTTTGTCGCCCAGATCTGCCAAACCGTGCGGGTGGGCACCAGGATTGCGATGCGGAACTGGCCGTTGGCGATGGTCTGCCACGCTAGAAACTGCCCAGCACCGCCGGTCAGCGCGTTGTCCGGCAAACGCTCGAACCCGCGTGCCGCCGACGTTGCTGTCATCGCCGTCGAGATTGCGGCCTCGGTCGTGTCACCCCATGTCTGCAGAGAGGGGTGTCGCAGCCATACTCGTCCCTCCTTGTCCAGCAGCAGCAGTGTGCTGGTGGCGGGAAGGGTCGTACGCTCCCAATCGTGCAGCAGGCTGGCAATGCTGTGGCCAACAATGACCAGCCGCCCATCGCCGAGCGTCACGGTGAACGGTGCGAACAAGCCAGACATGCGCTCCACCGGTGGGCCAAGACCGGCCAATGGCTTCACATCTCTAGCTTGGGGCTGCGCGGTTGGGCCTGCGCCGAACAAGACCAACGGGGTACCGTCGGCAGCGACAAGGTCACCGAAGCTGGGCGTGGTCACCAGGGCCGAGGCAAGGGCAAGCCGCTCTCGAACCCCCTGCTGTGCGGGAGCAGCTGCGGCTTCAACCACGGCCGCCACGTCGCGCGCATGGGCCTCCAGCCGGGTGAGGGTTTCGGCCATTGGGTCGGTCAAATGGTCGAGCGTGAGGGTGATGCTGGTGGTCAAAGTGGCGCGGGTGCTCTGCAAGCCGCGGATCGCCCACAGACCATGACCGATCAGCAACATAACCAATGCCAGGAGTTGGGCATTACGCGCGAGGCGTTTTAACTGCTGAAACGATGCTGAGCGGGTGGGGGCGGGATCAGTCACAGCAGCGCATTCCTTACCCTCAGGGCCCCATCGGCCCGACCGCGGATCGGCAGCGACCCGAATGTAGGACCAAAGCACTGACCAATGCAGCGCTTCACTGCGTGCCCCAACTTGTTCGATCTATTTGTTGCCAGAGTATTGCACAGTCACGCTGGCCTGGCATTATTCTTTTGTGCGCAGTGTCAGCATTGGTGCCAGTACCGTTGTGCGCGTCCAGCTATCAGCGATTCCTGGCAATGGGTGACGCCGCGTTGGTGATTTTTGCCGCCACATAATCCGAAAAAGGGCTTCGTCCGCGTGGTGTCAGCGACTGCCACGGGGTTGTCTGTGGTGGTTGGCATGATATTGGCGCCGTGAGCGTCGGTCCGCGTCGTGTGGTTAGCGTTGCCCGCTGGGGGGCGACTTGGCGCGTGATTTGGCGATGGTGATCAAGTTCTGCCGCAGATGCCGGACAATACCGAGCAGACTGGCCTCGTCGACGGCATGCAGCCATTCATTTGGCTGGTGGTTGGCAAGGAAGCTGCCCGCAGCGCCACCGAACTCTGTGATGATGAACGCATGCTTCTGACGCTCCGTTGCCAGCTTTATTTCGTCCCAGACACCCGGCGGCGGGCTCTCGCGCAGCTGGCCGCCCAGCGCAATCAGGGCATCGCAGTCTTCCGCCAGGGTTTGGCGCAGCGCATGAAGCGCCTGAGACTTGCTCTCCGGCGTACCCGTCAGGGTCGAGGCGTTGCGGGCGCCGTGGCACCGAACAAACATGCCAGCGCGGTTACCCGCCTCCTGTCCCGGATCGTCGCCGCCATTGACCCCAGGCACGACATACCACCGGATGGGTGGAGTGTCGGCCATCGCGAGCGAGCGTGCATAGGCGCTGGCAAGATCGATCAGTTGCTCGGTGTAGCCGAACTTGCGCAAGTCCCCAGCATAGGCGACGGTCGCGCCCGCCACGAACAGCATGCGGCAGATTTCCACAAATGCTTGATCAAGCTCTGCTTTGGTTCGACCGAAGGCCGCGAGATTCGGGCTGTCGGATATAGCAACCTGGACCAGCATATTTGCCAGCGGCCGCTGATCAGCCTGGGTGCTTGCAGGTTCGGACATGGGTTCAGTCCAATTCCAGAAGTGAGACAAATCTAACACCGGGCGCGAAGGTCTGCAGCACTGCCGCTGCGTCCTCATCCAACGCTGGCCCAGGGTAGAGCCAGGTGCTGCCGACTGTGCAGCGCAAGCTCTTGAAATCATCCGTCAGCAAGCTGATCGGATCTGGCGTGCGCACAAACACACAGCCGCCGACATCTGCCTGGGGAGGATACTGCCCACCCCCTTTTGTGGTTGCGGTCCAGACAAACGTGAATAGCGCCTGTTTCAAGGCCTCCAGCAGCACCTGCTTCAGCCCGCTTGTCTCCGGTGGCAGAGACAGCCGCACGGTGGGCAGGGCACCAGCATGGGGGGCACGCTGCGGCTCACCTTTTTGTTGGCAGAGTACAAGCAGAATAGGGCGGTCTGTCACCTTGGCTAGCATCACCTCGTGCCGACACCAGTACCGGCTGGAAAATTGATCGGTTTCGAAGGCTATGATGATGCTTCCGACCACTGCGTCGCGAATAGACTCACGCCAATCCTCACCGAGGCTGATTGTCTCCTCATCGAAAAATGCGTCGAGCCCTCTGTTAACAGTATCTTTACTGAACTTTTCTGCCAATTTCCGTCCATCATACTTTGCGTGGCTAAGAAATAATTTCGGTTTGGTAGAGTCCTGGAACAGCAGGAGCTGGAGCTTCTTCAAGATTGCCTGGATCAGCTGGATATGACAGTCAACACGGTCAGTGTCTGATTTGGGCATACATAAGGATTGAAGCTCACCTTTCAGTCTTGGGCTGTGTGGCTCGCACACTTGAACCAGCATGACCCATGTCGAATTGTCTTCTGCGGCACGAGTGAGCGTGGCCAAGACTGACCCCGCCGGTGGTGGTATCAGTTCGGGCTGTAGCGGGAGAACAACAAACACGTGAAGTGTGCACGGGTACCGAGACAGCAGCTTGCTGAGGGCCTCGCCGGGGGCGTCAGGCTGCCAATGACGGGTGTCAATCAGGACAGACAAACCAGCTGTCTCAGCAGACTGGCATAGCTCGGCCGCAAGGGCGGAGACAAATTTCAGTGATTGATCACTGCCACTGTGGACAAAGTGAATTGCGAGGCGCGGATCCATGCGATCGAATACTCCCTACCGGTCTGACGATTGTTCACATGCGGGGGTGCGGAGTTACGGATTCAGCAGGAACACTCTTTTCTGTTTAAGCTGATAGGTTCAACCACGCGGTCGCCTGAAGCTGCCGATAATTCACGATCGACGTAGTGTCACGTCCCTGTACCATCTGCATACAGCAATCTAATAAAAATGGTGACCACAAGTTTTTCACCCAAGTTGCTTAGTGTCATCGATCGTCAGGCCGTTGCCTGTAGCTCTCTCGTCGGCATTGTTCCCAACAAAGGTTCGCAGAGCCAGCGGCATTATCCAAACCTTTGATAGGGTACATCCACTCGTCAGTACAAGGAAAGGAGTATGCGACAACCTGCGGTTCGCTGATCCCCACGCCTCGGATACGGCTGCACCCGGTCGGGCGGTGATAGATCATGCCTGCCGAGAGTTTGGTGATGCTGCCTCAAGCAACCCGGGCAGGGCGAGGGATCGGCCAGCGCGCCATATCCCTATCCCTCGCAGGTCAGAGCGCGGACTGCGGCGATCCGAAGGTTGGCCCGCAGCCCGGCACGGGCAGCGTTTGGACGTCTGCGCTAATATGTTTTACCTAGTTCATCTCAGAGTATTGCGTAGGCGCGTCACTCGGGCATTATTGTTTTGCGTAGAGGTCGCCAGGATTGGCGCGGAAACCTTTGAGGATGTCCATGCCACAGCGAATCCTTGTGATCGACGATGAATCAACAGTGATTTTTACCCTCACACAAGTCTTATCCGCGAATGGGTTCGAGGTGGTTTCTGCGACAGACGCTGACCAAGCCATGGCGATTTTGGCGAACACGGCGTGTGATCTGGTTCTGTGTGATCTGGTGATGCCCACTATTGATGGTGTCCGCGTCATTCAGCGCCTGGGGCGCGATTACCCGGCCGTGCCGGTGATTGCCATGACTGGTGGCGGCAGTGCGATGCCGCCGGCTCTGTCCCTACCGTTGGCGGAGGCGTCAGGCGCCCGCGCCAGCTTGGTCAAGCCGTTCACCCAGGCCGAACTGTTGACGGCGATTCGCGAGGTGTTGACGGGCTCGGGTCGCTGACCTGTCGCGCAGTCCGATTATCCGACCCGATATCAGAGTCTGCTGAGGTCCTGGTGCGCGGTGTGGGCTACCGTCCGCGGCGGTGCGCACACGGTGAGTCTGATGATCCCGGCGCGCAGCATCGGACTCCATGCCCGCTGTCTTGGCAGCGGATTGCTCTGGCTTTGCGGATCATTGCGAGTTTTCACTTGTCAGGCCCCAGCGGTTCGGGAACCTTCCTACCAGCAGCGTTAGGATGTAGCATTGCGCATGGCGCCGTCACGAACCCTTGGTAGCACCGCCGCAGAGGCTCTGGAGCAATTGATGCGCTGGGTCAGTGCGGAGGCTTACGCCACCGACCTGACGCCCCAGCAGTGGTCAGTGTTGCGGTTCCTGGCGCGGGCTCAACCCAGCTTGCGAACGGTCAAGGGCTTTGCCGGCTATCACCAGACCACGCTGGGCACGGCGTCACAGACCCTGGCGACGTTGGAGCGGCGCGGTCTGATTCAGCGGCGACCGAACCCCGATGATGGCCGCAGCCACATTCTCGAACTGACCGAGACAGCGCAGCAAGTGATGGCAACCGATCCACTGTCCCGGTTGGTGGCGGCCATCAACGACCTGCCAGAGGCAGAATCCCAAAGCTTCGTGACCTCCCTCACCGCCATCTGTCTGCAGGTGCTGCCCTTGGCGGGCACAACCTCGGCAGCCCAGCGGGACAAGGCGGATCGCGGTCTGGCTGCGGAGTAGGCGCGCGGCCTGTCAGCTCGACTCAATGCTCAAAGATATCGCCCGGCCAGCCCATGCGATCCAAATCGGCGCGGGCGGGTAGGAAGGCGAAGCAGGCGGCAGCCACCTCCGTGCGGCCTTCACGCTCCAGCACCCGGTCCAGCTTCTGGCGCAGCGCGTGGAGGTAGAGGACGTCACTGGCGGCATAGGCCAGTTGCTCCTCCGTCAACTCATCAGCGCCCCAGTCGGAGGATTGCTGCTGTTTGGAGATTTCCACGCCGAGCACCTCCTTCACCAGATCCTTCAATCCGTGGCGGTCGGTGTAGGTGCGCGTCAGGCGGGAGGCGATCTTGGTGCAGTACACGGGCGAGACCGTGATTCCCAGGCTGTGGCCCAGGACCGCAACGTCAAAGCGCGCGAAATGAAACAGCTTGGTGACCGAACGGTCAGCCAGCAGGGCTGCGAGATTGGGTGCGTGGAATCGACCGTCCGGCCCAGGGCGGCCCATCTGCACAAGGTGTGCTGTGCCATCACCAGCCGACAGTTGAACCAGACACAAACGGTCCCGTCCGATCTGCAGCCCCATGGTTTCGCTGTCGACCGCAACGGAGGACCCAAAGTCCATGCCCGAGGGCAAGTCACCGCGATGCAATGTGAAGCGCGTCATGGCAGCCTCCAGAACGAACAAACGCCCGACGGAGTACCGTCGGGCGTTTGTCGGAATGGTGCCCAGGAGAAGACTCGAACTTCCACGAGCTTTCGCCCACTAGAACCTGAATCTAGCGCGTCTACCAATTCCGCCACCTGGGCGCGGGAGCCGTTGTATCGGTCAGCCACCCCCCCGCTGTCAACACCGTTTTTCATTTTTTCTGTCACACGCCCGGCGTTCGCCGACACAGCAGACGCGAGCATTCGTCAAGAGCGCACGACCGACCTTATTTTTTCGTTTGGCGCGTTGTGAAGCTTGCATGGGCGGCGGCAACTCGGCATCGTCGTTTCGGTTTCATGCACCGCGGATCAGTACTGGGGAGGTACGGCGCGGGGGTGGTTCACAATCAGGGCGCGCGGTCAACGCGGGCCGTACAGGGATCGCTGGCGCGGCTCTGCCCGCGCCTTGGGAGGGGAGCGTGCGGGTGGCATGACCGCCGACTACATATTGGAAACGCGCGGCCTGACGAAGGAATTCAAGGGCTTCACCGCAGTCAACCAAGTCGACCTCAAGGTGCGGCGTGGCACGATTCACGCGTTGATCGGGCCGAACGGCGCGGGCAAGACAACTTGCTTTAACTTGTTGACGAAGTTCCTGCAACCAACGCGTGGCGCGATCTCCTACAATGGTCGGGACATCACGCGGATGAAGCCAGCCGACGTGGCGCGGTTGGGGCTCATCCGCTCGTTCCAGATCTCGGCCGTGTTCCCGCACCTCACGGTGCTTGAGAATGTGCGCATCGCTCTGCAACGCAGCCGCGGCGCCTCGTTTGACTTCTGGCGTTCGGATACGGCGCTGGACAGCTTCAATGAGCGCGCACTCGAATTGATCGAGTGGGTTGGGCTGTCGGATTATGCCGGGTCAGTGGCGGTGGAGATGCCCTATGGACGCAAGCGCGCGCTAGAGATCGCAACCACCTTGGCGCTGGAGCCGGAGATGATGCTGTTGGACGAGCCGACAGCCGGGATGGGCCATGAGGACATCGACCGCATCGTCCAGTTGGTCAAGCGCGTCTCGGCAGGTCGCACCGTTCTGATGGTCGAACACAACCTGTCCGTGGTGTCCACCTTGTGCGAAACCATCACTGTGCTGACCCGCGGCCAAGTGCTGGCGGAGGGGGATTATCAGTCCGTCTCCACCAATCCCGAGGTGATCCAGGCCTACATGGGGACAGCACATGGCTAAGGTGATGCTTGAGGTGGCCGGGCTGGAGGCTTGGTACGGCGAAAGCCACATCCTGCACGGCGTAAGCCTAGAGGTGCGCGAGGGGGAAGTGGTGACCATGCTGGGCCGCAATGGTGCTGGCAAAACCACCACCATGAAGTCGATCATGGGGATGGTTGGTAAGCGCACAGGCTCAATCAAATACCAGGGGACTGAGACCATCGGTCTTGGCTCCAACAAGATCGCACGTCTGGGTATTGCGATCTGCCCGGAGGAACGGGGTATCTTCTCTTCCCTCAATGTCGAGGAGAATTTGCTGCTACCTCCAGTCGTGCAGGCCGGCGGGCTATCGGTGGAGCGCATCTTCACCCTGTTCCCAAACCTGAAAGAGCGTTTGAAGAGCCAGGGCACGAAGCTTTCGGGTGGCGAGCAACAGATGCTGGCGATTGCCCGCATTTTGCGGACTGGCGCTCGGCTGTTGCTGTTGGATGAGCCAACGGAGGGGTTGGCACCGGTGATCATCCAGCAGATCGGCGCCACCATCCGAGCGCTGAAGGAGGAGGGGTTCACCATTCTGCTGGTTGAGCAGAATTTCCGGTTCGCCTCCACGGTGGCAGACCGGCACTACGTCATGGAGCACGGCAAAATCGTCGACATGATCCCCAATGATCGGATCGATGCCGAGATGGACAAGCTCCATGAGTATCTGGGTGTGTGATCAAGGGCAGAGACACGAACTAACACTTGGGAGGGACTTCAACCATGTCACGCAGCATGTTCACCGGCCTGGCAGCGACTGCAATCGCGCTGGCCCTGGGGATGAGCCCCGCCGCGGCTCAGATTTCCGACAACCGCATCAAGATCGGCGTGTTGACCGACATGTCCGGTCCGTTCCGCGATCTGGCTGGTCCGAATTCCACCGCCGCGACGCGCATGGCGGTGCAGGACTTTGGCAACAAGTTGGGCAATGTGCAGATCGAAGTGGTCCAGGCGGACCACCAGAACCGCGCCGACGTCGGTGCCACCATTGCGCGTGAATGGTTCGACCGCGATGGCGTCGATGTGATCATCGACGTTGCAAACTCGGCTGTGGCATTGGCGGTTAGCCAAATCGCACGGGAGCGCAACAAGGTGCTGCTGGCCACGGGTCCTGCGACTGACGCGCTGACCGGTGCGCAGACCTGCTCGCCCAACACCGTCCACTATGTCTACGACACCTGGGCACTGGCCAATGGCACAGCCCGCGCGGTGGTGGAGAGCGGTGGCAAGTCGTGGTTCATCATCACGGCCGATTATGCGTTCGGCCACTCGCTCGAAGCAGCCGCCATGCGCGTTGTGCGCGAGACCGGTGGCGATGTGCGCGGAACCGTGCGCGTGCCGCTCAATACGCCAGACTTCTCCTCGTTCCTGCTGCAGGCGCAGTCCAGCCGGGCGCAGATCGTCGGTCTCGCCAATGCTGGTGCGGACACCATCAACTCGGTCAAGCAGGCTGCGGAGTTCGGCCTCGGTCGCCGCGGTCAGAAGTTGGCCTCGCTGCTGGTGTTCCTGTCGGACATTCACTCGCTGGGTCTGCAAACCGCTCAAGGGCTGCAGTTCACCGAAGCGTTTTACTGGGATCTGAACGACAGCACCCGGGCCTGGTCGCGTCGGTTTGGGGAGCAGGCCTCTCCGCGCGGCACCATGCCCAGCATGGTCCACGCTGGTAACTACTCGGTCGTCACCCAGTACTTGAACGCGGTGCAGGCAACCGGCACCGATGGTGGTCTGGCCGTCGTCAACAAGATGAAGGAAGCGCCCTACAACGATCCGCTGTTTGGCAACGGCCAAATCCGCGCGGATGGTCGGCGCGTCCACGACATGTATCTGTTCGAGGCAAAGGCCCCGAATGAGAGCCGTGGTCCGTGGGACTATTACAAGCTGGTCCGCACGATCCCAGGTGAGCAGGCGTTCCGTCCGCTGAGCCACCCGGATAACTGCGCCGCCACCCGCGGCTGATCCAGCAACCGATGGGGGCTTGGCTGGTGTTGCACCGGCCAAGCCGACCCTCGACGCTTCATCTGGTTTGTTGTGATGGATTGAGTGCGCCATGTTGGATTTGGAAGCGGCGTTGACCCAGGGAACGCTTGGCCTGATCAATGGCGCGTTTTACGCGATGTTGAGCCTGGGCTTGGCGGTGATCTTCGGGTTGCTGAACATCGTCAACTTCGCCCATGGGGCGCTATACATGCTGGGGGCGTTCGTCGCCTGGGGTCTGTTGACCTTCTTGGGCCTCGGCTACTTCCCGGCCTTGATCCTGGCGCCGTTGATCGTCGGCGCGATTGGGATCTTGCTGGAACGCACGGTGCTAAAGCCCCTGTATAAGCTCGATCACCTCTATGGGTTGCTGGCGACATTTGGTGTGGCGCTGATTCTCGAGGGCGTGCTGCGCAATGAATTCGGCGTTTCCGGCATGCCCTATGCCGTCCCGCCCGATCTGCGCGGTGTGGTTGATCTCGGCTATATGTTCCTGCCCCGCTATCGCGGCTGGGTGGTGTTGGTCTCGCTGCTGGTCTGCCTTGGCACGTGGTACATGATCGAAAAGACGCGGCTGGGCGCCTACTTGCGTGCCGCGACGGAGAACCCGGCCTTGGTGCAGGCGTTTGGCATCAATGTTCCGGTGATGATCACACTGACCTATGGGTTCGGGGTGGCGTTGGCGGGCCTGTCCGGCGTGCTTGCTGCTCCGATCTACTCAGTCAATCCGAACATGGGCTCCAGTCTGATCATCGTGGTGTTCGCCGTCGTCGTCATTGGCGGCATGGGATCGATCCTTGGATCGATCATCACTGGCTTTGCGTTGGGCTTCATCGAGGGCATGACCAAAGTGGTCTACCCCGAAGCCTCTACTACCGTTGTCTTCATCATCATGGCGATCGTGCTGCTGATCAAGCCGGCCGGTCTGTTCGGGAGAGCGTAACCCATGGCCGCCCCCATTTCCGCTCCCGCCTCGGCTCAAGCCGGGCTGCCGCTGCCGACCACTGGCATGCCCCGCCATCAGGTGATTGCCCTGGCGGTCATGGTGCTGTTCTTCGCGCTGGCACCGTTCGCAGGGCTGTATTCCGTCTTCTTGATGAAAGTGATGTGTTTTGCCCTGTTTGCCTGTGCGTTCAACCTTCTGCTGGGTTATGTCGGCCTGCTGAGTTTCGGCCATGCTGCCTATTTCGGCTTTTCCTCTTACCTGGCTGCGCACGCAGCCAAGGCGTGGGGGTTCACGCCGGAGTTGGCAATCCTGTTCGCCGTGGCTGGTTCGGCGCTGATTGGGTTGGCGTTCGGCGCCTTAGCGATCCGGCGGCAGGGTATCTACTTCGCGATGATCACCTTGGCGCTGGCGCAGATGGTGTTCTTCTTCTGCCTGCAGGCACCGTTCACGGGCGGTGAGAATGGCATCCAGTCAGTGCCACGCCCGCCCTTGTTTGGTTTCATCCCGATGCAGGGCGACCTGCAGGTTTACTGGCTGGTGTTCGCCCTGTTCATTGGCGGCTTCCTGCTGGTCTATCGCATTGTCCACAGCCCGTTTGGTCAGGTGCTGAAGGCGATCCGGGAAAATGAGCCGCGCGCCATCTCGCTGGGCTACCGGGTCGACCACTACAAGTTGATCGCCTTCGTCCTGTCGGCTGCACTGGCCGGTCTGGCCGGGGCTGCCAAGGCGTTTGTGGTGCAGCTGGCATCGCTTACCGATGTGGCGTGGCAAATGTCTGGCGAAGTGGTGTTGATGACGCTGGTTGGCGGCATGGGCACGATGTTTGGCCCCGTCGTCGGCGCCTTCACCATCATCACCATGCAAACCTATCTGGCGGAGTTCGGCGCCTGGGTGACGGTGATCCAGGGCGGCATCTTCTTGCTGTGCGTCTTGGCCTTCCGTCGGGGCATTGTTGGCGAGGTGGCCCGGCTGACCCGCAAGTCGTTCTAAACCGTTTCCGTCACTTTGCTCAGATGGCGCGGGTGATCGGGGTTCCGCCCCAGCTCCCGCGCTGCTGCTTCGATGGCTTGATACGCCGGCAGCAGCATCGCGATCGGGGCAAGCGCGCTGTGATCGGTTGAGACGGTTGGCAGCGCGATCCCCCCGCCAGACCCCCCGCCAGTCCCGCCGCCAGTCCCGTCGCCCGCCACAAACACCGGCTCACCTGCTGCGCTCAAACTCGCCACCAGGGCGTCGGTGCCTGGGGCGCTGGGGTCGGCTTGACGCAGCACGAGCACCGGCGTCTGACCCGTGATCGCGCCGCGCGGTCCGTGGCGCAACTCCGCTGAGGAATAGCCCGCAGAGGGCAGCCCCAGACACTCCGCCAGCTTCAAGGCCAACTCGCGCGCTGGACCAAGGGCTGGGCCGCGTCCGGCAATGAAGGCGCCGCGTGCGCTGATCAGGCTGGTGCGCCACGCTGACCAGTCCTGACCGAGGGCGCGCTCCAACTGCTCCGGCAAAGCGGGCAGGGCGCGCGCGAGCGCTGTGTCACCCAGGCGAGCCATCAAGGCCGCCCCAGCCACCATGGCCGCGACCACGCTCTTGGTGGCGGCGACGGAGCGTTCAGGCCCAGCCAGCAGCGGCACGACATGAGTGACAGCGGCTGCCAACGGCGAGTCCGCCACATTGACCAATGCGACGGTCATCGCCCCAGCCGTGCGTGCCGCCTCGGCGCATTGAACCAGGTCAGGGCTCTGGCCCGATTGGCTGATCGCCACGAACAGCGATCCGGCTGGGGCAGGCGAGCGCCCATAGAGCGTGGTGATGGAGGGAACGGCGATGGTCGCCGGGCGGCCCCATGCCACCTCCCACAGGTGCCGCAGGTAGCTGGCCGCATGGCCCGAACTGCCACGGCCACACAGCACCAGCAAGGGCGGGTCCAGCGCCTGGATCGCACCCACAACGTCTGCCAGCGCTGGGTTGGTCAGTCCCCGTGCTGCGACGGCTGGCGCTTCAGCAATCTCAGCCGCCATCAGGCTGGTCATCGAGGGGGTGCTCCCCCCACCTCAGCCAGGGCAGCGCGCAGGTTCCCGCCGTGCTGGTCCAACATCGCGGCCGCACCGGTCGCCGACAGTCCAGAGGCGATCAGGATGGCGTGCTTCACATCGCCCCCCGCTGCTGTCAAAGCCTCCTCTGCCTCAGACAAGGGGCAGCCGACGATCTGGTGGACCATCCGCGCTGCGCGGCGCAGCAGCTTGGCGTTGGTCGCCTGCATCTGCACCATCAACCCGCGATACACTCGGCCAAGACCAACCATGATCGCAGTCGACAGCATGGTCAGCACGCTCTTCTGTGCCGTGCCCGCCTTCATGCGGGTGGACCCTGCGATCACCTCCGCACCCGTGGCGATCAACACGGGATAGCGTGCAGCCGCCAGCAGGGCGGCGGCGGGATTGTTGGCGATGCCGATGGTCACGGCGCCACGGGCGGTCGCGGCCTCAATGGCAGCCACGGTGAACGGAGTGCTGCCACTGGCTGCCAACCCGATCACTACGTCCGAGGGGCCGATGGCATGCTCCTCCATCGCGGCGAGGCCTGCGGCTGCGCTGTCCTCCGCCCCTTCGACGCTGTGGGTCAGTGCGCCCAGCCCGCCGGCCATCACGAACACCAGTCGCTCGCGCGGCCAGTTGAAGGTGGGTGGCAACTCCGCCCCATCCAGCACGCCCAGCCGCCCGGAGGTCCCCGCCCCCACATAGACCAGCCGCCCGGAGGTGCCCAGCACCTGCACCGCAGCGTTGGTTGCGGCCACCAGCTGCGGCAAGGCGGCGCGCACGGCCGCCATCGCAGTCAGCTGGCCTTCATAGAGGGTGTCGAGCAGGTCTGCCGTCGGCCAGCCATCAACCTCCTGGTAGCGCTGGGCCATGTGTTCGGTGGCAGGTATCAGCATCGTCATGGCCTCAGCCCCCCTCAGCCATACCTGCCATCGGGTAGGTGATGTCGGCCAGGGCAGAGTTGATCCCTGCTGGATCACGCGCGACCGCCCCAGGGGCCGCGAATGGCCGTGGGAACACGGTGCGTGGCACCTCGACCGTACGAAACCGCTGGGCGAGGCTGTGCTTCAAGGCCTCGGGCAGCTCGGGGTCCAGGCGCACGGTGCCGCCGCCGGTGGCATCCAGCCGCGGGTGGTGCATCGCTTGCTCCAGGTTTAAGCCCCCTTGCAGCCACAGGGCAATCACCTGCGCCACTGCGGGCACAATCTGGCTGCCACCGCTGGCCCCGACGGCGAGAATTGGGCGTCCAGCACGGGTGACGATGGTGGGGCACATGTTGGTGAGGGCGCGCGCACCAGGGCTGAGGCTATTGAGGCGGCCTGGGCGTGGATCAAACCAGGACAAGCCATTGTTCATCATCAACCCGGTGCTGGGGCTCACCACGCGCGCACCAAAGCGGTTGAGCAGCGTGAAGGTCAACGACACCATCATGCCCGTCGCATCGACGACCGAGATGTGGGTGGTTGACCCCTCCCGCGGGCCAGCAAGTCGGCGTTGATGGCGGGAGAAGGCGCGATCCAGCCCATCGGCCAGGGCGTCAAGGATCGCTGACGGCTCGCTGCTGCCCGGCAGGCGCGCATCGACCAGCGCCATCGCGTCCAGCAACCGCCCGCCACCCGAAACATCGGGCACGACGTGGAGCACGGCCCCGCCATGGGTCTGGCTTGTGGCTTCGACGATCCGCGGGCGATAGGTGGCAAGATCGTCCAGCGACAGGCAACTGCCGCCTGCCCGCGCATCGGCGATCCAATCTGCCGCCAAACGGCCCTCGTAGAAATCAGCCGGACCATCCTCCGCAAGGCGCCGCAGAGTGCGGGCCAGAGTGGGCAGCGGCAGGCGACGCCCCGGCTCTGGCGGGGCACCCCCCGGCAGCAGCCAGGCAGCGGCGGCTGTATCGCGGGCAAGGTCCGGCATCGCCATCGCAATCGCCAAGGTGGCGTGCCAGTCGACCGCCATGCCGCCATCGGCCAGCGCGATCGCAGGGGCGACCAGTTCCGGCCAGGCAAGCCGCCCCCAGCGCTCATGGGCCGCAGCCAGGCCCGCCACCGCACCCGGCACCGCGACGGCCTGCCAGCCAACCACCAGCCGATTGCCGGTCACGCCAGGGAAGCCAAGAAAGGTCGGCGGCACAGAGGGATCGATGGGATAGTCGTCCGGGGTTAAGGCCAGTGGGGCGACACCGGAGAACTCAACAGCAGTCACTCCCGGCAGTTGCGGACCCGCGACCAGCAGATAGCCAGAGGCGGTCAGGCCGCTCATCCAGGGCTCGACACACTGCAGCGCCAGGGCTGTGGCAATTGCTGCGTCGACGGCGTTCCCACCAGCCGACAGGCAACTGACCCCAGCGCGCGCTGCGAGGACATGCTGGGCTGCGACCACGCCGCGGCGACTGACCAGCGCCGGTTTGGTGATCGTCCATTGCTCGCTCGCCGCCGTCATTGAGTGTGAGACCCCACCATCGCCTCCATGCGCTGTCCCTCCCACGCGCAGCATTCCACCATGACCGGCGGCACACCACCAGCGACTGTGCTGCAACTCCTGGCGTCTGGCGCGCATTGACAGATGTTGCGGGTGCCCACAATCGTTTTGGCGCGCGGATTTTTCGACCAGCAGGCGAGGGCTGGGCCACGGCATCGGGCCAGCGCAAAGGGGGAGGACAGGGTATGTCGCCAGGCGGCAATCTCAATGCGGGCTACCATCGTCCAGGCGTGCTGCGCGTGTTCGAGCCGTCGCCAGGCGTGCCGCGGGTGCCGCTGGTGTTTGACAGTCCGCACAGCGGCACGGAGCGCCCGCCGGAGTTTGAGCCTGCCGCCCCGTGGGCAACGGTGTTGATGGCCAGCGACACCCATGTTGACCAGTTGTTTCGCGCGGCACCAAGCGTGGGCGCACCGCTGCTGGCGGCGCTGTTTCCGCGCAGCTTTCTGGACCTCAACCGCTCCTTGATGGACATGGACCCTGAGTTGCTGGCAGAGCCCTGGCCCCATCCGCTGCGCAACAGTGCGGCCACACGCCGCGGCATGGGGCTGATGTGGCGGTATGCCTGGGGCGATACTGCAATGTACGCCCGCCCCCTTGGGGTGGCTGAGGCAGAAGCGCGCATCGAGCGCTACTACCAGCCCTATCACGAACTACTCGGCCAGCTAATCGACCAATGTCAGCAGCAGTTTGGTGCGGTTTGGCACGTCAACTGCCATTCCATGCCAGCTGTTGGCCATGCCCTATCCCCCGATCCGCCGGGCACGGTGCGACCGGATTTCGTGCTGGGCGACTTGGACGGTGTTAGCTGCGAGCCAGGGTTCGTTGCGTTAGTTGAGCGAACTCTCCAGGGGTTTGGCTACTCTGTATCCAGGAACGTTCCCTTCAAAGGCGCGGAGCTGACATCGAAATTCTCGGATGTCTCCAAAAGCCGCAACAGTTTGCAAATTGAAATCAATCGTCGGCTCTATATGAATGAAGACACACGGCAGACCACTGATGGCTTTGTCGGGCTGCAACGACATCTGAGCGAGCTTGTCGAAAGAATGGCAGCTTACGCGAGCGAGCGCTCCATGCCGCGCTAGTTCTTTGAGCTTAAACTACAATCTGACACGTTGACCTCGTCGGCGGGCTGCGGTTTTGTGGTTCGCGTCGAGGAGGTGAGCCTGTGAGCAATCCGCTGCGCTGTGTCGATTTGGTCGCATTGGTCGACTTGGAGCGGGCTGTTGGCAACCCAGGCGTTGCCGAACATTACGAAGCCGCGATGCAGCAGTGTGCGCGCTCCGGTGGTGTGTGCCAGTCGCCATTCCGGTGTCGGCCTGAGCAGCCCTTGTGCACGACTCCTGCCACGGTGACGGCGCTGCCGGAGCGTCCGCGCTCCTGGCGCACCCAGTTCGGGGCGGCCGAAGTGGTGCCCCTTGCCACCCGTCGCGATGTGCTGGTGTGGACCGACAGCACCACGCGGATGGTGGAGCGCACTGGCCTGCCGCTCGACGACCTTGTCACGGCCCAGGACCGGTTGGGGGCCTTCTGGCGTCAGTGGCTCGCCCTGCCGGGGGAGGGTGCGCGCCGCGTCACCGATCTTGATTGGGTGCAGGTTGCCGACATCGACATGCTGGGCCGATTCCACGTGGTCGATGTCTCGCCGCGCCAGCCCAAGCGCTTTCGCATTCTGGCCTGGGGGGTGCGCATCACTATGGGCACTGGCCGCCCGCTATCGGGCACCCGCTTTGGTGATTTCCCCTCGCCAGCCCTGGTTGACAGTGCGCTTTATGACATTGAGCGCGCCAAGCGCGGCCTGATCGGCTATGCCCGCATGCGTGGCACTGCCCCCGACGGCTCCTCCTACCGCTACCGCCGTCTCGTCCTGCCAGCCCGCACCGGGTTACGCCGCACCACCGACCGTGTGGTGATCGCCGTGGAGTTCGAATCCACCCAAGGCCCGATCCGGGCGATTGGTTGAGGGGCGACTAGACGCCGTGCCTGTCCTGCTGCGTCTCCCTCACCCGTGCCCGTCGCGGCGGGATTGTTCGGTGTGGATGCGGTCGATCAGGCGGCGGACTGCGAGTTCGCGTTGTTCCAGCTGGCGCAGATGGCTGAGTGACACCTCTTCCAGATCGTCGTCCAGGGTTTCCTCAATCTGCTGCAACTCCATCTCGGCGGTGGAGAGGGCGAGGTCGAGGGCAACATCGTCCAGGCGATTGGCGCCAGCACTTTCAGCGAGGTCAAGGGCGGTCACCCCGGCCACGAAGCGAATCGCCTCGCGGGTGTAGGAGGTGAGCACGTCGTCGGAGCGGCCGCGCGCCACCTCCACCTTTGGGCCGGACAGTGGCGCGGAGACGTAGTGGCGATGGCCGCCGCCCGTCTCCACCACCATCAATCGCTCCAGCCCCTCATCATCGCGGTCCACACGAATGGCAAAGGCAGTGCCTGCCGCTGTGCGGATTGTGCCGCTTTCCTCATCAACCACCAGCAAGCCTTCCTCCCCAACAGGGGGTGGAGCGGGCTCGCTTCGGCGGGACTGGACAAGCTTGGCCATGATGACTACGCAAACGCCTTTGGTCAGCCAGACGTCAGAGTGTGGCGCATTGATTAGCGCGCAACAACAAGATTGGAAGCACTCCGGTTTTCCGCAATGCCGCATCGGTTCGCTGCAGCTAGCAGCGCAATCTCATCTAATTTCGCCTCGAAGTGGCTCCAATCATCGTCGCGTGTAATGGGTGCCCAGAGCGCCTCGATCTCGTCGTACAGCAGGGTGACGGGGCGATCCCGTGCGAGATAATCGTGCTGCTGGCGCGCGGGGTCTGCGACCGCAAACCGGGACAGCGCTGCGCGTGCGGCAGCAAAGGGCTCGCTGCGGTAGAGCGCGGCGTGAGGTGAGCGGCTGAGCGCGCGGTCTGCCCCGGCGGCTCCCCCTTGCCAGTCAAAGAAGGCCCGCTCAAACGGCACGGCGGTCTCCAGCAACCCCTGAAACCACGTGGCGACAGCGTCGAGGTCGGCTTCGGCGTCCTCGGTTGGTGCTAGGTTCAGGCGCCAGAGCACGGCCTGCCGCAAGGCGGCTTCAAAGGCCGGTTGAAATGCGTCCAGGGCCTGGTTCAACCCCTCCGCTGGAGCGATGTCGAGCAAGCAGCCAGCCAGCCGCGCCAAGTTCCACTGCAACGTGGTCGGCTGACGACCAAAGGCGTACAGGCCGCCATGGTCGAAATAGGCAGCGGTGAAGCGCGGGTCATAGTGGGGCAGAAACCGATAGGGGCCGTAGTCGAAGCTCTCGCCCGTCACATTGATGTTGTCGGTGTTCAACACGCCATGGACGAATCCAGCCGCCATCCAGCCTGCCGTGGTGGCCGCACAGCGCTCTGCCACGGCGCGCACGAAGGCAAGGGCAAGGTCGGTATCGCTGGCGGCGCTCAGGGTGGGGTAGTGGACGCGCACGGTGTGGTGCAGCAGCTGGCGCAACCCCTCCTGATCGCCGTGGAAGGCGAGGCGTTGAAACGTGCCGATGCGGATATGCCCATGGCACAGGCGCACCAGCACAGCCGAGCGGGTGGGAGAGGGCTCGTCATTGCGGCTGAGATGCTCGCCCGTCTCGATCACCGAGAAGGTCTTGGAGGTATTCACCCCCAAAGCCTCCAACATCGTGGTCGCCAGCACTTCGCGCACGGCGCCCTTCAGCGTCAGCCGACCATCACCAGCGCGTGACCATGGCGTTTGCCCGCTGCCCTTGGTGCCCAGATCCAGCAGCCGCCCGTCATCGGGGTCGCGCAGCTGGGCGAACAGAAAGCCCCGACCATCGCCGAGGTCGGGGTTGTACACCCGGAACTGATGGCCGTGATACCGCAGCGCCAGGGGTGTCTGCAGATTGTTGGGCAGGGGTTGAAAGCGCCCGAAATGGTCAATCCACTCGGCTTCGGTCAGCTCACCCAGGCCAACATGCGCGGCCCAGAGTTGATTGCGATACCGCAGCCGATGGGTGGGAAACCGCGCGGCCGCGACGGGGTCATAGAAGGCGGGGCCAAGGTCGGTGTGGTGAACCTCGGGCTGATAGCGGGGCGATGAGATCGGCATGGGGGTGATATGGTATCGCCTAGTCTGGTTGTCAGCGATGGCCACTGGTAAGACGCGCCGCACAGCCGCGCAACGCCACATCCTCGGCCGTGATCAAGGCAGTCGGCACGGCGGCAAGCCATTGGGCCTCCCGCCCGCGGTCCTCGAACTGACGGCGAAACCCAGAGGCGAGCAGCTGCGGCACCAAGCGCGGCAGTACCCCGCCAGCAAGATAGACACCGCCCGTTGCCAGGGTGAGCAACCCGACATCCCCGGCATAGCGGCCAAGCGCACTGAACCAAAGCTCCAAGCTGGCCGCGGCAGCGAGGTCGCCCGCCGCCGCTGCAGCACTTACCATTTCCGGGGGTAACTGTTGCTCGGTCAACGCCTCGTGGATGCGCGCGAGGCCAGGGCCAGACAACAGATGCTCGTTGGTGATGCGTTCCTGCCAGCGATCCGCCCAGAACCGCCGCACCTGCTCCTCGGCGTCAGTGGTGGCGGCAAAGGTCGTGTGCCCGCCTTCGCCCGGCAGCGCGACCCAGCCAGAGCCTGTTTCCACTGCCGCGGCAACGCCCAGCCCGGTACCGGGTCCAATCACGGCCAGCCGACGCTGAGCAACGGGATGACCAGGGCCAATCGCAAGGGAGTCGGCTGCTGTCAGATGGGGCAGGGCCTCGGCCAGGGCTTCAAAGTCATTCAACAGCACCAAGCGGCTCAGGCGGAAGTCCTGCGCCAAGCGTTGGCGGGAAAACGCCCAGGGGCGGTTCGTCAACTCAATCCAGTCGTCCACCACCGGTCCGGCAACGGCGAGGGCTGCTGCCTCGGGCGTAACACCAGCCTCGGCACAAAAGGCAGACAGTGCGGCGGCGGCATCCGGGAAGCGATCCCCCGGCCACGCGACCCGGTGCTGCAGCGAGCCATCGGCTGGCGCAACCACGGCGAAGCGCAGATTGGTTCCGCCAATATCCCCCACCACCAGCGCCATCGTCGGCCTCAGGCGGGAGATGCAAGATTGGCGAGCAAGCGGAAGGCGCCTGGCACCAGCGCGTCCAGCTGTGTGTGCAGCGACAGGGCGACATGGGTGTGGCGGCCCTGACCAATGCGGGCCGACAACAGCGCCCCTTCATGTTCGGCTTCGCCAGGATCGGCGATCGCCAGCAGGGTTTCGTAAATTTCGTCCCAGCGGCGTGCAAAATACAGCCCACGCTCCTTGCGCCAACCCTGCCAGTCGGTGTCGTCGATCCGATTGGGGGTGGACAGCAGCGGATGGTCCGGCACCTGCATCCGCACCGGTGCCGTTGGGTCGGTCACCCGCCAGCGCAGGCTGGGTTGGCCGATCTCCACCGGGCGGGGTGGGATCGTTGCCGGGTCCCAACCATCCTGGGGGCGATGATAAAAGGTGACCAGATGACCACCGGCCTGCACCCACCGGCGCAACGCTGGCGCAGCCGGGGCCAAGTCACGGCGCACACCAAACGCACACACGCCAATCATCAGCGTGTCGATACCATCGGGCTTGGCGGGGTCAGGATGCTGAACGCTGTAGCCCAACTCCCCCAGCCAGTGATCAATGCGATCAAGTCCACCGCCCAGATAACCAACCCGTGCGGCAGCCACGGAACATTTGACCGTCAGGACAGACATCGCTGCCGGGGCCACCCGTCCAACCCGGTGGATTGGCCCATGGTCAAAGGTGCGCACAGCCACCAGGGCCTCGCCCTCCAGCCGCGCTTCGATGCCAACAAGGCCAGGGCCTGACGCCGGACCAAAGGCGATTGGCAGCGTCGTCGCCTCACCGCGGCGCAGACCCGCAAACGGCACGGCCCGATCCAGCTTCAAGGTACCCGGTTCGATCGCTTGGCGCGCCTCCAGCCGCAGCGTTGCGAAGGCGGGGCGAGGGTCTCCCTGGCGTCGCATCACAGTGGCGGGATCGATGGTCGCGACTAGGCTCGGCTCCACCACCAGCGGCACTGGCAGGGGTAGGGTCAGGGGCACGCCTGCCACCACGGTCTTCACCTGCACCAGCGGCGGCGGATCGACGATGCCGTCGGTGTCTGGCGTGCCGAGGGAGGCGTCGGCAGGCACGCTGACCAGCCAGTCACCCGGTGCGTCGGTTTCTTCAACAGACCAAGCAGGCGGAAGCACAGGCTCGGGCGTGGGGGCGGGCAGCAACGGCGCGGCACTGATGTGCAGGACTGCCGTGGCACCAACCACCACTCGGGTGCGCGGCACCGCGCTCAACTGTGCGAAGGCAGCCGCCGCCAGTGCGCGTTCCACTCGGGTGCGCATCAAGCCGAGGCGCGCTGCGACCATCGGGTCCCGCTCAGGTCGACCCAAGTCGCGCCACGCAGCGGCCAAAGCATCGGCCACCCGAGCGCGATCGGGGAAATAGGTCAGCGCCGAGGCAATCGCCTGGGCCGCCACGGGGCGACCATAGTCGGCAAGCGATTGCTTCAAGCCAACGAACAAACCATCGCCCGGCGTGCCATCAACGGGTGCCGCGGGTAGCCCGCCGATCACATGCAGATCCAGCCGTCGGGAGCGCACCTCCGGCCACGTGCCCATCCCCTGACTGGCATGGTGGCGGCGGGAGATTTGACCCAGCTGTTCCGGCGTCAAGCCGAGCACGGGGCAGGGCCGCCCAATTTCCACCCCAAGCATGGCCGAGGGTGGCGGCTCACTGTCATCATAGGTACCGCCCGCCCCCGTGAAAGCGGGCAGCACAACCCGCGGTACCCGCCAGGCGGGTCGGTCGGTCACCCAACGCGGGTCGGCGGCGCGGGTCACGGCAGCGATGGTGGCGCGCGTCACCGCGCGGTGATGACCATGCTGGCCCGGCACGTCCAGGAAGGTGGGGGCAATCGCATCAGGCAGCAGCGCCCGGATGCGATGGGCAATCCGATCCACCAAGCGATCCAGCCCGCCCCAGCGGCGTGTGGTGTCCTCCGCGGATTTGGAGAAGCCGAAATCGCGGATGGGATCGCCCTCGCGCGCGGTCAGCCAGACCAGACCGAATCCCCCGGCCTCGGCCGCAGCCATCATCTCGGCTGTGCGCAAGGCGGCAAGGTCTGCCCCAGCCGCTGCACTGATCGCGTTCTGGCCGCCATCGCCGCGGGTGGCGCAGGCGTAGGTGACAGCCACCCCGTCCAGAATCGCCAGACGCGCCAACAGGGCGCTCCACTCATCATCCGGGTGGGCGCCGACTTGCAGAAAGCTCAACGGAGAGCGGCAGGCTGCCAGCGCGCGCCAGAATGTTGTGAGCGGCGAGGCCGCGGCCAGCGCATCGAGCCGGGCGTGGTCTTCAGTCAGGGTCGGTAGTGCGGTCATGCGTCGCAAAGCCTGCCCCGAAGGCGCATCGGCGGCAAGAGAGTCGCAGCGGACAAACTCAGAATTGCCGGGAGGCTTGCTCGGGCACCTGTAGCGGGCGGCTCCGCCAGTCCGGGGCAGCCCGGTCCAGCGCGGCGACGATGGCCTCAACGGCCTGCACTGCCATCTCGGCCACGGCACCCTGACCGATATGGCCGATGCGCAGCACGGCGCCCTTCAGTATGCCTTCGCCACCCGCCAGCCACAGCCCGTCTCTGGCGCGGATGTCCGCGCGCAGAGAGCGTTCATCAACACCGACTGGCAGCCGCAGTGCCGTGACAGCGTCGCAGCAGGTTGCAGGGTCGGCGGGGAACAAGGTCAATCCGGCGTGGTGCGCTGCCGCCCGCGTGCTGGTGGCAACGCGATGATGGCGGGCGATCATCGCGGCTGTGCCCTCGGCCTCCCACGCTGTCAGGACGCCAGAGAGGGCATAGACCTCCAGCACCGAGGGCGTGAACGGGAATGGGGTTGCCGTGTCATCCGCCCCTTGCCAATCCAGCAGGCTGAGGATGGAGGCGCGTGGAGCGTTCGGGTTGGCAGCCATCTTGCGCCAGGCTGCGGGCGAGATCGCGACGGGGGTTAGACCCGGTGGCCCGGCCAGACACTTGTGCAGCCCCAGGACCGCGACGTCCAAGCCGTCGCCAACGATGCTCACCGGCATGCCGCCGACCGAGGCAACGGCGTCCACCAGCACCAGCGCCCCAGCCGCGCGGGCAACGGCTGCGAGCTCGGCAATCGGCAACAGCGTGCCCGATGGGGTTTCGCAATGGACCATCGAGACCAGCGTCGTGTCTGGATACTGCTGGAGCAGCAGCGCCAGATCCCGTGGGTCAGGGACTTGGTCATCCCTAACTGAGAGTGTCACCACCCGATCGGTGTGCCGGGCAAGCCACAGGCCAAAGAAGCGACCATAATGCCCGCTGGCGATGTTGATCACCCGGTCGCCGGGGGCAACCAGGGAGGCTGCGGCGGCTTCCAATGCAACCACCGCCTCTGCCTGCACCAGCACCGGTGGCTCGGGCACAGACAGCAACCGCGCGAGGCGTTGGGACTGGTCGGCATAGAACTGCTGGAACCAGGGGTCGGTGTGATGGACCAAAGGCAGGCTGAGAGCGGCCAGAGCCTCAGCGGGCATCGGCCCTGGACCAGAGGCCAGCGTCAGGCGGGGTGGCGCATGGTCAGAAGGGCTCATCCGCGCGGTCCAGGTGCAGAGGGACGGCGGGGAGGGGCCTGCTGCTGGGCCGCAGCCAGACGGCGATCCCTGCGCTCCGCCAGTGTGGTGGGGAATCGCCGCTCGGCTGGGGTGGCGCGCGCGACAGCAGTGCGCGCGGATGGCGGGGCGCCCGGCTGCGGACGGGCCATGGCAACAGCCGTTGGCACCAGCACGGTCTGGGTGCCAGTGGCAGCCATCCGTCCCGCGCGATCAGCGGCTTGCGGCCCACGGCCCCAGAACAAATCACCACGGTGGGCGCCGCGGATGGCGCCCCCGGTGTCCTGTGCCACGGTCAGACGTTGCAGGATACCGGACGGCGTCGGTGCGCCGCGCAAATCCAGCCAGACCGGCGCACCATAGGGAACATGGGCGGGGTCAACGGCGAGGCTGCGCCCAGCAGTCAAGGGCACACCGGCTGCACCGCGCACCTCATCGGCGGGGCGTTCGCGGAAGAACACGTAGGAGCGGTTCAGTTCCTTCAATTCGCGTTGACGCTCCGGGTGGGCGATCAGCCAGGTGCGGATCGCAGCCATCGACATCTCGGACCGCTCCACCTCGCCCCATTGGATCAGGGCTTGGCCGATGGCGAAGTAGGGATGGCCGTTTTGACCCGCATAGCTGACGCCGATCACCGTGCCGTCGGTCAAGGTGATGCGACCGGAGCCTTGGATCTCCAAAAAGAACGCGTCGATCGCGCTGTCGACCCACACCAATTCCAGCCCACGCCCGGCCAGCGCGCCGTCCACAATGCTGGCGCGGGTTGGCAACGGGCCGCTCCATTGCTCCGGCTTGCGGTAGAGCGGCACGGAAAACCGCTCCGTGCGCACGCGGGAGCCGTTCAGGTCTGGCTCATAGTAGCCTGTAACCAGTCCACTGGCGGGACCAGGGATGCGGACGGCGCGAAACGCGCGCTCCAGCGCCGCGCGCGCTTCGCCCGCTGGGATCCGCTCCAACTGTTGGCAGGCACTCAGCCAGTCGCCGACAGTGCCAAAGCGTGCGGGGCCAACCAAGCGCTTGGGGTCCTGGTGACGCCACGCCGCACAGCTGTTGCGGATCGCACCCAGCGCCTCCGCATGGCGATCCTCACGCCAGCCCGGCAAATCTTCAAACGCGACGATCCGGAAAGCAGGTCCAACGGGTGCGGGCGGGCGGATCGCCGCCTGCTGGGCCGGGGGCCGTGTCGGCGAGGGGGCCGTTGGTGCGGTGGAGCGCCCAGCGGCTGCCGACGCTGGTGGCCGGGCCGACACATCCACGCGCGGCAGGCCCGCAGAGGGTGATGCCGGAAAACTGCCACCCGGTGCCCAATCGGACCGGTTGGGGTTCTGGGGCACGAATGCGAAGGGGTCGGCTGCTGCTGGCGCAACCGCCAAACCAACTGTGACGGGTGCTGCCGCCAAGCAGAATGCCAGACCAAGAACACGAAGCATGGCGGGACGGTCTCAAACCTCGCTCCCGCGGGCAAGCGGAATGCGACTGCTTGCTTTGCGCTTGCAGCGGCAGCAGCGGTTTCGCACAGTCGCGGTTGGGAGAAGAGGGAGGATAAAGCGATGAAGCGGGTGCTCGCAGCTGTAGTTGTGGCGGGGTTGGCGGCGGTTGCGTGGCCATCCGCGGTGGGCGCGCAGGCGCGCGATCAATTGGTTCTGGGCATGCAGCTAGAGCCGCCGCACCTGGACCCGACGGCCGGTGCTGCGGGTGCCATTCGAGAGGTCACCTACGCCAATCTGTTTGAGGGCCTGACCCGGTTGGACCGGCGCGGCCAAGTGCAGCCGCAATTGGCCGAGCGCTGGACCATCAGCCCCGATGGCTTGAGCTATCGGTTTAGCTTGCGCGCTGGCGTGCGCTTCCATGATGGCACGCCGTTTGACAGCGCCAGTGTGAAATTCACGCTGGAGCGCGCGATGGCCCCGGACAGCACGAATGCGCAAAAGCAGCTGTTCGAGCCAATTGCCAGCATCGAGACCCCGGACCCGTTGACAGTGGTGATCACCCTGAAGCGGCCAACGGCCAGCTTCTTGTACAATCTTGCCTGGGGCGATGCCGTGATGATGGCGCCGGGCTCGGTTGCAACCAATCGGGAGCGTCCGATTGGCACCGGCCCGTTTCGCTTTGACAGCCGCACCCCAGGGGATCGCGTGGTGTTGGTGAAGAATCCCGACCACCGGGATGCTGCCACGATCGCCCTCAATCGGGTGGTGTTCCGCTTCATCTCCGACCCCCAGGCGCAAGTGGCAGCCTTGCGTGCGGGTGACGTGGATGCCTTCCCCAACCTCGGCCCCGCTGAAGCCGTGGACGGGTTTCGACGCGACGCCCGCTTCACGGTTGCCATCGGCAACACGGAGGGGGAAACCATCTTGGCGCTGAACAACAGCAAGGCACCGTTCACCGATGTGCGAGTGCGGCGCGCGATTGCCCATGCCATTGATAAGGGGGCGGTGATCGACGGTGCCATGTCGGGTACAGCCAAGCCGATTGGCAGCCACTTCTCGCCCAATCACCCGGCCTATGTCGATCTGACCAGTCGCTATCCCTACAACCCAGCCGAAGCGCGGCGGTTGCTGGCCGAAGCCGGTGTGCGTGACCTGCGCGTGACCTTGCGGTTGCCGCCGCCCGCCTACGCCCGCCGCTCTGGCGAGATCATTGCCGCGATGCTGGCGGATGTTGGCATCACGGCCACCATCGAGGCTGTGGAGTTCCCGCGCTGGCTGGAAACCGTGTTCCGCAATGCGGACTTCGACATGACGATCATCGCCCACACCGAACCGATGGACATCAACATCTACGGGCGGCCCACCTATTACTTCCGCTATCAGAACCACGCCCGCTTGCAGGCGATCATGGATGAAGTGGAGCGGACGGGTGATGAAGCCGCGCGCAACCGTCTGTACGGCGATGCCCAGCGCCTGCTGAGCGAAGACGCCGTCAATGTCTTCCTGTTCCAGCTGCCGAAGATTGGCGTCTGGAATGCTCGGTTGGAAGGATTGTGGGAAAACAGCCCACTCCAGGCCAATGACGTGACTGGGGTTCGGTGGCGCAACTAGCCGCAGGCCCAGCTGGCGGACAGCGGTGAGGCAATGACTGGTGCGGGGCGCCTGAGCCTGTTGTTAGCTCGCCGCATCGCAATGCTGGTGGTCACCTTGGTGGCGGCCAGCATCGCGCTGTTCTTGGTCTTGGATATTCTGCCCGGCGACCCAGCCCTGGTCATGCTGGGCACTGAGGCGCGGCCAGACACGCTGGCAGCCCTCCGCCGGGAGATGGGGTTGGATCAGCCAGCCCTTGTCCGGTACGTCACCTGGATCGGCGGCGTGGCGGTGGGGGATTTTGGCATCTCCTACACGTGGCGGGTGCCAGTCGCGAGCCTGATTGCCGAGCGATTGGCAGTCACGGTACCGCTCGCTGTGATGGCGATTGTCCTGTCCACTCTGATTGCCGTGCCCGTGGGTGTGATCGCGGCTGCCGCCCATGGCCGGACATTGGACTGGATGATTGTCAGCTTTGCCCAGGTGGGGGTGGCCGTACCGAACTTCTGGATCGGCATTCTGTTGGTGCTGGGCTTCTCCATCGGGCTCGGGTGGTTTCCGGCTGGGGGTTTTCCAGGGTGGCAGGCGGGGGTTGGGGCTGGTCTCTCGGCGCTGATTCTGCCCAGTGTGGCCCTTGCCCTGCCGCAGGCTGCGATCCTGGCGCGGGTCACCCGCTCGGCCGTGCTGGAGGTGGTGGGCGAGGATTACATCCGCACGGCCCGCGCCAAGGGGCTGACCGCGCGGCAGGCGTTGTGGCGTCACGGCTTGCGCAATGCGCTGATCCCCGTGGTCACCATCTTGGGGCTGCAGGTGCCGGTGTTGATCGCAGGGGCGATTTTGATTGAAAACGTATTCGCCCTGCCGGGCTTGGGTCGACTGATCTTCCAGGCCCTGGGCCAGCGCGATCTCATTGTTCTGAAGGATGTGGCGCTGCTGCTGGCAGGGCTGGTGATCATCGTGAATGGACTGGTCGATATCGCCTACACGCTGATCGATCCGCGCCTGAAGGACCGTCTGGCATGAGTCGCGCCGCGCTCTGGATCGGTGGGGGGTTGAGCGCTGGTGTGGTGGCAATGGCGCTGGTGGCCAGTGTGTGGACACCCTATCCACCGACGCGCATGAACATGCGCGCGCGCTTCCAGCCGCCAGGGGGCGAATGGTGGCTGGGTACAGATCACTTTGGCCGGGACATCGCCTCAATGATCCTGGCAGGGGCCAGCACGTCGCTGATGGTGGCGCTGGCGGCTGTGGCGGTTGGCATGCTGATCGGCGTCAGCCTTGGCTGCCTGGCGGCAGTCCGGCGGGGCTGGCTGGACGATCTGGTGATGCGCTGCAACGACGTGGTGTTCGCCTTTCCGGCCGTGCTGTCCGCCCTGGTGTTGGCGGCCGTGATCGGGGCTGGAGCGCACACGGCCATTCTCGCGATTGGTGTGTTCAACATTCCCGTGTTTGCCCGCGTCGCGCGGGGTGCCGCCTTGCAGGTGTGGGCGCGCGAGTTTGTGACGGCCGCGCGTGCGGCCGGTCGCGGTCCGCTGGCGATCACTCTGGTGCATATCGTCCCCAACATCGCTGGGGTGCTGGTGGTGCAGGGTACGATCCAATTGGCGCTCGCCATGCTGGCGGAGGCGGGCTTGTCCTTCCTCGGCGTCGGCATCCAGCCGCCCACCCCCAGCTGGGGGCGGATGCTGGCCGATGCCCAAACCTATCTGGAGCGCGCGCCCCACTTGGCTTTGGTGCCGGGCCTGGTGATTGCTCTGGCGGTGCTGGGCTTGAACCTCTTGGGCGATGGCTTGCGCGACATGCTGGACCCCAAGCTGCGGCGGGCGCGTTGATGCTGGTGGTGCGTGACCTTGCCCTCACCATCCGCGGTGCGGAAGCGCTGGCCGCCACCTCATTCTCCTTAAGCCTAGGCGAGAGTCTGGGCATTGTTGGCGAAAGCGGCTCCGGCAAGTCGCTGTTGGCTTTGGCACTGATCGGCCTGTTGCCAGCCACGGTGCGCCGAACCGGCAGCATCCAGCTTGGCCCAAACACCCTATCGGACCTGGACGAGGCCGGCTGGTGCCGGGTGCGCGGGCGGAAGATCGGCATGGTGTTCCAGGAGCCGATGACAGCCCTCAACCCCGTCCTACCGATTGGGGCGCAGGTGGCCGAGGGAATTCGTCTGCACCGCGGCCTGGACGCAGCCGCGGCACGCAGCGAGGCCTTGCGGCTGCTGGACCGGGTGCAGCTGCCCGCAGCTGCGCGCCGGTATGATCAATACCCCCACCAATTGTCTGGCGGGCAGCGCCAACGCGTCGGCATCGCCATTGCCCTAGCGGCCGATCCAGACCTGTTGATTGCTGACGAGCCGACCACGGCGCTGGACGTTACGGTGCAGGCCGAGATCCTAGACCTCCTGGCCGATCTCACAGCCTCCAGCGGCATGGCGTTGATCCTGATTTCGCACGATTTGGGTGTGGTGGCGTCGGTCACCCGCTCAATCCTGGTGCTCTACGCCGGGCATGTGGTTGAGCGCGGACCGACCGGCGCGGTGCTGAGCACCCCAATCCATCCCTACACCAGAGGCTTGCTGAAGGCGCTGCCAGAAGCCGAATTGGAGCGGCTGGAGCCGATCCCAGGCGTGGTGCCGCCCCTTGGCGCGCGGCCAAGTGGGTGCGTGTTTCGCGATCGCTGCACCTTGGCCGAGGCACGCTGCCTCGCCACGCCGCTGGAGGTTGGCCGCGCGGGTCGCGCCGTTGCCTGCCACGCGGTGAGCGTGCCATGAGCGCGCTGTTGCGCGTGGAGGGGGTGGTGCGCAGCTACCGCCTGCCGCGCACCAGATTGTTTGGCCCGGCGCCCGTGCTGCGCGCCGTCGATGGTGTGTCCTTCACGGTGGCAGCGGGCGAGACCTTGGCTGTGGTGGGGGAAAGCGGGTGCGGCAAGTCCACCCTCGCGCGGCTGGTGATGGCGCTGGACCGGCCAGACCAGGGGCGTGTGCTGCTGGAGGGCACGGACCTGGCGCAGCTCAGCGAACGCGCGCTGCGCCCGCTCCGGCGCCGATTCCAAATCGTGTTCCAGGACCCCATGGGCAGTCTGAACCCGCGGCTGCCGGTGCATCGCATTGTGGGCGAGACGCTGGCAACCCTTGCCAAACCCCCAGGTCGGGTGGAGCGCCGGGCGCGCATCGCCTCTGCGTTGGAAAGTGTCGGCCTCGCCGCCAGCGATGCTGCCCGCTACCCCCATGAGTTTTCTGGCGGGCAGCGGCAGCGCATCGCCATCGCGCGGGCCCTGGTGACCGAGCCAGAGTTGATCGTCGCTGACGAGCCGGTCTCCGCCCTCGACCTTTCCGTCCAGGCGCAGGTCCTGAATTTGTTGGTGGAATTGCAGCAGCGGCGCGGCCTCGCCTATCTGTTCATCTCGCACAATCTGGCGGTGGTGCGGCATCTGGCCCGCCGCACAGCAGTGATGTATGCGGGACGCTTTGTCGAAACCGGGCCGACCGCGGCGCTGTTTCGCGAGCCCCTGCATCCCTACACCCGCACGTTGCTGGCGGCGGTGCCGCGGCTGGATGGGGTGCGCCACCGGCTGCCGGTGGTGGAGCCACTGGCGCCAAGAGCGTCAGGCGGCTGTGCGTTTGTGGATCGTTGTCCGCTGCGGCAGCCCCACTGTGCCGTCGTGGAACCGACGTTGACGGCTGTGGCGGAGGATCGCGCAGTCGCGTGTCATCTGGTGCAGCCGCCCCCCACCCCTCTGTGACGGAGGGGTGGGGGGCGCTGACATCCTATCGACCCGTGGCCAGGCTGACCTGGAAGCCCGGTGCATTGGCCGGGTGGCTCTGGTTCACGAACACCGTCCGGTCGTTCTTGATCATCAGCGCCTGGAAGAACGGAGCAAAGCGCTCGTCCGAGATGCCGAACGCAGTCTGGAACTGATTGATCAGCTCCTGCTCCTCACGTTCTGGCTCCCCGTCGGACAGGGCACTGTCGATCATGTTCATCAAGATGCAGATCTTCTGCGCGTCGGTCAGCATGCCTGACACTTCGCGCAGGAACGCGTCGGGGCGGTTCTTGCGCGCATACTTGATCGCCGCATCCAACAGTGCGCGATTGTTGGCGCCGACGCCGATCGAGCCGCCGGAGCTTTCCCCACCCAGGACCGACAGGAGGTGACCCACCTCCTCGTTGTCCATCTCACCATCGGCACCCATGCAGTAGATGAGCGAGGTGGCGAAGGCGAGATGCGGCGTCATGGTCTCAGCCTTGTCGCCGCGGAACATGTCGAACAGACCCATAAAACCCCCTGTTGATTGGTTGGTACAGAGACCGCCGCTGTCGAAGCCCGGATCAGCCGTGGGCGGCGTGCTTACGGGTCTTCATCAGCGACAACACCACCGACCCGCCGATCAGCAATGCCGTGATGCCGAGTGCGACAGCGGTCGGAATCTTGTAGACGTCGATGAGCAACATCTTGGTGCCGACCACACACAATACAAGGGACAGGCCATACTTCAGATAGTGGAAGCGATGGATGATCGCCGCCAAAGCAAAGTACAACGCGCGCAGGCCCAGGATTGCGAAGACGTTGGAGGTCCAAACAATGAACGGATCAGTGGTGATGGCGAAGATCGCTGGGATGCTGTCGACCGCGAACACCAGATCGGTCATCTCGATCAGGATCAACACCAGGAACAGCGGGGTCATGTAGCGCACGCCATTGCGCACCACAAAGAACTTCTCCCCCTCGTAGGTTTCCGTCATGCGGAAGCGCGACCGCACGAACTTCACCACGCGGTTGTTTTCCATGTCCGGCTCGTCATCCACCGACCGCAGCATCTTGATGCCGCTGTAAACCAGGAAGGCGCCGAACAGGTAGATGATCCAATGGAACTGGTTGATCAGCGCTGTGCCAGCAATGATCAGCGCGCCACGCATCACGATGGCGCCCAAGATGCCCCAGAACAACACCCGGTGCTGGTACTGTGGTGGCACGGCGAAGTGAGTGAAAATCAGCACGATAACAAAGATGTTATCCATGCTGAGTGCGTACTCAATCAAATAGCCAGTGGTAAATTCAAGCGCCTTAGCAGACCCCATAAAGTACCAAATGCCGCCATTGAAAGCCATGGCTAGGCAGAAGTAAACAAAGCACCGAACCAGCGCCTCTGGTCCAGATATTGTTTTGGGTCCCTTGGTGAACAAACCGAGGTCGAAGGCGAGGATGCCAACGACCAACACGGTAAAGCCTACCCACATCCAGATCGAGGCATCCATCGGCCGACTGTCCCTATTTTGGTTTGGACCGGGCTGCGATGCCCCGGTTTTCCACGATTGCGGCTAAATGGTGACGGATCGAACAGTTACAAGACCAACAGGCGGCATCGAGGGGACCCCAATGCCGCCTGTCTGCTGTGCGATCAGCGCACAGGCGCAAGTGTTACTCTGCCGCGCCCTGCTTCACGGTGCCGCCGGTGCCACCAGTGGCGGCGGGCGGGTCGTGCGGACGGTCACCGCGGGTGCGCATCAAGCTGTAGACGATGCCCGAGCCCAGGATGACGAAGGTGATGCTGAGCGACCACACCGGCGGGAACTTATCGAGGCCCATCAGGTCAGCCACGAAGATCTTGGAGCCGATGAAGATCAACACCACCGACAGCGCGACTTTCAGATACTTGAAGCGGTGGATCATCGCGGCCAGGGCAAAGTACAGGGCGCGCAAGCCCAGGATCGCGAAGATGTTGGAGGTGTAGACGATGAACGGGTCAGTGGTGATCGCAAAGATCGCAGGCACGCTGTCGACAGCGAAGATCACGTCGGCAATCTCGATCAAGGCCAAGGCCAGGATCAACGGTGTGCCATAGGTGACCAGCTTACCGGTCTTGGGGTCCGGCTTCTTCACGAAGAACTTTTCGCCATGCATTTCTTCCGTGATGCGGAAGCGCCGCTTCAGGAACAGCAACAAGGGGTTGCTGGCGATGTCTGGCTCCTTGTCCGCCATCACCAGCATCTTGATGCCGGTGACGATTAGGAAGGCCGCGAAGATGTACAGCACCCAGGAGAACTCGGCGACCAGCGTCGCACCGACGCCGATCATGATCGCGCGCAACACAATCACGCCGAGGATACCCCAGAACAGCACACGGTGCTGGTAGATCCGCGGTACCGCGAAGTAGCTGAAAATCATGGCGATGACGAACACGTTGTCCATCGCCAGGGTTTTTTCAACGATGAAGCCGGTCATGTATTCAAGACCGGACTGCGAGCCAAGATACCACCAGACCCAGACGCCGAAGCCCAGGCCCATGGCAATGTAACCCGCTGACAGCGCCAAACTTTCCTTCACTTCGATCTCGCGGTTCTCCCGATGGAGCACGCCGAGGTCGAACACGAGAAGGGCGATGACGATGCCGATGAACGCCCACCACATCCAGGCCGGTTTGCCGAGGAAGGTGGAAAACAGAAGTGGGTCGAGGAAGTCCATGGTTCGGATACCCAGTAGTTGCGTGTCCCGCACGCCCAACCAGGTCAAAGACCCGGTCGTTTGGAGTCCGACATCGCAGATGATACCATCTGCCAGAGGGGCCCGGACTGGGTGCTCCCATCAGATGGGACAGGTGCGGCGCGCTACAAGCCCCCCGTGCCCTGTCTCTGCCGCATTTTGTCGCGACCGGTGTTTTCCACAGCGACGGAAGCGGCTATGCCTGTCTAGCCCCTGAGCAGACGGATGGCCCGCCCTGTGAGCACCGATACCCCAGCGCCAACCAATCCCTGGACTGTGCTGTCCAGTCGCGACATTTACCGCAATCCCTGGATTGCAGTGGAGGAGCATCAGATGCGCACGCCGGCTGGCACACCCGGCATCTATGGCATCGTGCGGTTTGTTCACACGGCTGTTGGCTGCATCCCGATCCATGAGGATGGCACCACGGTGCTGATCGGCCAGTGGCGGGTGCCGCTGGGCTGCTACTCCTGGGAGATTCCCGAAGGTGGCGGCAAGCCCGGGGAAAACCCACGGCTGACCGCCGCGCGCGAATTGGCGGAGGAGGCGGGCTTGGTCGCGTCCTCGTGGGCGGACTTGGTGGAGATGGACCTATCCAACTCCGTCACTGACGAGCGTGCCCACGTGTATCTGTGCTGGGATCTGAGCCCGGTTGCCACGGCACCAGAAGAGACCGAGCAACTGGCGATCCGCCGTCTGCCCTTTGCCGAGGCCTATCGCTTGGCGGTCACCGGCGGCATCCGGGATTCCCTGTCGGTCGCAGGCTTGATGCGCGCGCGGTTGCTGGCCTTCGAAGGTGGCCTGCCCGAGGCGCTGGCCCGTCATTTGCGACCATGACCGATGCGACCCCGCGCGCCTGGCAGCGCATGCTGTCGGGTCGCCGTCTCAACCTGCTCGACCCTTCGCCCCTGGATGTTGAGGTGGAGGACATCGCCCTTGGCTTGAGCCGGGTGGCGCGCTGGAACGGCCAGACCACCGGCGCCTATCCGTTCACGGTTGCTCAGCACTCGCTGGTGGTGCTAGCGCTGGTGGAGGCGATCAAGCCGCTGCCAGCACGGTTGATGCGGCTGGCGGCCCTGCTGCACGACGCCTCGGAATATGTCACCTCCGACCTGATCACACCGTTCAAGGCGGCAGTCGGGCCGGGCTATAAGGAAGTTGAGAGGCGCATTGAAGGCGCGGTGCATGTCCGCTTCGGCTTGCCACCGACCTTGCCCGAGGAATGGCGGCGCCAGATCAAACAAGCCGACAAAGACGCGGCCTTTCTGGAGGCCGTGCAATTGGCGGGGTTCAGTGTGGAGGAGGCCCGCAAGGTGCTGGGCTATCGGCGCAAGCCCCAGGCGATGACGATCGCGGCCACCGATCCTGAAACCGCGCGGCTGCAGTTCCTGGCCGCGTTCCAGCGCTTGGTCCAGGCCTAACTATTCGCCTGCAGGTCAGACCACGCGCGGAACCGGCCTGCGCTGGTGGCGTGATACACCCCGCGCGCGATGGCGCGGGCCAGCGTGTCGGCGGCCAGACTGCCCAACCGAGCCAACTCCGCCGGCGAGGGGGGCGGCGCATGGCCTGTGGCAACGGCAAACACGACATCCCCATCGAACGGGGTGTGGGCTGGGCGGATTGCGCGCGCCAGCCCATCTTGGGCCATCACGGCGAGGCGGCGGCAACCATCCTTGTCCAGTTGGGCATCGGTGGCGACCACGGCGATTGTGGTGTTGCCAGCCACCAGGGGCGCTGAGGCGCTCCAGTCATCCAGGCGAACGGGACCGGCTGGCCAGTCCACCGCCCCAAACTCACCCGCCACCTCGAACGGGCGGGCCCAGAAGGCGCGGCTGCCGGGAACAGTGACCGAGCCCAAACTGTTGACCGCAGCCAGAGCCCCAACGGTCCAGCCGCCCCAACGATAGGAGGCGGAGCCCAACCCGCCCTTGATCCGGCCTGCCTTTGCTCCAGCCCCTGCGCCCACACTGCCCAGGGCGAAGCTGTCGCCAGCAGCCGCCACGGCCGCGGCGCCAAGGCCGCGATAGGGCAGGGGACGCACGGCCTTGTCGCCGCCATTGGCAAGGTCAAACAGGATGGCAGCGGGGATGATCGGCACCCGCTGGTCAGCAATCGCAAAGCCGCGTCCCTGGGCGGCCAAAGCCTCCATCGCGCCGCCAGCTGCGTCCAGTCCGAAGGCGGAGCCGCCGGACAGCACGATGGCGTCGATGCGGTCAACCAGCGTGCCCGGCCCCAGAAGGTCGGTCTCTCGCGTGCCGGGACCGCCGCCACGCACATCGACTGCTGCCGCCACTGGCTGATCGGCCAGCACCACGGTCGTGCCAGTGATCACCGCCCAGTCTTCGGCATGGCCAACCCGAAGACCCGCAACATCAGTGATCAAATTGCGCCGGCCAACCCCAGCAGCCGTCATGTCGGGGATGCCACACCAGCAAGGCGCAGGCAGGCACCCGCCATGATCTTGGCCGAGGCGACCATGTCCGCAATCCCGACCCACTCGTCTGGTTGGTGCGCCAACTCGAGGATACCGGGACCATAGGCCACGCAATCGTGCAATTGCCCGATCCGCGCGATGTGCTTCTGGTCGTAGGTCCCGGGGGAGGCGATGTGCGTGCTGGCGCGGCCCAACACGGCGGCGATTTCCTCATCCAGCGCGCGAACCACCGGGGCATGGGCGTCGGTCATCACAGGGTGAACGGTCATCAGGTCCCGGATGGAATAGGCGAAGTGCGGACGCTCCAGCCGCAGCCGCTCCAGAATGTCGATCACCTCCCCGCGCACTTGGTCCAGCGGTTCCTCAATCAGGAACCGGCGGTCGATCACCATCCGGCAACTGTCGGCGACACAGGGGGAGGGGAGGCCGTCAAACCCCTCCGGCTGGCCACCATGGAGCGAATTGCAGTTGAGCGTGGAGGCACGCGCACCGGGTGGCACCACGGGCATGGCTGTCTCGCGATTGTCGAGCCTGGGCAACAGGTCGCGCTCAAACGCGTCGAGCACGGCACCCATGTGGCGAATCGCCGACACGCCAAGGAATGGCATCGATCCGTGGGCGATGCGGCCTTTGGTTTCAATCTCCGCCCACCACACACCGCGATGACCAAGGCACACCCGGTCCGGATTCAATGGCTCGGGGATGATCACATGGTCCACACGCGGGCGGGAGAAATAGCCGCGCTTGGCAAGGAACGCGACGCCGCCAAAGCCGCCGCTTTCCTCATCAACGGTGCCGGAAATCTCAATGGCACCGCAGATCGCGACACCCTCGGCGATGATTGCCTGCGCGGCGATGATGGAGGCCGCCAACCCGCCCTTCATGTCGCAGGTGCCGCGTCCCCACACCCGACCATCAGACACCTCCGCGCCCCAGGGATCCTTGGTCCAGCCCTGGCCTGCCTCCACCACATCAATGTGACTGTTGAAGTGGATGGTTGGACCGGGTCGGCCGCTTTCCCAGCGTGCGATGATGTTGGTGCGGGGATAACGATCACTGTCGCCGGGGGTCCCCTCAGCGCGGATATAGGCAATGGTGAAGCCCAGACGTTCCAGATACCGACCGACCAACTCCGCGCAGGGCGTGTAGGCATCCCCCGGTGGATTGACGGTTGGGATCCGCACCAGATCGACCGTGAGGGCGACCAGATCGTCACTCAACGCGTCGACACGTTCGAACACGCGAGTGCGGACGCCAGCGAGCACGGTGGGTGGGCCTTCTGCCATCGGTCAGTCCCTGAAGTTGGTGAATTGCAGCGGTTGCTCGATCCCAAGGCCTTTGACGTGTCGAATCGCCGTTTGCAGGTCATCGCGATTTTTGCCGCTCACGCGCAGCTCATCGCCCTGAATCGCCGCCTGCACTTTGATCTTGGAGTCCTTCAGCGCCTTGACGATTTTCTTCGCCAGTTCGGTCTCGATGCCCTGCTTGATCACCACGGTCTGGCGCAGGCTGTTGCCGGTTGCCTTCTCGGGCGGCTTCATGTCCAGGCAGCCGATGTCGAGCTTGCGGCGCGTCAGATGGGCGCGCAGCAGTTCCTGCACGGTCTTCAGCCGGGTGTCGTCATCGGCCTGAATGGTCATGACCTCGTCCTTGCGCTCAACCGAGCACTTGGTGCCCTTGAAATCGAAGCGCGTCGCAATCTCGCGGCTCAGATTGCCAAGGGCATTGTCAACTTCGGCAAGGTCGGTCTTGGACACGATGTCAAAACTGGGCACGGGGCGTCGCCTGTTGAAAACCAGAAAGCCATTCAGCTTTGCGTCAGACCGTCGCGAGTGCAAGCACTGGCGCACGGTCCGGCTGGGCGTTGCGGGGGCCCCTCCCATGCGGAAATCGGCGGCTCGGGCGGGCCATCACATCATGCCTCTTGAACCGGCTCAGCGGCTTCCCACCTACCAGGATGTCAGGCGCCCAACTGGGGTCTGATACCAGAACCGGGGCGCGCTACGGCGGCCCCACTGACACAGTTGCTCGTTAGGAGGACTACTCATGCGTGCGTTCGACTTGTCGCCGTTGTTCCGTCAAACCGTTGGCTTCGACCGGCTTGCCTCGCTGATCGACTCCGCACATCGCGTCGAGGATCAAGGCAGCTACCCGCCTTACAACATTGAGAAGCATGGCGAAGATGCCTACCGCATCACGCTGGCGGTTGCTGGCTTCGCCGAGCATGAACTGTCGCTGGTGGTGAAGGGCAACAGCCTTGTGGTCTCTGGCAAGCATGACCAGGACCCCCAGGGCGTACAGTATCTGCACCGCGGCATTGCTGCCCGTGCGTTCGAGCGCCGCTTCGAACTGGCCGACACCGTCAGCGTGGTTGGTGCCCGCCTTGACCACGGGCTGTTGTTCATCGAGTTGAAGCGCGTGGTGCCGGAGGCGTTGCGGCCGCGGTTGATCCCGATTGAAGGCATCGCCCGCGCCGGGGCGCCTGGGGCTCAATCAGGCACCAACCAACCGGTGATTGACGCAGACGCCGCGTAGCCGGTTCGATCACAGGTACTCTCAAACAGCCGCCGGGACCTACCGGCGGCTGTTCTGCGTTCAAATTTTTTCTCGTTTTGTCTGACGCGTGTGTCTTTCATCACAGTGCTGACCAGAAAAATGGTATAGGCTTTCCGCCGGAGTTGCCGTTGCACACGGTTTTTGACGGCGTCTGCCGGAGAGGGGCGGAGCGGAATGGCCAACGAGTTCTATGAGCTGCACATCGCCCGCGACGGCCGGTGGTCGGTCATCGAACGTTACGACGCGTCCGACCGAGACGACGCCATTGAAACGGCGAAAATGCACTTCGAGCGGGACGAAGTCGACGGCGTTAAAGTCACCAAGGAACAATACGACGAAGCCTCCGGCACCTACCGGCCGCGTACCGTGTTTCGGACCATGAAGCCACGCGCCTCGGGCCCGCCAGCGGGTTATCGCGGTGGCTCCAGCGGTGATAGTCTCGGCCATGCCCCGCGCTGGACACCGCCGCCGCCACAAGGTCCGCCGCACGGCGAGTTTGGGGTGCGGCCGAAGGGGATGCTGGGGCCATCCCTGGCGGTGATCGCCCTTATTTTGGTTGTCATGGGTGGTATCCGGCTGACTCAGATGCAGTTCGCGCCCGGCACCGGTGACATGCAGATGTTCCTGCTGGTTGTTGGGTCTGCCGTGATGGTGGGCCTTGGTCTTCTCGCAGCCACGGTTGCGCTGAGGCGGATGAACGCCTCCGTGGGTCCGTTGGAGCCGCGCACCAACGCCGCAGCTGCCGCCCAGCCGCGCCCCTCGATTGTGCCACCGGCGCCGACAGCCCTGCCGCCATCTCTTGCGCAGGACGCCGCCCCCACGGCTGAGCCGACAGCGCCCGCGCCGGAGCCCTTGGCAGACGCGCAGGCAGTGGCCCAGCCATCCTCGTCCGCGCCGACGGAGCTGGCGCAGTTCATCCACACATCGCTTGCCGCCGATCCGCAGGCCGTGCGGCTGATGGAGCATCCGCGTCTGCGCTTCGGGGCCGGCCTGTATGCTCTTGGCGCTGCCGATGCGATGAGTGCGCTGCGCGCGCCGGGCACTGACCCGGGGCAGCTGCTGGTGCCGGTGCTGATCAGCCTTGGGTTTGCTCCGGCGCGTGCCCAACGCTTTGCCGCCGATGTACCGCTGATGCGCGATCCACCGCGCTATGCACAGCTGGTGCAGGCTGGCTCCCGCGCGATGGTGGAGGCTTTGGCCGAACGCCCTCTCGACCCGCCGCTGGGTCGGGCACTGGCGGGCTATCAACGCACGGAGCGGCCTGCGGACGCGCTGGTCGTCCTCGCCTCCTGCGCTGTCGAATTGGAAGGGTCGGAGGCCCGCCGCTCGTCGGTGCGCCGCGCCCATGATCGATTGACGGAGAGTGTTGCCGCTGGACACAGCGGAACCCTGCTCAACGCGGATGTGGATGGGGAGCGGCAGTATAGCTTCACCACTGTCGGCGCCGCGCTGGCAAGCGTTGCGGATATCCAGCGTCAAGTCCGGTCGCGCAATCTGGAAACTGGGTCTGAGGACGTGAAGGTGCGGATGACGCTGGTTACGGGATTGCCGTCGCCAGAAGCACCGGGCATCGCCCCCACCACTGCGCGCTTGATCGCGCGGGCTTTGGCAGCCTCTGCCATGCCGGGGGAAGTGCTGGTCGGCGACACCGTGGCCGAGGCACTGATCGGCGGGTCCAATGACGGCCTGTCGGATACGACCTTGCTTGGCTCGCGTCGCAGCGTGGTGGTTGATGCAGCCATGCCACCGCAGGGGGTTCGTCCGCTGCTGTCCGTGCCGGGTGCGCCAGCACCGGGGATGGCCGAAGGAGCCAACCCCGGTGTGGTGACATCAGGAGCCGAGGTTACCGCCCCAGCCGTTTGATCAGGCGCAGGGCGGGCGGTACCAGCAGCACGGCAGCCGCAATCGCCAGCAGGCTTGCAGCGATTGGCTGGGTCAGAAACACAGTGGCATCGCCTTGGGAAATGCTCATCGCCCGGCGGAATTGCTGCTCAGCCAATGGCCCGAGGATCAGGCCAACCACAGTCGGGGCGACGGGGAAGTCAAACCGGCGCATACCATACCCAACAATGCCAATCACCCAAAGGATGCCAAGGTCGAACAGCGATTGGTTCAGGCTGTAGACCCCAAGGGTGGCAAACACCAGAATACCGGCATAGAGGTAGGGTTGCGGGATCAGCAGCAGCCGCACCCACACGCCTGCCATCGGCAGGTTCAAAATCAGCAACATGACATTGCCGATGTACAGGCTGGCGATCAGCCCCCAGACTAGGTCCGGACGGGTTTCAAACAACAGCGGTCCGGGCTGCAGGCCGTAGGACTGAAACGCGGCCAGCATGATCGCTGCCGTGGCCGACGTTGGTAGACCCAGGGCCAGCAGTGGCACCAGCACGCCAGCCGCCGCGGCATTGTTAGCGGCTTCTGGCCCGGCGACCCCTTCAATGGCGCCCTTGCCAAATTCCTCCGGATGCTTGGTCAGGCGGCGTTCAGCGAAGTAGGACAGGAACGTTGGCACCTCAGAGCCGCCCGCGGGCATGGCACCGATGGGAAAGCCAATCGCAGTGCCGCGTAGCCAGGGCTTCCAGGAGCGGCGCCACTCCTCCCGCGTCATCCAAATGGAGCCCTTGAGCGGGTTGATCGTCTGCTCGCCCCAGCGATAGCGCGAGGCAACGAACAAGGTCTCGCCCACAGCGAACAAACCCACCACGACGATGATCACGCCAATGCCGTCCAGCAATTGCGGATAGCTGACCAGTCCGAAGGTGCCGTCAGCCGTGATGCCGGGCAGGGTGGTGAAGCGCGCCTGACCCGTTTGCAGGTCAATGCCAATCAACCCCAGGCCAAGGCCCAAGAACAGCGCGGCGAGCCCCCGCACAGCCGACGCGCCCAAAAGCGCCGAGACCGTGATGAACGCCAGCACCATCAGAGCGAAATACTCAGCCGGGCCGAACAGCAGCGCCAGTTCCACCACGCTGGGGGCCACGAAGGACAAGGCAATGGTGGCCAGCGTGCCAGCTACGAACGACCCGATCGCAGCCGTGGCAAGAGCCGCCGCACCGCGCCCCTTGCGCGCCATCAAGTTGCCTTCGACGGCAGTGATGATGGTCGCACTCTCCCCTGGTGTGTTCAGCAGGATGGAGGTGGTGGAGCCGCCATACATGGCCCCGTAATAGATACCCGCAAACATGATGAAGGCGGCCACTGGTTCCAGTTGGAAGGTCAGCGGCAGCAGCAGTGCGACGGTGAGGGCGGGTCCAATGCCGGGCAACACGCCGATCGCCGTGCCCAAGGTCACACCAATCGCCGCCCACAACAGGTTGATTGGGGTCAGCGCGACCAGGAAGCCGGTCGCCAGCTGAGACAGCGTTTCCATGGTTGGTCCTCAGCCGATGATCGGCAAGCCAGCGAACACACCGGGCGGTAGGGCCAAGCCCAACCCCTTGGCGAACGCGACATAGATGACAAGGCACAGGGCAAGGCCGATTCCCAGCATCACGCCAATTCGGCGCGCACCGAACGCCAGGGCGGTGGCGCTGTACAAGACAGAGCCTGCCAACACAAAGCCGAGCCGTTGAATCAGGATCAGATGCACGATTAGGCCGCCCGCGATCAGGCCGATGGCGCGCCAGTCGGCACCCGGTGGCCCATCATCGTCCGGCTTTGGTTCCCAGCCCTCGCGCCATGCCTCGACCAGCAGCCACAGGCCGATGACAATCAATCCGCCGCCGATCAGCGTGGGAAACACCTTCGGGCCGATGCGTGCATGCATCGCCGAAACAGTCATTAAGGTCGTGCCCCACCAAAAGAACAGGCCGAGGGCAGTGACGATCAAGCCAGCCACCACCTCCGGCCGCCAGCCCGCACGCGGGGGAGTATCCTCCCCCGCACCGGCCGGCAGAGCCGGGTCGGCCACGCTAGTTCACCAAGCCGATGGACTTCAGAACCTCGGTCATCCGGCGGTTTTCTTCTTCGATGTAGCGAGCGAAGTCCGCACCGGCGAGATACAGGTTGCCCCAGTTGTTCTTGGTCAGCACTTCTTGCCATTGCGGCGTCTTCACCATCGCATCAATGGTGTTCAAGAGGGCCTGGCGCTGGGCATCGGTGATGCCGGGTGCCGCAACCACACCGCGCCAGTTCGGTACTTCGAGGTCGATCCCTTGCTCCTTGGCCGTGGGCGCGTCGATGCCCGGAAGGCGCTGGGGCGCAAAGATGGCCAGGGCCCGCAGGCGGCCAGCTGCTACTTGGGCCGAGAACTCACCCCAGCCCGAGATGCCACCGGCGACGTGGTTGCCCAGCAGTGCCGCTTGGGCCTCCCCACCGCCGGCATGGGCGACGTAGTTGATCTTGGTCGGGTCGGCCCCTGCCACCTTTGCCAACAGGCCAAGGGTGATGTGGTCCGTACCACCAGCAGACCCGCCCGCCACAGGAACCGCGCCGGGATTGGCGCGCAGGGCGGCCACAAAGTCAGCCAGGGTGTTGAACCGGCTGCGGGCCGGCGTCACCAACACCTGATACTCGCCCGTCAGCCGCGCGATCGGCGTGGTCATCGACAGGTTGACTGGTGTCTTGTTGGTGAGGATCGCCCCCATCATCACAAGACCCGTGGTCATCATCGCGTCCGCGCGACCGCGCTGGTTGTTCAAGAAATTGGCAAGGCCGATGGTGCCACCAGCACCGCCTTGATTGGTGATCTGCATGGTTGGTGCAATGCCGCTGGCGGCCAGCACCTGCTGCATGGTGCGCGCCGTCTGATCCCAACCACCACCGGGTGCCGCGGGCACCAGCATGTTGATCGAGGTGACGGTCTGGGCCGCGGCTGGCAGGCCTGCTACGACTGCAAGGCCAGCGGAGCCCGCCAGCAGATGGCGACGGGTGATGTTCATGGTCATGATCCTCCCTCCGATCTGATTTGGTGCGCTGGCGCCATTGACGCGGCGCTCAGTCGCTCCCCCGCGGCGAACCGTAGCAGAGCGGTTAGGCATCAGACCATACAGGATATGTCAGACTTGTCGGACAGTCGGTTGGTGGGCCGATCTGCAGCGCACGACTGGATCGAAACGCTTGGCCTCCAAGCGTTTCGGCTCCCAGCCCACCACCCTACAGGATTGCCTCGTCCAACTCCGCGAGGACGCGTCCGCCTTCGGTTACCGTGCGGGCCAGTGTGTCAGCGCGCACCAGCACTTGCTCCGCATAGACACGGGCCAGGATGATCTTGGCTTCGGCAAACTGCGGATCGCCCTGGCGTTCGGCAAGCAGCCCCTGGGCCGCCAAGGCCGCCCGACCCATCATCCAGCCGCCGACGACGGTACCCACCAAGTCCAGGAAGGCGACGGCGCCCGCCAGCACGGCGCGCGGATCACTGTCGAAGGTTGTCACCACCCAATCGGTCGCCTCGCCCAGTGCCCGCGCCCCTGTGGCCAGAGCCTCGCCGATGATCGGCAGGTCGTCCCCCGGCTGATCGATCAAGCGCCCGGCCAGACCGGTGATCTCCTCCAGCAGCGACCCCATCGCAGCACCACCGTCGCGCGCCACTTTACGGGCAACCAAGTCGTTGGCTTGGATGCCGTTGGTGCCCTCGTAGATCGGTGCGATGCGCGCATCGCGATAGTGCTGGGCGGCGCCGGTCTCTTCCACAAACCCCATACCGCCATGCACTTGAATGCCCATCGAGGCGACATCGACGCCAAGATCGGTGGACCACGCCTTTACGACGGGAATCAGCAAGTCAGCCCGCGTAGCCGCGGACGGGGTGCCGGTGCGCGCAAGGTCCAGCAGCGTTGCTGCCTCCAGATACAGGGCGCGGGCGGCTTGGATACGGGCCTTTGCCACCGCCAGCATGCGGGTCACATCGGGGTGATGGATGATTGCCAACCCGTCCTGCTTGCGCCCAACCACCTTGGACTGCACACGGGTCCGGGCGTAGTGGCGGGCGTGCTGGTAGGCACGCTCTGCCACCCCCACGCCTTGGATGCCAACATTCAGCCGGGCGTTGTTCATCATCAAGAACATGTATTCGATGCCACGATTCTCCTCGCCGATCAGTTCGGCATAGGCACCTTCCTGGTCACCGAAGGCCATCACGCAGGTGGGTGAGCCATGAATACCAAGTTTATGCTCCAGATTGACTGGGCGGCAATCATTTCGTTGACCCAAGCTGCCATCCTCATTGACGAGAATCTTGGGCGACACGAACAGCGAGATCCCCTTGATACCCGGCGGCGCCCCCTCCACCCGAGCCAGAATCATGTGGATCACGTTGTCCGTCATGTCGTGATCGCCGTAGGTGATGTAGATTTTCTGGCCGAACAAGCGGTAGTGACCGTTCTCACGCACGGCGCGGGTGCGCAATGCGCCGACGTCTGAGCCGGCCTGCGGTTCAGTCAGCAGCATTGTGCCGGTCCACTCGCCACTGGTCAGCTTGTCCAGATAGCGTGTCTTTTGTGCCTCGGTGCCCTTGGCGTGCAGCAACTCAATGCCTGCTTGGGTGAGCATCGGGCACAGTGCAAACGCCATGCTGGCGCTTTGCCACAGTTCCTGGGCGGCAGCGGCCGCCACCATCGGCAACCCCATGCCGCCATGGTCATTCGGGCCAGCAATGCCATTCCAGCCGCCGTCGATGAACTGGCGATAAGCCTCCCGCCAGCCGGGAGAGGTGAACACCTGCCCGTTCTCAATCCGTGGCGGGTGACGGTCGCCAACACTGTTGAGCGGGGCGATGACGTCAGCTGCAAGGCGTCCAGCCTCCTCCAGGGCGGCCAGCACATCATCGGCCTCGGCACCGCTGTCGGTAGTCCCCAGGGCTGCTGTCAGATCGACCACATGGCTCAGCAGGAAGCGCAGATCATCCAGTGGCGGAGCATAGGCAGTCATGGCGGCACCCTTCCGGCAAGCATCAATCCGGTGCCACCCTAACGCGCTGCTGGGACCAGCGACAACGCTGTGTGATCAGGGGTTTATCGCGCGGGCTGCCCTCGGCCAATCTGTCGCAAGGTCCACAGCCCGAGCCCGATCCAAACGATGTTGAGGGCCGTGGAGGGCCAAGCCGCATTCCAGGCCGAGTTAACCGCCAGTGCTGCAGCGCCAGCCAGGTTGGTCAACTGGTAGGCAGCACCATGGCCGGTCCAAACTCCACGCGAGACGCAGAAGTAAGCTCCCAGCAGCGCGATCCCGCCTGCCCAACCCGCTACTTCCACCAGAATGTCTACCACTGGGGTCCCCCGTCTTGACTGGCTACACCCAGTCCGACGGGGTGGCCTCACACGCGAACCTGTATGCCGATCCGGGCCAGCAGCGCAAATGCCTCAGCCCGCCGCAGGCCAAGAATGATCAGGGCGCCAGTCAGCACAAGGCAGGCTTCTGTGAATAGCTTGCCACCGTCATGGTAGGGGTCGATGCCCAACGGGGACACGACGTGGAAGAAAATCGCACCGCTCATGATGCCCGCGGCCAAGGCTGCACCGATCACTTGGGTCGGGCGGATCATCAGCAGAATGCCAGCCAGCAATTCCATGCTGCCGACACCAACGCGCATCCACCGCTCCAACCCATCCAGGAACAGCCAATCCGTCAGCACTGTGAACAAGAACACGCTGCCGGGATGGCCGCCGAACTTGAACTCCAGATAGCGGATGAAGATGAAGGTCGCAAAGCCAGCCAAGGGCCAGCAGACAAGGTCGCTCCGGGTCAGCATGATTGGGTCCTGTCACTTGGCAGTCAGGCGCAAGATGCCAGCGGCCAGGGCGTCTGGTGCCAACGCGGCAATCGCTTTGGCCATCTGGTCTTGCGGATGATATTCGCAGTAGTGGGCGAGCAAGGTTACAGCGGCTTCATCACCAGCGCCGATGGCAGCCGCCACCCTTGCCCACGCCACTGGATCGACCGGCAGGGGGGCCAGGACACTGACGGCCAGCCCCTCGGCACGGCCCGCCATCACCACCCGCCCCAGCGGCGCGCTGGCAGGAGCGTCGGGACCCGCGGCCCGGAGCAGCGCGTCAGAGGCGAGGATCCGCGTACCAAGATACTTGTTCGCCCCCTCCAGGCGCGAGCCGGTGTTCACCGTGTCGCCCGCCGCGCCATATTTTAGCCGATCCCGGCTGCCAAAGCTGCCAACCGTCGCGGGGCCAAGATGCAAGCCGATCCGGGTCACTCCCAGACCCACGCCGGTGGTCAGCAACTCTGCCCGCACCGTCTCTGCGGCAGCATCCAGCGCGAGGGCGGCCGCCACAGCGTCGGCCGCGGGGTTGGCGCTGGCAACGGGGGCGCCAAACAGCGCAAACACAGCATCGCCAATGAAATCGACGACAATGCCGCCATGCTGGTCGATCACCGGCACGACAGCATCGAGATAGCGATTGAGAATGGCAGTCACTTGATCGGGCGGCAGGGTTTCCGCCAGCGCCGTCCAGCCTGCAATGTCGGTAAACAGCACGGCGACGTCCCGGCGCTCCGGCCGGATCTCACCGATGCTGCTCAAAGCGTGCTCAACCACTTGGTCCGGGACGTAGCGACCGAACAGTGCGCGCATGCGCTGGCGGTCGCGCAGCCCATCGATCATTGAGCGGAAGGCACCAGCGGCCTCCTGCAATTCGCCGATCCGGCTTGCTGGCAGGTCGATGCTCGCCTCTGGTCCATCGGCAGCGATCCGCCGGGCAGCAACGGCGAGCGCAGCAGCAGGACGCGCGATGCGGCGGCCAACCCACAGGGCGAGGCCAAGGGCACCGATCACCAACGCGACACCACCAATCACCATCGTCCGCACGCGCCCAGCCTCGGCTGCGGCAAGATCACCCGAGTAATGCACGCCGACGGTCCACCGTTCCTCCGTCCCAGCATCCAGCACGCGATAAGCAACCGTGCGGCCATTCGGCAAGGCCTGTGGCGGCGGCGCCTGTCGGCTGGTGTCTGGCTGGAAGGCCGCAAGGCTGGTATCGCCAAACCGCATGCGATCAGGCAGGGGCCGACCGTTGCGCGCCAACCACGGATGGGCGACCACCATGCTCTGGCCGTACAGGATGAACGGTGTCTCGTCATTGCTGGTGTCGCGGTCGGCCATCAGGCGGGAGAGGTCCCCCAAGGCGATCAACACCACCATCGCCCCGCCATCGGGCATCGGTGCCAGCACCTCCACCGTCGCTTGCGCCAACGAACCATGATGCCGGGGCGGCAACCACGTGGGCCCGGTTAGAGTGCGTGCGAACGCCAGGGTGGCAGCCGTGACGGCGCTGTCAAAGGGCAGGGGGCGTGGTTGGCTCGGGTCGCCCGATGCCAGCCACCAGCCCCCCCCTGTCGGCGCCAGAATCGCCACACCGCTCAAAGCTTCGCTGACGGCAAGCGACCCCCGCAGCAGCCGGACAACATTATCCTGGGTCTCGGTGGGGTCAATCGTCACTGCGAGACCAGCGAGGCGCACCGCAGGTGCGACCATGTCCAGCAACTGCACCACGGTGCGGTCAATGGTTCGGCTGGTGCGTTCCAGGCGCAAGGCGATGGTGTTGGACCGGGCTGTGTCCAAACCCAGAAGTAGGGCAGAGCCCGTGCCGACTGCGACCAATCCCCCGAATGCGAGTGCCAGCACCCGCGCGATTGGCAGCCGCAGCGTCACCCGACGTGCCAGCGCAACTGGTTGGCTGCAACAACGCCTGCATGCAGCAGGGCAAGGCACAAGACGGTCACAACTGCCGCCAATCCGCCAATGAGCCCTGTCGCAGCGCCAGTCAGCAGCACCAGCACCGTGTTCGCAGCGACCAGACCCACGATCCGCAGCAGCGCAGACGGGGCGCGCGTGACGATCAGCCAGGGGATCACCGTCACTGCCAGCGCCCCCGCGATCAGCACGAGGACCGGGGCCCCGTCTTGCGGCAGAGGGAGTGCTAGTTCCAACGTGGCGGGCAGAACAAACCAAGCGATCAGACCAACCGCCCAGGCTGCTGCCGCGAGCGAGAGAGCGAGACTGACAGCTGATGGCGTGGTGGAGGCTGACGACGGTGGCATCTCGTGGGGTTTCCCTCGACAATCCGAAACAACGGCGACATCTCAACAGGATGGTGACGCGCAAGCAACCATCGGTCCGGTGATGGACGCCATAACCGGGGCAACGATGGGCGAAGTGCCTTGCGCAAGTCATATTGTGGCTATTGGTCGCGGTGCGACTTGTTGGACAGGGTAGGGGGTGCTGTGGAGGGAGAGTCGGAATACCTGCTGAGCACGACCGGGTCGCTCACAGCGGCCCTTGGTCAACTCGCGGCAATCGTTGCGAAGCGGATGGGACCGGAGCGTCACCAGGTTCTGGAAGACTTCGTCGACCGCTTGCGTCAAGGGCGCGTTGGGTCAGGGGCGCTGGCCGTTGGGGATGTCTTCCCACCCTTTCTGCTGGCCGATGCTGACGCCCGCCTTGTCGCGCTTGATGACTTGCTGGCCGACGGGCCGCTGGTCCTAACCTTCTATCGCGGCGGTTGGTGCCCCTTCTGCTCCTTGACCCTGACAGCTCTTCAAACCGTGGCCGATCGTCTGGCTGCCAGTGGGGCGAAGGTGGTGGCGATCAGCCCCGACGTTGGGGACGCTCCGAGCGAGACGCGGCGCAATCGCCATCTGAGCTTTCCGGTCCTGTCTGACGCGGACAATGGCCTCGCCCTTGCCTGTGGCCTGATGATCCGCCTGCCGGACCCGGTGTGCGCCTTGTATCAAAGCTATGGCGTTGATCTGGTGCGTCTCCACGGCAACCCCGCGTGGACTCTGCCCGTTCCCGGCAGCTTTGTGATCGATCGCGAGGGCATCGTCCGCTACGCCCACATCGATCCCGACTTCCGCCGCCGCCTTGACATCGAGCAGGTGGTACGCGTGGTGGAGGGGTTGCGGCGGTAGGTGGTGCATCCGGCGCAACTGCCACAGTGCCAGCCAACGCTGTGCCCTAGATGCTAATGTCCCGCTTCATCACCAGCGCGGTTTCTCGCCCAGCGCCGCGGTCGGGGTAGTAGTTGGCGCGGCGGCCGACGATGGTGAAACCCATGCTGAAATAGAGGGCTTGGGCCAGGATGTTGCCCTCCGCCACCTCCAGGAACATGGCGCGCGCGCCACGGTCGCCAGCCACGGTGATGGCAGTGCTCATCAGCCAGCGGCCGATACCGCAGCGGCGATGTTTTGGCAAAACCCCGAGTGACAGAATTTCAGCCTCGCCCGCCACGGCACGCGCCATCACGAAGCCAGCTGGCTGATCAGTCAGCACCGTTGCCACCACCGCGAAGGCACCGGGGCCTCGCAGCAGGTCGCGTATGGTGCCAGTGGTCCAACGCTCCTCAAAGCTGCGCTGGTGCAGGGCGGCCAGCAGCTCTGCATGGGGCTCGCCGACAGTGTGCAGGCGGGGGATCACCATCGTTCTCATCGCTTGACCCCTGCCGGGCGCGCGACCGACACGTCGGGGGCGCGAAGATAGAGCGGTCGGGCAGGCACCACCCGCCCCGCCGCGAGGTCTGCCAATCCAAGGGCTGCGACGATTTCTGCGCGCACGGGGCCAAGCTCGATTGCGGGGGCGTTCAGGCGGGCGGCCAAACTGCCGATGCGTTGGCCGACCAGAGTGCCCAGCACGATCAATGCGTCCACTGGCTCCAACCGCGGCTCGTGGACCGCGATGCCTTCGGCGGAGAAGCGTTGCACCATCGGCAGATGCTTTGGATCATCCCCCGGCACAGCCATTGGGCGGGCGTCCAGCACCACGGTCACTGGTCCAATGTCGGGCGGCAGGGCAGCGCGTTGCGCGCGGAACCCGTCAACCCCCAGGCAAGGGATGGCGCGAGCCAGGGCGATGCCACGGGCAGCCGCCAGTGCCACCCGCAGCCCAGTGAACGAGCCCGGGCCAATTCCAACCGCGATGGCGCCAACATCATGTCTCCCGCCCAGCACCTCGGCGATCATCGGCATCATGTGAGTGGCATGACCGCGCTCAACGAACTCTTGGCGTGCGATCAGCACCTGACCATCCCATGCGGTCAAAGACACCGAACAGGCGGCACCAGATGCATCGATGCCCAGCGCTACCGCCATGGGCAGATGCCAAGGTCGCGCTTGCTCAGCGCGCTGGGATCGGCGATGCCTCTCGGCTGTTCCAGCCGCCGCATCCCGACTGGACGCGCAGGGAGGGAAGGATGACGTTGGTTCCGATCACGGAGGCGAGCCACGGTGTGGTGCTGGATTTGCGCTACGCCACCGCCAACAACATCACAGGTGCGCCGCTGTACCAGCGGGCCGAGGCATGGCTGCACCAGGATGCTGCCGAGGCACTGGCGCGCGCCGTCAGCCTTGCAGCGCGCCAGGGGTTGCGGCTGCGCCTGTTCGATGCCTATCGCCCGCCCGAGGCGCAGTGGCGGCTGTATCGTGCCGCAGGCGGCGGTGCCACGCCGTTCGTTGCCGATCCGCGCAAAGGCTCGCCCCACACCCGAGGAGTGGCGGTTGATTTGACTCTGATCGGCCCCGATGGCAGTGATCTGGAGATGGGCACAGGATTCGACGATCTGACGCCCAACGCCTTCCACGGCACCGCTGTTGGCCCGGAGGCCGAGCGCAATCGCCTGCTGCTGTTGGGCCTGATGAGCACGGCGGGCTGGGATTTCTATTCGAAGGAATGGTGGCATTATCAACTCTTCAATGCGCGACGCTATCCGCTGTGGACGGACTCAACCCTGCCGCGGCGCATCATGGCGCCATGAGCCCTGCGACACCAGCACCATTGGTAGACCGCTTGCAGTTGCCCAGTCGGTTCAGAACACTCGAGCGCCCATGATTCGCCGCTTTCTCGCCCTCACTTGGTTATCCCTTGGCATCGCTGGTGGCGTGATCGCAGCCGGCGCCCAATCAGCGCACGCCCAGGTCCGCAGTCTGGAGGATGCCTCGGCGGCCGTGGTGCTCGCCTACGCCCGCTTCGGCGACGACACTGCCCCCGCCGCCTCCATCCGTCTGGACCAGTTCGACGCGCACCTGCGGGAGCTGCGCTCCGGCGGCTACACGGTGCTGCCGCTGGGGGAGGTGCTGGGCGCACTGCGCGAGGGGCGGTCACTGCCGCCGCGCAGCGTGGTGATCACCATTGATGAAGGCCACCGCAGCGCCTATCGCGAGGCCTGGCCGCGTCTGCGCGAGGCTGGTCTGCCCTTCACCGTGTTTGTGGCGAGCGATACGATCGATCGCAACACCGGCACCCACATGAGTTGGGGCGAACTGCGGGAATTGGCATCTGCGGGGGTCACCATCGGTCAGATGGGGGCAAGCCATGCCCGTCTGGCGATGGCGGACCGCAGCACAGCCATCAGCCAGATTGTGCGCGCCACGGAGCGCATGACAGCGGAACTTGGCCGCCCGCCCCTTGTCCTGTCATGGCCCTATGGCGAGGTCTCGGCGGTACTTAAGCCGTTGCTGACAGGCCTTGGCGTGCGGGCTGCGCTGGGCCTGCACTCTGGTGTCGCGCATGCTGGCAGCGACATGCTCTATCTGCCGCGCTTCACCCAGAACGAGGCGCTTGGCTCCATCGACCGCTTCCAGCTGGTCGCCAAAGCCTTGCCGCTGGTGGTGAGCGACGTCGTGCCCGACCATTGGCTGGTCGACCGCAACCCGCCCGCCATCGGCTTCACGGTTGAGCCGCAAACCGGCGATATCGACCAATTGGCCTGCTTCATGGCTGGCATCGGTCGCGTTGAGGTGGAGCGCCTGGGCCGCCGCCTGGAACTCCGCCTCACCGAAGCCCTTCCCTCTGGCCGGACCCGCCTCAACTGCACGATGCCGCTGGAGGACAACCGCTGGCGCTGGTTCGGTGCGCAGATCACGGTGAATTGAGGGGGGGGGCAGATCACCGCCCCCCACCTGTTCCAGCTATAACTCCAGCGCTACCTCGGCCTTCACGGCCTTCTCCCCAACGGCGTCGGCGACGGCTTTGTAGGTGATGGCACCGGCGTGGACGTTCAGGCCTTGCAGCAGGTGGCGGTTGTTGGCCATCGCCTTGCGGGGACCCTGGCTTGCCAGGTCAAGGACGAAGGGCAGGGTGGCGTTGGTCAGTGCCAGGGTAGAGGTGCGGGCCACAGCACCCGGCATATTGGTGACGCAGTAGTGGATGACGCCATGTTGAACATAGATCGGTTCGGCATGGCTGGTCGGGCGGGATGTCGCAAAGCAGCCGCCCTGGTCAATCGCCACATCCACAATCACGGCGCCTGCGCGCATTGACTGCACCGCTGCGTCCGACACCAGCTTTGGGGCGGATGCGCCGGGGATCAAGACAGTGCCGATCACCAAGTCGGCGTCGCGCACCTGATCATCAATGGTCTGACGGGTTGAATACAGGGTTTGCAGTTTGGCGCCGAACAGGTCGTCCAATTCCTTCAACCGCTGCATCGAGCGATCAATCACCACCACCTTGGCTTCCAAGCCCATTGCCATGCGGGCAGCGTTGGTGCCAGCGACACCGCCGCCCAGAATCACCACCTTGCCCGCAGCGACACCAGGCACACCGCCCAGCAGGATGCCGCGGCCACCTTGTTCGCGCTCCAGATAGTGCGCGCCAACCTGAACCGACATCCGGCCCGCGACTTCCGACATCGGCGCCAACAGCGGCAAGCCGCCGCGAGGGTCGGTCACGGTCTCGTAGGCGATGCAGGTGGCACCTGACGCGACCAGCAGTTCGGTCAAATGCGGCTCAGCGGCCAGATGCAGATAGGTGAACAGGGTCTGGCCGGGCTTCAGGCGCTTGGCCTCCACCGGTTGCGGTTCCTTCACCTTCACGATCATCTCGGCTGCGGCGAACACTGCGTCGGCATCGGGGGCGATGGTGGCCCCGGCTGCGACGTAGTCGGAATCGTCAAAGCCAATACCGGCCCCGGCCTTGGTTTCGACCGTGACGGTGTGGCCGCGCTCCGCCAGTTCCCGGGCCCCGGCGGGGGTTAGACCGACGCGATATTCGTGAGTCTTGATCTCCTTCGGCACGCCAATATGCATGACGATGGGTCCTCCCTGGTGTGTTTGTTTGGTTGGATCAGGCGGCCAGCGCCTGTGGAGCAGTTGGGTCCAGCGCCAGCAGCAACTGGGCCCGGATGTCGTTGATCGCTTCGTCTTTGTCGATCTTCAGTCCGAAGCGGTCTTTCACATAGAACACGTCCACCACTTGTTCGCCGAAGGTCGAGACCTTTGCCGTGGAGATTTGCACATTCAGCGCTGCCAGCGCCGAACCAACATCGTGCAGCAGGCCCGGTCGGTCGCGCCCATTCACCTCGATCACCGTGTGGGTGGCGCTGGCGGTGTTGTCGATCAATACCCGCGGCGAGACCTTAAAGGCGCGCAGCCGCGCCGGTCCCGCCTGCCGGGTGCGCAGATCATCCAGGGAGCGCAAGCGCCCCTCGCGCGCTTGATCAATCATCACAGCCAGCCGCGCCAACTTCTCCGGCCGGTCAAACGCACCACCATCGGCATCTTGGATGGAGAAGGTATCCAGCGCCTTGCCGTTGGCGAGGGTGTGGATCTTGGCATCGACGATGGTGGCGCCGGCGACGGCCAAGGCACCGGCGATGCGGGCGAACAATCCTGGGGCGTCATCGGTGTAGACCGTCACCTCAGTGATGCCGCGGCGACGCTCCACCCGGTTATCCACTTCCAGCGGGGCGCCATCCATTTCTGCCCGGCGGATCAGACGGGCGTGACGCTGGACGGTGTCACGATCAACCGACAGCCAATAGGACGGGTTCCCGCGCGCGACGTGGCGCTGGAACTCTTCCTCCGGCCAATCGCTGAGGTCCTGGCGCAAGAGGTCGAGCACGGCAGCCACGCGATGGGAGCGACGCTCCTCCACCTCGTCGGCCTTAAGCGCGCCGGTCATGGCGTCTTCCGCCGCCCAATAAAGCTGGCGCAACAAGCCAGCCTTCCAGTTGTTCCAGACCTTTGGGCCAACGGCGCGGATGTCAGCAACGGTCAACACGAGAAGCAGTTTCAGCCGCTCCGGACTTTTTACCAGGGCGACGAAGTCTTCGATGGTTTTGGGGTCTGATAGATCACGCTTCAAGGCACACGAACTCATCGCCAGATGGTGCAGCACCAGCCAGGCGACGGTTTCCGTTTCCTCCCGCGTCAGGCCGAGGCGCGGGCACAGCTTGTAGGCAACCTTGGCGCCCAACTCCGAATGATCGCCGCCGCGGCCCTTGGCAATGTCGTGCAGCAGTACCGCGACATAGAGCGCTCGGCGCGAGGCGAGCGTTGGCATGATGGAGGTGGCGAGCGGCAGTTCCTCCGCCAACTCGCCCTGTTCGATCCGGGCGAGGATGCCGAGGGCGAACAGGGTGTGCTCGTCCACGGTGTAGACGTGGTACATGTCGAACTGCATCTGGGCGACCACGCGCCCAAAATCCGGCACGAAGCGTCCGAACACGCCAGCCTCGTTCATGCGCCGCAAGATCGCCTCTGGATCGCTGCGCGAGGTGAGGATGTCCAAGAACAGCCGGTTCGCCTCGGGATCGGTGCGCAGCTTGGCGTCCACCCGCTTCAGATGGTCAGCGACCAGCCGCAGGGCCGTTGGGTGAATATCCAGCCCATGCTCATGGGCCAGCCAGAACAGCCGAATGAAATTCACGGGATCGGCCAGGAAGGCCTTGGCGTCGGTGATCGACAGGCGTTCCTTATCGATCTCAAAGCCATTGGGGTCACGCCGCCAGCTGGTCCACAGACGGCGAAGCGACAAGCGCGGCGCGCGGCGCTGCTGCTGGGCTTCCAGATGGGCGCAGATGATGCGGGTTAGATCGCCCACATCCTTCGCCACCAGGAAGTAGTGCTTCATCAGCCGCTCAACACCGCGGGTGCCCGCATGGTCGGTATAGCCAGCACGGCGGGCAAGTTCCGACTGGACGTCAAAGGTCAACCGCTCCTCTGCGCGGTTGGTGACGTAGTGCAGGTGAAAGCGCAGAGTCCACAAGAACGCCTCAGCCTTGGCGGCGCGCTGGGCCTCGGCTGCTGTTAGCACACCGGTTGCCACCAATTGTTCGGCGTCGTCGACGCGGTAGTTATACTTGGCGATCCAGAACAGCGTGTGCAGATCGCGGAGGCCGCCTTTGCCTTCTTTGATGTTGGGTTCCAGCACATAGCGGCTGTCGCCCATGCGGGCATGGCGGGCGTCGCGTTCGGCCAGCTTCGCCTCGGCGAAATCCTTGGCGGTGCCAGCCATCACCTCCAGCGCCATGCGGCGGCGGAGCTCGCGCACCAGGGATTGCTCGCCCCAAATCCAGCGGCATTCCAACAGCGCGGTGCGGATGGTGATGTCCGCCTTGGCGTGGCGCAGACACTCCTCCACCGAGCGGGTGGCGTGACCGACCTTCAACCCGAGGTCCCACAGCAGGTAGAGCAGATGCTCCGCCACTTGCTCCCCACGCGGGGTTTGCTTGTAGGGCAGCAAAAACAGGATATCGAGGTCGGAGTGCGGCGCCAGTTCGCCCCGGCCATAGCCGCCGGTGGCCGCCAAGCTGAACCGCTCCGCGAGCGTTGGGTTGGCGGCTGGATAGACTGTGCCAGTGGCATCATCCCACAACACGCGCAGCAACTGATCATGCACATAGCACAGCGCCTTGGCCGCCCCCTGGCCATCGCCCGACGCCTCAAAGCGCTGCCGCACCTCCGCCCGCCCACGCATGAGCGCCGCCCGCGCCACCTCCAGCACTGCCTTGCGCCGCTCCACCGACTGCGGATCACCCTCAACCGCCGCCAGCCGCGTGATCACGGCGCGACGGTCAAACAACACCCGACGGTCTTTTGGAAAGCGCATGCCCGGCAACCTAGGCAATGCTGCGCTGCGGTTCAATGGGGTGGGGAGGGGTGTCTAGACTTGCTTCGTGAGAGAGGCCGTTGCCTCAGCGAACAGCGTCTCGACCCACTGATTGATGCTTTTGCCTTCTAAGTCAGCCGCGAGGGCCACACGACGGTGGATGTCTGGGTCGATGCGGACCATCACCTGCCCTGAGTACGCCTTCTGGGGCGACAGTTCCAGCTTCGCGCATGTTTCTAGATAATCGTCAACGGCTTCGT
>RDXE01000001.1 GCA_004292755.1 Alphaproteobacteria bacterium
GCGAGGCGGTGGCTGCGGCCTTGGATGGCGATGACTTCGGCGCGGTGCAGGAGGCGGTCGAGGATGGCTCCGGCGGCGGGGACGTCGCCGAGCAGTTTGCCCCATTCGTCCACGGGGCGGTTGGAGGTCATGATGGTGGAACGGACTTCGTGGCGGCGCAGGATGATTTCGAGGAGGAGTTCGCCGCTGCGGGCGGGGAGGGTTTTGAGGCCCATGTCGTCGATGATGAGGAGGTCGGGTTTAAGATAGCGGGCGAGGAGGCGGGTTTCGGCGGGGCCGCCTTCGCTGGCGGCGAGGTCGCGCACGAGGTCGAAGATGGAGCGGTAGTAAACGCTGTGGCGGTGGCGGATGGCTTCGCGCCCGAGGGCTTGGGCGAGGTGGCTTTTGCCGACGCCGGGCGGGCCGACGAGGAGGACGTCGCGGGCTTCGGTGATGAAGTGGCAGGTGGCGAGTTGATGGACGCGCTGGCGCGGGATGCCGGGATTGAAGCTGAAGTCGAAGCCGTCGAGGGTGCGCGATTCGCGGAAGTCGGCGCTTTTGAACCGTCGGGCGCTGGTGCGGTTTTCGCGCACGGCGAGTTCGTCCTGGAGGAGGAGTTCGAGGAATTCGAGGAGTTCGAGGAATTCGGAGTGGGTGAGGCGGTGGGAGGTGGCTTCGAGGAGGCGGGTTTCGAGGGCTTCGGCGAGGCCGCCGAGTCGGAGTTGGCGGGCGTGGGTTTTGAGGGTGGCGAGTTGGCTCATGAGGCTTTGGGCAGGGTGGTTTGGTGTTTTGTTATGGGAGTGGTTGAAGGTTCTGCTATCAGTTCGGTTGGCGGTTCGGTTGGCGGTTCGGTTGGCGGTTTGGTTGGCGGTTTGGTTGGCGGTTTGGTTGGCGGTTCGGTTGGCGTTAGGGACTCATGGCGGGAAAAGCCGCCGCCGGGAGCCTGCCGCTGGATGAACTCGGTGTAGGCGGTGAGGGGACGGATGATGGGATCGGTTTCACGCAGTTCCATTTGCAGTTGCACGGGGGCCTGGGCACCGGCTTCCA
>RDXE01000058.1 GCA_004292755.1 Alphaproteobacteria bacterium
GGCTGAGGTAGTTATATCGCCGTCCTTTTGCTTGCCTTGGGCTGCGGGACCATGAAGACGGCTGCCGATATCCGCTCCACCTTCCTCGACTTCTTCGGGCGCAATGGGCATGAGGTGGTTGCCTCAAGCCCATTGGTGCCGCGCAACGACCCGACCCTGATGTTCACCACTGCCGGCATGGTGCAGTTCAAGAACATCTTCACGGGGATGGAGACTCGCAGCTATCGCCGAGCCGCCACGGCGCAGAAGTGTGTGCGTGCCGGTGGCAAGCACAATGACCTGGAGAATGTTGGCTATACCGCCCGGCATCACACATTCTTTGAAATGCTGGGCAACTTCTCCTTCGGTGACTACTTTAAAGAAACAGCTATTGATCTGGCCTGGACGCTGATCACGCGGGAGTATGGCCTGCCGAAGGATCGCTTGCTGGTCACGGTCTATCATGATGACGACGAGGCCGCTGACCTGTGGCGGCGGATTGCCGGTCTGCCGGACGAGCGGATCATCCGCATCGCGACATCTGACAACTTCTGGTCCATGGGCGATACCGGGCCGTGTGGCCCGTGTTCCGAGATTTTCTTCGACCATGGGCCCAAGGTTGCCGGAGGGCCGCCGGGCAGTGACGACGCCGATGGTGATCGTTTCATCGAAATCTGGAATCTGGTGTTCATGCAGTTTGAGCAGCGTGGTCCCGGTGACCGGGTGGCGCTGCCGAAGCCGTCGATTGACACGGGCATGGGGCTCGAACGGCTGTCCGCCATCCTGCAAGGCCAGCATGATAACTATGATGTTGATCTGCTGCGCCGCTTGATCGAGGCCTCGGCACAGGCCTCGGGTGTGGAGGCCGATGGGCCGCACCGGGTGTCGCATCGGGTGATCGCCGACCATTTGCGCTCGTCGGCATTCCTAATCGCCGATGGCGTGTTGCCCTCCAATGAGGGACGCGGCTATGTGCTGCGCCGGATTATGCGCCGGGCGATGCGCCATGCCCACATCCTGGGCTGCCGCGATCCATTGCTGTGGCGCCTGGTCCCAACGCTGGTGAAGGCCATGGGGGAGGCCTATCCTGAGCTGGTGCGGGCGCAAACCCTGATCACGGAGACGCTGTCGCTGGAGGAAACCCGGTTCAAGATCACATTGGATCGCGGTTTGAAGCTGTTGGACGACGAACTCGGGCGCCTGCCGGAGGCAGCCCCGTTGTCCGGTCGCTTTGCCTTCACCTTGTATGATTCCTATGGCTTCCCGCTTGACCTGACGGCCGACGTACTGCGCAGCCGCGGCCGCACGGTTGAGCAGGAGGGGTTTGACGCCGCCATGGCCGAGCAGCGGGCGAAGGCGCGCGCGGCCTGGGCTGGCTCCGGCGAAGCAGCGACCGGGGCGGTGTGGTTCGCCATTCGCGAACGCACCGGCGCTACCGAGTTCCTGGGCTATGACACGCTGATCGCCGAAGGCCAAGTCGCCGCCGTACTGGTGGGCGGTGCCGAAGTGGCCGAGGCCGGTGCGGGGACAGAGATTGAGCTTTTGGCCAATCAGACCCCGTTCTATGGCGAGTCCGGTGGTCAGATGGGCGATGCTGGTCGCATCGTCACCGCCACGGGTGCTGTTGTCACAGTGCGCGACACGGCCAAACTGCTGGGCGACCTGCATGTGCACCGCGGTGTGATTGACAGCGGCGTGGTGCGGGTTGGCGACGCGGCTGAGTTCCAGGTGGATGGAGCGCGTCGTGGAGCGCTGCGGGCCAATCACTCCGCCACCCACCTGCTGCATGAAGCATTGCGCCGCACCCTGGGCGAGCATGTCACGCAGAAGGGCTCCTTGGTCGCACCAGACCGGCTGCGCTTTGACATCAGCCACCCGAAGCCGATCACAGCCGAAGAGTTGGCGGCTGTCGAGTCCGAGGTGAACCGACGGATTCGCATCAACTCCGGCGTCTCAACGCGTTTGATGCAGCCCGACGAAGCGATTGCCGCCGGAGCGATGGCGTTGTTCGGTGAGAAGTATGGCGATGAGGTGCGCGTCGTTGCGATGGGCGGCGATGAGGATACGGGCGAAGCGCGGTTCTCCGTCGAACTGTGCGGTGGCACCCATGTGCGCCGCACCGGTGACATCGGCTTGTTCCGCATCGTGGCGGAGAGTGCAGTCTCGGCTGGCGTCCGCCGGATTGAGGCTGTCACCGGTGTCGGGGCGCTGTCGCACATTGACCGGGAGGCCCAGGTGCTGCGGGAAGCAGCCACTGTGCTGAAGGCGCCGGTGCCGGAATTGCCGACCCGCATCCAGCAGGTGCTGGACGATCGCCGTCGGTTGGAGCGTGAAGTCGTCGATTTGCGCAAGCGTCTGGCCTCCGGCGATGGTGCCAGCGGCAGCGAAAGCGTGGTGATTGGTGGCGTTCAGACCATCGCCAAGCGGCTGGATGGCGTCCCTGCCCGAGAGCTGAAGGGCATGGTTGACGCCATGAAGCAGCAACTGGGCTCGGGCGTGGTGATGCTGGCAGCGGTGGACGAGGGGCGGGTCTCCTTGGTGGTGGGTGTCACGGCCGACCTCGTGCCCGGCGTGGATGCCGTTGCGTTGGTGCGGGCAGGCGCAGAAGCAGTCGGGGGCAAGGGTGGCGGTGGCAGGCCCGATCTGGCCCAGGCTGGCGGCCCGGACGCTACCCAGGTTGACGCGGCCCTGGCTGCGATGACCGCGGTGTTGGCAGCCCGGGCGGCCGCATGACCAGCGGGCGCCGAGGCTCCGCTGCTGACCGCGGCGGCGCTTTATGGCGCCAACTGGACGCACGGCGTGTCTGGCGGCAACAAGGGCCTGCTGCGGCACTGCCATTGCTGCAGGCGGCCCATGATGAGGCTCCTGACGACGCTGCCCTGGCGGGGGATCTGGCCGAAGCGCTGGTCGCCCTCGAACGGCCAGCCGAGGCCTTGGCGGTGTTGCCGGTCCTGCCCAGCACGGCCCTTCGTCGCGCCCGTCTTGCCGCGACGCTGGATCGGGGGGCAGAGGCCGGAGCCATCTTCCAAGGTATCGCAGGCCTGCCTCAGCTGGCCGTTGATGATCGCTGCCTCGCGGCATGGTGCTTGATTGAAGCCGGCGCTGTGGACGAGGGTCTTGCCCTGGCAGAGGGTATTCAGCCGCTGCTGGATGGGACTGCCCGCCTTGGTTTGCTCAAGAATGTTGTTCGGGCCTTGCAGCGCGTCGGTGCCTGGTCAACCGTGCTGGAGCGCACAGGGGCGGGTGAGCCAGCGCACAGCGCCGACTTGATGCATGCTCGGGTCACCGCGCTCCTGATGGTTGGCCGGATCGCGGACGCTGTCGCAGTCCATGAAGCAGCGGTGGACGACTGCGTCCAAGGCCTGACCCAACAGCTTGGCAGCAATCCGTCTGCGGCTGTGGTGCTGGAGTCGCTGCTGGCCACGGCCGATGCTTTTGCCGAGGCACGGGCGGTCTATCACCAACATGTGGCAGGCACACCGGAGGCTTTGGCCCAGCGGCATCTGCGCTTTGAGTTTGACACAGCCGTGCGGGATGGCTCGGTTCGCACTGCGGATGCCGATGCCTATCACGCGCTCTGCCGCCCAGCGCCCACCAATCGGTACCCGCTGGTGCTGATTTCGGCGGTGCGCGACGAGTGCGATGTCATCGAGGGGATGCTGACCTGGCATTTCGCTCAAGGGATTGACGCAGCTGTGGTGATCGACAACGGCTCCGTCGACGGTACGCGCGCGCGATTGGCTGCCCTGGCAGCACGCTGGCCAATCATCGTGCTGGATCAACCCGCTGGGCGATACGATCAGTCTCGCTGGCTCACACGGGCGGCGCGCTTGGCTCAGCGTCTGTTGGGCGCAGAGTGGATCATTCCCGCCGATGCCGATGAGCTTTGGGTGCCGGCCGAGGGTGATCTGCGCCACGCGTTGGCTGGGCTGATCGCGGCTTGGCCGCAGGCGAACCAGTTTCAGCTTGGCACGGCGCTGGTGGTGCCAGATCGCGCCCGTGGTATGGCAGCGGGGTTCGCACCTCTGGCCGAGACCCGTGTTCTGCGGCGGCCTTTGCGGGATATCGGCTACCGCTATGCCGAACCAGAGCGTCTGTTGCAGCCCTATCTGACCCAGTGGCGCAAATGCTGGTTTCGCGCCGATGCACTGCGCTTGATCGCCATGGGCAATCATCACGGTCTGATGCAAAGCCCCAGCCTCGGCTATGGGGCAGAGGTGACGTGTTTTCACTACCACACCCGTGGTTTTGCACATTTGCTGGCGAAAGCCCGGCGCGATCAAATCGCCGCGCACAACAGCGATGCCCACGCCCGCAGTGCAATTGGTGGGGCTCTGGCAGGTTTTGCCGCCGTTGCCGAAGCAGCAGCGCATGATGTTTATCATCGCCGGACTTGGCCAAACCCAGTGTTTGAGTGGTTTGCTGCGGCAGGACGATTGGTTGAGGAGTCACGCGTCGCAGTGCTGTTGGCTCAACCACCCGTGCTGGAGCATTTGGCTCCATTGCCGCCTGATCTGGTGGCTGATGCACCTGAAATCTTGGCGTTGATTGACGCGTTGCTGCCGGAGCTGGTCTAGTGTCCGCTGCGACCGAAGCGCACGGACGGTCTAGACTGTCGTGCTTGGTATAGCCGCAGCAAAACTAGGGCCATAGACTCATCTCCGAGAGTTGGCGGTGCGCCGGACGCACATCGCCAGCCAAAGCCTGAGGTGGGAGAGTGGCGTGGTTCGGCATCCGTTGGAATTGTCCCAGGATGAGGCACTGGTCGATCAAGCGACGGGCTTTGACGCAGCGGTGCAGCGCTTGCGGGTCGGGGGCGTCGTGGTGCTACGCCGGGTGCTCAGCTCCGAGATTGTTGCAGCCCTGGGGGCAGCAGCCGACCGTAAGTTCGACGTGATGACAGAGGCGGCGGCGGCAGGGACGATTGACCCACAAGATCGGGTCTATCTGGATCAGCATGCTATCGCGGTTGATGGGGTCAGTGCGGGGGGTGTGGATTGCCGCAAGTGGCTTGAGTCAGTGTTTTCGCCGATCGCCGCCAAGATCCTGGGTCACGCGGTGACTAGCCATATGTTCAGCTTCTTTCGCCGGGTTGAACCAACCGACACCGAAGACGGGCTTGGCCTAAGTCTGCCCTGGCATCAGGATCAAACGATCCTCCAGGCACCCTTGGTCAATCTCTGGGTTCCATTCGGTGCGTGCGGGCGCGAGGCTCCGGGATTGGAACTGGTGACCCGCCGTCTGGAAGACCGCGTGCCAACGGAGACCACCGGCGCCAATGTCTACTCGCGCGGCGGGCTGTCGATTGCCAGCGCAACGGTGCAGCAGCGCTTTGCGGACACGCTGTGGTGCCCAGAGTTTGCGGTTGGTGATGCGATGCTGTTCTTGGGCAGCACGGTTCATCGCACGTCGGTGCTGCCGGGCATGACCAAACGGCGCACCAGTGTGGATTTCCGGTTTGTCACCGCCGCCTGAGCCGGTCAGATGCCTGCTGCCTCCTCCACGCCCATGGCCTGCGGGCGATCCGGTAGCGTGTCAGCCGTGGTGATACCGAGGGAGAGAAACTGCGCCCCGGCGCGCACGGCCTGTCGGCGCAGGTCGGGATCGGTAACACCGCCAACATAGATGATCAGCCGTCGCTGGCGGGCCTCGGCAAGCCCCTCCAGCAGCTTGCGCGGCTCCAAGGACGCGGCCTGCACCAACAGCGCCCCCAGCTTGAGGTCCATCGCGCGCTTGATACTGGTCAAGGATAGGTCGGCTGTGAACACGGGCTGCAGCCCGGCGCGCTTCAGCATCGCTGCGACCTCGGTCAACGCGGTGTCGCCAATCTCGCTGATCGGCTGGTGCGCCCAGAACCGCCCGAGTCGACGCATGGGCTCCGGCACCAGAGCCCAGAGGTCGAAGTATGCCTCGCGATCCGCCCGACGCAGCAGGGTGGGATAGGCAACGGGCAGCAGGAAAAAACACCGCGCCCCAACGGCAAAGCGCGGCATCAAGCTGAAGCAGCCCTGCATCATAACATTGATGTCCAGAGCGGCTTGTGCGTTCAGCCTGTCTGCATGGGCCAGCAGGGCAGGCCAGTCCCAGCGATGCTCGCCCCGCTGGCGGGTTGGCACAAACGCGTGGGTGGACACCACATCCCGCCCGGCCTGCCACCATCGCCGCAGCCGCACCTCCACATCATCGAACTCGGTCGCCTTGCGGCCCATCGCGCTGTAGCGCGCCAGCAACTCCTCGCGGGTTTGCGTGGGATTGAAGCTCACCTCGTTCTGCGGCTGGTCTGACGTGGTGCCAAAGTCGCCAATCGGCAGCGGTCGGGTGTCACTGCGCCCCCAGTCCGTTGGGCTCGGCTCCGGCTCTGTGCCGACAGCTTCGGTGTTGACGATCAGCCGCGGCTCCGGCGGCTCCGGGCGATTGGCTGCCGGGTCGGCGCCAGCCAGACCGGCGGCTAGCCGATGGCGCCACCAGCGCACGGTCTCCTTCGGGGCAAGCCGAATCGGGGGCGCCTCGGCTCCATTCAGCACCGCAAGCAAGGCCGCAGGGTCGAGATCGAAGGTCGGGATGTCGGTCTCGGTATCACCCAGCAAGAATCGGCGGATGTCTTCAAAGACAGCGGCGCACATGAGGTCGACAGTCTCGACGCTCAAGCCGGGCTGGGTGAACAGCACGATGATGCCATGCTCGCCATGGGCGACGGAGATGTCGTTGCCATTGCTTTCACGCCGGACCACGCTTTCGGCCATCAGCTCGATCTTCGGCCAGACGTCGGGCCAGCGCTCTCCGATGACGTCGCGAATCGGCTTCAGGCTGATGTAGCGAGCAATGCCCTCGGACATTGTGCCGGGGCCATTCATTGCGGCAAGCCGCTCGCGCAGTTCATTGACACGGCGCTGGCGCACGGCTGACCGCTCCGCCATCACCTCGGCGCGGAGGATGCCGGTGCCGCGTCCTGGTGGCGCGCTGATGCCGGGTACTGGATCGTCCCCGAACAAGGCCTTCAGGCGCTTCATCTGCTCGTCGAGAAAGCCCATGATGGAGTCCTAGCGAAAGAACCGTGTCCGTTGCTGCCGACCACACTCTGCCATTACACTCGGGTCATCAAAGGCGGGCCGGGCGTCCCATCATGGCGCGACAGGACGAGCGTTTCGAGATCCAGGTGTACCTGACTGACCATTGGGTCACCGAAACCTATGCCCGGACGGAGCAAGAGGCGCGGCGATCCGTCGGCGACTTGTTGACCAACACCGGCTTTGGCGGCGTTCGAATCCTGCGTGAGTACACGGCCCGCAATGGTGCCGACGCTGCGCAGGTCATCTTCACTCAAATGAAGGAACAGACCAAGGTCGACCGGATTGGCGCGTCGCCGATCGATTCTGCACCGATGTGCCGGTCCTCAGCTGATCTGTTGGGGGCGACCGGGCGGCAAACCTTTGGCCGGGTGTTGCGAGCTTATTTGGATCGCTTCGTCCTGACTCAAACCGAGGTGCTGTACAATCCCCGCGAGGCGAAGAAGGCGATGGAGGCTGACGGCCTTGCCATGGCCTGCGTGTCTAAGGTTGCAGCGCTGCAAGCCAAAGAGGCAGGGATAACACCGCAGCAGCGCTCCAACCAAATCTTCGATCTGCTGAACGCCGCGCAGGAGCGTGCGCAAGCGGCAGCCTCCCGCCCAGGTCTGCCGACGCTAGAGGCCAATGCCCGCTTTGCGACGGTGCTGGCGAGCCTGAAGCGGGTGGCCAGCGCCGATGAAGGTGCCTTCCTGGCCATGGTTGTGCTGGCGCGTGACTTGAGTGCGACGCGCAGTTGGCTCGGCAAGTTGGAGCGGCTGTTGACCTTGATTGAGGGTGAGAGTGACGGCGATGCCGTGCGCTTGATCGATCAAGTGGTGGCCGACGTGCTTGGCTCTGTCGATGGGGTCCGCGACCTGTTGGGCCGACAGCAGAATCTGGCCGGTGCGATATTGGCACTGGTCGACCTGCTGGACGGCAAGGTGGAAGCCAAGGGCGAAGACGCGCCCGAGGTGGCGCGCACCCTGGCCGCGCGGGTCAATGCCCCCGGTCTGGCTGAGACGCGCGCCGCTCTGTTAGAGGCAGCCTGCCGTCAGCTGCGCGGGCGCGGCGATTTGGTGCGCGGTGAGCGCGACCAGCAGATCCTCGCTTGGAAGCGCATCGGCCAGCGCTTGTTGCGCGCCACCAGCTTTCCTGGCGGGTCGCGGATGGCCGAAGCCCTGGTGCTGGGATACCTGCGCTTTCAGGAGCAGGGAGGGGACATCGGGCGCAAGGCGGTGATCGGCAACGCGCTGGCCGCGCTGGACTCACCCGCCGACCGGGTGCGCATCGCAGCCTTACTGTGTGATACGGAGTTGGGCGATCAGTTCCCCGAGGCGGTTCGAGGCCGCATTGACGATATCCTGTGGCCGGCAAAGTCCATGAATGACTTGACGCCGGCCAGCCTTGCGCCGCCGGATCGCATGAAACAGGTGGCCGCGGCATGGCGGGCGGTCAAATCTGCCGAGCGGGTGCCGGATCGGAGCCGCGAGAAGTGGATGGAGATCATGGACCGCCTGCTGGCGGCCTTCATCGACCAAAGCCAGATTGTTGAGCGGTTGGATGATCATGCGGCGTCGTTGCGCATCCGCGCGACCCGATTGGTGCAGTTCTGCGCATCCGATGCCGTGACCGAGGGCAGGGCAGCCGATGTTGCGCGCCAGCGGGTGATCGGTCACCTGCGTCAGCCCAACTTCGACCAGCATTTCGTTGCCGATCTGTCCGGCGATGCAGATCGCGCCAAGGCGTTGCGCGACTTCTACGCTTTGCTGCGCCGCGCCCGGTTTGAAGCGTAACAAAAGGGGCTGGTAACGCAGCGGGGGGCGCTCTGCCCCCCAGCCCTAACCCCTTAGAATGGCAGCAGGATGTCCAACAACTGGCTGCCGTAGCGCGGCTGCTGCACATCGGTGATCTGACCGCGGCCACCATAGCTGACTCGCGCTTCGGCGATCTGATCGTAGCGGATCGTATTCTGGTTCGAGATGTCCGTCGGTCGGATCACGCCCTGCAACTGCAGTTCGCGCAGCTCAAAGTTCAGGCGGGTCTCCTGACGACCGTGCAGCACCAAGTTGCCGTTCGGCAGCACCTGGGTGATCAGAGCAGCGAGGCGCAGATTGATCCGCTCCTGCCTGTCAACCCGACCGGTGCCGCGATTGTCCAACTGGCTTTCGAGATCAACGATGGTGGGCAGCGAGTTACGACCGGGCAGGGCGCGCTCGATCGCACCTTGGAACCCGAACAGGCTGGTCAGGTTGTTGGTCTCGGCATTGGTGCGTCCACGCCGGGTGTCGTTCTGCAAACGACCACGCTCATCAATGTCGATGATCACCGTCAGAATGTCGCCAACGCGGGAGGCGCGCTGGTCGCCCAGGAACGCACGGGCACCGGGGCGCCACAGTGAGTTCGGCATCTTCTCTGCCACTTGCGGCGGCGGCATCGGCAGGTTGGTCGGTTGATACCCTGGCTGCGCTTGGGGATTCTGGATCGGGCTCAAAGGTGGTGGTTCACCGATGGTGGCTAGCCGGTCGATCGCGCTGCACCCAGCCAACAGGCTGGCGCTCAGGGCGAGAAGAACGAGACGCTTCATCGAATGCTCCCAGCGACCGGTGCAGTGGTGGCGACCTGCGGTCCGGTGAACGGCACCGTAACCTCGCCGGGTCCTGTCACAACACCCTGAATGGTTTTGTTGGAACGCGGATTGACGATGCGTACGCTATCGCCTTCCGCGCCGTCGTCCAGTGCCTTGCCCTGCATGGCCAGCGCCAAGGTTGGATGGGCCAGCCGCACGGTCACGATGCCGTTGCGGGTGACCAGAATCGGTGCCTGCACATCACCGGCGCGCACTGGCTGTCCCGCCACCAGCAGACGACGCGCGGCACGCCCTACCAGGCGGTCCATCTCGGTCACATGCACGCGGCCCACTTGGTCCGTGCGCAGCCGCACCGTTTGCAGGTCGCGGGCGCGAATGGTCTCGCCCGGCTGGATCACGCGGTTCGGCACAGCAACGTCCAGCACTTGAAACACCCGGCCCTGCAGGCTGACCGGCTGCACAACGGGGTCTCCAATGATCGCGAAGGTGGCCGTGAAGCGCCCGCGCTGGGCATCCCAGACCATCTGATCGACGCTCAGCCGCGCGTTTCGGCCCGTGCTGGCAAAGATACGCGCTTGCTCGTTGTCGAACAGGATATCGGCGTCTGTTGACAACCCGCGCTGCTGCAGTGCGGCCAGCACCAGCGGTCGCATGTCGTCGGTGCCCAGTATCTGGGCTGCCCGCTCAACCACGGCGCGATCCAACCGGCTCGACGGCTTCCACCCAATGGACAAGCTGTTGGCGATCGACTGCAGGAAGGTCACATCCAACGACACCCGCTGCCCCGGTGCCGGGGCATGGGCGATGTCGATGCTCGCCTGCTGAGGCGAGAGGCCCTGGAACACGTCGCCTGCCTTGATGGTGTCGCGGTCGACCACGGCCGACAGCCGGAGCACGGGCACCTGGGCCGCTGCGGGCAGTGCGGTGGCCGCCAGCAGCAGCAACCAGACAACACAACGGGCCAGGAGGGAGGCGGCGGTCGGCATTGAGCGGGTTCCTTCCGGCAACTCTCAGGCACCAGCAGTGATTAGCGCAGTTGCGAGACGGTCTGCATCATCTGATCGGAGGTTTCAATCACGCGGCTGTTCATCTCGTAGGCGCGCTGAGCGGTGATCAGGCTGGTGATCTCCGACACGACGTTGACATTGGAGGTTTCAAGGAAGCCCTGCAGCACGGTGCCGAAAGCATCCGCGCCGGGTGCTCCTTCCTGCGGCTGACCCGACGCCGGGGTTTGCAGGAACAAGTTGTTGCCAATCGCCTGCAGGCCAGCCTCGTTGATGAAGGTCACCAACTGGATTTGGCCCACGTTCTGCGGATCAACGTTGCCGGGGGTGCGCACCAGCACTTGGCCCGAGCTGTTGACGGTGACCGACAGCGCCTGCTCCGGAACAGTCAGGCCCGGCAGCAGGGTCAAGCCATCGGCCGTCACAATGCGGCCTTCCTGGTTCAGCTGGAACGCACCGGCGCGGGTGTAGGCCGTCTCGCCGTTGGGCAGTTCGATCTGGAAGAAGCCCAGGCCCTGGATTGCGAGGTCCAGCGGGTTGTTGGTTGGCAGCAGGTTGCCTTGATCATGCATGCGGTACACCGCGGCAGTCTTAACGCCGAGGCCAACCTGCGTGCCGGTCGGCACCGTGGTGCCCGCGTCGGACGACGTGGAACCGACGCGCCGCTCGTTCTGGTACAGCAGATCCTGGAACTCGGCGCGGCTGCGCTTGAAGCCCGTGGTCGAGAGGTTCGCAATGTTGTGCGAGATGACTTCGACGTTGAGCTGCTGAGCCAGCATGCCGGTGGCGGCGGTGTTCAAAGAGCGCATAACAGGTCCTTTCGATCAGTCAGCCAGACGCCGGCTCACGCCTGACGGGCAATGCGTTGAATGGCAGAGCGCAGCCGATCATTCTCCTGATCGATCAGCCGCTGTGCAGACTGGTAGTCCCGCAGCATGTCGATCATGCGGGTGACTTCCACCACTGCTTGAACGTTGGAGCCCTCAAGAGCCCCCTGGATCACTTGGGCGTCCGGGGCGGGCAGGGCCTGCTGGTCGGTGGTCCACAGGTTCACACCGGAGCGGCGCATTTGCTGCTCGTCCGAGAACTGAACCACTTGAAGACGACCCAACAACTGCCCAGCCTGGCTGCGAACTTCGCCGTCAGCGGTGATCGTGAAGCGGTCGTCATTCTGTGGGATCTGCAACTGCTGCCCACCTTCCAGCAGCAGCGGGTAGCCGTCTGCCGTCTTTACAAAGCGCTGCTCATCCAAGGCAAAGGATTGCGCCCGGGTGTACATCTCCTGGCCGGGGTTGCCGACCACGAGATAGCCTTGCCCCCGGATTGCCAGATCGAGCGGCGCACCAGTGGGCAGCAAGGGCCCCTCGCGGGTGTCGCGCATCTGGCCGATGTCTTGCGTCATTGAGGTGAACTGCTTGCTGCCCGGCCCGCCAACGCGAGCCAGAAACTCCTGAAACAGCGTGCGCTCACCGCGAAAGCCATTGGTGGAGGCGTTGGCGATGTTGTTCGCGACCGTGTTCAATTCCCGCCGCAAGGCCGCTTGGCGCGACAGCGCGATGTAGATCGGGGATTCCATCGGTGCTTCTCAGCTCCTCGCATCGACAGCCGGACCCGGCGTCTGGTCGCAACAGTAGCAGGATGCGTGCCAGGATGGGAAGTCACGTTTTTCAATCTCTTACACGGCGATGTGAATGTGCTGTGGCGGCTTCGGGGGGCGAAAACTGCCGTCGTCGCTCGGCAGAAACTGCCGGGAGGGGGGTGAGGACGCGGATCATACGGCCCCGCACAGGGTTTGTGTCACCAGGGATCACCGGTCTCGGATGGTGTTGTGCCGGACGAGGCGCGCACCGCCGTGTCTTGGCTGGTTCAAAAAACATCGTTCATAATCAGAGGGTTGCCGCTTCTCTGAGTGCTCCAGCTGAGCCCACCTTGCGCTCGTCGGACTGGGGGTGACCCCCTGTCAGCGTTCTGGTGCGGCAGGGTAGGGCAGGGTTAACGGTGTGGCATCGGTGTGGCGGTTTTACCCCCACCTGAAATTTTTCTCGCTGAATCAAGCAAGTTCCGCTTGATTTTAACGTGGGCATTAACCGAGAATCACCTCATTGGCTTGGCCCGGACCGATTCGGCCGGGTCCCGCGAACGGGGAGATCCGATGGCCGCGGACATGACTGAGGATATGGGCGGTCGCATGACCACCACACGCAAGCGGTTGTCGGGCAAGAAGCTCGCACTGTTCGTGGTGTTGCCGCTAGTCCTAATCGCAGCAGCCGGTGCAGGTGTATACTTCACCGGCCTGCTTGATCGAGTGATGGCGCCGCGCAGCGTCGCCGAGGCTGACCCTGCCCCACGGGCAGAGCGGCCACGTCAACCCGCGTACTTTGACTTGCAGGACATCCTTGTGAACCTGCGGTCAGATACGCCACGACCCGTGTTCCTGAAGATATCGATCAGCCTGGAGCTGGATCGGATCGAGGATCGCGCGGCGGTGGAGCGGGTGCTGCCACGCGTGATCGACACCTTCCAGGTGTACCTGCGCGAGCTGCGTCCTGACCAACTGCAAGGGTCAGCGGGTCTCGTGCGGTTGCGCGAGGAACTGTTGAACCGGATCAATGTTGCGGTGCGACCGGCGCAAGTGCGCGACGTGTTGTTCCGCGAAATGCTGATCCAGTAAGCGGGCGGGGGGATCGGGCGATGGCACCGGGTGACGGCGAAGACGATGACCTCCTAGCCCAGGAATGGGCAGCGATGACGGAGTCGAGTGGCTCCGGCGGGGGCGATGCTGACCTTGGCTTCGGCGACACGGGTTCCACCCGCGTGCTGAACCAGGATGAGATCGACAGCCTGCTGGGCTTCGACGATGGTACCGGGTCTGGTGGCGATGGCTCAGGCCTTGCTGCCATCGTGAACTCGGCGCTGGTCTCGTACGAACGTCTGCCGATGCTGGAGGTGGTGTTCGACCGCCTGGTGCGGTTGATGTCCACCAGCCTGCGCAACTTCACCTCGGACAACGTCGAAGTGAGCCTCGACAACATCACGTCGATCCGCTTTGGCGATTATCTCAACTCCATCCCGCTGCCGGCCATGTTGTCGGTGTTCAAGGCGGAGGAGTGGGACAATTTCGGTCTGCTGACCATCGACTCGGCGCTGATCTACTCAGTGGTCGACGTGCTGTTGGGCGGCAGGCGCGGCACGGCTGCGATGCGCATCGAAGGCCGTCCCTACACCACGATCGAGCGCAACCTTGTGGAGCGCATGGTACACGTGGTGCTGGGCGACTTGTCGGCTGCATTCGACCCGTTGTCGCCGGTGACCTTCCGCTTTGATCGGTTGGAGACCAACCCGCGCTTTGCTGCGATTGCCCGTCCGGCCAACGCAGCGGTGCTGGCGCGTCTGCGCATCGACATGGAAGACCGCGGCGGTCGTCTCGAACTGCTGCTGCCCTACGCAACACTGGAACCGGTTCGCGAGATCCTGTTGCAGATGTTCATGGGTGAAAAGTTCGGTCGCGACAGCATCTGGGAAAACCACCTTGCCGGTGAGCTGTGGCACACCGAGGTTGGCATCAATGCCGTGTTGGACGAGACCACCTCGTCCCTGCGGGAGGTGCTGGCCTGGGAGCAGGGCTCTCAGATCGTGTTCAACGCCTTGCCGTCGTCGCTGGTGAACCTGCGCTGCGGCAGTGTCGCGATGTTCCGTGGCCGAATGGGCCAGCGGAACGGCAATATAGCCATCAAGATCGACAGCCGGATCACCAAAGACCAGGGCTGATCAAGGGGGACATGCGATGGCCGGCCTGCTGATGGATGGAATTTTGGCGGTTCTCCTGCTGGCAACGATCATCTACGCGATGATCTTGAACCGGCGGCTGACTGGCCTGCGCGCCAATCGGGCGGAACTGGAGCAACTGATCGTCGCCTTCAACGCGGCCTGTGCCCGCGCTGAAGCAGGCGTGCGGACGTTGCGCACCGCCACCGATGAGGCAACCCGTCTGCAACACTATCTCGACCGCAGCCAGACCATCCGCGATGACCTTGCGTTCCTGCTGGATCGCGGTGCTGGGTTGGCGGATCGCCTGGAAACCAATGTGCGCACCGCGCGGCAGGACCCGCCGCGCGCCGAACCCGGTCGCCCGCAAGGTCGTCCGGTGCGTGCCCCGGCCGCCGCCGCGCCAGCGCCAGCAGCCGAACCGGAAGCGGCACCGCGCCCCTTGCGACCGGAGCGCCCGCAGCGTCCGTCGATTGAGCGCAGCGACGCTGCCGCCCCGGCTCCATTGGCAGTGCCAGCGGCTCCGGCGCCAGCGCCAGTGATGGCAGCTGCTCCGCAACCGATGGAGGTTGCAGCACCGGCCCGGCCCGCCATGCGTCCGCGTCCTGCGATGCGTCCGAGCCCGCTTGGCGGTGGGCAGATGGCAGGTGGCATGGCTGCAGCCCCAGCCGCCGCTGCGGCAGAAGCCGCGCCGCGGTCCAAGGCGGAGCGGGAGCTGTTGCAGGCGCTTCGGACACGGCGCTAGACAAGGCCTGGGTGTGCACTGCACCCTAGGCGAGGGCATACTCTGGGTGGCCGCGTCCCTGCGGTCTCCCATGTTTGGTGCAACTGCTGCAGCATGCAGCGCAATCGAGGCAGATGACCATGCCGCAGAAAGCGGGATCGGCCGGCCGTTCTGGAGGCTTCGCGCGCTCGGTGCGTGTGTTACCAGTACTGCTCGGCGTCGCCGGGGTGATGTTCTTCATCAAGGCGCAGGACGTCTGGACCGGCGTGCAAACGATGGGGCAGGGCGTGCCAATCGGCACCAACCAGGCGCAGGCCCAGGCTGCACCACCCGCGCCAGCCGCGGCGCAGCGTCCGCCGGAGCGGGGGGCAGAGCGCCCCGCTGAGCCATCGCTCGCGGCAGCCACGCCGATGCCGCCACTGCCGACCATAGAGATGCCGCGCGACCTGTCACGGCTGAGCCAGTCGGAAGTGGATTTGCTGCAAGCCTTGGCGCAACGGCGCGACTTGATTGAACGTCGGGAGCGCGAGTTGGTTCAGCGCGAAGCCCTGGTGGCACTCGCCGAGCGCCGCCTGCAACAGAAGGCTGGCGAGTTGGAGCAGGCGCGTTCAGAGCTGCAAGGGCTGCTGAACCGCTCCAGCGAGGCTGAAGATTCGCGGTTGCGCTCCTTGGTGCGGATCTACGAACAGATGAAACCGCGCGAGGCGGCGCAGATTTTCGACCAGCTGGACTTGGCGGTCTTGATCGGCGTGGTCGAGCGGATGAAGGAAACCAAGGTCGCGCCGATCCTCGCCAGCATGCAGCCAGAGCGGGCCAAGGTGGTGACCGCAATGCTTGCAGACCGCGGGGAAATGGCACCGGCGCCGGGGGCGCCGCCAGCGGCACAACCGCCCCAACCGCGCCGCTAACGGTTGGGTCGGCAGTCAGGCGTGTCTTCGATCAGCGCTGCGCGTGCTGATCGTTGGCGTTATGGCGATGAAATGAGGGCTTGCCCATTGTGGCTGGGTTTCGCACGATTGCGCGACGAGGCCAAACATGGTGCAGGCTCCGCTGTGGTGGGCGAATCAACGGTAAGGGCTGACGATGGCTGTCGATAAGAATATGCCGATCCTGATCGTCGATGACTATAAGACGATGCTGCGGATCATCCGGAATCTGCTGAAGCAGCTTGGCTTCGACAATGTCGATGAAGCCAGCGACGGCTCCAGTGCGCTGCAACGGCTGCGCGACAAGCCGTTTGGCTTGGTGATTTCCGATTGGAATATGGAGCCGATGACCGGCCTCCAGCTGTTGAAGGAAGTGCGCGCTGACGCGAAGCTGAAGCACATCCCGTTCATTATGGTCACTGCGGAAAGCAAGACTGAGAACGTGATTGCCGCCAAAGAAGCGGGCGTGACCAACTACATCGTGAAGCCGTTCAACGCCGAGACGCTGAAGCAGAAGATGGTTGCCGTCTTCGGGAACTTCTAATGCTTGGCTGCACCTAAGGGGACGGGACAGCCGCAATGCCAACTCGCTTGGAGATGGGGTCTGCCGGAAAGCTTGGCGATGCTGGACGCTCGATGCGTCGGGCACCCTCGGCGGCTGTAGCGGCTGGGCTGGCGACGGTGGCGCAACCCGTGGCGGTGTCTCGGGACGAGCTGCGCTCGCTGGTCGAGGCGGTGATCGGCAGCCTGGAGGGGGACCTTACCGGCTCCGATTTGAAGCTATACACAGAGTTGGAAGCGCTGGCGCGGTTCATCCAAACCGCCAAGCAAGAGATTGCGGCAGTCCGCCCCGACACCATTCGCACGGAAGACATCCCTGCTGCTGCCGATGAGTTGGACGCCGTGGTTGGTGCCACGGAAGAAGCCACCAACTTGATCATGGACACGTGCGAGCAGTTGCAGGCGCTGGCTGGCGGCCTGGATGAGCAGGCGCGGACCCAAATCGAGTCCGCCTGCATTCGCATTTTCGAGGCCTGTAACTTCCAGGATATCACCGGGCAGCGCATCTCAAAGGTTGTGCGTACCTTGAAGCACATTGAGGAGCGGGTCGCTGCCATGCTGGATGCGTTCGGGGATGAGATCGCTCGGCTGCAGGCCCAGCAGCCGACGGCTCCCGCCTCTGTGCCCCCTGTGAAGAGTGCGAATGCCGACAGCGCGCTGCTGCATGGTCCGCAGCTTCCTGAAGATGCCAAGCGGCAGGACGAAATCGATGCGATCCTCGCAAGCTTTGGCTAGTCCCGCCACTCGGCCTCGTCAGGCGCTGGCGTCTGCGCTGGCGCGGGCAGCGTTTGGTGCTGTTGCGCTGTCCGCGGTGCTGCTGACATCGGGTCTGCCGTCGACAGCCCTTGCGCAAACTGGGTTTGAAATCCGCACGGCTACGCACGCTGGCTATGCCCGGCTGGTGATTGACCATCCGCGCGCTGTGCCGTTCACCGCACAAGTGATCGACCGGCGGTTGGTGGTGCAGTTTCAGGAGCCCCTGCCGCCAGGGCAGCTGGCGGGTCCAGCCATCCAGCGGCTGGAGGGATATGTCGGCGCTGCTGAAGTGAGTGCAGATCGCCGTCAGGTGAGTTTCGCCCTCAATCGCCCGGTGCGCGTGCGCAGCTTCACCAACCGCACTGCGGCGGTGATTGATTTGCAGGATCAACCATCCTGGCCAGCTGACACAGCGGCAGCGGCGCCTACCGCAGCACCCGCAGTGGCAGCATCGCCACCGCCCGCAGTCGCAGCACCTTCGAGCGCAGCACCTTCCAGCGCAGCACCGGCGGCGGTCCCTGCTGCGCGGATTGGCGTGCGGGTTGGACGCCACGACGGGTATAGCCGTCTGGCGTTCGATTGGCCGACCGGCACCGAGGTGACGGCGCGGGTTGAGGCTGGTGTCGCGACGCTGACCTTCTCCCAACCTGGGCAGATTGATCTGGCCTCTTTGCGCGGGCGCTTGCCGCCGACTGTTGGCGCAATCGAACAAGTGTCCACCGCGCCACTGACCCTGGCGCTGGCTGTGCCCGAGGGCACCCAGGCGCGCAGCTTCCGCACGGGCAGCGCCACGGTGGTTGACCTTCAAGCACCGGCTGGGACACCGATCAACCCGCGCAGCATCGCGGCAGTTGCGGCTTTGGCAGGCACTGGCGCGGCCTTGGCTGCTGCGCCGCCGCCAGCGGTGCCGATTCCCCTTCCGCCCCAGGCAGCCACGCCGCCGACACCAGTGCCGCAGGCCCAAGCCTCGGCCCCAGCTGCCAGCCAGCCTCAGCCCGCGGTTGTGCCGCCACCACCCGGTCCCAGCCTTGTGGGTACTGCCGTTGCGCAGACCTTGAGTGGCGAGCCAAGTGCCGTGTCGGTTGGCCTTGCCACTGTGGATGGTCAACCGCAGTTGCGCTTTACGTGGCGTCAGGGGCAGCCATCACCAGCCGCCGCCTTCCTGCGCGGCGACATGCTGTACGTGGTGTTTGATCAACCGCTGGCGCTGGATATGAGCGGCTTGCGCGGTCGCCCTCTGCCACCGCGGGTCGGTCCTCTTGAGGCGTTGGCGGTGGAGCGCGGGACGGCTGTGCGTCTGCCAGTTCCGCCAACGGTCAATCCAATGCCGTTGCGCGCCCAGGATGGCTGGGCGTTTACGCTGCGGCCGGGTCCGCGGCGGCCCACCATTGCGGCCAATCTGGAAGTGGATGCCGCAACGCCGCGGGTGGTGGCGGACCTCCGCCCCGGCGCCGTTGCCGCCCTGCCGGTTCCTGATATTGAGCCCGGCGCACCGCTGCTGGTGATGCCAGCGGCTGAGGCTGGGGCAGGCGTTGCGCAAGCGCGCAGCTTCCCGCAATTCCAGGTTCTCGCCACCCTTCAAGGTGTGGTGGTCAAGCCACTGGCCGATGGGATTGAGGTTCTGCCGGTGCAGAACCGGGTGCAGGTGGTGACCGGCACGCCGATGCTGATCAGCCGTGAAAACGCGCGCAGTGTGGCTGGCCTGTTTGATTTCCGCCGTTGGACTGAGGCCGATGTCGAGTTCAGTGAGGCGCGGCAGTCGCTCACTCAAGCTGCGGCTGAAGCACCGCCGCGGGAACGGCAGGCGGCTCGGTTTGAACTGGCGCAGTTCTTGATCGCCCGTGGTTTTGCCGCCGACGCCGTTGGGGTGTTGGGCTTGATTGTCCAAGACGTGCCGGAGTTGGATAGCGACCCAAGCCTGAAGGCATTGCGTGGCATCGCACGCGTGTTGATGGGTGACGGTCCGGCTGCAGTTGCCGATCTGTCGGATCCGCGGCTCGATGGCGATCGCGATGCTTTGACGTGGCGTGCGGCGGCTTTCGCCACCGATGGTCGGTGGCCAGAGGCGGACCGTTGGTTCCGGCAGGCGGGCGAGCCCTCAGCCGACCTGCCGCCTGCGATGCGCCAGCGCTTGCTGTTGCTGGCCGCTGAGGCGGCGCTCGACGTCAACGATGCGCCGCGGGTGCGCATGGTGCTGGATCGGCTGGTGGGTCTGTCGCCCACACAGTCAGCGCGGGCGGAGAGCATTCGCGCCCGCATGCTGATGCAATCTGGCGAGCGGGATCGTGGTCTGGCCGTGATGGAGCGGCTGGCCCGCAGTGCTGACCCCTGGGTGCGCGCTGTGAATGAACTTCGGGTGGTGACCGAGCGCGTGGCTGATGGTTCGCTCACTCGGCGCGAGGGGGCAGCGCGTCTGGATCGTCTGCGCTTTGCGTGGACGGGGGATGCGCTGCATTACCAAATCCTGGTGCGCCTGGGCGAGATGCTGGTCGCCGATGGCCAGCACCGCGAGGGGTTTGGTCGCTTGCGCGATGCGATCCGTTTCTTCCCAGAGCGACCGGAGAATCCGGCGTTGCAGCAGAAGATGGTGGAAAGTTTCGTCGGTCTTTATGAAGGCGGGCCCGATGCGCCAGCGCCGCTGGCGGCACTTGCCTTGTTCGATGACTTCCGCGACCTGACCCCTGCGGGTCCCCGTGGCGACCGCATGGTGCAGAATCTGGCAGACCGTCTGGTGGAGATCGATCTTCTCGACCGTGCGGCGGTGTTGCTGGATCATCAGATCAAGCACCGGCTGCAAGGCCAGGAGAAGGCGCGGATTGGCGCCCGTCTGGCGCTGGTGCACCTGATTGATCGCCGCCCGCTGGATGCCTTGGCGGCGCTGGATCAAAGCGCCGTCGCTGGTCTCTCGGCGGAATTGCAAAGCGAGCGCCGCATGATTCGCGCCCGTGCGCTGGCCGATGCCGATCAACTCGACACGGCGTTGCAGGAACTGCGCGAGGATCGCAGCCCCGGTGCCGACCAAGTGCGCGCCGAGCTGTTGAGCCGTCGGAATCAATGGCAGCAGGCGATCGAGCCGCTGACCCGGCTGGCTGGCGACCCCGCAGACGCATCCATGCCGCCGCAGCGGCAAGCGGCCGTCCTCAACCTTGCCGTTGCCACCGCAATGGCCGGAGATGATGCCGCGATCCGCCGTCTGCGGGAGCAGTTTGGACCGCGCATGCGGGGCAGCCCCCATGAGGCTGCGTTCCAGTTGGCGACGGCACCCTCAGAACCCAGCGGTCGGATCACGGACCAGCGCTCGCTGGATCGCCGGGTCGCTGACCTGCAGCAGTTCCAATCGCTGGTGCAGACCTATCGCCAGCAATTGCAGGGCACCGGCTCTACCAACTGACCGCCCGTTGATGCCAATCCCTTCGTTCGACCAGACTAGCGCGTGGCAAGGGGGGCGTATGCGCGTCCGCGATGATCTGCAGACTTGTCGTCTCGCAAAAACAATCGACATCCTCCGCGACTGCCAGCGCATCCACAGCAGCGGTCCTATCGTATAGCACAATGCAAGACAGCGGAGACCTTCCTGTGCCCTCCTTGGCCTTCCGGATCGACGACCCCTCCCGCACGACGGGGCACAGCATTGTTCGCGTGATTGAGCGGGCGATTGGCGATTTGCGCCGCTCCGTGCCTGTCATCCTGACAGTTACGGATGGACACAGCCTGTTGGTGGTGCCGGCTGAAACGGCGACCGATGCAGCGCTCACCCTGCTGCGCCGCCATGGCCAGCGTGTGCGCTTGGTGGTGGGCACTGAGCCGCGTGCGCTGCCGGTGCCGGAGCGCGCCTCCGCTGACTGGGTGCTGGCACGCGCGGAAGAGGTTGCTGGTCCGAGTCTGGAGCCGCAGCCGGGTGACGCCGACGCGGTGACCTTGGTGAAGCACGCGCGCCTGCTGCCTTCGGCTGTGGTGGCGACGCTGACTCAGGACCCGGCGCCGATCACTGCGGCCGAAGGGCTGTTGCTGATCACCGCGGAGCAGGTGCAGGACTTCAAGCTGGCGCTTGCCAACGCGCTGGTGCGCGTCTCTGAGGCACGGGTGCCCCTGAAGCATGCGGAGGACACCAGGATCATCGCGTTCCGGCCGACCGATGGCGACGATGAGCATCTGGCAATTGTGATTGGCACCCCTGACCCGACCGAACCTGTCCTTGCGCGGGTTCACTCCTCCTGTGTGACGGGGGATGTGTTGGGGTCGTTGCGCTGCGACTGTGGGGAGCAACTACAGGGTGCGGTTGCGACGATTGCAGCTGCTGGCGGCGGCGTTGTGCTGTACCTCAACCAGGAAGGGCGCGGTATCGGTATCGCCAACAAGCTGCGCGCCTATCGCATCCAAGATACGGGCGTTGACACAGTTGATGCCAACCTCGCCCTCGGCTTTGAAGCAGATGAGCGCGACTATGGGCTGGCGGCAGCCATGCTGCGTGATTTGGGATATGCCAGTGTGCGGTTGCTCACCAACAACCCCGAAAAGCTGGCACAGCTTGCCCGTCATGGCGTGACGGTGGTGGAGCGGGTCGCCCATAGCTTTGAAGAAAACGTCCACAACGCCGCCTATCTGGATGCGAAGCGCAAAAAATCAGGCCACATGATTTAACGGCGGCTCCACTGGGGCACCTACCCGTGGGGTGATGGCGACGGCTCGCACCAGGCGCCGCATCGGTGTGCCAAGCGGACTGGACGCTGTGCCGGATCGTGCGGCGGACCCGATGCCATTGCTGGGCCATGACCGGCTCAACCTGACATTCAGCGCACAGTCATCGCCGTTGCGATCGTGCTTATCCGCTTCCCACGGCGATCCGTCAGGGGAGGGTGCTCTGTGCACCAAGGACCACAGCTGCGCCCTGCGCACCAGCGCCACCCCCGGCAGGATGGTCACAACCAGCGACGGGGGCGCAGTTGGCGAGGTGGTCGGCCCCCTCGGGTCACTGCGGGGTGGGAGGCGCACCCGGTAGGTCCAACGCCACATCGGCCCCCAGCACGGAGTGGGCCGACAGGCTCAAGGTTCGGCGCAGCGGCGCACGGGCGAGGGCGCGGGCCTCAGGGGTCAGCTTGCCAGCCTGGAACAGCCAGAACTCTGAGCGTGGATCGAAGTCGCGATTGACTGGAAAGGCGCTCAAGTCCGGAAACGCAGTTTGGTCGGCGCGCAGGTGCTTCAAAAAGGCACCGGGGTAGCCCAGATCATAGCGGCTGTCGGGTGAGGGCGGATTGGCCAGCCAATCGCGGTTCAGTGCCCAAGTTTGCAAGATGCGCTCCCGATCAATCCGCATCGGGTTTGGCGAGCCGCACAGAATCTGGCGGTCGGTGATGGTGAAGTAATAGGGAAAGGCCTCGGCGAAGGTGCGCAACTGGCCCATGCGCATTTCCGGGCTGAACCAATGGTCATTCAAGGTGCAGAACACGCCACCGGGGGCCAGACGCTCGGCAATGGTCTGGAACATCTCGCGGCTGTAAAGATAGCCTGCATAGTTGTGCCAGGGGAAAAACGGCGCTGTCGCGATGATGTCGTAGCGCTCCTCGCTGCGATTCAAGAACATCCGTCCGTCGGCCATGTGGATCTGGACGCGTGGATCATTGATCGTGGCGTGGATGGTGCTGAACTCCGGGCGGCTTTGCAGGGCAGGCACCAGCTCCCGGCTGATCTCCACCACATCAATGTGGCGCACCTCCCGATGCAGGGCGAGGGCTGTCAACATCGTGCCATTGCCGATGCCGATCACCAGCGCGCGCTCCGGCTTGGGATGCAGGCTGACGGCTGTGGACATCATGATGTAATCGTAGCTGTCCACCTCTGGTGCGATGGCGCCATGGCGCACATCGTTCAAGTAGATACCTGCCTCCATCCGCCCATCGGGCAGGCGCTTTTCTTCGATGTAGGCAGCTCCTGTAATCCCCTCCACCACAGTGGTGATGTTCTTGTTCAGTACCCAGCGATAGAGGTTGGAGGGCAGCGCCAACATCAACACCAGCCCTGCGATCGCCGTGCCAGCTGCGATGCCAACCACGCCCCGGTCCAGGTGCCGATTGTGCGTCGGGTTGCTGTTGCGCAGCGCCAGCCACCAAGCAACGCCGCCGCCGACGATGCCGATTCCAGTCAACAACAGGAAGGCTGCATAGAGGCCGATGGCGGGCAGAATGGCAAAGCCCATGAGGAATGTGCCGGCCACTGATCCGAAGATGGACACCAGATAGACCCAGCCAATGTCCGAGCCGGAGTTGCGGTAGCTGGTTAGACACAGGCGCGATACCAGAGGAAAACAGATGCCCTGGATCAGCATCGGCAGCGTGATCAGCAGCAGAAACTTAACCGACCAGAGGCCAAGGCCGCCGGTGCGCATGGCAAGGTCGGCGATGCTGCTCCACTGCCACAGGCTGCCAGTTGCACTGCGCTCAGCAATGTCCCGGAAAATCGGCACCAATTGGTTGTAGCCCGTGCCATCCGCATCCAGGCCGAGGGAGCGGAACGCAACCAGGCCGAACACGCCAGCCGCGGCAGTCATGAATTGCAGGGTTGCGAACAGGCCAACCCCCCATCGTGCCGCGAAGGGGGCGATGCGCGCAAACGCCATCGATCCCAAGACAATGCCCAACAGATAAAAGCCCAGCACCCAGCCGAACAGACCCGGCATCGCCTCCCACCCCGACAGGGAGGCCAAGCGGTACCACACGAGTTGGTAGCCAAGCGCCAGGAAGGAGGAGATGCCATAGAGCCACAACAAAGGCCGCGCTGTGTTGGCAGGTAGGGCGGCTGGCGGCGCTGCGTCCACTGCAGCCTTCGCTGCCACGGCAACTGGCGCAACCGATGGCGCAAAGGAGCGCCAGAGGGCATAAACGCCAATGGCGAGGTTGACCGTGGCCGCCAACATGATCGTTCCGTCGACGGAGAACAGGCTGATCAGCACAAACACCGTCAACAGTGCACCCAGCACCGCCCCGAAGGTGTTGGCAGCATAAAAGGCACCAATCGCGCGACCAGTATCCGGCACAGTGCGGTAAAGGTGCTTCACCATCACCGGTAAGGTGCCGCCCATCAGCGCAGTGGGCACGAAGGTGACGACGAACACAATTCCGAAACTGGCAAGGAAGTAAAGCCAGGGATTGTCAATCCATCCTTGCAGCGCAACGGCTGGCTGGTACAGCAGCGGAATGCCAATCAGGGAAGCGAAGCCGAACAAGCCAACGCCAATCTCCAGAATTGCATAGAGCCGGAGCGCAGGCACCCGCGCTGAGTCAGCCACCTTACCAAACCAGTGTGCGCCGAGCCCCAGTCCCGCCAGAAACCCGGTGGTGATGGCGCTGATGCAGTAGAAATCAATGCCGAACAGGGTGACGAACAGGCGTTCCCACACGATCTGATAGGCCAGGGCCGAGAACCCAGACAAGAACACCACGGCCATGAAGGCCCGGGCTGCTGACCGGCTGGCGTTGGCTGCCAGGGTGTCTGCACGTGTCGTCATTGATGGTTTCCCGCCCCCCCAAATGAAACCGACAAGATCGGTCTCGTCATTCCGTTCGTCTTGGCGCCTGACCCAGTCGGGATCATCCCAGCCCCCTGAAAGGAGGTCAGGGCTGCTGGCGCTGATACATACGCACCCCGTCGATCTGGGTCAGTAGTCGGTAGGACTGCCATTCCACAGAAAATCTGGGGTCTCTGCGGAAATAGTCCAGATAGTCAAAGGCCACGCCGCGAAAGGCCCCTTCGCGCGCCGCATCCTGCACCACGACCAGAGCTGGTCGATGGCGCACGATGTCTGCGGCGATGGACCGAAACAGCAGGTTCTCCGCGTGGCCCATCGCTTCAGGTGACCGGTAGTTGGCTCGCTGGCTGCCGTCGCCAGGCCCAGCATAGAGTGCCGGCAGCAGCCACAGGCTCATCCAACGCATTGCGGAGGTGGCTCCGGCATGGTTCAGCACGGGGTACTGCGGATGGATCGAACTGGACAGCCACAGCACCGTGCGCCCACCCGCCCGCTCGGTCACCACGGCCGCAAGGCGGCCTGTGACACTGTCGGCATAGCGGACCTGGGCGGCGAATGGTGGCGCTAAGGCACCCGACAAGAACCAAACCAGCGCGGCTACGGCTGCCACCGCGGAGGCGACGGGCGCACTCGCACCGGTCCCGACCCGGCGCCGGTCAATCATGGCATCGATCAGCGCGCCCAGCGCGAGGCCAGCCAGAATCACCACGGCCCCGCGGGCGGCGACGAAGTGGTAGTCCCAGCCCTTCGCTTGAAAGAAGCCCGCCAAGGTAAGCGCCACAGCCCAGACCAACAACGGCTGCGCAAGCGCTGATGGCACGCTGCGTGTCAGCACCGAGAACCCGATGATCGCAATCGTCAGCGGCAGGACCTGATCGCCCATCAACAGCGCCGGAATGACGGCGAGCGAAAAGCTTTGGTAGTGGTCCTGCACCAGCGGTACGACGAACCCCATGTACTCGGGCATCGCGATCAGCACCGCGAACAGATAGGCCGCCAGCGCGGTGAGGATGGTCAGCGGCACCCGGTGCAGCAGCGAGGTGAAGCCGAGGCGGGCCATCGCCAGCCCCTCCATCATCACCGGCACCAGCAGAAAGTATGGCTTCAGCGCGATCCCAATCGCCGCGAGCATTGCCACGGTGATGTCCAGCACCATCGCAGGCTGCGCAGTGGCGCCTGCCAACCGCGTCATGGTCAACACCAGATAGGGCAGGGTGAGGATCAGCAACAGATGCTCACGCTGACCAAAGCTGTGCGCTGGCAGCACGTTCAGGGCAAACAGCGCCATGGAGGCGATCAGGAGCTGAGTGACTGGTCCCAGTTGGGCCATCAATGGCTGAGCCAGCCGGATGGTCAACGCCACCGATGCAACGGTCAGCGCCAGCACCGTCGCCACGAAGCTTTGCGGCGTTGGAATCGACAGCGCATCGGCCAGCAGCACAGCCGGGATGTTCAGCCAGAACACCATCGGCGGGTTAACGTCGATCAAATCGGTGTACAGCGTCTCGCCTGCCAGCATGCGCCGTGTGAAGGCCAGCAGTGCCCCAACATCATGGTTGAGCGGTGGCCAGAACTGACCCAGGCCCCACAGTGCAGGAACTGCCAACAGCGCAATCACCAGCGGCCTTGGTACGGCAAGGCCAGCACTGTGGAGCGCGGGACGAGAGGCACTGGAGGCGGGCACGGATCAACAAATCCTTCTGGATGCAACGGCGCAGAAGGTAGCGGTCTGTGCTCAGCCGACCAATTCCGAACGCATGAGCAGGAGATTACAAATTCTTAAGTCGGCGCAATGCCAGCCTCTCCGTCAGGTAACGTGGTTGTCAGGCGAGATTGTGCTAGCACCATCGGCAAGCGCGGCGACGAACTGCCGCGGAGTTGACCAGGACAGGAGGTCCTGACCATGGCCGTTCCCACTGCCTACCCGCCTCTGGGGTCATCCCCCTTGTCGTCGCTGGAGGATGTTCGGGTCCTGAGCTTTCCCCTGCGGGAAGCAGCCGGGCGCCGCTTGGTCGCCATCGAGGGGCCAGGGCCAGACTACCCCCTACCCATTGCGCGGGTGTTCACCGTCAGCGCGATGGAGGCAGGCATTGTTGGTGGGCGCCACGCGCACCGGCGCTGTTCGCAGTTCCTGGTCGCCGTCCATGGCCGGGTGGAAGTCACCGCGCTGGCTGATCCAGAGCGTCCTGATGCCGTGTGCCGGGTGTTGCTGGACAGCCCCAACCTGGGCGTGCTGCTGCCGCCGGGCATCTGGGGGGAACAGCATTATCTCGACCCTGATGCGGTGCTGATGGTGCTGTGCGACCGACCCTACGAGGCCGCCGATTACATCCGCGATTTCGAGGAGTTTCGCGCCTACCGCTCCTCGGCTTCGATGGTGGCCTGACCCCGATGGACGCGCGCGAATACGAGAAGATGGCGGCCGTTGAGGCCCAGATGTGGTGGTACCAAGGCTTGCATCAGATGGTGCTGACGCTGATCGACGGCCTGTCGCTTCGCCCTGGGGCGCGGGTGTTGGATGCCGGCTGCGGCACTGGGGGTCTGCTGGCCCGGATTGCCGAGCGTCGGCCCGACCTGCGGCTCACCGGCTTTGATTTTGACGACGCCGCGGTCGCGTGGTCGCGTCGCAAAGCTGCGATTCCCCTGGTGGCAGCGTCGATCAACGCACTGCCATTTGCATCCGGGCAGTTTGAGGCTGTGGTATCGTGCGATGTGCTGTGCCACCGCTCTGTCGATCAGGCGGCTGCTTTGGCCGACATCGCGCGGGTGCTGGCACCAGGTGGCCATGTCATTTTGAACCTGCCCGCCTATGACTGGATGTATTCAACCCATGACCGCCGGGTGCACACGGCACGGCGCTACACGGTGGGTCGGGCCCGGCAGTCGCTGGCGGAGCATGGCTTGCGGGTCAGTCGTGGCGGCTATTGGAACACGGGGCTGTTTCCGCTGATGGCGGTTCACCGCCTGTTGAGCCGGTCCAGCAGCGGCGATAGCGACGTTCACCTTTACCCCGCGCCGATTGAGGCGTTGTTCCGCCGGGTTGTGCTGACCGAGGCGTGGCTGGTGGGCAAGGGGGTGAATCTGCCCTACGGTGGCTCGGTTCTGGTCGTGGCGGAGAAGGTAGGGCATGTCTGATTACGCGCTGTCGGTGGTGATCCCAGTCTACAACGGTGCGCGCACCATCGGGCGAGTGGTTGAGGCCTTGGCCTCCCTGCCCATCGCCAACCAGATGGAAGTGGTGCTGACCTATGACGGCAGCCCCGATGACAGCCTTGCGGTCTGCCTCGCCCTTGCGGAGGAGGGCAAGCTGCCGATTACGGTTGTCGAGCACGCCCGCAACTACGGCGAGCACAATGCCGTGATGAGCGGCCTGCGCCACGCCCGTGGCGCCTATATCGTCACCATGGATGATGACCTGCAAAACCCACCGGAAGAGGTGCAGCGCCTGTTTGAGCATGCACGCGACGGCGGCTATGACGTCGTCTATTCCTACTACGAGACCAAGGAGCATGAGAGCTGGCGCAACCTCGGCTCCCGCCTGACCAACTGGGTGGCGGGGGTGCTGATGGACAAGCCGAAAGGTCTCTATCTCTCCAGCTTCCGATGCATGAGCGCCTTTGTGGCGCGCGAGATCACCCGCAACACCGGCCCGTTTCCCTATGTCGACGGTTTGATTTTGCAGGTGACGCAGCGCATCGGCACGTTGAAGGTGCGCCATCTGCCGCGGGCGGAGGGGCAGTCCAACTATACACTCGCGCGCCTGTTCCGGCTGTTCATGTCAATGGCGCTCAACTTCTCCGCCATCCCGTTGCGCGCGGCCACTCTCCTCGGTCTTGCGATGGGGGCGGTTGGCTTCCTGGCTCTGATCATCGTGCTGATCGAGGTTCTATTCGGCACGCCGCCCACCGGCTGGGCCTCCACCATCGCGATTCTGTTGGTGGTGGCTGGTGTCCAGCTCCTGATGCTGGGCGTGATTGGCGAGTATCTTGGCCGGTTGTTCCTCACCATCAACCAGCGTCCGCAATCCACCGTTCGTCACGTTGTCCGCGGTCGCCTGGCCCGTGATGATCGCACGCTGCGCGAAACCGACGCGGTGTAGGGGGCAGGCACACCATCATCGCACAAAAAAGCCCGCCGACACTGGGTCCCCAGCGTCGGCGGGCTCGGCAGCTGCGTGAGGGCTTACTCGGCGGCCAAGGCCATGCGGTAGAAGCCGCGGATGCCGTCGATTACGCGGTCGACATCCTGATCCGACAGTTCGGGGTACATCGGCAGGCTGAGGATGTCGTGGACGATCCGCTCCGTCACGGGTAGGGAGCAGGGGAATCGGTCGCGATAGGCCGGTTGCACGTGGACCGGTTCGGCATAGTGCAAGCCCGCATGGATGCCGCGGCTGGCGAGGTGGGCGCGCAATGCCTCCCGCTCTGGCGAGCGCAGCACATACAGGTGGTAGACATGGGCACAACCGGGCGCGTCACCCGGCAGGACCAGCGGCAGATCGGCCAAGGCCTGGGTGTAACGTCGGGCAATCTCCCGCCGGCGGGCGGTTGTGGCATCCAGATGGCGCAGCTTCACGCGCAGAATGGCGGCCTGCAACTCATCTAGACGGCTGTTCCAGCCCGGCATCTCGGCATGCTGCGGACGCACCCAGCCATATTGGCGCAGTTGGCGCAAGCGATCAGCCAGTGCTGGGTCAGCCGTGATGACGATCCCACCATCCCCGATCCCGCCAAGATTCTTGGTTGGGTAGAGGCTGAAGCAGCCGACCACGCCAACCGAGCCAACCTTATGACCATTCCAGAGCGCACCATGGGCCTGGGCACAATCTTCGATCAGGTGCAGACTGTGACGGGTCGCAAGATCCAACAGTGGCCCAAGGTCGACCGGGTGACCATACAGATGCACGGCGACAATCGCCCGGGTGCGGGGCGAAATCGCCCGCGCCACACTTTCCGGGTCAAGGCCATAACGCTCGGCATCGATGTCGGCAAACACCGGCGTCGCCCCAGCCATTTCGATCGCCGCAACAGTCGCCACTGCGGTGTGTGCAGTGGTGATCACCTCATCCCCCGCCCCGATGTTGAGCGCGCGCAGGGCCAGATGAATGGCGTCGGTGCCATTGGCGACACCAATGCCATGTTGGCTGCCGCACCACGCCGCAAACTCGGCCTCAAATGCCTTCACCTCTGGACCAAGAATGTACACCTGCCCCTCCAGCACACGCTGGATGGCAGCGTCGATCTCAGTCTTGAAGGCCTGATACTGGGCGGCAGGGCGCGCAAAGTACAAGGGCTCCAGCGCGGTCTGGGCCTCCAGCTTCGGTTGAATGTCGACCGGCTGAGTGCGCACGAGCTTCAGGTCCGAGGTGGTCACGATTGTCTCCCCACTGCACCGAACGGTCGAGGTTCCTGCCTGGACCGGCTGGCGGCGGGGCGCGTCATCTGGGCCTCCGTCACCGGCTAGGCCATACGATGGCGAGCAGCACCTGACCCGGTAAGTTAAACTTTGGCAATCTCAAGACCCAGTGGATGATTTTTTTCAGCGGGGCTGCTAGCCCCAGGGCATGGTTCAACTGACCGATCTGCCGCTCTACCTGCTGTACTCGCTCGCGGGCACCAGCTCAGCCGGATTGGCGAAAGCCGCAATCGCGCGCGCGCAAGCCCGGCAATGGTTGCCAGCCCTAGTGCGGGCGGGCGGTGGCGGAGGGGCTCTGCTTGCCAGCTTTGGGTTGTTGTATGTGTTGCTGCAAGACAGCGATCTGTCGGTAATGGTGCCGGTGGCAGTTGCCTCCAACATCGCAATGGCGGCACTGATCGCGCGCCTCGTGTTTCGCGAACGGCTGAGCCGGCAGAAGCTGGTTGGTATGGCGGTGATTGCAGCCGGGGTGATTGCCATCGGGTTGTCTGGGTGATCGACGCAGCGCTCTATCTGGTCAGCGCGGCGTTGACCGCCATTGGCCTGACCCAAATCAAGCTGGCCGCCGCAGCAGGCGTGTTGGCACGGTTTGAGGTCTGGTCCTGGGCAGTGCTGGGCGGATGGTTCGCTGTCTATCTGGCGGGAATGGCGCTGTGGCTGGCGGCGATTGCCCGCAATCCCTTGTCCACCGCCTATCCCATTGGCATTGGCCTGTCGCTTGCCTCTGCCACCATCGCGGCATGGTGGTGGCTGGGGGAGGGGATCGGACCGCTGCGCCTTGCTGGCATTGCGCTGGTCTTGATTGGCGGGGTGCTTGTTGCCCGTGCCAGTGCAGGAGACGGGCACTAAGGGCGATTGGCATTGAGGATTGCGGTTTCTGCGCTTGTTCCGCACCTCCCCTCAGCGCTTGTTGGGGTCTTGCGCCGCCGCAAGCTGCTTGTCGCGCCGACGCCAACCTGACACGGAGCCCCGCCATGGATCGCTTGAGCATTCCGATGCCGGATGATTGGCATGTGCACGTGCGCGATGGTGCGATGATGCAGGCCGTGGTGCCGTACACAGCGCGGCAGTTCGCGCGCGCAATCATCATGCCGAACCTTGTGCCGCCGGTGACCACGGTGGCGGCAGCAATCGCGTATCGTGACCGGATTCTCGCCGCGGTCCCGCCCGGTGTGAGCTTTCAGCCCTTGATGACCTGCTACCTGACCGACGGCATCGATCCCGATGAGGTCGCCCGTGGTTTCGAGGCTGGCGTGTGGGTGGCAGCCAAGCTTTACCCAGCCCATGCCACCACCAATTCCGCCCACGGGGTCAGTGCGATCCAGGCGATCCAGCCGGTGCTGGAGCGGATGGCGACCATCGGCATGCCGCTGCTGGTCCATGGCGAGGTGACCGACCGTCACGTCGATATCTTTGATCGGGAGGCGGTGTTCATACAGCGTGTGCTGCGCCCGCTGACCGAGGCGCTGCCAACCCTGCGCATCGTGCTGGAGCACATCACCACAGCCGAGGCCGTGGCGTTTGTGGAGCAGTCTGGTCCGACCATCGCAGCGACCATCACGGCGCATCACTTGATTATCAACCGCAATGCGCTGTTTGAGGGCGGCATCCGTCCGCACCTGTACTGTCTGCCGGTCGCCAAGCGCGAAACCCACCGGTTGGAGCTGCGGCGGGCCGCGGTTTCCGGCAATCCGAAGTTTTTTCTGGGCACGGATTCAGCCCCCCATCCGACCCACGCCAAGGAGGCCGCCTGTGGCTGCGCTGGCATCTTCTCAGCCCCCGCAGCCATGGAGGCCTACGCGCAAGTGTTTGATGAGGAGGCAAAGCTCCCCCGATTGGAGGGTTTTGCCAGCCGCTTTGGCCCGGCCTTCTATCGCCTGCCGGTCAATGACCGCACCTTGACCCTGGAGCGCGGTCCCACTGACATAGCAGAGCGCATTGAGGCCGGTGGTGCATTCATCGTACCGTTCGGTGCAGGCACTGGTTTTGCGTGGCGGGTTCTGAATGGCTGACACTATCGGCGCGGTCGTTGACGACCTGTTGGGCGGCCGCCATCGCGCTGCCGATCTTGTGGATCGCTCGCTGGCTCGGATCGCTGACCCGTTGGGTCAGGGCAAGACCACCATGCTGGGGGTCTATGAGGCCGCGGCACGGGCAGCAGCTGAGGCAGCCGATCAGCGCCGTGCCGTTGGCGTTGATCCCGGCCCCTTAGGCGGCGTGCCGATCACCATCAAGGACTTGTTCGATGTTGCAGGTGAAGCAACGCGCGCAGGATCGGTCGTGCTGGCCGATGCCCCGCCGGCTGCCCGCGATGCGGAGATCGTCGCGCGCTTGCGCGGCGCTGGCGCTGCGATCATCGGGCGGACCAACATGGTTGAGTTCGCCTATTCCGGCATCGGGTGGAACCCGCACTATGGCACGCCCCTCAATCCCTGGGATCGGGACACGGGCCGGGTGCCGGGTGGCTCCTCGTCGGGTGCTGCGGTGTCGGTGTCAGACGGGTTTGGTCTTGGTGCGATCGGGACGGACACTGGCGGCTCGGTGCGCATTCCGGCGGCGCTGTGCGGTCTGGTTGGCTTCAAGCCAACCGCCCGGCGGGTGCCACGCGATGGGTGCTTGCCATTGTCCACCACGCTTGATTCGATTGGTCCGATTGCGTGGACCGTCGATTGCTGCGCGCGGCTGGATGCTGTGTTGGCGGGCGAGCGCTACTACTACCCGGAGAGTATTCCAACCCAGGGGCTGCGGTTGGTGCTGCCGCGCACACTGGTGTTGGAAGACCTGGATGCCGATGTTGCCAAGGCCTTCGAGGCGGCCCTGTGGCGCCTGTCCTCCCATGGCGTCAAAGTTGTGGAAGCGAATGTTCCCTTGCTCGGCGATCTGATGGCGGTCAATGCCAAGGGCGGCTTTGCGGCAGCCGAGGCGTGGCATTGGCATCGCCCGCTGATGTCCTACATGCCGGAGAAGTATGATCCGCGGGTGCGCACCCGGATCGAGCGCGGCGCAACGATGACGGCCGCCGACTATCTGGATGCGATCAGCCTGCGCACCCTCGTGACGGAACGTCTGTGGCAAACCTTCGGCGCGTTTGATGCTGTGGTGCTGCCGACCACGCCGATCATTGCGCCCTCGCTCGCCTCCATCGCGACGGATGATGCGGAGTTCCTGCGCGCCAATGCGCTGCTGTTGCGCAACACCTCGGTCGCCAATCTGCTGGATGGCTGCGCCATCTCTCTGCCCTGCCACCAGCCAGGAGCGGCACCTGTCGGGCTGTCCTTGATGGCAGCGCCGATGCAGGATCGCCGTTTGTTGGCCCTGGCGGCTGCCTTGGAGCCAGTTATCCGGCGAGACATCCCGCCGTTTGCGCTCTAAGGCTGGTCAAAGCCAGCACGGTATCGATGGTCGGGGTGGCAACCCCGGTGATCTGGCCGAGGTCAGAGACGGCGGCGACAATGCCGTCCAGTTCCAGCGGGCGGTTGCGGTCAAAGTCCTGCAACATGGAGGTGCGGAACGCCCCGAGCTTTGAGGCTGTGTACAGCCGTTGGTCGATGTTCACCTCAATGCTGGCGCCCAGCGCTTCGGCGACGTCGCGGCATTCCTGCATCACCCGCCGCACCACCTCCAGCACACCCCGGTGCCCGCCCATGTCGGCCATAGTGGCTTGGGTTAGCACGCTGATTGGATTGTAGGAGACATTGCCCAGCAGCTTGGTCCAGATCGCGTCGCGGATGCGCGGCAGGGGGTCCACCTGCCAGCCGTGGCGCTGCCACCGCTCGGTCAGCGATGCAAGATCGCTCGACAGGGCGCCATTAGGCTCCCCAATGGCAAAGCGGTTGTTGCCGGGCGTATACGTGATCTCCCCTGGTGCCGTGACTTCAGCGGCTTGGTAAACCACGCAGCCGATGGAGCGTTCCGCCCCCACCAAGCGGGCGAGATCACCAGCCGGGTCCAGCCGTGGCAGCCGACCACTGGCCGCCAAGGGTCCGGTATCGCCGTGGAAGTACCACCAGGGAATGCCATTGATCGCATAGACCACGCGGGTGCGTGGCCCGCACAGGCTGGCGATCGCAGCGGCAGCGCCAGGGATCTGATGGCCTTTGAGGGTGATGATCACGAGGTCCTGGGGACCCAGGGTGTCCGGTCGGTCGGTTGCGCGCGGGTGGACCGTGAAGTCTTCCACGCGCGCCTCAGCGGGTCCGCTGATGAACCGCAGGCCACGGGTCTGGATGGCAGCCAGATGCGCACCACGCGCCACCACTGCCACATCATCCCCTGCCGCTGCTGCCCGTGCCGCCAAAATGCCGCCAATCGCGCCTGCGCCGAACACGGTAACAGACATGCACAATCCTCCGCCCCGATGATGCGGTGCGGGATATAGCATCACCACCAGCAAAGACAATTCCGATGGGGGACCTGGATGCTCGCGTGGCTTAACCGACAGGCGCCGCGCGCGTTGCCCTTCGGATTGGTGGTCGGGGTGGTCTGGCAAGACCTTGCCGCGCTGCTCCGCCCCGGTGTGACGCCACTGATCTTTTTGCTGACGCTGGCAAGCTTTCTGCGCATCGAATGGCGCGAGATTGTCGCGGCTATGGCCCGCCCGCTGCCGGTGATTGCAACCGCTGTCGCTATTCTGTGCGTGTGCCCACTGGTCATTGCTGCCTTGTCTGGTCTGTTGCCGTCCTGGCTGGCGATTCCGTTGGTGTTGCAGGCGGCCGCACCGCCGATTGGCTCGGCACCGGTGATGGCAGTGATGATTGGGCTTGATGGTGCCTTCGCGCTGGTCACCACCGTGCTGGCGACAGCGCTGGTGCCGATGACCTTGCCGCCCCTGATCGAGATGCTGGGTGGGGTCCGGGTCGCCTTCGATGCACTGGCGATGGGGGTCCGCTTGGCAGCCGTGATTGGTGGTGCGGCCCTGCTCGCCTGGGGCATCAAGCGGCTCATGGGGGCGCGGGTGCAGCGCCACGCCGCTGAGGTTGGTGGACTGACTGTGGTGGTGATGCTGTTGTTCGCCGTGGCGATCATGGATGGCGTGGTGGCGATGGCGCTTGCCAATCCCTGGCAGGTGGCGGGCCTTGCCCTTGGCGGTGTGATGGCCGCAGTGGCGTGGGGGACGCTGGCCGCCCTGCTGTGTTGGCGCTGGTGCGGTGGACGACGGGCGCTGACGCTTGCCCTATTGACCGGCAATCGCAACCTCGGCCTTGTGCTGGCGGGATTGGGAGCGGCCGCCCCGGCTGACTATCTGGTGTACGTCGCCGTGGCTCAACTCCCCATCTATCTCGTGCCGCTTGCGATGCAGCCGCTGGCGCGGCGCTGGGGCTCTGTGGTTGCGTCTAAGCCAAACAGCGTAGATTGAGAGACTGGCTTCTCGCCTTGCCCAAGTCGTGACATGGTCCGCTCGGCATGCCGTATTGGCGGTTGTAGAAATTGGGGTTTTGAGATGATGGCGAAGCTGATGCGCACCGTGGTCGTGATCGATAGCCATGTGGCTGATCGGGCGGGGCTGCTGGCTGGACTGTCGCGTGGAACCCCAATCGCCGTTGTCCTGCCCACGGAACCGGCGATTCCAGCCGTCCGCGCGATTCTGGCCAACCAGTCTGCTGTTGACCGTCTGGTGATCATTGCCCACGGCGCGCCAGGTGTTGTCCGGCTGGGCACAGGGCTAGATGCGTCCACAGCGTTGGATCACGGCCATGCCTTGGCGCAGTGGCGGTCACACTTGGCGCCGGGCGCCACCATCCAGATTCTAGCCTGTGAAGCCGGTGCAGGGGACGAGGGGCAACGTCTGGTCACGCTGCTGGCCGCCTTGACTGGTGTTCCGGTGGCTGCGGCCAGTCGGGTGCTGGATGGCCAGCAACCCCAGGACTGGGAGCTTGACGTTGGCACACCGGGTGCTGACCTCGCGTCCAGGATCACCCCGCGGGATTGGGCGCATCAATTGAGCTGGAGTCCTGGGCCCTCAAGCACACCGGGCAATGATGTTTTCACCGGCTCGGTGAACGCCGACAATGCCAGCGGTGGTGCTGGAAATGACTTGCTGAACGGCAATGATGGCAATGACTGGCTGGCCGGTGATAGCGGTCAGGACACTGTGGTCGGCGGGATTGGTGATGATACAATCCGCTTTAACTCGGTAGCTGACATCACTGCGGGTGAGTCCGCCGATGGAGGTGCCGGTCTAGATCGGCTTGAGCTTACCGGTTCGGGACTTTACGATTTCTGGGCAAACTCGGTTTCATTAACTGGGATCGAGACTTTGTTTGTCGTCGGTGCAGATAGCACAGTGACTGGAGGCTTGGCGTTTTTCGGTGGTTTGTCAAATGTCACCGGTAGCACCGGAACTCAAGCTTTAATATTTAGTACCGCTGGCAGCTTTGACTGGAGTTCTATTTCGATCAGCAGCATCGAGTCGTTTCAGTTTTCAGCGGGTACCAGTCTTCGGCTCCCCGTATCCTATAGTAGTGCGGTCACAGTTTCTGGGTCGACGAGCGCGGACTCCGTTGTTGGTGGAGCGGGCGCGGATAGTTTGTGGGGTAACAACGGCAACGACACCTTGGTCGGCGGTGCTGGCAACAATACTCTATTGGGTGGTAACGGTGCCGACAGTTTGGTCGGCGGCACCGGTAATGACGTGGCGCAAGTGTTCTCTGGTGAGTCTTTGATCGGTGACGTGTTTGATGGTGGGGCGGGCGACGATACTCTTGAGCAAATCACAACCGGCGCGCTGTCCATCACAAACCTATCCTTGGTAAGCGTGGAACGCCTTCAAGCCCACCCCTCGGGTGGCATGACGTTGACGCTGACCTCGGCGCAAGCAGCTGGTGTTTCCACAATCCAAGGTGGAACCGGTGCTGATTGGCTCGTCATTTCAGATGGTGGTGCCGACTTTACCGGAAAGACGTTAACATCGATTGAACAGATCCAAACGTCGGCAGGCACAGGTGTCGCGATCACCCTGCCGACCAGTTACGCAACACCAATCACGGTGTTGGGGGCCAATGGCAATGATACCTTGATCGGCAGCGTTGGCAATAATTGGCTGCTTGGGATATTCGGCAGTGATTCTTTGTCAGGTGGTGATGGTGCAGACACCATCGATGGCGGTGAAAACAACGACACCATGACTGGTGGTGCCGGTGCTGATATTTTCTTTGCTGGCAACGTTGTCGATTTTAATGGTGATGTGATCACCGATTTCTCAATCGACGATGTTATCGATAGCTCTGCCACATTTTTCAATTCTGTTGTTGCAGGCGACGGTACTGCAATGAGCATAAACTCGGTCGAAGTGAAACACGACGGTAGCAATACTCTTGTCTATATCAATGACTCGATTGGCGCTACTGCTGATGCAATCATCACGCTGACTGGCACCATTCCGCTGGGTGAGTTTTCGATCAGCGGCGGGAACCTCGCACGTGCGGCCCCGGTTGTTCCGGCCGCGATCACTGGGTCATCGCTGGCACTGGCTGGCAGTTACGGCAGCGTCTCCACTGTCTCGTTGAGCGGGACGGGGGTTGCAACGGTTACCCAGAACAGCGCGTCGGTCATCCCGACAGGCGGAGCCAACATTGGCATCACGACTGTCTCTGCCGCGGCCATGACTGGTGCGTTTGGCGTGCTGATCCAGGGTTACTCAAACCACGAATCGCTGGTTGGCAGCGGCGCGTCAGACTCGATTGATGGTGCCAGCGGCAACGACACACTGCTGGGTGGCGATGGTGGGGACAGCCTGCGTGGCGGCTTGGGTGTTGATTCCGTGCTGGGCCAAGCGGGCAACGATACCATCGGTGTCCAGTTGGGTGACACGGCTTCCAGCGAGGTTTGGGACGGCGGTGCTAACACCGACACGCTGTTGCTGATGGGCTCAGGTACCTACGATTTCACAACATCGACGTTAACGTCGTTGGAAGTTTTGGCAGGCACCAGCGGCAATGACACTGTGTACTTGGCGAATACCCAGATGAGTCAGTTCACCAATATTGATCTGGGAGGTGGCACGGACATTCTTGTACTACACGGCATAACCGGCCCTGCTGATCTATCCAGCGTGGCGTTTGCAAACGTGGAGTATGTACGGCTGAACCCAGCGGCAGGCATCTTGATCACCGACAGCCCCTCCGTTGCTGTCGAAATCGACGCCAGCAACATACTGGCCCACACAGTTGCCGGGTCCGTCGCGGATGATTTGATCTTTGGCGGTGGGGGTGGTGATGCGATCACCGGTGGCGATGGTGCTGACACCATTGATGGAGGTAACGGTGCCGATGTGCTGACGGGTGGAGCCGGAGTGGATTTGATCTTCGGCGGCATCGGAGACGACACGATCAATGGCAGCGGTCAATCCGACAGTATCGTCGCTGGCGCTGGCAATGACAGCATCACCCACTACGGCGCTGGAGAAGTGATTTTCGCGGGTGAGGGGGCAGATATCGTCACTATCGGCACGCAAGGTTCCGTTGGTGTTTTGATTGTCGGCGACGCTCTGTTAAGCGATGTCTTCAATGATATGTTGGTGGGCGGTGGCGGTGCTGATACCATGTTCGGCTGCGGCGGCAACGACACCATAAACGGATATGTCGGCGCCGATATGCTGTTGGGCAATGATGGCGACGACACCATCAACGGCGGCGCCGGAGACGACACAATGTGGGGTGGCGCAGGCAATGACTGGTTTGTGCTGTCGACCGACGACGGCTCCACCGACGTGATTGCTGACTTCACCGTCGGACAGGATAAGCTGGCGATATCCTTTGGCGACTTCGCAAGCACTCAACTCTTGGTCGTGAATGGTGGGTTGCAAGTGACCGTGGGCAGCACAGTGATGTTGCTTGCCGGGGTCACCAGCCTGTCTGCGACGGACTTCCTGTTCAGTGGTGCCTAACGGCGCCTCTGTGCTGTCGCGCCGGAGCGGCGGCTAGGCCGTCGGCTCCGGTACCAACCAGTGGATGGTGACGGTGCCGCCCAGCACTGCGGCCGCAGTCGCCAATTGCGGGCCAAGACTTGCTTCCAGTTGCCAGGGCGGATTGACGATCAGCACGCCAGACCCAACCAACGCCGTTGGCGCCGACGCGAGGGTCATTGACACCTGCAACACCCGCTGCACGCCGGAGCCTGCGATCTCCGCCAGCAGGCGTGGGGTGCGCACTGCAGCGGTGATCGGGTACCACACCAGATACACACCACTTGGAAACCGCAGCCACGCTGTGCGCAACGCTGCAGCGACGCGCTGCGCCTCAACGGAGGATTCGTAGGGTGGATCAATCAATACCAAGCTGCGCTTCAAGCGGGGAGGCAGGAAGGCGCCCAGTGCCTCGTAGCCATCGCGCAAGTGCACGCTGACACGGGCATCGCGGCCCAGGGTCTGCCGCAGCGCTTGATGTTCCTCCGGGTGCAAGTCACAGGCGATCAGGCGATCCCCCTGGCGGAGGCAACGACGGATCAGTTCTGGCGAACCTGGATAGTGTTTTGGATCAGAGGGTTGGCTCGTGATCTCCAAGTAATCTTTGAGGTCCGCTGGCGCTGCTGCAGCGATGGCTAGGACACCGCCCGCAGCTTCTCCTGTGCGGCTCGCTTCTGAGCCGTGCAGATCATACACACCGCTGCCCGCATGTGTGTCTAGGAATTGCACACCAGCCGGTTTTTCCTGCATCCGCCGGATCACCGCCAGCAGAGTGATGTGCTTTAGAACATCGGCATGATTGCCAGCGTGGAAGGCGTGGCGGTAGTTCACTTGGCGCCTGCGGCTTCCAAGGCCTCGGCAGCCTCCAGCCACAGGGCTTCGAGCGACTCAATCTCTGCTGCGA
>RDXE01000059.1 GCA_004292755.1 Alphaproteobacteria bacterium
AAGTCTCCCAAGGCTGACGGCGAGGTCTCGCTGCCATTCTGTGTTGGATGGGTCAGCAGCAGCGAGGCGTTGCGCGATGGCGAGGCTGTCGCGGAAGGCAGCCATGGCGCCCGCGGCATCGCCCTCTGCGGCGAGCCGGTTGCCAATGTTCTCGAGGCTGATGGAGAGGTCTCGCTGCCATTCGGTGTTGGATGGGTCAGAGGCAGCGAGGTGTTGCGCGATGGCGAGGCTCTCGCGGAAGGCCGCCATGGCGCCCGCGCCATCACCCTCTGCGGCGAGCCGTTTGCCAATGTTGTCGAGGCTGATGGAGAGGCTTCGCTGCCATTCAGTGTTGGATGGGTCAGCAGCAGCGAGGCGTTCACGGATGGCGAGGCTCTCGCGGAAGGCGGCGATGGCGCCCGCGCCATCGCCCTCTGCGGCGAGCCGTTCGCCAATTTTGTTGAGGCTGATGGCGAGGTCTCGCTGCCATTCAGTGTTGGATGGGTCAGCAGCAGCGAGGCGTTGCGCGATGGCGAGGCAGTCTCGGACGGCGGTCATGGCGCCCGCGCTATCCCCAACAGCAACCAACTGGTCGGCAAGCCGATCCAGGATGACCGACAGAGTGCGCTGTAGATCAAGGTCCGATGGATTGGCGGACGCTTTGGCAGCGGCCACGGGATGCAGCGCGCGGGTGAGAATGAGGGCAGGAGGAAGGGCCGTCAGCCTCAGCGTATCAATCGCCGCCACAACACCCGCCACCGCAACCGCATACCGCCCATCCTCGGCATCAATCCAGCCGGTAAGGCGCGTTGCCAACGCGTCCGCCAAGCGGGTGGCCGCCGCGCGGTTGGTGGACCAGAGCACGCGTGGCAGCGCCAGCAAGGCGGTGAGGTCGGCCTCTGGCGCCTCCGGGTCCAGCCAATCCCAGGCGATGCGGGCCAGGCGGTCGATATCCTCCGGGGACTCGCTGGGCGGCGAGCGCAGCCATGCGGCAATGCGGCCACGCAGAGCGGCGGTCAGACGGCGGCTGCCGGGCGCACCGGCTGCAGTGATGCTCTCGGCCCAGGTCAGCACTTGAGGCAGGGCGGCAGTGCCTGCCTCCAACTCGCGCAGGCGGGGATCGCTGAAGGGGCCGTTTGCTTCCGCCAAGCGCCGACGGTCGGCAACAGGCAGGGCGAGGGCTTCATCCGCGAGCGGCCCGCCTAGCAGCGCTTCGGTCAACCAACGCACATCTTGCAGCAGGGTGCCGCGCTGGCGCACCTCATCTTCCAGCAGCAGCAGCGGCTCGCCTTGGCCGTGCCGGGCTTGATAGGCGATTTCTGCCTCAGTCCACCAATCCTCACTGGGCACAGTGGCATAGGGGCCCAGTTCGTCGCGCAGATAGCGGCGACCAGTGGCAAGGTCGGTGCCGTTGCGCTCCACCCGCATGGCAACCGGCCATACCTCTACCTCTGGCGCGCTGCTGCGGATGGCAGCAGCAACGCGCCCGCAGCCTTCGACATTCTGCTGGCTGTGGGTGACGCACAGGACAACCCGCTGGGCCAGTGCTTGGGTGCAGATGCCCGCCACTTCGGTTTCACCGGTGCGACTGTCGATCAGCACAAGGTCCCACGGGCCTGACAGCATCGCTCGCTTCCAGCGGGCGATCACCTCCGCCCCGCCGAAGTCCCGATAGAAGCGTTGCCAATCAAATCCCTCCAGCTTTGCGCCATAGTCCGTGCTGAGGCCCGCGGGGATAAAATCAATCGAGCCGGGCGGCACCACCGCCAAATCGCTCAGCAACAGGCGGTGGCCCAACAGGGTTAGGTCCGCGACGTGAAACGGGTCATCCTGGGCTGTGCGCGCCGGGTCGGACACGTAGTGGACATGCTGCCACAGCCGATCCAACACGCCTTGGTGTCGGGTTCGCGTTGGATCATCGCTGAACAGCCGGAAATAGGTGCTAAGGCCCGGTGCCTCCAAATCAAAATCAAGCACCAAGACCCGCTTGCCAGCCTTTGCGGCGATCAGTGCCGTATTGGCCAGGGCCATCGTACGCCCGACACCACCCTTGTAAGAATAGAAGGTGACGATTTTTGGAGAGGCGACGGGGGACGACATCGCTTAAGCCGCCGCGGCGTGAGGAAGTTCAGCGGTACGGGCTGCCAACCCTGGCTGCAAACTGGCGGCAGGGCCGGTTTGCATTTGGTAGGCGGGGCGGAAGGCCACCACCGGGGTCTCGCTAGCCTTGACCGCCCGCTCGTCTGGCTGGCGCAGCAGCGTGTTGACGGCCCACCGACCGGTGCCCGTGAGGGTGGCGCGGTTGAAGCGCCCCAGCTTGGCGGTGATCACCAGCCCACAGTCTCGCGCGTCTTTCAGCCTACGGGACACGGTTTCTTCGCTGAGCCCGCACCGCTCGGCCAGTTCGCTGTTGGTTGGTGCTGCGTCCCCCTCTGCCAGCGCCTGCAAGATCTTGGCGAGCGCAGGGGTGGCGAGGGCGCGTTTGATCTCGGCTTCATCCGCTTGAGCGTCGATGGCGAGACCGAGCATCTGGGCGATGGCGTCCAGATGCCCGTGCCAATGGACCTCGCTCTGGTCAGCGCCGGGCGGCAGACGGTGCCACAAGCGGCCACTGGCGTGGGCCAGCGCCTCCAGGTCTTGCTCCCAGGTCGGGCTGCCGCGTTCGGCAATCACAGCCACCACCTCCGCTGTGAGCGCGGTCAACTCTGGCTCAACCAATTCCGGGCGGGTACCCGCTGGATCGGTCCACACCTGCTCCAAAAGGGCGAGGCGTTCGGCTATTCTGCTGGTTTCGGTGGGTTCCATACCCAGAGGAAACCGTACGCCTCGCCGCTTCGTCAAGTATCGATCAAGTTACGCGATGGTGATTTTTGGCCCCGCGCGCCGGGCACCTTCGCCACTCACCTTGGCCCACACGGCGTCGGCCAAGCCGCGGTAGGCGGCGGCGTGCGGGCTGTCGGGCCGGGAGATGACGATCGGGTGGCCGCCGTCGCTGGTTTCGCGGATCACGGGGTCGAGGGGGATTTCGGCCAGGAAGTCCACGCCCAGCGTGCCCGCCTCACGCCGGGCACCGCCATGGGCGAAAATCTCCGACCGGTGCCCGCAGTTCGGGCAGAGAAAGTAGCTCATGTTCTCCACGATGCCGAGCACCGGCACCTCCACCTTGCGGAACATATTGAGGCCCTTGCGGGCGTCCAACAGGGCGATGTCTTGCGGGGTGGAGACGATCACGGCCCCGGACAGTGGGACGCGTTGGGACAGGGTCAATTGCGCGTCGCCGGTGCCCGGCGGCATGTCGATGATCAGAATGTCCAGCGTGCCCCAATCCACCTGACCCAACATCTGCTCGATGGCGGACATCACCATCGGCCCACGCCAGATCATCGGGCTGTCTTCCGGCACCAGGAAGCCGATCGACATGCACGAAACACCGTGATTCTTTTTCGGAATCAGCAGCTTGCCATCCTTGGTGTCCGGGCGGCCAGCCAAGCCCATCATCCGTGGCATGGAGGGGCCGTAGATGTCGGCATCCAGCAGGCCAACCTTCAAGCCTTTGACGGCCAGGCCCATGGCGAGGTTGATCGCCGTGGTGGACTTGCCAACCCCGCCCTTGCCCGATGCAACCGCCACAATGAAGGAGACACCTGGCACCAGTGCTTTCGACGGGCCAGCCCCGCCCGTCGGTTTCGCCGGTGCGGCCTTGCCGGAGGATTCCGCTGTCAAGACGGCTGTCACCGACAGCACACCCGGCAGCGCGTGGACAGCCGACTCAGCCGCTTGGCGCAACGGCTCTAACTTTGGGCCGCGTGCAGGGTCTACCTCAATCGAGAAACCAACATGGCCGTCGCGCACCACCAAACCCTGTACCATGCCCAAGGAGACAATGTCCTGGCCGCGATCTGGGTCCATCACGCGGGCCAGCGCCCCACGCACAGCGGCTTCGAGGGGGGTGCCGGAGATGGCGCCAGACGGCGAGGCTGTGTCGGTCATCCTTGAATTCCCTTCATTTGATCCGATATCCGAACGAACACGTCGGCTGTCGACCTGAGGCGACCGGGACCGCGTTCCAACGGCGGCAGACGCCAGACCGGTTCAGTCGATATAGAGTTCCGCGCGTCGATGCGCGAGGGGTGTGGAGACGGATCGGCTCGAACGCCCAGCGCTGGGGGTTCGGCACAGGGATTGGCACAAGGGAAGGACAAGCAATGCCTTGGCAGAACAGTGGCGGGGGCGGTGGCCCCTGGGGTGGCGGCGGCGGCAACGGCGGCAGCCCCTGGGGTGGGCGACCGGGCGGCGGCGGCCCATTCGGTGGTGGCGGCCCGCAGCCTCCGAACCTCGATGATTTGATTCGCCGTGGCCAGGATCGGCTGCGCGGCATGATGCCCGGCGGCATGGGCTCGTTGCGCGGACTGGCCGTGCTGGGCGTGATTGGTGTCGGCCTGTGGCTCGCGACTGGTTTTTATCGCGTCAATCCAGACCAGCAGGGCATTGTGCTGCGCTTTGGAGAGTACAGCCGGACCACGCAGCCCGGTCTGAACTATCACCTGCCAGCGCCGATTGAGCGGGTGATCCTGCCGGCCGTAACGCGCGAAAACCGCATTGAGATTGGCTTTCGCACTGCTGGCTCAACCGATGGCGCCCGTCAGGTCAGCCAGCGCGAGGTCGCCGAAGAGCGCACCATGCTGACCGGCGACCAGAACATCGTCGACATCGGTTTCACCGTGCTGTGGCGCATCAACAACGCGCGTGACTATCTGTTCAACATTCGCGAGCCCGAGCAACTGGTCCGCATCTCGGCCGAATCTGTGCTGCGTGAACGGGTTGGGCAGACGCCGATCCAAGTGGCCTTCAACGAGGGCCGTGGCCGGATCGAAGCAGACAGCCTGCGCGTTCTGCAGGAATTGATGGATAGCTACCGAGCCGGGATCGAAATTCGGCAGGTGCAGTTGCAGGCTGTGGATCCGCCCGGACCGGTGGTCGATGCCTTCAACGAAGTCCAGCGCGCCCGCGCGGACCGCGAACGGTTGCGCAACCAGGCCGATGCCTACCGCAACGACATTCTGCCGCGCGCCCGCGGCGAAGCCGAGCGGTTGCTGCAAGAGGCGCAGGCCTATCGCGAAGAGGTGGTGGCCCGCGCCACCGGTGAAGCGCGCCGGTTCATCTCGGTGTTGGATGCCTACACGGTCTCCCCCGACGTGACCTCGCGGCGCTTGTATCTGGAGACGATGGAGCAGGTGCTGCGCTCGTCCCAGAAGGTGTTGCTGGATCGCGCAGAAGGTGGCAACGGCCCAGGTGTGGTGCCCTACCTGCCGCTGCCAGCCATCGTTCAGCGCCCGGCCCAGCCGCCAGCGCAATCCCAGCCGCAAAGCACGGAGACCCGCTGACATGAAGCCAATCGTTCTTGGCGGTCTTGTCGCCGCCGTCGCCGCCGTCGTGCTGGTCAGCCAGTCGTTGTTCGTGGTGGAGCAAACCCAGCAAGCGCTGGTGCTGCAATTCGGTGAACCGCGGCGGGTGATCAAGGACCCCGGCCTGAAGTTCAAAGTGCCGTTTGTCCAGCAGGTGATCACCTATGATAGCCGGATGCTGGATGTCGATCCGCCGCCGGAAAGCATCATCCTGGTTGACCAAAGCCGGTTGGTCGCGGACAGCTATGCGCGGTATCGCATTGTTGAACCGTTGATCTTTTACCAAACGGTGAACAATGAGGTGAACGCGCGCGGTCGGTTGAACGGCATCATCAACAGCTCAATGCGTCGTGTGCTGGGTGGCTACACGCTCTCCGCGCTGTTGTCGCCGGAGCGTGATCGGATCATGTCCGAAATCCAGGCCGAGGTGAACGAGGGCTCGCGCCGGTTCGGCATTGAAATCGTTGATGTCCGCTTGCGCCGGGCTGACTTGCCACAGGAAACCTCCAGCTCGGTGTTCGACCGCATGCGCTCTGAACGTGAGCGCGAGGCGCGGGAATTCCGCGCGCAAGGTCAAGAGGCCGCCCAGCGCATCCGCTCCGCCGCTGAGCGTGAGCGGACCGTGCTGCTGGCCGAAGCCCAGCGGGAGGCGCAAGTGGCACGCGGTGAAGGGGATGCCCAAGCCATTCGCATCTATGCCGAGGCGTTTGGACGCAATCCGGAGTTCTTCTCCTTCTATCGCTCCATGCAGGCCTATCGCGAAGCATTGGGCAATGGTGATACAACCATGGTGCTATCTCCAGATCATGACTTCTTCCGATATTTCGGTGGAACCAATGGTCTGACAGCACCATCGGCTGCGCCACGGAACTGACCGCCCGCAGCGGACGGCGAGACGGCGACCGGGGGTTGGCAACGGCCCCCGGTCGTTTTTTGCCTAGATCATTCGATCTATGCGCCTCGAAGGTTGGACACGGCGCGCAAGTTTTGTACTCTTTCGCCCCAGCAAGCCTGTCAGGACGCGTGCAGGGGAACGACCTTGGGATTGTTCGGTCGCATCTGGGATGCCCTCACCGTTGAAGTAACGGAGGAGGTCAAGACGGCGACGCCGCGCTCCTGCGGCAACTGCCGCTGGTGGGTTCCACCGGAGGCGCTGACACTGGAAGTTGTACCGACCCGCAATGCGATACAATGGGCACAGGATGGCGGCTATGGCCGCTGCTGCGTGCCGAAGAACATTCAGCGCAAGGACGCCAAGCGCTTCACCCAACCCTCCGCCTTCTGCGAGGCTTGGTCGGACAAGAGTTTTTGACCCGACCGATGCAAGCTCATCAATTGATCAACTGGTCCAGAGCACGGGGCTGAGAACGGCACTGTTGTGGCAAGCGCCGGTGCTGCCACACTCGCCGCACCTCGTTTTCCTGTTGGGACCGTCATGCCCGTCCTCTCCCTGCAATCTGCTGTCACCTATGGCTATGTCGGCAATTCGGTCGCGCGTGTCGTGCTACCGGCCTTTGGGCATGAGGCGTGGTGTGTCGACACCGTCTGCTTCTCCAACCATCCCGGTCATGGACGGGTTGCAGGCCGCGTCGTGCCTGCCGCGGAGGTCACAGCGCTGGTCACAGGGCTGGAGGCGTTGGGCGTGTTTGCCGAAGCAGCGGCTGTGCTGTCCGGCTATCTGGGGGAGAAGGGCAGCGCCCAGGCAGTGATCCAGGCAGTGCGCGGGGTGCGGGCGGCCAAACGCGGCGCGGTCTACCTGTGCGATCCCGTGATTGGGGATGTGCTGGAGAATGGTGCTGGCGGCGTGTTCGTCCGCCCCGGTGTGCCGGAAGCCATCGCAGGCGAGCTGTTGCCGCTCGCCGATATTGCCACCCCCAACGCCTTTGAGCTGGGGCACCTCACCGGTACTGGCGTGCCCGCCGACACGGTTGCTGCCGTCCGCGCGGCACGGCAAGTGATCGCTCGCGGGCCGACAGTGGTGGTGGTAACCAGCCACATCGGCAGCGATACACCGGCAGAGGCCATCGACACGCTGGCCGTGACGGCGACGGAGGCGTGGCGCGTGCGCACGCCGCGTCTGGGGCTGCGCTTTGACGGCTCAGGCGACACGCTGGCCGCCTTGTTTCTGGCCCGCATTCTCGATACCGCCAGCGTGCCGGAGGCGTTGGCCGACGCAGTGTCCAGCCTGCAGCCATTGCTGGCAGCGACGCGCAGCCCGCGCCACCTTGCCCTTGTTGCAGCGCTGCCGTTGATGCGCGCCCCACCGGAGCGGTTCCCGGCAGAGGCTGTGTAGGCACTGGGGTCAGCGCGGCTCCGAGCGGGGGTCGAAGGCCTCCTGAAGCCCGTCGCCGAAGAAGTTGACGGCGATCACGGTCACGAAGATCAAGATACCAGGGTAGAAGGCAAGGGCTGGTGCTTGCTGGATCATCTCCTGGGCATTGGTCAGCATGTTTCCCCAGCTGGCCGTGGGTGGCTGAATGCCAAGGCCCAGGAAGCTCAACACACTCTCAAACAAGATGATCTGCCCCATCGCGAGCGTACAGGCGACAATGATCGGTGAGATCGCATTGGGCAGGATGTGAACAAGCATGATGTGTCGGGCCGGGGCACCTTGCACCTGGGCGGCCATGACATACTCCCGCTGCAGCACCGCCAGCGTGGAGGCGCGGACCAAGCGGGCCACGGTGGTCCACTGCACAATGGTGATGATGACGACGATACGCCAGAACGCAGCGTCTGGCGTTACCGCGAAATCACCACCGAAGCCCAGCTTGCGCAGGTCAATCGCGGCAAACACGATCAGCAAGGGCAGCAGTGGCAGCGCGATCACGCCATCGGTGATGCGCATCAACACCTTATCGACCATGCCACCGTAGTAACCGGCCGTGATCCCAATCAGTGTGCCCAGGGCCGCGGCCGACACCGCGGCCGTCAAGCCAACCATCAGCGAGACCTGGCCGCCATACATCAGCCGGATCAGCACATCGCGACCGGCTTCGTCGGTTCCCAGCAAATGCTTGCCGCCGGGTTCAGCAAAGCGGTTGAACAGATCCGCGCGCAGACTGTCGATGCCCAGCACCCATTCCCACAGCGGGGCGGAGAAGCTGAAGGCAACCAGCAGCACCAGCACCAAAAGACCCGCCATCGCCGGTCGATTGCCCCGCAGGCGCTGCCAGCGCAGCGCCCACACTGAGCGGCCAGCATCGGGAACGGAGCTGTCGAGCACAGCATCAGTCATCGGATTGAGATCCTTGGATCAAGCCAAGCATAGCAGAGGTCGGCCACAAGATTGCACAACAAGGTTACCGCGGTGGCAAACAACAGGCACATCAGCGCCATGTTGTAGTCATTGTTTAGGATGCTGTCGTAGATCAGCTTGCCGAGGCCGCGCTGGGCAAACATAGTCTCCGTGATCAGCGCACCCGACAACAGCGTGCCGAAAGACAGCGCCATCACCGTCACGACCGGAATCAACGCATTGCGCAAGGCGTGCCGAATCACCATCCGGCGCGGTGGTACGCCCTTGGCACGGGCGGTGCGGATATAGTCCATGCGCAGCACCTCCACCATCGAGGAGCGGGTGTACCGCGTGAAGCCACCAGTATAGGCCAGAGTCAAGGTGATCACCGGCAAAACCATGTAACGGGCCGTATCCCAAAACTCCCGCGGCGCACCGATGGTATACATACCAGAGGCTGGTAGCCATTTGAGTTGGACTGCGAACACAATGATCAGCATCAGCGCACACCAGAATACTGGCACGGAGATGCCAGCAAAGGCGAAGAAGTTGATCACGCTGTCGATGCCCGTGCGTTGCTTCAGCGCCGCAATCACCCCCAATGTCAGGGCCAAGGTTACCGCCAACAGAAACGCCAGCCCAGCCAGCACCAGCGTGTGCTGCAGGGCGGGCATCATCACAGTCAGTGCCGGGGTTTGTGTTTGGCGACTATAGCCGAAGTCCAGATGCAGCGCAGACCACAGCCAGTTGAGATACCGTTGCCAAAGGGGCGTGTCCAACCCGTACAGCGCGCGCAGGCGCTCCACATCGGCCGCGGTGAAGGTTGGGTTGCTGGCGGCCATCAAGTCGATTGGGTCGCCTGGCATCAAGCCGATCAGCCCATAGATGATCGCCGACATCACCAACAGGACAAGCACGCTTTCGATCAGCCGCGAGACCAGATAGCGGGTCATGGCTGGCGCTCCGGAAAGTGACAGGCTGCTGCGTGGTGCGAGAGATCGCCCAGCGCGGTCAAGGCAGGCAAGTCGGACTTGCAGATGTCTTGCGCCTTCGGGCAGCGCGGATGAAATGCGCAGCCAGTTGGCGGATTGATCGGGCTTGGCACATCGCCCGAAATCGACCGACCGCGCCGCCGCTTGCCCTGGCCGACACGCGGGATCGCCTCCACCAGCGCCTGGGTGTAAGGGTGGGCTGGCCGAGAGAACAGGTCATCCCGCGGCCCGATCTCGACAATACGCCCGAGATACATCACCGCCACGCGGTCGGCCAGATGGTTGACGGCCCCAAGGTCGTGGGAGATGAGCAGGTAGCTCAATTGGTGCTGGGTCCTCAGATCCGCCATCAGATTGAGGATCTGGGACTGAATCGAGACGTCCAGCGCGGAGAGCGGTTCGTCGGCGACAATCAGCTTTGGCATTGGCCCAAGCGCGCGCGCAATGGCGATGCGCTGGCGCTGCCCTCCCGAGAACTGGTGCGGGTAGCGGTTGAGCGCATCCACCGGCAGGCCCACTTGCTGGATCAGGGTGCGCGCGCGTGCGTCCTGCTCCGCTGCATTGCCGATGCCGTGGATGCGCAAAGGCTCCTTCAGCACCTCAGACACCGGCAAGCGCGGATTGAGGGAACCGTAGGGGTCTTGAAAGATCATCTGAATTTCCCGGCGCGACGATTTGCGCGCAGGGCTGGCAAGGTCGGTGATGTCGGTCCCCTGCCAGGATATGGTGCCAGCGGTTGGGCGATACAGGCCCACCACCGCCCGGCCGAGTGTGGTTTTGCCGCAGCCGCTCTCCCCAACCAAGGCTAAGGTCTCGCCGCTGGCGATGGTCAAATCGACGGCGTTAACAGCGCGCAATTGCTGCCGCTTGGCGCCGGTCAGCCGGGCCAGCAATCCGCCCACCCCCATATCGAAGGTGATCGACAAGCCTGTGGCCGACAGCAGGGTAGCAGTGGGGGCGGCATCAAGCGGCATGGTTTCGGGCTCCCCATTCCAGGCCCCAGCGACGGCGGTGAGGCTGGTGTCGCACCGGGAGGTCAAGCATCAGCATGGAAGCACGCAACATCATGGCCAGATGCGACAGCCTGCAACGGCGGTTGGGCGGAACGGCAATCGGCCGTGGCAAGCGGGCAGCGGTCAAGAAACCGGCAGCCGGGGAAGGGGCGGGCAAGGTCTGGCACGCCGCCGGGAATCACGGGAAGGCGATCAACCCGGCGCCCAATCTCTGGCAGCGTGGCGATCAAACCGCGGGTGTAGGGGTGGCGTGGGGTGCGGAACAATGTGGCAGCGTCTGTGCGCTCCACAATCCGCCCGGCATACATGACGATGATGTCGTCCGCCAATTCCGAGATCACGCCCAGATTGTGGCTGATGAACTGGATCGCCATGCCACGGCTGTCCTGCAGCTCCAGCATCAATTCCAGGATTTGCGCCTGGATGGTGACGTCCAGTGCCGTGGTTGGCTCATCGGCGATCAACAGATCGGGCTGGCAGGCGAGAGCCATCGCGATCATCGCGCGCTGGCGCATGCCACCTGACAATTGGTGTGGATAGTCGGCCGCCCGGCGCGCGGGTGAGGGAATGCCAACCTCATCCAACAAATCCACCGCCCGCTGAAACGCCTCTTTCGGGGCCATGTCGCGATGCAGCACCAACGCTTCACCAATCTGATCGCCAATGGCAATCACGGGGTTCAGCGCGGTCATCGGCTCTTGAAAGATCATGGCAATGCGGTTGCCGCGGATTGCGCGCAACGCGGCATCGCTCTTGTCGGTCAGGGTTTCTCCGGCAAAGCGGATGCTGCCGCGAACCTGCCCGCTGGACGGCACCAAGCCCATCACCGCCAGCGCAGTCATGGATTTGCCGCAACCGCTTTCGCCGACCACACCCAAGGTGCGACCGGCGGCGAGCTGGTAGGTCAGCCCCGCGACCGCCGGGAGTGGCCCCCGGTCGGTCGCAAAGGTGACAGTCAGATCCTGAACCTCAAGCAGAGCTGTGTCAGTTGGCACGCCATTGCTCGATGAACAGAGTGGTGGACATGAAGTGACCAGTCGGGCGAACTCCGGTCAGCCACTTCGGAATCACGAATACGTCAGCACGGAAGTAGAGCGGCAGCACCGGCAGCTCATCGGCATAGATGTTTTGCATCTCCGCCCAGTAGCCCTTGCGCTTTTCGCCGTCCAGTTCCTGCAGAGTCAGGTTGATCAACTCATCCATCCGGGCATTGCTGAAGCCGGGATAGTTGGACCCAGAGAAGCCGTTCGCTTGTGTCGGGATGTTGTCAGACCGCAGCGTAACCACCGGCGGGCTTTCCGGCGAGGACGACCACGCATACATCGCAAGGCCGGAATAGGTGCGCTGGCGCATGGTCTGGCCGAAGAAGGTGCGCGCGGGTTCGTTCTTGATCACAACGTCGACGCCAACATCGCGCCATTGGCTTTGCAGCGCCTGCTGCACCAATTCGCGAATCCGGTTGCCGGCCGTGGTGGCAAATTCCAACGTCAGACGCTGGCCATCCTTCACACGCACGCCACCCGGCCCCGGACGCCAGCCAGCCTCGTCCAACAGGCGACGGGCAAGCGCTGGGTCATTGGCAAAGCGCTTGATGCCTTGGTGGAAGCCACGGTCGCGCGGGTTGACCCAGGAATGCGCAACCGGCTGGCGGCCTTCGAACAACCGCTCAGACAATTGATCCCGGTTGATGGCGTGCAGCAGCGCATAGCGCACGCGGCGATCCTTCAGGATCGGGTTGTCCATGTTGAGGTCGATGTGTTCGTAGATCAGACCGGGTTCGAACACAAAGTTAAAGCGGTCAGCATTGCGCTTGGCCATCTCCAGACCCTGGTCGAGGGTCAACCCCAACTCACCAGAGACGAAGTCAATATCGCCAGACAGCAGGTTCTGCTGCAGCACGGCCGTGTTTTCGATGGTGCGCAGAATCACCCGGTCGAACTGCGGGCGCATACCCTTCCAGTGCGGGTTGCGGGTGTAAACGATGTACTGGCCAGCCTGGAACTCGCTCACCAGGTACGGACCATTGTACAGCCCGGCCGTGGTGGGGGCGCGGTTGAACGCCGTCTGGCGGCCATATTCCGATGGTGAGGCGAGGGCACGATAGACCGGGCCTTCGATATGCTCCGGAATGATCTGGAAGTCCCAGAGGTGGTCGAAGTCGTAGCGCACGCGCTTCAGGTGCATGACCACGGTCTTGTCATCAACAACCTCGATGCGTTCGATGTTGTCGAATAGCTCGGGATTGTTGAAGCCCATAGCTGGATTGCGGCCAACTTCGTGCGTGAAGGCGATGTCCTTCGAGGTCATCGGCACGCCGTCGCCCCACAGCATGTCATCGCGCAGGGTGAAGCGCACTTCCATGCCGCGGCTGCCGTCGGCGCGGGTGACCACCTTGGCGCGACCATTCTCCAACGAGGGAACCTCGGTGCAGGAGAAGCACGCGACCTTCCAGTCGTGGTCATAGGCGGTGAACGGGCGGCGCGCGATGTTCAGCGCGTAGCTCTTGGCGACAGTCGGTTCAATCGACGGGTGGAAGTTCGGCGGAAACTGCGAGACGCCGATTGTCAACTGTGTGCGCTGGGCGGCAGCCGGGGCCGCCAATCCCATAAAAGCCAGTGCCGCCATGGCGCTGACTGCCAAACGCTTGACCATGAAGTCCTCCTCCAGATCGGGCGCGCTGCGTCGGCCTTGTTCATACCGCAGCCGTCGGCTCCCCAACCGACGAAGCACCGCCCCGCTGCGGCCATTAGACAAAAGGTGCGCGCGGCTGCAATCGGAATTCTAAGGGTGCGGGATCGCCTCTTGCGAAATGTCGCGTGCGACCGCCAGCATTGCGGGCAGGAGGCCGCACATGCAGATCAGTGTGAATGGAACGACCCTGTGGTTTGACGTCGATGGACCCGTGCTGGTGCCCGATGGGCCTGGGATGCGCGAGCGCCCCACGCTGTTGCTGCTGCATGGCGGTCCTGGGTTCGACCACACGGGCTTCAAGCCTGTGATGGAGCCGCTGCGCGACCTCTGTCAGATCGTCTATCTGGATCATCGCGGCCAGGGACGCTCTGGCGGCAGCGATCCCAGCCATTGGACTCTCAACCAGTGGGCTGACGATGTTCGCGCCTTCTGTGATGCGCTTGGCATTGTGCGACCAATTGTGCTGGGCCAATCCTTTGGTGGCATGGTCGCCCAAGCCTATGCCACCCGCCACCCGGACCATCCGCTGGCCGTGATCTTCTCCTCCACCACAGCGCGCTGGGATTTGGCGCTGGTGTTGCGTCGATTTGAGGAGGTGGGTGGACCCGCAGTGCGCGCGGTGGCGGAAGCGTTCTGGACGCGCATGACCGATGCCGATCGCGACGCCTACATGCGCGTTGCCATGACCTGCTACAATCCGCGGGCATCGGCCGACCCGTTTTTGCGCAGTCGTGGGCGCCTGAAGCCCGAGGTGCTGCGCCACTTCAGCGGCCCCAACGGGGAAATGGCGCGCATGGATTTTCGGGCTGATTTGGCCCGGGTGCGTTGTCCAACCCTGGTGTTGGGTGGCTTGGCGGACCCAGTGACGCCCCACGAATGCTCACGCGAGATCGCGGCAGCGCTGGTCAACGCGCCAACCGAACTGGTGTTGATGGACGGGTGCGGCCATGGCGTCTGGCGCGATGACCCCGAGGCTGGCATCGCTGTGCTGCGGCGGTTTGTGGAACGCGTGGCTCAGGCGCGAGACTCAGTCGCGTCCCGTCCCGAAGGGTAGGGCGTGTTGGCAGCTGCCATTGCGGTGTCTTTCGGTTCTGCGCTATTGTTTCCGGCGGCAACAGCTGTACTGGATGGTGGCAAAAGTGCTTGAAACCGTAAACCGTGCAGTTGAGTTGTTCAATCTTGGTCAACGCCAAGAAGCAATGGTATGGGTCAGTTCGGTGCCGCTAAATACTTGGATAGAGATGCCTGATTTCTTTCAGGCTATTCAGGCAATTGCACTAGCAGCCGCGCAAGAATTGTTAGAAACGGACAAATTATTATCGAGAGAGCCAGAAACATTTGAGCTTTATTGCAAATACTTGCCGCCAGTCAATCAGCAACAGCTGTGGTTGAGCGTTGTTACTGCTCGTCTCAGCCACGGGGATCCGACGGGGGCCTTGCTCGCTGCCTGCCACGCCCTTGCCGCTCAGCCTGAGGGCGTGTCCGTCCAGGCATTGATGGCGGAAGCGGCTGCGCATTCCGGTGCGTTCGATGCCGCAGTGATTTTCGCAAGAGCCGCCAGTGATAGGATTGAAGATGGCCCTCTGCGCGAGCGCATGACGCAAATCATCGCCCTAGAGAATCGCAGCAAGATACGCCACCACAATGCAGGAGGTCTGGCGGTCAGCCTTTTGCATCAGGCAGAAGCCTATCGCGCAACCTCAGCGGGAACATTCTTCTATCAAAAGATCCAGGCAACGGCTTGCCCGGATGCCGCATGGCAGGGGCTGTTCGACATCGGCCAGTGTTTTGCCTATCAGTCCCACAATCGACTGGCAATGATTGTGTTTGAGCATATTGCAGAGATGGTACCTTCTGCAGGTATCGCAGAACAGGCGTATGATGAGTGTTTGGCGCGAGCCGAACAGTGGACGAACCAAGTCGAGCGCCGTGTCCGTAAGATGCAGGCAGAGATGTTGGCGCTGCTGCCGCCAGAAGGCGATGTTTGCGCGGACTGGGATTTAAATGCTGCGCAGACATCACCGAGCCAATTGATAGATGCACTCCGCGCTCATGGGGTGGCACTGATACGAGGCTTGATTGATCCAGCGATTATAGCCCAGGTGAGAGCGCACGTCTTCGCAGAAAATCCAGAACGCCGGTTTTTCAAACCAGCAGAAGATTTGCCGCGGGAAGTAATCGTCGGGCTAGTGCCAGAATCGATTGCCTCAACCATGCGGCAGCTCAATTTAATTGGCCCGGACGGCGGGACGTCCCATGGTCGCCAGATTTTTCCGAACAACCTGACGGCAGAAGATTTATTGACAACGACATATCACCAGGATTCTGCGGTGTTTTACCAGCCGCTTATCAATATGTGGGTTCCGTTGGATGATTGTGGAGAGACGGCACCGGGATTGTCGATTGTTCCGGAATCGACGCGGCAGATTTTCGCGACGCGCCGAGTGGATCGGGATAGTTTCGAGAATTTTGCAATTCAAGATCCAAGCTTTTCGTCCGAATACCAGGAAACTACAAGCGTTGCACCGGTCTTTCGCGCGGGTGATGTCTTGCTGTTTCTTGGAACCGTACCGCACCGGACCCATCTCACATCTTCAATGGTCGAACGCCGCCGAAGTCTTGAATTGAGATTTGTGAAGCCAAGCTGGATCATTGAATCCTTGAATATTGTCTAGAGCTACGGGACGCACTATAACTCCATAGAGTGGGCAATTTTGAAGTTTAGCCAATCCATGACTGCAATCTGGTGCCAATGTTCCGTGTTGTCTCCGCGTCAGATGATCAGCTGCAGACGTCGACGTGGACCGAACCGGCCACGCTGTCGGGATCGTTGCGCGCTGGCCGTAGGGTTAGCCGTTGCAATGGGGTCGGGTTGGGGCGTGCCGGTGGCTGGCATTGCGTTGTCTTTCGGTTCTCTCGTAGTGTTTGGTCACCGAACGACTGCGCGGGGTGGTGACCGCGAGGTCTGGGGCCGTGAAGCGCGTGGCTGCAGTCCTCAAACGAAGCGACGAGCGCCGGGCAATGCTCCGCGCACCGCAGCGACCTGTGCTCCGCGGTGAGACCGGCACGCGCGTCGAGCGTGGCTGCCTGTCTTCAGCGGGGTTAGGGAGTGTCCGGCGGATGTCATCTTGTCGAGGACGGGGAGCCTAACCCAAAAGGTGTCAGCGTCATCAAGTCTAGTGGACTGTCAGACTCTGGTGTCAAGCTCCCAGGTGGAATGATTTAGTCAGTCCGGGCCGGTTGCCTTGGGCTTCATCGGTTACGAGGTCAAAGGTGGCACAGATGATTGGCGCGCAGACCCTAGGCTCCAACACACTCAACGAGTTGGCTCAGCGAGATATTCAGTCTCGTCTGTCACAGGATCCGCATTTGCTGGCGCGCAGCCCCACTGCAGTTGATGACCTTGTGTCGGTCCTGACGGCCTGTCCGCAGATAGCCGCTTGTTTTGGCCTCGGAGCTGGGACCAATGAGGCAACAGGACCAGACCAGCCAGTGGATGGGCTGTCGCAAGAGTCGGTTGCTGCGTTGATCCATGCCTGCATCGGCTTTTTGTTACAGCCACAGGGTGGCGAGGCCCGCTTGGCGCTCGCCGAGGCAGCGCTCGGTGTTGCTGCGGGGGATGTTGCCAATGTCTTTGCAGTTTCCCTTTTGGAGTATGCTCCACAAGAGACCTATGATCGGATTGTTAACCTCAGTGTTGTGACATCCGAAAGCTTTCTGAAGTACGGGCAATTTGATCCAGCTGCAGTTTCATGGAAGAATCTGGCTGAGATTTGGCGTGGAACGGCACCACATTTATTCATGGCAGCAAAGATATTAGCCGCACGTGGGGAATTGCCGGTTTGGGAAGCGATATATGACTTGGCACTGTGGTTGGCGCAATATCAAGTCGAGCCACTTGCGCTGTTGTTCCTGGATCGATTGAGAACCCATGTCGGGGTAATCGGCGCCATTGAGCATGCCTATGACGAAATTGCAGTCAAGATCGGCAGCTTTGCCGATCAGGTGAGTCGGCGTCGCCAGCTGATGCGGGTGCTGATGACGGAGTTGGTGCCGGTCACCGCCGAGCCGAACAGTGCATGGGATATCCCGCCAAATCTTGATGCACCTCACGACATTGTGCGTGCCAGTCTGTCACTTCAATCCCATGGGTTCGTCGTGCTTCGGCAGGCGATACCGCAGGCTGTTATTGCAGAAACCCGGCGCGTTCTGTTCGAGACAGATGCGGATCGACGGTTTGTGAACCCGGCCCAGGATCTGACCAAGCCTCAGATTGAGGCGCTGGTGACCCCACGCATTCGGGGGATTCTGGCTAAGTTTGGTCTTGCGGGCCCAGACGCGGCAACGTCCCATGGTCGTCATGTCGTCCCGGATGACGAGACCAAGCGAGACTTCCTGACGCTCGCCTTCCACCAAGACGCGTTTGTATTCTTTCAACCGCTGTTCAATGTTTGGGTTCCCCTTGATTCTTGTGGAGTCAGCGCGCCATCATTGGCTCTGATCCCAGATCGCAGTCGGGACATTGTGCCAACCCGCGTGACGGAGACGGCGACGTTCGAAACCGGCGTGGTTCTGGACGCGGTTGCACAACAGTTAGAGGCGGCCAATGGGTTGATCGTGCCAAGGTTTGAGCCGGGCGATGTCTTGATATTCATTGGAACTGTTTTGCATCGCACACACCTGACCGAGGAGATGACGCAGTCGAGGCGGAGCCTGGAGCTGCGCTTCGCTTCGCCCTATTGGGTGCGTCAGCCGTTGCTGGCGTGGAGCGAATTGGCATGACCGACCTTGCGGAGTTGCTGGAGCGCGCGCACACCGCATCGCCGGAGAACCACATCAGCATTGCCGTGGCGGCCTACAATCACATGGCAGCCAGTGTCGCCAATCAGGATTACGACACTGTGGGCCTGTTGGTTGAGGCCATCCCGGAGCACTGGGTACCGGAGGAGCACCGGGCCACATGGCTGCTGGCCGGCGCCCACGCCATCATGCATTCCACCAACCCGTTGGTGTCGCGTCAGCGCGCCATCATGGACCGGTTCGCGGCTGCGTGCGTGCGCCCCTACTGTGCCGCGCGCACTCCGCGGCTGGCTCGGGTGCGGCCACGCCGGAAAATCGCGGTTGGGTTCATCGGTGGCGTGCTGGCGGGCACTGCCTATGCCGACCGGGGTATCCGCGACGTCCTGCGTGGCTTGGACCGGGATCGTCTTGAAGTCCACGCACTCACGCTCACTGCTGAGGCAGTTGTGGATAAGGATTGGCTGGGTGTTGATTGTGTTCATGCCATTGGTGATGAAAGTGCGGGCGAACATCATCTTCGCGTCCTCGGTCTAGACGTGCTTGTCTATTTGGATGGAGTCGTGCCCTCGATGCCGTGGCGGCTCTTGGCGGCACGGACCACGCAGCGACAGCTTGCATGGATCCACACCCATCTAACGTTTGGCAGTGGTATGATTGATGGTCAGATCGCTGATCTCAACTTGATCCCGCAGCAGGACAGAGTCTGGTACGCAGAACCAGTACTGGATTTGGAGGGCACGGCCAGCAGTTGCCGCTTGATGCCGCGCTACTCGGCCGCGGGACCCGGCCCGATCATCAGCGCGGGTCACATCACCTTCGGCAGTTTCAACCGCCCCAGCAAAATCTCGCAAGCCTGCGCTCATGCCTGGAGCCAAATCCTGCAGGCACTGCCGTCTGCCTTGCTGCTCATTGTGAATGAAGCCCTGGTCCGCCCAGTCGAACGGCAAGCACTCGAGGCGCGTTTGCAGCAGGCACGAGTACCAATGGACCGTGTGATATTTGATACTGGGGGTTCCGATGAGGTTTTTTTCGGACGGTACAGTGCTGTCGATTTGATACTTGATTCTTTTCCATTTGTTGGCGGTCTGACCTCTTTTGACGCGCTCGCACAGAGCGTGCCGATTCTCACGCTGGAGGGGCCGGGTTTCGTGGAACGGCAGTCAGGAACTCTGCTCCGGGCGATTGGCGAGCCGGACTTGGTCACCAGCACAGTCAATGACTATGTGGCGATGGCGATTGCCCTGGCGGGCCAGCCCGAGCGCTTGACGGCGCTTCGTCTCTCGCTGCGAGAGCGGGCGGCCACAAGCTCTGTGTTTGATATGACCAGCTTGGCCCAGCGCATGAGCGATCTCCTGGTGGCCCAGGCGGCGCGAAAGCTGTGACGCGCAAACAGCGTTTGCCCAGCCGTCAACCGAACCACCATTGGCCCTGCCAACCCTAAGGGTTACCCCAGAGGCACAAGACCGCGGGCATGGATGGGCCGTGCCCCTGCCGTCTTGGGGAGCGGCATCCCATGCGTAGAACCTTCCTTTTCGGCCTTGCCCTCGTTGGCAGCGCCGTCCTCAGCCTGGCCCAGTCGGCCACGGCGCAGACCCCGACCGAGATCAAGATCGACTGGGCGACCTACAACCCCGTCAGCCTGATCTTGAAAGAGGATCGCCTTCTGGAGCAGCGGCTGAGCGGCACCACGGTGCGCTGGGTGCAGTCTGCCGGGTCCAACAAGGCGTTGGAGTTCCTGAACGCTGGCTCGTTGGATTTTGGCTCCACGGCTGGTGCGGCTGCGCTGCTGGCGCGGATCAATGGCAACCCGGTACGCGCTGTCTATGTCTACTCCAAGCCAGAGTGGACGGCCCTGGTCGCCCGTCCGGCCACAGGTATCCGGACGCCGGAGGATTTGCGCGGCCGCCGGATCGCCGTCACCCGCGGCACCGATCCGCACATCTTTCTGGTGCGCGCGCTGGCCAGCGTTGGCTTGACCGAGCGCGATGTGCGCCTTGTGCTGTTGCAGCACGCCGATGGCCGCGCAGCACTGGCGGCGGGTCAGGTCGATGCCTGGGCTGGACTGGACCCGCTGATGGCGCGGGCGGAGTTGGAAGATGGCGCAGGGCTGGTCTTCCGTCGTCCGGACTGGAACACCTATGGCACGTTGCTGGCCTCCGACAGCATCGCCACCCGCCATCCAGCGGCAGTCGAGGCTGTGATAGCCGCCTATGAAGAAGCCCGCCGCCGCGCAGTTGCCGATCCGAAGCGCTTGGCGGATCTGCTGGCCCGCGCTGCCCGCATCGACGCCGCTGTCGCCGACCGGCAATTGACCCGGACCGACCTGAGCAATCCGCGCCTGGATGCCGCCGTGGTGGAAACCATTCAGGCTGCTGGCCTCGCACTGCAACAGGTGGGCGTCATCGAGCCGCAGGTAGACGTTGCTGCAACAGTGGCTGCTTTGATCCAACCGGCCTGGACGGCCCGGCTGGCGCAGCGATGAGCGAGGCGACGCTGGCCGCCGGTGGCTTGTCTGCCGCGCGGCCAGCGTCCCGTCCCGGCATCGCCGCGACGGGACGCGTGCCCCCCTGGGTGATCACCCTCGCCGTCGGGCTGGTGGTGCCAGCCCTGCTCGCCTGCGGCATCGAGGCGTTGGCGCGCACGGGCGTGTGGCAGCACCGCCTGCTGCCGATCCCGAGCCAGATCGGTGCCGAGCTTCACTTGCTGTGGCAATCGGGGGAGTTGGTGACCCACCTGATCGCCACAACGGCGCGGGTCGCGGCTGGCTTTCTGATCGGAGCCGTGGCGGCCACGCTCTTGGGCATCCTCACCGGCACGGTGCCGGTGGCGTTCCGCTTGCTGGACCCGACCCTGCAGGCCCTGCGTGCGATTCCGTCGATTGCCTGGGTGCCGCTGTTCATCTTGTGGCTTGGGATTTTCGAGGCATCCAAGGTTGCCTTGATTGCCCTCGGCTGCTTTTTCCCGATCTATTTGGCGCTGGCGGCGGGTCTGCCGCGGGTGGATCGTGGCTTGATTGAGCTGGGACAGGCTTTTGGCGTGCGCGGCTGGCGACTGACCGTCGGCATCCTGCTGCCGTCGGTCCTGCCAGCGTGGTTGACGGGCCTGCGCGGTGGGTTGGGGCTCGGCTGGATGTTTGTGGTCGCGGCCGAGTTGATGGGGGCGTCTGAAGGGTTGGGCTATCTGCTGACCGATGGTCAGCAGGCCGGGCGCCCGCAATTGATCGTCGCAGCGATCCTGTTGTTCGCTGTGCTGGGCAAGCTGAGCGATGCTGTGGTCGCTTGGGTGACACGCCGCGCGTTGGTCTGGCAGGATTGCCGCCCCTAACCTTTGGAGATTTCTCCCCCCGATGGACGCAACCACTCTGAAGGCGCTGCAAGCGCCGCTGAAAGATCGCTACAAGACCGATCCAGACGCCGCCATCGTCACCCTTGCCGCCACGGGCGATTTGAGCGGGGAGGGCATCGCCTGCAAGGTCGACACCGGTCGCGCGCTGGTGGAGGCAGGCTTGCACCCCGCCACCGGCGGCACCGGCAGCCTTGCGTGCTCCGGCGATATGCTGCTGGAGGCCTTGGTCGCCTGCGCGGGTGTTACGCTGAAGGCTGTGGCGACGGCGCTGGAGTTCACGCTGACGGGCGGCACGGTGCGCGCGGAAGGGGATTTGGACTTCCGCGGCACGCTGGGGGTGGATAAGGGCGCGCCGGTTGGGTTCAGAGCAATCCGCCTGACCTTCAGCCTCGATACCACCGAGCCTGCGGAGCGGATCGCCCTGTTGCACAAACTGACCGAGCGCTATTGCGTGGTCTATCAAACCATTGCCGGTGCCACCCCCATTGAGGCGGTGATCACCACAGCCTAACGGTCAATGCCCGCCGCGCTCGCTGTCCATATGCGCCATCATCGCCTCGGGGTAGCGGCTGCCGACGGCCGCCGCGGCGGGCATCGCGGCTTCGATCGCCGTCCGATCCTGATCGGACAGGGTGAGGCTAAGGGCACCCAGCGCCTCGGCCAGCCGGTCGGGGCGGCGGGCGCCGACCAGGGGGACAATGTCCTCGCCCTGGGCCAGCACCCAGGCAATTGCCAACTGGGCGACGCTGACCCCCTGCGCGGCCGCGACTGCCCGCAACGCCTCGACCAAGGCCAGGTTCTGCTCCACAGCACCGGCCTGGAAGCGTGGGCTCCAGGCGCGGAAGTCAGACGGTGGCAGGCTTTGTGCCTGCCAATGCCCGCTGATCAAGCCGCGCGACAGCACGCCATAGGCCGTAATGCCGATGCCCAAGCGCCGGGCAGTGGGCAGAATGTCCGCCTCGATGCCGCGCGACAGCAGGGAGTACTCGATCTGCAGATCGACAATCGGGTGAACAGCCGCTGCCCGAACCAGGGTGTGTGACCCCACCTCTGACAGGCCGATGTGGCGGACATAGCCAGCCGAGACCAGCTCCGCCAGTGCGCCGATGGTGTCTTCAATCGGCACGCTCGGGTCCAGCCGGGCCGGGCGATAGATGTCGATATAGTCAACGCCCAGGCGTTTCAGCGAATAGGCAGCAAATGCCTTTACGGCCTGCGGGCGACCATCCATGCCAAGCCATACGCCTGCCGGATCGCGCAGCGCCCCGAACTTGACGCTCAGGCAGACACGCTCGCGCGGGACCGCCGCCAGCGCCTCCTGCAGCAGCAGTTCATTGGCGCCCATGCCATAGAAATCGCCGGTGTCGAACAGGGTGATGCCGGCGTCAACCGCCGCGCTGAGGGTGGCGAGGGCAGCCGGACGGTCGGTCGGGCCATACAGGTCGCTCATGCCCATGCAGCCAAGGCCGAGGGCACCAACACGGGGACCCGTGGTGCCAAGAGTGCGCGTGATCATTGCCTCGTCTCCAAACCAAGCAGGTGGTGGCAGCAGTATCCCGCCTCGCCCTGTGTTCGATAATCTGGCTTTATCCCAACGACCTGTCCGATGAACCGGACAATGGCGAAACCGGAGGCGGCAGTGATGGCGCGCATCTCATTGGAGGATTTGCAGGTCTTCCTAGCAGTGGCCGAGGCGCGCGGCTTTCGCGGGGCGGCCGAGCGGTTGGGCCAATCGGCCTCCACCCTCAGCGACGCCGTGCGCCGCCTGGAGAGCCAGGTGGGGCTGCGCCTGCTCAATCGCACCACCCGCAGCGTCACGCCGACCGATGCCGGTGCCAGCCTGATCATGCGGCTGGGACCCGCGTTTGGGGCGCTGGACGAGGCGTTGGATGCCCTCAACGCGTGGCGCGACAGCCCGACCGGGACCTTGCGGCTGAATGTGCCGGGCATCGTGGCGCGTGTGGTGCTGCCGCCGATTGCCGCGGCGTTTCTAGCCGAATACCCCGGCATTCGGCTGGAGGTGAGCGAGGACAATCGCTTCCTGGATGTGGTGGCCGCGGGCTTTGACGCCGGTGTGCGCTATGAGGAGCGGTTGGAGCGCGACATGATCGCGGTGCCCCTTGGCCCCCGCCACCAGCGCTTTGCCACCGCCGCTGCCCCGGCCTATCTGGCCCGCCACGGCACCCCCACCCACCCGCGCGACCTCGTCAACCACGCCTGCCTGACCCACCGCTTTGCCAGCGGCGTCGAACCGGCCTGGGAGTTTGAGCGCGACGGCGAGGTGGTGCGCATCCAACCCCAGGGCCCGCTTGCCTCCTCCACCATCGACCTGCAACTGGCGGCCGCGATCGCCGGGCTTGGCATTGTGTCCAGCTTCGAAGCCTTCCTAACTGCCCCCCTCGCCGACGGCCGCCTGGTGCCCGTGCTGCCCGAATGGTGGCAGCCCTTCACCGGCCCCTGGCTCTACTTCCCCAACCGCCGCCACATGCCAACCCCCCTGCGCGCATTCGTCGACTTTCTCAAGCGGGGCGGGGTGGGGGGCGGTTAGGCTTTGCCCTGGTGCTCCACGAGATAGCGGGTGGCAAGCCCGATGTGCCGCGGGATCGGCTGGTCCTTCCGCCACCCGGCAACCCGGCGGCGCGAGACCTCCAGCGCCTCGGCCATGCCGTCCAGCGTCATCCCCAACGTATCCATCGCGCGGCGGAAATCAGCGTTGCCAAAGCTGATCGACGGCAGCCGCGCCAACCAGACGGCGGAGAGGTCAAGCTCGTCGCTCCACTCAATCGCATTGCCGTACTGGCTCACCCGCACGCTGCGGAAGAGGGCGTCGTCCTCACGCAAGGGTCGGTAGACGCGGCGGCTGTGGAGGACGGGGGCAAGGTCAAGGGTGACCGCCTCCCCCGTCGCCCAAGTAATCCGCACCTGCCGCTCCGCCAACGCCACGGCTTCCGCAATCCGCGGCAGAGGCGCGCCAACCTGAATGATGTCATCGCTCATTGAGGCGTCTCCAGTCCGGACTCGGAGCCAACCCACTGCTGCGCGCGAGGATAGCACAAGGTTTGTACAGTATCATTGAGGCGACAATCAGGGCAGGGCGGCTTGCTCATGACAGCCGCAGACCGCAGTGCGCGGTCCCGAGCTGGCACCCCCCACACCCACCCTTGAGCCGGGGCGCGCTTGTCCCTACTGTGCGCGCCCTTGCATCGCTGTTTCTGGCTGAGCCTGCCCCATGTCGAACCGGTTTGCTGATCTGAAGCCCACGCTCGCGCTGGAAGCGGACATCCTGGCGTTCTGGGATGAGGAGCGCATCTACCAGCAAAGCCTGGATCACGCTGCGGCTGAGGGGCTGCCCGACTTCACCTTCTATGAGGGGCCGCCCACGGCCAATGGCACGCCGCACAATGGGCATGTGCTGACCCGTGTGGTGAAGGATTTGGTGTGTCGCTACTGGGCGATGAAGGGACATCGCGTTGCGCGCCGCGCGGGCTGGGACACCCACGGCTTGCCCGTCGAGGTGGAGGTTGAGAAAACCCTCGGCATCCACGGCAAGGCCGCGATTGAGGCCTATGGGCTGGAGAAATTCGCCCATGCCTGCCGCGACAGCGTGTTTCAGTACACCAAGGAGTGGGAAGACCTGACCCGCCGGATCGGCTTCTGGGTGGATCTGGACCAAGCATACGTCACCTACCACCGCGCCTATGTTGAAAGCGTGTGGTGGTGCCTTGCGGAGCTGTACCGCAAGGGCTTGCTCTACCGCGGTCACAAGGTGGTGTGGTGGTGGCCGCAGGGTGGCACCGCGCTGTCGGCGGCCGAAGTTGGCCTTGGCTATAAAACCGTGGAAGACCCCTCGGTGGTGTGCCGGTTCCCGGAAGACGGCGGCGATTTGACCTTCCTTGCCTGGACCACCACGCCGTGGACGCTGCCGTCCAACGTGGCCCTCGCGGTCAATCCCACCCTCACCTATGCGATCGTGGAGGCCGGGGGTCGCAGCCATGTGATCGCCGAGCGGCAAGCCGCCCAAGTGGCCGACGGCACCGTGGTTGGCACGGTGTCCGGCGCCGAGCTGGTCGGCAGGCGCTACACTGCCCCCTACGCGTTCCAGGCACCTGAGGGTGGCGATGGCTTCCGGGTGATTGCGGCCGAGTTCGTCACCGATGACAGCGGCACCGGCATCGTCCACGTCGCCCCGGCCTTCGGCGTGGATGACTTTGAGGCGGCCAAGGCCAATGGCCTCGGCATGCTGCAATTGGTGGCCCCCGATGGCCGGTTCAATCCAGGCACTGGCTTTCTGGAAGGCTTGATGTTCAAGGAGGCCGATCGCCCGATCCTGAAGGATTTGGAGGCGCGCGGCCTGTTGTTCTCCCGCAGCAACTATCGCCACGATTATCCGTTCTGCTGGCGCGCCGACAGCGACCCCTTGATGCAGTACGCGCGGCCTGCGTGGTTCATTCGCACCACCAGCAAGAAGGCCGAGAGCCTGCACAACAATCAGGCGATCGCCTGGGTGCCCGAGCATATCCAGGACGGCCGCTTCGGCGACTTCTTGCGCAACAATGTCGACTGGGCGCTGTCGCGGGAGCGGTTCTGGGGCACCGCCCTGCCGATCTGGCAGTGCGACAGCTGCGACCATGAGGAGGCAATTGCCTCCACAGCCGAAATCACCGCGCGCAACCCAGACGCCTTCGACGCCTCGGTCGATGCTGACATGCAGGTCCATCGCCCCTGGATCGACCGGGTCACGCTGCCCTGCCCGACATGCGGCGGCACGATGCACCGGGTCAAGGAAGTGATCGACGTCTGGTTCGACAGTGGCGCGATGCCGTTCGCGCAGTGGGGCTTCCCGCACAAGAATGTCGAGGAGTTCAAGCGCGCCTTCCCGGCTGACTTCATCACCGAAGCCGTGGACCAGACGCGCGGCTGGTTCTACAGCCTGCACATGATCGGCACGCTGTTGTTCGATGCCGAAACCGCTGCCAAGTATGGCTTGCCGACGGATCTGTGGCCGCGGCCGTTCCGCAACTGCGTGGTTCTGGGCCATGTCTGTGATGCTGCGGGCAGCAAGGAATCGAAGTCGAAGGGCAACTATACCCCGCCCGATCTGGTGCTGCGCGGGGAGATGCGCCTGAAGGTGCTGGCCGATGCGTCGCTGGCGCCGGGTCAAGTTGGCATGAAGCGCGCGCTGGTCCAGAACCTCAACCTCAGCGCGGACGAACGGCTGACGGTTGCCGGGCATGGCCTGAAGCTCGCGGTCGTGGAAGCCGATGTGAAGGTGCGCGACACCGTGCATCTGGCCCCGGCTGATATCGCAGCCCTGGGCAATCCTGCCGAGGTGGCGCTGGTTGCCCCGTTCGACCCATTGGGGGCGGACGCGTTCCGCTGGCTGTTCTCGGTCTCCAGCCCGTGGTCGAACACCCGGCTGTCGATTGGCGCCTTGCGCGAAGGGCAGCGCGAGTTCCTGATCCGCCTGAAGAATGTCTACGGCTACTTCACCATCTACGCCAATCTGCTGGGCTTCGATCCAGCCGCCACACCGCGCCCTGCCGTGGCCGAGCGGGAGGATCTGGATCGCTGGATTCTGGGTGAGTTGGACAGCACGATCTTGACCGCCACAGCCGCGATGGACCGCTATGTGTTCCACGAGGCCGCCCGTGCCGTGCAAGACTTTGTCGAGGCGCTGTCCAACTGGTGGGTCCGCCGCTCCCGCCGTCGGTTCTGGGGCGAGGGGCCGGCCACCGATGCCGCACTCTGGACCCTGTATGAGGTGCTGCAAACCTTAAGCCGCCTGATCGCGCCATTCGTGCCGTTCCTGGCAGAAGCGCTCTATCGGGCGCTGAACCCAGCGCCAGCCGTGCCCTCCGTCCACATGACCCGCTGGCCGCAAGCCGATGCCGCCAGCATCGACCGCAGCCTGCAAGAGCGTATGAACTTGATCCGACGCCTGGCCTCCCTTGGCCTGCAGGCGCGCAACATGGTGCAGATCAAGACGCGCCAGCCCCTGGCCGCGCTCGACATCGTGCTGGCTGACCAGAGCAAGGCAGACGGCCTGACCCCGCTGCTGGGCCTGCTGCAGGACGAGGTCAATGTCCGCGCCGTGCGCTTCGCCAGCGATGCGACCGCGTTTGTGGATTATCGCGTGCAGCCCAACTGGAAGAAGCTGGGGCCGAAGTTTGGTCAGCACATCAAGCTGTTGAAGTCTGCGCTGGCGGACCTGCCGCAGCAGGACGCGCAAACCCTGGTCAGTGGCGGCACCATCACGCTGACCGCCGAAGGCCAATCTTTCGCGCTGGGTGGCGACGACATTGCCGTGACCGTGAAGCCGAAGGGTGCCTATGGCAGTGCTGGCTCAGCCGAGGCGGTGGTCGCCCTTGACCCCACCATCGATGCCGACCTTGCCGAAGAAGGCCTCGCGCGGGAGATCACCAGCCGCATCCAGGGCCTGCGCAAGGATCGCAACTTAGGCTATGCCGACCGCATCCGCTTGACCATCGGCGGCTCAGCCGCGGTCTGCGCTGCGGCCACCCGCTATCAAGACTACATCGCGGAAGAAACCCTCGCCCGCGTGTACGAGGTTGTGTTGGCGCCAAGCGGACCAGACCTAGACACCAGCGACGCCAATGGCGAAGCGCTCATCCTGGCACTGGAGCGGGTGGAGTAGGGGGCGGTTAAGCTATGCTCAGAGTCTCCGAGTTTATCGCTTTAACTGATGGGATGTAAGCCATATAGCGCACATTTGTAGAGTTGTATTTTATTTTCGGTATTCTTTTTTTCTTCGCGTTTCCCGAGTTACAGTTCCAAAGGTATTCGGGAATTGGGCGAGGGGAGAAGGCAATGTCGGGAATGAGCCGCCGCCATCTTTTGGCGAATACAGCCCTGTTTGCTTCTATGTCGTCAGGCCTCGGGTACCCTGTTGCCCTCGCTCAAGCGCAGGCCCAAGTGACTAACGAAGAGTTCAACTTTGTGGTGCGGTTCTCGGCATCCGTCACTGGGGCTCTGACAGATATTCGCCGCGTGTTTTCAATTGCGACTGCTTTGCGGCTGTTGAGACATGATCGTTTAAAAGGTGACTGGAGTCAGCTGAAGAGAATGTTAGCCGGTGTAAGCTTCTCTCCTCCGGATAGTCCAATCATCAGAATTAGAACTTTTGCCGGATCTTCTCAACTTGGTTCCCAGTATCCAGCACAACAAGCAAGATCATTTCTTGAGTATTGGCAGCTTTTGAGAAGATTATTGGAAGAAATAGTAAGTATAGTAGATTCGATTGTGTCGATTATCGATCTTATTGGTCAATTAGTGCCTGGTTATCGAGGGCCAACTTCAGCTGTTATCGAGAGAGTGAGAACTTTCATCAGCTTTATTCGAGAGTCAATAGATCGGTTCGATAGGATTGTCAACCTGTTTTTAAGCGTGACGCCATCCAGCCGATCACTTTCTGAAGCAGAGGCGATGACACTAGCCGTAACTTTAGATTTCCTTAAAGATTTAAGCCCGCTCTGCGCCGACGTGTACTTCGGAGTAACCGCACAAGACGTTTAGCAGCGGACTTTGTACAACCTGTGTCCATCCGCAAAGACCTCAGGCAGATACCTCGCAGGCTTCGGGGGCGGACTCGACACGATGCCTCTGTTGGCGGTACCCACATTCGGCGCCGACAGGCTACCGCGCCATCGCAGGGGTGGTTGCTAGATCGCGCGCTGATTGACCCGGCGGGAGAGTTCTTCGGCACTCTCCTTGCGTTCGGAGTAACGGTCGACCAAGTAGTCAGCGCAGTCGCGGGTCAGTAGGGTGAACTTCACCAGTTCTTCCATCACGTCGACGATACGATCGTAGAACGCCGACGGCTTCATGCGGTCGTTCTCATCAAACTCCAGGAAGGCTTTGGGGATGGAGGATTGATTGGGAATGGTGATCAGGCGCATCCAGCGGCCCAGAATGCGCAATTGATTGACGGCATTGAAGCTCTGCGAGCCACCACACACCTGCATCACGGCCAGGGTTTTGCCTTGGGTTGGGCGCACCGCACCGATGGAAAGCGGTATCCAGTCAATCTGTGCCTTCATGATGCCGGTCATGGCGCCGTGGCGTTCCGGTGAACACCACACCATGCCCTCAGACCACGTCACGCTTTCCCGCAACTCGGCCACTTTGGGATGGGTTGCGTCGGCATCGTCGGGCAGGGGCAGGCCGGAGGGGTTGAACAGGCGGGTCTCTGCGCCAAGGCGCTGCAGGATGCGCGCGGCTTCTTGCGACGCAAGCCGACTGAACGACCGCTGCCGGACGGATCCATAGAGCAACAAAATCCGCGGCGGGTGACTGGCGCGGGTGGTTGGCACCAGCTGGGCGGTATCCACCGTGCGAAAACAGCGTTCATCCAGGTTCGGCGTGGTGTGTTCGGCTTCTGGCGGCACCGCGCCCTCCTTCCCTTGGGTCCGTTCGCTGGGCACTTGGACGCCGTGCCAAGCCTACTCCACCGCGAGTGGCGTCAACTGCACCACGATGGCACGCACGGGGCGGCCTGCTTCCTTGCGCAGGATGGCATCGGTGATGCCCAGGCAGGCGAAGCCCGCCTGTGCCGCCAGCTGGGTCACATGGTCGGCGTTGTGGCGGTAGCGCAACCGCTCACCCACTTCGTAGGTCAGCGTGGTCTCAGAGCGTTCGAGCGAGAAGACAAACCGCCCATCTGGCTTCATCAGCGGCCGCGCGGCAGTGAGCACCGGGGAGAGGTCGCCGAAATAGTTCAGCACGTCGGCAGCGACCAGCAGGTCATAGGCGGGTCGTGGCGGCTGGGTTAGGAAATCGACCAGATCGCCCACCACCAGGGTGGCGTAAACGGCTTTTTCCTCCGCCCGCTCCACCATCGCGGAGGAGAGGTCCACGCCATCGATCACGCGCTCGGGCTGGGCGAATTCCTGACCCACCAGACCTGTGCCGCAGCCAAGATCGGCGATTGTGATTGGGGCAGTGCGGGTCGCCAACCAGTCGCGCAGCAGATTGTGCAAATGCCGCGGGGCGGTGTAGCCCAGCTTGACGACAAGATGATAATCGAAGCTGCTTGCGTAATCATCGAACAGTCGGGTGACAAAGTCGGGCGGGACGCGGTCCAGCAGCGCGCCGCCAACGGTCGACAGGGCGATGCGCGCGCCCAGCCGGTCGCCGGGCTCCATGCGCAGATAGGTCTCATAGGCGGCCCGCGCCTCCAGCGGGTGGCCCAACATGCGCTCCGCCTCGGCCAAGCGGAACCAGCCATCGGAGCGGTCTGGCGACAGGGCGCAGGCGCGGAGGGCGGCGCGGCGCGCGCGTTCGTACTGGCGGATGTTGATCAGGGATTCCGACAGGTAGGCCCATGCATCGCGCAGCATCGGCTGCAATTCCGTGGCGCGGGTGTAGTGGTCAACCGCCTTGCCCCATTTGCGCACAGCGCGAAAACAATTGGCGAGATTGGCGTGGGCGACGGCATCGGTCTCCCGGACCCGCAGGCTGGCCTCCAGATAGTCAATGGCGAGACCGAGCCGATTGGCCTGATAGCAGATCACCCCCATGCCCTGGAGCGCCCCGGCATGGATCGGGTCCACCTCCAGCACCTGTCGATAGACGCTTTCAGCAGCGACGAAGTCGCCCCGCATGTGCGCTTCCATTGCGTCGGCGACGCGACGGTTGTTCTCCACCACCTGCGGATCAAGGGGCGGAGTTTGCGGCGGCAGGCCGGGTTGTGGTGGTAGGTCGGACATCGGCGCAACCGTGACGAAAGGACGTCCGTTCGGCAAGACTTCCATGACGCGGCTTACGCAACGACCAACAAATGGCGCAATGCTCGCGGATTGGACGCTATCGCTGGCAATAGCTTGGCAATGGGTATCGGCGGGCGAGGCCACTGCCTGCTTGCCGTTCCGCGGCGGCATAGCGCCCGCGGGAATAGCGCGGACAATCGCGCGCCACACCCAATTGCACCATGGCTTCGCCCAGATCGCGCTCACCAAGGCGGCAGACGGCAATGGTTCGGTCGCTGTTGGTTTCCCCCGTCGGATCGCAGCGAACATGGCCGCTGCGGGTCAGGCGACGCAGCGCATCGCGCGCCTCCCGCCCACCGGGTTGGTCCAATTCAGGGGCGGCGATGCCAGACAGGCGAATCGCTGTGCCGCCAATTTCCAGCGTGTCCCCATCGCGAACATGGCTGACCCGCCCCTCCAGCGGTTTGCCGCTACTGCACGCAGCAATCACCAGCACCAGCGCCAGCGCGGCTGACCGGGCGAGCACCCAGTATGTCTCAGCGACTGCTAATATAGGGCGCGGTAGCACGACGGGGATTGCTTCGGGTAAGCTAGGGCTCGCGCAGAATGCGCCACCGCGTCGGGAGGGCGTGGACAACCGTGGATGAGGGGTCCGCGGATACGGATGGCAGGGAGCAATCACCACAATGTCTCACAGCGAGGACCAGCAGGGCAGTCACCAAGATCTGGCGAATTTCTGCACCCGCTACAAGATCGACCTGCAATTGTCAGGTGTCGTGTTATTGCGTGAGCTACCAGATACCACACGACGCAGAATTCAAAGCAAATGCACCTGGCGGTTGGTTCATCGCGGCGGCACTGTGCTGGCCCAGGATGATCCAACCCACGAAGTGCTGTTTATCATTCATGGCACGGTCCGTGTGGTGCAATTCACACAAGCCGGGCGCGAAATTGCCTTTGCCGAAGTTGGAACCGGCGGGCATGTGGGCGAGATTGCAGCCATTGATGGCGGGCGCCGCTCCGCCTATGTGGTGGCCGAAAGCGATGTGGTGATCGGTGCCCTGGGTCAGGACGACTTCCTGGACCTTCTGCGTCAGAACACCGACTTCGCGTTCAGCGTGATGCGCTCTCTCACCGCCACCATCCGCGGCATCAACAAGCGGGTTCGCGATCTGACCGGGCTGAAGGCTCCGGACCGTGTGGCGCTGGAGGTGTTGAAGCTGGGCACCCAGGCGACATCCAGTGCCAATGCCACCTCGATCACCCTGCGCCCCTCGCCAACTGCCAGTGAAATCGCCAACAAGGCGGCGACCACGCGCGAAACTGTCGCCCGTACGTTGTCCCAGCTGATTCGCCAGGGGTTGCTGAAACGAGTCGGCCCGGATTTGCAGATCGTCAGCGTGGCGGCGTTGGAGGATTACATCGAACGCATGTCTGATGGGTGATTGCTGCGCAGACTCCCCGCACCCCGCTCTTGCGCGCCAGCACCGCCCCCTGTAAGGGCAATCCATGGCCCTCGACATCAATCCGGCGACGATTCCGGAGCGCACCGACGCCTACTTCTTGCGCACCAAGGAGATGGTGGCTCGCTATGGCGATTCGACTGTTACCTACGTGGTGTTCATGCGTCGACCCGTGGTGTTCACGCCCCGGCTTGCAGTGGACTTTCTAACCGGCATTGCCGCAGCGCGCGGTTTTGAGGTCCGCATCGACCTTGCCGCGAAGGAGGGGGAGTGGGTTGGCGCCGGTCAGCCGCTGTTCTACTACACCGGCTCCCTCTACCATCTGGTCGATCTGGAGACGCAGCTGCTGCAGCGGGTCGGCCCGCCCTGCGTCGCCGCCTACAACGCCTACACCATGTGCTCCGAACTGCCGAAGGTCGCCTTCCTGGCGATGGACGCACGCCACTGTGCGGGTGCGGAGATGGCCGAGATGATGGCTTACGCGGCCTCAGTGGGCTCAGAGGCAGCACGGCGTGACCATGGCTCCGTCGGGTTCATTGGCAACGCGACGACGGCGACGGCTGGCTGGTTTGGTCAAAGCCGCGGCCTTGGCACCATGCCGCATGCATTTGTCGGCTATGCGGGGTCCACCCTGCGCGCGGCTGAGCTGTATCGGGAAACCTTTCCCGAGAATGACTTGATCGTGCTGGTTGACTACTTCGCGCGCGAGATCACCGATGCGTTGGAGGTTGCCCGCGCGTTTCCGGATCTGGCCTCAGCCGGGCGGATTGCCGTGCGGATGGACACCCATGGCGGGCGATTCGTGGAAGGGCTGGACACCAACCGCAGCTATGCCGTGCTGGCCGCCTTCGCACCGTTGGCGATTCGCGGCTATCGCACCGAAGCGGAGCTGCGTCATCTGGTTGGCACCGGCGTCTCGGCAGCGGCGATCTGGCATTTGCGCGACCAGCTGAACCAGGCTGGCTTTGATCGGGTCAGAATCATCGGCTCCTCCGGTTTTGGGCCAGAGAAATGCAGGATGATGGCCGTGGCAGAAGCACCGGTCGATGTGATCGGCACCGGCAGCTATCTGCCGACGCAATGGACGGAAACCTACGCGACGGCGGACATCATCGAGTACAACGGCACCGCGCGGGTCAAAGTGGGTCGCGAATTCTTGCTGCGCGGGTGAACTGATGAGCGTCCGGGTTCGATTTGCACCGTCGCCGACGGGATTGTTGCATGTGGGCAATGCCCGCGGCGCCCTGGTCAATTGGTTGTTCGCCCGTGCCCAGGGCGGCCATTTTCTGCTGCGCATTGACGACACCGACGCCCAGCGCTCCACACCCGCCTTTGCAGCTGCCATCGATGCGGATTTGCAATGGCTGGGCCTCGATTGGGATCAGCGTCTGTGTCAATCCGCCCGGCGTGCGCGCTATGACGAGGCGTTGGCGGCGCTCCAGGCCGCAGGCCGGGTCTATGCCTGCTATGAGACGGCCGAAGAGTTGGAGATCGCGCGCAAGCTGCGCCTCGCCCAGGGCCGCCCCCCAGTCTACAACCGGGCGGGCTTGAGCCTGTCGGCTGCCCAGCGCCAAGCCTTGGAGGCTGAGGGGCGCCGCGCCCACTGGCGCTTGAAGCTGAGCGATGAGCCTGTGGTGTGGACCGACGGCATTCAAGGGCCGAAGCGGTTTCCGCCGGGGTCGCTGTCCGACCCTGTGCTCGTCAAGGCTGATGGCGAGCCGTTGTACACCTTTGCCAGTGTGGTGGATGACCTGGACACCGGCATCACCGATGTGATCCGTGGCGAAGACCATGTCGCCAACACGGCCGTGCAGATTGAGTTGTGTCGTGCGCTGGGTGGGGAGCCGCCGCGCTATGCCCACTTCCCGCTGCTGGTGGATGCAGCTGGGGCTGGCTTGTCCAAACGCTTGGGTTCGCTCTCCCTCCAATCGTTGCGGGAGGACGGGATCGAGCCAGGGGCTGTGGCGGCGCTCCTTGCCAGCCTTGGCACCGCGCAGGACCTCCGGCTGGTCGGTGCAGCGCGGGAGTTGGTGGCGGGCTTTGACTTGGGCGCCATTGGTCGCGCCCCGCCGCGCTTTGACCCGGCGCAACTGGCCGAGATTTCCGCCCGCACCTTGCACCAGTTGGGCTTTGAGGCGGTGCGCGACCGGCTACCGGTCGGGGCGGATGAGGCCTTCTGGCTGGCCGTGCGCGGCAACATCGCCAAGGTGAGTGACTGTGCCCAGTGGTGGCAGATCATCTGCGACGGCCCCGCCCCCCTGGCGGAGCGCGATCAGGAGTTCTTGAGTACAGCGGCGGCACTGCTGCCCGCAGCCCCGTTTGACGCCAGCACCTGGGGCCAGTGGACGGCAGCCGTGAAGACCGCCACCGGCAAGGGCGGCAAGGCGCTGTTCTTGCCATTGCGCCGCGCCCTCACTGGCCGGGACCATGGGCCGGACCTCGCCGCCCTGCTGCCCTTGATCGGGCGGGAGCGGACGCTGGCGCGATTGTAGGCGCGAGCGCATCTGCCGAAACGCCGCAGGCGTTGCCGATCCCCTTCCGCTCTAGCCTAGAATGCCTAAATACTGGGCCGGACCATGCATCGCTATGCCAACCCTGCCCGCACGCTGCGGATCGTTGCGGCGCTATTCCCCTGGATCGCCGGGGCGACAGCGCTGTTGTTTCCGCTTGGCCTCTACCTAGCCCTCGCTGGCTCGCCTGCGGACTATCAGCAGGGCGAGACCGTGCGCATCATGTATGTGCACGTGCCGGCGGCGTGGCTTGCGATGTTCATCTATTCGGTGATGGCCGTGTCGTCCGCGCTGGCACTGGTGTGGCGCCACCCGGTGGCGGAGTTGTCCGCCCGGGCCGCTGCCCCCCTTGGCGCTGGCTTTACGGCGGTGTGCCTTGCGACAGGTGCGCTGTGGGGGCAGCCGATGTGGGGGACATGGTGGGTGTGGGATGCGCGCCTGACCTCCGTCCTGGTGCTGTTCTTCCTGTATCTTGGCTACATCGCCCTGGCCGATGCCTTTGATGATCCTGAGCGTGGAGGTCGCGCCGCGGGGATTCTGGCCATTGTCGGCTGGGTGAATGTGCCGATTGTCAAATTCTCCGTCGATTGGTGGAACACGCTGCACCAACCTGCCAGCGTCACCCGCCTGGATGCCCCTGCGATCCATCCAGATATGCTGTGGCCGCTGATTGTGATGGCGGCGGCGTTCACCGCGCTGTTCACGTTGCTCTGGATGATCCGCCTGCGTGCGGAGTTGATTGAGCGGCGCAATCGAGTGGTGGAAGCCAGCCTCGCTGAGGGCTTGGCATGACCGACTGGATCGCAATGGGCGGCTATGCCGCCTATGTCTGGGGCAGCTATGCCGTCACGGCGCTAACAGTTGCGGGCTTGGGCCTGCTGGCGGTGGTCAAGCTGCGCCGGGCCGAGCGGCGGGCAGCCGAATTGGATGCGCTGCGCCCACGCCCGCGCCGGGCTGGTGCGCGCAAAGCTGGGGAGGCAACCAGCCTTGACCAGCGGCCCCCGCAACCCGGTGCCAGCGAACAAGGAGCATCCCCATGAGGCTGCGCAAGCGGCAGCGGATGGCCGTGCTGGTGCTGGCCTTGATCGGCATCGGTACCGCGACTGCCCTGACCCTCACTGCCTTTGAAGACAATCTGGTGTTCTTTCACGCGCCAACCGACGTGATCGCCAAGGCCGTGCCTGCCGAGCGGCGGTTTCGGCTGGGTGGGTTGGTCGAAGAAGGCTCGGTCCAGCGGCAAGCCGACGGTGTGACGGTCACCTTCCGCGTTACCGACACCGTGACCAGCTTGCCCGTGCGCTACACCGGCGTGTTGCCAGACCTGTTCCGCGAGGGGCAGGGCGTGGTGGCCGAAGGCAGCCTGCGCGAGGGCGTGTTCGTCGCGCGCGAGGTGCTGGCCCGTCACGATGAAAACTACATGCCAAAGGAAGTGGCCGACGCGCTGAAAGCCGCCGGTCAGTTCAAGCCCGAGCCTCCAGCCCTGCCGAGGGAGCGTCCATGATCGCCGAACTGGGACACTATGCGCTGATCCTGGCGCTGTTTGTCGCCGTGGTGCAATCGATGCTGCCCTTGATGGGGGCCGCACGGCGCGATGCAACCCTGATGGCGGTGGCACCGTCTGCCGCCAATGCCCAGTTGCTGTGCTGTGGCATCGCGTTCGCGGCGCTGACCTATGCCTACGTGACGTCTGATTTCTCTGTCGCCAACGTCTATCAGAACAGCCACACCGACAAACCGATGCTGTACAAAGTCTCGGGCGTGTGGGGCAACCACGAGGGGTCGTTGATCCTGTGGGTGGTGACCATGGCGCTGTTCGGCGCAGCCGTGGGCTGGTTTGGGGCGGCGTTGACCCCCAGCCTGCGCGCCCGCGTGATTGGTGTGCAGGGCTTGGTTGCGATTGGCTTCCTGCTGTTCATCCTGTTCACCTCCAACCCCTTTGAGCGGCTGTCGCCAGCGCCGATCCAGGGGGAGGGGTTGAACCCGCTGCTGCAGGACCCCGGCCTCGCCTTCCATCCGCCGATGCTGTACCTGGGGTATGTTGGGTTTTCGCTCACCTTCTCCTTCGCGATTGCGGGGTTGCTGGAGGGGCGTCTGGATGCCGCGTGGGCGCGCTGGGTCAGGCCCTGGGTGCTTGCGGCCTGGGCGTTCTTGACCGCTGGCATCGCGCTGGGATCGTGGTGGGCCTATTACGAATTGGGCTGGGGCGGCTGGTGGTTCTGGGACCCCGTGGAAAACGCCTCCTTCATGCCGTGGCTGCTGGGCACCGCCTTACTGCACTCCGCCATCGTGGTGGAAAAGCGCGATGCGCTGAAGCGCTGGACTGTGCTGCTGGCGATTTTGACCTTCGCTCTGTCGCTGCTGGGCACGTTCCTCGTGCGCTCGGGCATTCTCACCTCGGTTCACTCCTTCGCCGTTGATCCGACTCGCGGCATGTTTGTGCTGCTGCTGCTGGCAGCCGTAGTGGGGGGTGGTCTGGCGCTCTATGCGTGGCGGGCACCGACGTTGGAGCCCGGCGGCCTGTTCCAGCCGATCAGCCGCGAGGGCGGCCTTGTGCTCAACAACCTGCTGCTGACCACTGCCACGGCGACTGTGTTCCTCGGCACGCTCTACCCGTTGTTCTTGGAGGTGGTGGGCGGGGGCCGGGTTTCGGTTGGCCCGCCCTATTTCAACGCCACCTTCATTCCGTTGATGGTGCCCCTGGTGGCGGCGATGGCCGTCGGGCCGTTGTTGGCGTGGAAGCGGGCGGATATCAAGGGGGCGCTGCAGCGGTTGTGGGCCGTGGTCGCAGTGACCGTGGGGGGATCGCTGGCAGTGCTGTGGCTGGACCGGGGCGGCCCCGTGCTGGCCCCGCTGGGCATCGCCATGGCACTGTGGCTGATCCTCGGCACATTGGTGGAGGTGGCGGAGCGCATCGCCCTGTTTAAGGCGCCGATGAGCACCTCGCTGCGTCGCTTGGTCAATCTGCCCCGTGCCGCCGTTGGCCTGACCCTCGGCCATGTCGGGTGCGGTTTGGCGATTCTTGGGATGACTGGCTCGCTGTGGACCACGGAAGTGATCCGCGCCATGCGGCCGGGGGATGTGCAGCAACTCGCTGGCTATGACATCCGCTTTGATGGTGTGGAGGAGCGGCGCGGCGCGAACTTCCTGTCGGAGCAAGGCACCTTCACGGTGATGCGCGACAATGCCGTGGTGTGGGTGCTAAAGCCAGAGAAGCGCCGTTTTGACAGCCCGCCGATGGTGACCACCGAGGCTGCGATCAAGTCGCGCCTGTTCTATGACCTCTACTTGGTCCTGGGCGAGCCGGACCGACGGGAGGGGGCGCGGGCCGCATCCGATCGGTGGGGGGTTCGCATGTATCATGAGCCGATGGTGCCGTTCATCTGGTTGGGTGCTGTGGTGATGGTGATTGGTGGCTTGGTCTCGCTGTCTGACCGCCGCTTCCGCATTGGCGCACCGACCCGCCGCGCGGTTCCAGCGGGCACCGCCACGGGAGCACCCGCGGAATGAAGCGCCTGGTGTTCCTAGCCCCGCTGTTGCTGTTCGCTGGTCTGGTTGGCTGGTTCGTGGCCGGGATGGATCGGGAGCGGCAGCTGCCGTCAATGCTGATCGACCGCCCGGCGCCTGCTGTGACCCTGCCGCCCCTGCTGACGGACCGCCCCGGCCTTGACCCCGCGGCCCTGGCAGCCGGGCGCCCCCAACTGGTCAACCTGTTCGCCTCCTGGTGCGCCCCCTGCCGGGTGGAGCACCCCACCTTCATGGCGCTCGCCCGCGAAGGCGTGCCGATCCTGGGCATCAACTATAAGGACCGTCCCGAAGACGCGATCCGCTGGTTGGAGCAGCTGGGCAATCCCTACGCCCGCATCGGCACCGACCGCGACGGTCGCGCGGGCATCGACTGGGGCATCACCGGCGTGCCGGAAACCTTCCTGCTCGACGCCCGAGGCCGCGTGCGCTGGCGCCATGTCGGCCCCCTGATGCCAGAGCATGTTCCCAGCCTCCGCCAAGCACTCGCCATGGCGGCGCGGGGGTAGGGGGCTTCATGCTGGGATTTCTTGGCCCCTCGCTCTGACTGCCGGTCTGTTGTCTGCCACCGACAAACTGTGCGTGGCATATTCAGACCGTGAGCCTAGTCTGATCGACCGTGTCTGGAGCGCGTTTTTCGGAGTTGCTCACGGTGGGACAAAAGCACGATCCCGGACGAAAGAAGCAGTTTGCGGCAGATTAGCGAGAGTTGAAAGCCGACTCCCAGACAGCGAACTCAGCCAGCGATCACATTGCTCAGAGTTCCCGAATCCGATAACTTTTTCCCGATAAAATAGAATGTCATGTCGACGGCGTTCGCTTCGCTGCCGAGCGTTTTGTTGATGCCTTTGGTATTACATGGTACCAAGCAGCGTGCGCTTACCGCATTGGCGCGAGCTGCGTGGCCGACGTCGGCGACCTAGCGAAGCTGCCGTTAGTGTTGGGTGGATCTATCATCCCGGCTGTGGTGTCTGCTACCAAGTCGCGAGAGTGGATCCGTCAAACCTCGGTGGTGCTGATAGCCCACCTTGCCGTGGAGTTTGTGGATGTCAAACAGCGGTATGCCACTGGATGATTATCAAGTGCTTGGCGTTTTGGCAGCGCCTGAGCACTTTGTCGAAGGATACCGTGGTGCCACTTGTCGGGCAGGGTTAGTAAAACTGAATTTTTTCTCAAATCGATTCGACCCTGCGACCAACTTGGTGCAGAAGCAAGCTGTTTGTACTTTGGCAATTCCGGCAGAAGATCTGATCGACGTGGTTCGGGGTTTGTCAGATTTAGTTGCCGGGCTGAAACCAACCTCTGTTCCCACACCGGACTCTAGCGATGCTTCATGAACACGTCATGCGCGGGCAGTACGGTGGGCAGACTGCACCGC
>RDXE01000060.1 GCA_004292755.1 Alphaproteobacteria bacterium
GCTGTCACCACCTAGGCCACCACTCAACGTGTCAGCGACGAAACCACCGCGCAACACATCGTCACCGGCCCCGCCATCCATCCAATAGGCGCCGCTGGAAGTAGCAGAGGTGTTTGAGGTCAAGTGGTCTGCTGCAGCACCTCCGGTGATCGACAGAGACACAGACGTAAATACATTGACAATCGCATAAAAGCCTTCAGTGCCGCTAAGATCTTTTCCGGTGTTATCTGCCAATGTATACTGGGCGATGCCTGTGTTCAGGGTTGTCTTAGATAAGTCTAATGAGCCATTGGGTCGAATTATCTTGAGTTGATTACTATCAGATACGTTGCGATAGTTTCCGCCACCTTCATCAGCCATAACCTTCGGCGCGCCAGTCCAAGTTGCGACGGTAGCATTCGGTGGATTCGAAGTATAAACTAGATTTTCAATGATAGCGGTGGTGTTCGCCATGTCTAAACCCCAAAATAAGTTCGACTCAAGCTTGTTTGGCAGTCCAATTGATATAAATCATTGTCCTTGCCACGCGGCGCTTCAGTCGTTTGCTTGCGACGCGGCGGTGATACAGGAGGGATACGCGGTGCTCAAGCTACTTTTTGTCTCAACTGCAATAGTTCACGGACATTCTATTTTGTAGCGCTTCGTGTCCCATCTGCCCCTGCGCGACCGCTTGATCGTCCCAATGCTGGGCCGCCAAAGCCTTGTGTGTCGGGTACGACACGATTTCCGTCTGCCGGTGCGGTGACGGGATCATAGTCATCCATCGACTATCTCGATAGAACGCATCGATTTTCGCGGCTCCCATCGCTAAACGCAATGAGACCCCTCATATCTCCGTCACACCCCAGCGATGGAGAGCGAGATGGCGACCCCGATCACAGTTGCGTACGGCGATGGCATTGGTCCGGAGATCATGGGTGCGACCCTGCGCATTCTGGCCGAAGCTGGCGCGCGCCTCGCACCAGAGGTGATTGAGATCGGGGAGCAAGTGTACAAGCGCGGCATCACCGCTGGCATTGAAGATGCCAGCTGGGACAGCTTGCGGCGCACTCAAGTGTTCCTGAAGGCGCCAATCACCACGCCGTCGGGCGGTGGGTACAAAAGCCTGAATGTCACCGTGCGCAAAACCATGGGCCTGTTCGCCAATGTTCGGCCCTGTGTCGCCTACCACCCGTTTGTCTGGATCTGGTGATCGTGCGGGAGAATGAAGAAGACCTTTACGCAGGGATCGAACATCGCCAGACCGATGATGTTGTCCAGTGCTTGAAGCTGATCAGCCGTCCGGGCTGCGAGCGGATCGCCCGTTATGCGTTCGAGTATGCACGGCGCAATGGACGCAAGAAGGTCACCTGCATGACCAAAGACAACATCATGAAGATGACCGACGGTCTGTTTCGCCGGGTCTTTGAGGAAATCGGCGCCGATTATCCCGAAATCACCAAGGATCACATGATCATCGACATCGGCACCGCCATGGTGGCCGACAAGCCGGGCAGCTTTGATGTGATTGTGACGCCCAATCTCTATGGCGACATCCTGTCGGACGTGGCAGCCCAAGTCACCGGCTCAGTCGGTTTGGGGGGCTCGGCCAACATCGGGGACAGCATTGCGATGTTTGAGGCGATCCACGGCTCAGCCCCGATGATCGCAGGCAAGGGCATCGCCAACCCCTCGGGCCTGCTGCTGGCCGCGGTGATGATGCTGGTCCACATCCGTCAACCAGAGGCGGCAACAGCGGTGCACAATGCGTGGCTGCGCACGATCGAGGATGGCATCCACACCGCCGACATTGCCAGCGCCCGCACGGTCCGGAAAGTCGGCACCGATGGGTTTGCCGCCGCTGTGATCGACCGGCTGGGCCAATCACCGGTCCGCTTGAGCCCGGTGGCCTACGCCAACCCGCCGGAAGTGTCAAACCACGCACAGATCAGGCTGCCACGGCGCAAGGCCGCCAAGGCAATGGTTGGCGTCGATTTGTTCTTCCATTGGGATGAGGGTGCAGGCGATCTGGCGCAACGCATCAACACAGTCACCAACGGCGCCTTGACGCTGCAGATGATCACCAATCGCGGCGTCAAGGTGTGGCCGAACGGCGCCCCGGAAACCTTCTGCACCGACCACTGGCGCGCCCGCTTCCTCGACAGCAACGGCGATGGTGCCGTCACCCATCCGGAGATCATCGACCTGTTGCGGCGCGTGACCGAAGGCGGGCTGGATGTGGTGAAGTCAGAGGCTCTGTGCACCTTCGACGGCCAGCCCGGCTATTCCCTGGGCCAGGGTCAGTAACCCGTCACTCGCCCGCAGAACAGCGACCCGCCGTCTGGCTTGGCGGGTCGCCCCTGCCCCGGTCTGCCACACTCACGGCGCCTGCACGGCTGCCAACGCCTGCTGCAACTGCCCAGCAATCTCTTCACGCTGGGATGGACCCAGGAACCGACCGATTTCAATCTGGCGGCCATGGCTGGTGAGCAGCAGCCGGTGACGGCGGCCAGAGCCCTGGACCAACCGGACCTTCAGCCAATAGGGCTGCAACACTTCCACCCGCGGGGCGTGACCCGGCTCGATCCGCTCGATGGTGAGGGCAGAGCGGGTAAGCGCCAAGCGCTCCCGCCGGGCCGCGCGGCGGTTGATTTCCCGCAAGGCGAAGGCCAGCAGCACCACATCCACCCCTAGGAACCCAACCACTGGCCAAGCGCCAATGGCAACAAACACGCCACTGGCCACCAGAGTTGGAATCGCCACCAGCGCCAGCACCGACCACCGCGCCCGTGGCGACAGAGGTTGCGGGGGTGCAAGCTCCGCTTGAAACAGCGGTGCTGCAGGTGCGGGGTCGTGCCAAGCACTGGAGTCGCGCGGGGACATGGCACCTGATATTGATCCGCACCAGCAATTCGGCAAATACCAGATTTTACCCAGGAGCCCTGATTGATGCCTGCCCGGCGGATGAAAGCCCAGCACATCGTGCCGTTTTTCGAGGCCTTGGCGGCCGAGCGCCCGGATCCACGCACGGAGTTGGAGTATCACGACCCCTTCACCCTGCTGGTCGCCGTGGTGCTGTCGGCGCAGGCAACTGATGTCGGGGTCAACAAGGCAACGCGGGGCTTGTTCGCGGCAGCCCGCACCCCCGCCGCGATGGTGGCCCTTGGGGTGGAGGGCATCGCCCAGCACATCCGCACCATCGGGCTGTGGCAGGCCAAGGCGAAGCATGTCGCCGCGCTGTCGGCCCTGTTGATCGAAAAGCATGGGGGCGAGGTGCCGGCCGAACGGGACGCGCTGGAAGCGCTGCCTGGGGTTGGCCGCAAGACTGCAAATGTGGTGCTGAACGAGGCCTTTGGGCAGCCGACCATCGCCGTCGACACCCACATCTTCCGGGTCAGCAACCGCACTGGCCTTGCCGCCGGGACCACGGTTCTGGCGGTTGAGCGCCTGCTGGAGGACCGCGTGCCCAGCCGCTTCAAGCAAGGCGCCCATCACTGGCTGATCCTACATGGCCGCTACACCTGCATCGCCCGCAAGCCACGCTGCGCTGTCTGTCGGGTCCATGCGTTTTGTACATATCAGGATAAGACCGCCGCAGCCGACTGAGCCCAGTGAGACGTGCGAACGGCGATTGCCGCCGCCCTGCGAAGGCGGCACTCTGCCAACACTTATCGATTGTGGTTTGGCTGGTGCGCGCCGACGCTACGGCGCTGATGATGGGGGATCACTATGGCAGACATTATCACCGCAGCGGCCGAGCGCTGGTCTGCCGATTACGCCACGGCTCGGCGTCGGTTCCTGGCAAGTGCTGAGGCAGTGGGCGCCCGGTTGACCAGCCACAGCAATCCTCTGACTGGACCGCTGGGGGAGGCCCTTGCGACCGATGTTGCGAGTTTCGGTGATCCCGCCGCCCCGCGCGTGTTGGTGATGATCTCCGCCACCCATGGGGTGGAGGGGTTTTGCGGCTCCATGTGCCAACTGGATTGGCTGGAGGAAGGGGGCCCTGCCCAGCTGCCGCCCAATATCCGCGCCGTGGTGATCCATGCGATCAACCCGCACGGCTTTGCGTGGCAGCGCCGGGTGACCGAGGAGGGGGTGGACCTCAACCGCAACTTCGTCGACTTCGCTGCCCCGCTTCCCGCCAACCCACTCTATGCCGAGGTTGCCGATGCGGCACTGCCAGCCACCTGGACCGAAGCAGGGCCACCAGCCGATGATCCGCTGGCCTTGCTGTCCCAGCAGCTGGGCCGCGGACCCGTGGTGGCGGGGACAGTGGGTGGTCAATACACCCATCCCGATGGGCTGTTCTTCGGCGGCCACAGCCCAACCTGGGCGCGCCAGACGTTGGAGGCGGTGATTGCCGACCATGGCCTGGCAGATGCTGGCGTGGTTGGTGTCATCGACTACCACACCGGCATGGGTCAGTACGGCTATGGCGAGTTGATGATCAAGGGGCAACCGGGCCAGTCCAGCTTTGATCGCGCGATGCGCTGGTATGGTCCATCGGTGGCGCAGATGGGGATCGTGACACCCGATGCCGCACCGCGCACGGGCTTGATCTGGCAGGGGTTTGAGGCGGCGTGCGCCGACCGCGCGACCTTCGCCACGCTGGAGTATGGCACTTACCACACGGATCCAACGGTGCTGAATGCCTTGCGCGGCGACCACTGGCTGGCGCGCGCCTGCAGTCAGGGGCTGCTGGACCTCACCGCCCCCCTCGCCCAGGCGATCAAGGCAAGCTTGCGCGAGGCCTTCTTCCCCGATCACCCGTCCTGGCGGGAGTTGGTGCTGTTTCGCTCCCGCCAAGTGCAACGCATGACGCTGGCAGGTCTAGCTGCTGAGAGAGTCTAACGATGATGGACGCGACGACTGCTGCCGCGACTGTATTCTCCACCAGCTATGAGGAGGCGCGCAGCCGGTTCCTGGATGCGGCCCACAAAGCGGGTGCCGGATTGGAGCGGTTTGACAACCCGAATCCTGGCCCCACGGGTGGCACCCTGTCCACGGATACAGCCTTTGTCGGCGATCCTGACGCGCCCTGCCTGCTGGTCATCACCTCTGCCTGCCATGGCGTCGAAGGCTTCACCGGCTCCGGCGCCCAACTGGATTGGTTGCTGGGCGACCGCCGCCTACCCGATGGCGTCGCGATGCTGCTGGTTCACGCGATCAACCCGCACGGCTTCGCCTGGCACCGCCGCGTGACGGAGGAAGGGTGCGACCTCAACCGCAACTTCGTCGATTTCTCCAAGCCGCTGCCAGAAAACCCGCTCTATGACGAGATCGCCGACGCGATTGTGCCGCGCGCCTGGACGGGTCCCGACCGCGACGCGGCCGACGCTGTCCTGGCCGACGCCATCGCCCGCCATGGGCTGAATGCAGTGATGGCGGCCATGGCGAGTGGCCAGCATCGTCACCCCACCGGCATCTTCTATGGCGGTATTGCACCGACATGGTCGCGCCAGACCTTTGAGACGATCCGCGACCGTCACGCCTTTGGTGCGCGCCGCCATGTCTGTCATATCGACATCCACACGGGCCTTGGTCAGTTCGGTCATGGGGAGTTGATCACCCTCCACCCGCCGGACTCCGGTGGTGTGGAGCGCGCGGTTGCCTGGTGGGGGCCGAGTTGCGCGCCGATGGGTGGTGCTGGCTCCGTCGCTACCCCGCGCACCGGTTTGATGCCCGACGCGGTGGAGGCCGTGGCGTCTGGACGTTACACCTTCGGCGCCCTGGAGTTTGGAACCCATCCGAGTGTCCGCGGTCGGTTGGCGCTGCGGGCCGACCACTGGCTGCACGCCCACAGCGGCCTGCCCTGGGACCACCCAACAGCCGAGGCGATTCGGGCGGAGCTGACGGAGTTCTTCTTCCCCGTTGATCCAAGCTGGCGGGAATTGGTGGTGTTTCGCACCCGGCAGGTGATCGGCCGGGCTTTGGCGGGCCTCACGCAGGTGTGATGCCATGCTGGGTGCTGAGGCGACGCTGTCGGGCCCCACTCTGACCGTCGATCTTGGTGCCGTGGCAGCGACGGACCGGGTGGACCATTGGCGGGCCTTGCTGCGCCCGCTGGTCGATGTGCAGGAAATCGCGGGGGACAGCGGGCGCCTCTATGGTCGGCTCACCATCGGGCAGATCGGCGATGGGCTGCTGGGCACGCTGGCCGGTTCGGCTCAAACGCTGGGCCGAAGCCGCAGCGACATTGCAGCCGGGATCAAGGACATCGCTCTGGTCCAGTTGCTGATCGACGGCACCGTCGCCGGAACCTGCGATGGCCGCAGCCTGAAGGCAATGGCCGGGGACGTGGTGCTGACTGATCTTGCCCGCCCCTTCGCGCTCAGCGCCTCCGGCTTTACCATGGTCGTACTGGCCGTTGGACGGGACCGGCTGCTGCGGGCCTTGGGCGATGGTGACTTGCATGGTCGCGTGCTGCCTGCCACTGCGCCGGGCATCGATCTGGTCGCTATGCATCTGACGGCGCTGGCCCGGCGGCGCGATCCCCCTGCGGAACCCCTGGGCACTGCGGCCGTGGAGGCGGTGCTGGTCCTGCTGTCGGGGGCCTATCGGCTGGTGGTCGGAGGGGGCGATCCCGTGCGCGGCGCCATTGCACTCGCCAGCCGTCAGGCCGTGGTGGAGATGATTGAAGGCGCGCTCGATGAACCCGATCTGACCCCCGACTGGGTGGCCCGCCGAACCCGGCTATCTCGCTCCACGCTTTATCGCCTGTTCGAAGCCGATGGTGGTGTTGCTGCCTTCATCCGTGACCGCCGTCTGGATCGATGTTTTGCCGAGATCGCCCAGCCCGGTGCCCGGGCCGCAGGCATTGGGGAAATCGCCTACCGGTCTGGATTCGTCTCGGAAGCGCATTTTTCCCGCGCCTTTCGCCGCCGGTTCGGGGTTCCACCCAGCGATGTTCGCCGGATGGGTGGACAGCGGGAGGAGGGGGAGGCCGCACCCGCTCCACGGTCTGCCGCAGAACGCTTGGCCTCCTGGGTTGCGGGACTTTCGGTCAAGTCTATTGGGACGCCCAGTCAAACACATCGCCGCAAGCCGTGATACCCAAGGCCTGCGCGGGACGTCGAAACCAACCCACCACGGGTGGTTGAAACCGACACCTCCCCAGCTGGTGCTGCATCCTGCCTGATTGCCAGCATCAGCGTCATGTCAAGGTTCCTCCGGTGGCGGCCGGACTAATCTTGATGGGAATCCCGCCCCGGCGCCGGCCGTCGTTGATCGTCCCACACCCAACGACGGCCGGCAGCCCCTTCACGGGCAAACCAACCTGCCGGTTGAAACGCGTCGCCGTGTGAGCGCAAACCATCCCAATCGGATCAGACTGGGCTGGGTGAGCGAAGGCGACCGTAAGCCGCCCTCGTCTGCCCTCCCCTGTGTGCGATCACGACCCAGCGATGGTCATGCCATCAATGCGCACCGTTGGCGCGTCGATGCCTGCGCGAAACTCCAAGTCATTGGCGACGCTGAGCGCCAGGAACATCGTGCGCAGGTTACCCGCGATGGTGATTTCGCTGACGGGTTCGGCCAAGTGACCATTGACGATGCGGAACCCAGCCGCGCCGCGACTGTAGTCGCCGGTCACACCGTTGATGCCCATGCCCAACAAGTCCGTGACGTAGAGGCCATCGCCGATGTCTGCCATCAACTCCTCTGGCGTGACGCTGCCTGGCTCAATCCAGACATTGGAGGCGCTGGGCGACGGTAGGCCGCCGGGCCCATGGCTGGCGTGACCGGTGGACGGCAACCCCAGCTGCCGACCGGAGCGTAGGTCCAGCAACCATGTGGTCAACACGCCCTGGTCGATCAGCGTGCGCCGGACGGGAGCCAACCCCTCGCTGTCCACGGGGCGGGAGCGCAGACCCCGACGGCGGAACGGGTCCTCCACAATGGTGATGCCAGTGGCAAACACCTGGGTGCCGAGCGCTTCCTTCAAAAACGACGTGCCACGCGCGATCGAGGGGCCGGAAATCGCACTGGTCAGATGGGAGATCAAGCCGCGCGCCACCCGGGGGTCAAACACGACGCTGCGGGTCCCAGTCGACAGCTTGTGCGGATTAAGGCGTGCCACCGCCCGCTCGCCCGCGCGACGGCCAAGACGCTCGGGTGCATCAAGGTCGCTGGCATGGACAGCCGTCGTCCACTCGTAGTCGCGCTCCATCGCCGTACCGGTACCAGCCAGCACGCTGACCGATAGGCCATGGCGGCTGTAGGCTTGATGACCCTGGAAGCCGGCTGTGGTCGCAATCCAGGTGCTGCCTCGGCTGTAGGATGCCTCAGCGCCTTCGCTGTTGGTCACCCCTGCGACCGCGCGGGCGGCGTCTTCGGCTGCTTCAGCCAGGGCGATCAGACGCTCGGCCGCGGGTTCCTCGGCATCCACTTGATCCAGATCGGGCCGCTCCTGGCTCAGCTGATCAGGTGTCGCGAGGCCGCAATAGGGGTCTTCTGGAACGATCCGCGCCATTGCGGCTGCCCGCTCCACCAACATCTCAATACCCGCGCGTGAGACATCAGTGCCCGAAACCAACGCCTGGCGCTTGCCAACGAACAGTCGAAGACCAAGGTCCCGCCCTTCCGCGCGCTCCACCTTCTCAGGTCGGCCAAGGCGCCACGCAACAGAGACGGAGGTGCCATCCGACACCATCGCCTCAGCCGCATCAGCGCCAGCGGCTTTGGCGCGGTCGAGCGCGAAGGTCAGCACATCGGTAAGATCAGTCATGGGCGCAATCGATCCAAGGCAGGTCGGGACAAGCGGCGAAACCCTAGTGCAGATCGGCATCCGGGGGAATCACCGGATCATCGGCGCTGGGGCGGGCGAAGCGGCGGAGTCCTGGAACGGCTCTACAGCAGCGCCTTCACCGTCGCTTCGAACTGGTCGGCCGGAACGGCTTTGCCGAACAGCCAGCCCTGGCCCAAGTCGCAGCCTTCATCGGACAGCAGCATCAGCGACTGGCTGCTCTCAATCCCCTCGGCAACCACGCGCATGTCCAGCAGATGGGCCAAGCGGATCACCGCGCGCACGATGGTGGCAGCGCTGCGATCCTTTTCCAATCCGCGCACAAAGGTCTGGTCGATCTTCACCACGTCCAGCGGGAAGCGGGTGAGGTAGGAGAGTGAGGAGTAGCCGGTGCCAAAATCATCCACCGCCAAGCCGATGCCTGCCGACCGCAGCCACTGAAAGGTTTCGGTGATCACCTCGCTGTCGGACATCAGCACCCCCTCGGTGATTTCCACCTCCAATTGGGAGGGGTCGAGGTCGGCATCCTCCAAGGCAGCGGTGACCGAGGCGATTACGCTCTGACGCCGGAACTGGACCGACGACAGATTGACCGCAACCTTCAAATCCGGCAGGCCGTTGGCATGCCAATGGGCGGTTTGGCGGCACGCCTCCCGGATCACCCAGTCGGAGATCGGGGCGATCAGGCCGGTTTGTTCGGCGACCGGCAGAAACGCCGCCGGGCTGATCAAACCGCGATCGGGATGGCGCCAGCGGATCAGCGCCTCCATGCCCACAGGCTGGCCGGTGCGCAAATCCATCTTGGGCTGATAAAACACCTCAAATTCGCGCTGCTCCAACGCGCGCCGGAGGTCGAGGGCGATGTGTTTCAGTTGCGCAGCGCGATCGATCTGCGTGCGTTGAAAGAAGGCAATCCGGCTGGCAGGCTCACTGCGTGCACGGGCCAGCGCCAAATCGCCGCAGGCGATCAACTCGGACACGCCCTGGGCATCCACCGGGAACCGAACGATGCCAATCACCACGGCAATGTCGAATTCAAACGCGCGATCCACCTGAATCGGCTTGGTTTGCAGATCGTGCATCAGCCGCTCAGCAAACACCGCCGCGGCGTCGGGGTCATGCAGGCGGGGGGCCAGGATGGCGAATTCCGCCCCCGCCAACCGGGCGACATGACCACGGTCCCCCACATAGTCCACCAGACGACGAACCACACTGCGCAAGACTTCATCGCCCAGCGTGTGGCCAATCATATGGTTGATTTCTTGAAACCGCTCCAACCCAATGAATAACAGGGTGCCTGGCGGCGCGCCATTCTGGCAATCCCCGATGGATTGCTCGAGCAAACGGCGCAGATGGGCGCGATTGGCCACACCCGTTAGGTCATCATAGTTGACGACTTGATCAAACCACTCCGGTGTGGTGTCAACGGTAGAGGCTGGTGCAATTGCGGATTCAAGACGCCCCAGCCGCTCGTCAATGCGTTGCAGCACAGAGGCGAGGTCGGGAGCCGTGGCGGCGGACAGGTGGCGGTCGTCCATGAGCGAACAATAGCCGGTTGCGCGTCGATGCAGAAGCCTTGTGACAGGTCCGCGACACGCCGATGCGTTTCGCGCGCGCGCTGGTGGGTTGCCCTCGCCCTGCCCACCGGCCAAGGTGCGCGCACCAAGGTTGGTGACAGGGAGACGGGGATGGAGATCGCAGGGCTTGCAGCCGTGGTGACAGGAGCGGCGTCTGGTCTCGGTGCAGCAACGGCAGAAGGGCTGGCGGCCGCGGGTATGCGGGTTGCCCTGTTGGATCGCAATGCCGAGGGGGCAGCGGCCGTTGCCGCGCGCATCGGCGCTTTGGGCCTTGGCTGCGACGTCACCGACGAAGCATCGGTGGTTGCAGCGCTGGACGCCGCCGAAGCCGCCCATGGACCCGCCCGCGTGCTGGTGACCTGCGCCGGGGTTGCTGATCCCGGTCGTGCCGTTGGGCGCAATGGCCCATTGGCCCTGGCGGCCTTCAGCAAGGTGATTGGCATCAATCTGATTGGCACCTTCAACGTTGTGCGCTTAGCAGCCGCCCGGATGGTCAGTCTCGACCCGCTACCCACGGGGGAGCGTGGGGCGATGGTGATGACAGCCTCCATCGCCGCCTATGACGGCCAGATCGGTCAACCCGCCTATGCCGCCTCCAAGGGTGGGGTGGCGGCAATGACCCTGCCGTTGGCGCGCGAACTCGCCCCCCAAGGCGTGCGGGTGATGTCGATTGCCCCCGGCATCTTCAAAACCCCGATGCTGGCGGGATTGCCAGAGGAGGTGCAGGCAAGCCTGGGGGCAGCCGTGCCGTTCCCGTCTCGGCTTGGCGATCCAGCGGAGTTCGGCTTGCTGGTGCGCCAGATCCTTGCCAACCCAATGTTGAACGGCGAGGTCATCCGCCTGGATGGCGCGCTGAGGATGCCCCCGAAGTGACGAAACCACCCGCCTGGGCCAAGACGGCCGCCGATTGGGTTCCGCTGATTGCGTTCTTCGTGGTCAACAAAACCCATGGCTTTCTGCCCGCCACGGCGGTGTTGGTGGCGGGCTCGCTGGCGGCCGCTGCGCTGCTGTGGGTGATGGAACGCCGTCTGCCGATCATGGCGCTGGTGACAGCCGGGTTGGTTGGCCTGTTCGGCGGCCTTACCTTGTGGTTTCAGGACGAGACCTTCGTCAAACTGAAGCCAACCATCGCCTATCTGGGGCTCGCCGCGGCCGTGCTGGGCAGCTTGTGGCTGAAGCGACCGCTGCTGCGCGCGCTGCTGGGTGGTGGCATGGCGCTGACCGACGAGGGCTGGCGCCTGTTGAGTGTGCGCTTCGGGCTGTTCTTCCTGGCGATGGCGGGCATCAACGAAGTGGTCTGGCGCACCCAAAGCACCGACCTTTGGGTCGATTTCAAGGTGTTCGGCGGGATTGGCCTGACCATCTTGTTCATCGCCACGCAGCTGCCGTTGATCAAGCGGCACGCAGTCGAAGAGGTTAAATCTTCAAACGTTTGAAAATCGGCTCTGGAATGTGCTTCAGGATGGTCAAGATCAGCCACCAGAAGCCAGGCACATACAGCACATCCTTGCGGTTCAGCGCGGCCGCCAGGATGGTGCCCGCCACGGGATCGGGTTGGCCCGGCAGGAAGATGCCCGGCAGGCCCCAGGTCATGCCGGTGTCGAGGAAGCCGGGCTTCACCGTCAACACATGAACGCCCGCGCGCGCCATCCGATTGCGAAAGCCTGCCGTGAAGGTGGCAAGCGCAGCCTTGCTGGCGCCGTAGAGGTGGTTTGACAGCCGCCCGCGATCCCCGGCAACTGACCCAACCACCACCACAGTACCGCGCCCTGCGCGCTGCCAGGCCGGAGCCAGCCGCAGCAAAAGATCAATCGGGGCGGTGACATTCACCTGCCACAGCGGGGGCACCAAAGCGGGATCAGCCTCCATCGCCGCTTGGGACGGCATGATGGCGGCAGCCAAGAGCAGATCGAGGCGTCCGGCCTCGGCCTCCGACTGCAACCGACGCGCGAGCAAGCCAACTTGGTCAGGATCGCCAAGGTCACAGCCGTGGACCAGCACCTCCACCTGATGGCGCAGGCTGACATCGGCAGCCGTGCGAGCCAGATCGTCCAGATCGCGCCCAACCAGCAGCACAGACGCCCCGCGCGCAGCCACCCGATGGGCAAAGGCGCGGGCGAGCGGGCTGGAGCCGCCGACAATGGCCCACAGGCGGCCTTGCAGATCGCGCACCGCACTCATCGCCGAGCCTCCCCACCCCGAACGCCAAGGCGCCGCGCCATGTCGGAGGTGAAGCGACCTGCGGGGTCAACCTCGGCCAGCACGGCTTGGAAGGCAGGCAGGTCCGGATACATGGCAGCGATGGAGGCCGGGCTCGCCACGGAATCCTTCGCAAGGTACAGCCGCCCTCCGGCGTCCAGGGTCAACCGCTCCAGACGCGCCAGCAACTCCCCCGTGGTCGCGCGATGGGGAAAGTCGAGGGCCAGAGTGAAGCCGGGCTGCGGAAAACTGAGCATGCCCTGTCCACGCGGACCCAAGGTTTTCAACACCGCGAGGAAGGAGGCGGCACCCGCATCCGCAATCGCCTGCAGCATGGCCGTCAGGGCGCGCGGTGCCTCGGCATCGGGCACCACACACTGGAATTGGTGAAAGCCGCGCTTGCCATAGATGCGGTTCCAATCCTCGATCGCGTCGAGCGGGTAGAGGAACTTGGCAACCGGGGCTAGCCGCTCCCGTCCCGCAGTCGGCACGCGCCAGCGATAGGCGAGGTTAAAGGCGCGCACCATGGGCGCGGAAAGGGCGAAGCCCGGAAAGTCCAGGGGCACCCGGCGCCGACGCTCCCGCTCCGGTGGTAGCGTGGTGTCTGTCGGCTCAGCGGTTTCCAGCAACCCCCGCCCCAGGGCACGCCCGCGCGCCAGCGCATCAATCCAGCCAACCGAATAGGAGGAGGCACGCGCGGCCTGCAGGGCGGACAGGAAATGATCAAGGTCCGTGATGCGCTGTTCCTTCAACAGCACGGCATTGCCCGTCACCCGGTCGAGGGTCACCGCCAGGGCGATGATCACACCGGTCAGGCCCATGCCACCCACAGTGGCGCGGAACAGAGCGTCACCCCGCACGACCCGCCGCACCTCGCCCGAAGCGAGCAGCAGGTCGAACCACTGGACATGGTCGCTAAAGCTGCCGCGGCCATCATGGTTCTTGCCGTGAACATCATTGGCGATGGCGCCGCCCAGCGTCGCAAAGCCAGTGCCGGGGCTGACTGGCAGGCGCCAGCCGCGCGGTTGGAACGTCGCCAGCACGTCGCGGAAGGTCACCCCCGGTTCCGCCACCAGCAGGCCGGTGGTTGGGTCAAACCCGAGCAGGCGGTTGAGGCGGGTGGTCAGCACCAGGGACCCGCTCTGATTCAAGGCCTGATCGCCATAGGATCGACCAGCGCCGCGGGCCAGCACCGAGGGGGCGTCTGCCACCGCGCGCTGCAGCTCCGCCAGCCGCTCAGGCCGGAACACCGAGGCCGTGGAGGTTGGCCAGCGACCCCAGCCACCCAGGGTTTGCGTCTTTGCGCGCATGGCCGACCCCTCAGCGCCGACCGCGCGCAAGGCGCAAGGTTGCTGGCAGCACGATCAAACCCAGCACTGTCGCAAACCACAAGGTGGTCAACCGGATCACGGCTGTGGCGACCACTGCTTGATCCAGCGGCACGTTCAATAGCGCCAACAGCGCCAGCATGGTGGCCTCGGTCCCGCCAATGCCGCCGGGCAGCATGGCGATCGTGCCCGCGATCATCGCAAAGCAGAACACGAAGGCTGCCTGTTGGAGCGAAATCTCGCTGCCGAGGGTGGTCACCAGCCATTGAAACGCCAGTACCTCGGCTGTCCAGCCGATCAGGGCCAGGATCAAGCCAACGCCGGACAGGCGTGGTGACAGAATGGCACGGGTGCCGCGAATGGCGTGGCGGATCTTGGCAAACAGCCGTGGCTGACGGCGACCCGATGCCCCCCACACCCACAGCACGATCGACAACAACGGGGCGGGCCGCGCCAGCATCAAGATCGCGATCAACACCAGGGCTGCCACCACCAGCGCATAGACGGCATAGCCCGCAAACGCGCCAATTCCGGCCAGACACAAAAGAAGGATCGCCAGACTGTCCGACAGCCGGTCGCCGATGAACATCGGTGCCGCCCGCTCATAGGGATAGCCATGGCAGCGCTGCAGGAACCACAGGCGGATGGCCTCCCCGGCCTTGCCCGGGCTCATCGTAAGGGCAAAGCCCGCCACGAAATACAAGGCATTGCGCGCCCAGGGGACCGGCAACCCAAGCCCGTCGCAGAAAATCTGCCAGCGCCAAGCCCGCAGCGCATAGTTCAAGAGGGAGAGTGCCAACATCCCCAGGATCAAGCTGGCGGGCAGTGCCGTCAAATGCGCCCAGACCTGACCGATGCCCGCATAGATTGAGCCGACGGCGAACAACGCCACGAACGCCACCAGCCCCAGCACGACGGCAAATTCAACCCGGCGGGCTTTTGGTGGCTGGTCAATATCCAACGTCAGGGCGCGGTCAGCCATAGATCAGCACCCCAAACATTCCGATCCAGCCGAGAACGGCGCAGATCAGAAACCGGTCAGTGATCGCCAGCATCGTCGGGTTGCCCGACCGCTCCTCCACAATCGCGATCTGGAGGTAGCGCAACACGCCAGCGATCACGAATGGCGCGGTTAAGTAGAGTTGATCGGTACCCAGCTTGGACTGCACGACGGGGTCGGTGGTGTAGATCAGGTAGGACACCAAGAGGCCGCCCAAGACGGCCGTCAGGGCCGTGTCGATGAACTGCCGCGAATAGCCAGCCAGTGCCGCCCGGTGGCTGGCATCCAGCGAGCGGACAATGTCGTCCCGCCGCTTCGCCAAGGCAATGAACAGCGCCAGCAGCCCGGTGCAGATCAAGATCCACACGCTGGGCCGCACGGCAATCAAGGCGGCTCCTGCCTCTACCCGCAGGACAAAGCCCATCGCGATCACCATGACATCCAGGATCGCGACATGCTTCAACTTGAACGAATAGGCGACATTCATCCCAGCATAGAGCGCCAGCACCAACCCAAACGGCCAGGGCAGTGCGAGGCCCAGGCCAAACCCAACCGCGGCCAACACCACCATCACCACCAGCGCCGTCGCGACCGAAACGGCGCCGGAGGCGATGGGACGGCGGCATTTTTCTGGGTGCAGCCGGTCACTCTCCCGGTCCGCGGTGTCATTCAGCACATAGACCGCGGAGGAGAGGGCGCAAAACGCCGCGATTCCCAACGCCACGGTGACCATGGTGGCGGACGACACCGCCTCTGGCGTGAAGAACAACGGCGCTGCAACAAAGCCGTTCTTCACCCATTGATGAGGACGCAGCAGACGGATCAGAGGTGGCACGGCACGCCAAACGGTAGGAAGGCCAAAACGGGCCGGACCCTACCACCGGCCCCTACCCGGTCCTACTGAATTCCTCGCAATGCCAGGGTTAGGCGGAGTCGCGGGAAAGCTCTTGCGACCAAGCAAGGCTCACCACGGAGTAAGGCTTTTTTGGCGTGATTGTCGCCTCGGTGCGGCTTTGGATTGCATCTAAACGGGCTGAAAGTATGGTGACGGAGTGGAATTGCTACGGCGGTCAATTTGTTAGCGGGCCTTACTTTAATCAGCCAAACTTCAGAAAACGAGGCGCCTTGTACCTGAGAAAAACGCAGTCCGATCCCTCCGAGCAAGTATTTAACGCACAAGTATTTTGCATTTCCGGAAATTGCAAACTGCAAGATCGTGATGTTCACAAATACTGCAAGGTTTGCTGTGAAATTGAGTAGCAATAGGGATTCTATGGGAGCTGCAACCACACTCATTCCGGACAAGATGCGTCCAGCGGACTGGGCGGCGACGCGATTGAGGCTGACATAGGTCCTAGGTGGCACGCGTGCAGATTGAGTTTGATGCCAGAGGAAGCAAATGGTTCGGCGGAGGCTGGGTCGCCGAGCTTAGCTCTGACGCTCCACCTGCTGGCGGGCAGTCGCTGCTTGCCCGGCGAACACGGGGGCGCGGCGGCGGGCGGGGGCGCGGACGTGGAGGCCGCCATACACCTGCTTGGTTGCTTCAACCACCACCACGCCCGCCACCTGTGGCAGCCAGCGGCGACCGATCTCTTCCCAGGCCGGAGCAGCTGCTAGCAGCACGCGGCGGTCCACGGGCGGGAAGAACAGGCAGCGGGTGGTTTCGGTCGGGGTGAATTGATGGTCGCGCAAGAGCCGGGTCACCTGCCCATTGCTGAAGGAACGACCGTGGCCGAAGGGGGTCCGGTCGGTGCGCGCCCACACACCGGCGCGACCGGGGGCCACCACGATCACCCGGCCAAAGGGGCCGAGCACCCGCCACACCTCCTCCATCAACTGTGGTAGGTGGTGGGTGGTTTCCACAATGTGGGCGAGCACCACCCGGTCAATGGAGCCGGAGGCGAAGGGCAGCTCCGCCTCCTCCCCCAACAGGGTTAGGCCGGGTGCGTCGGACGGCCAGTGCAGCACCCCTTGCGCGCGCGGCATCAGGGCCGCAACGCTGCGTGCCTCGCCCACGAAGGGACGCAACAGCGGCGTCGCATAGCCAACCCCCACCAAGGTCATACCAGAGAGATTCGGCCACAACCCCCGCACAGCCGCGCGCATCAGGCGCGCCGTCACATGCCCCAGGCGGCTGTGGTAGAAGTCGCGCAAATCCACCACGTCAGTGATCATGCCGCCATCATGGGCCGGGGCCATGGCCTCTGGCAATGCGCGAACCCGCACTGTGGGTGGCTGAGGCTAGCCCCCTTGCCCAGGCAAAGCCCCTGCACCACAGGTTATTGACGGACCGCCGCTGGCTCAGTTCTCTCACCGCGTCTTTGTGTTTGATGCCGGAACCCGCCCATGACTGCCGCCGTTCACACCACCGACGTAGCCATCATCGGTGCCGGCCCGACCGGCCTGTTCGCCGTGTTTGAGTGCGGGATGCTGAAAATGTCGACGGCTGTGGTCGACACATTGGACATTCTGGGCGGCCAGTGCACTGCGCTCTATCCGGAAAAGCCAATCTACGACATCCCCGGCCATCCGGCGATTGATGCTGGCGTGCTGATTGAACGGCTGGAGCAACAGGCAGCCCCGTTCAAGCCAACCTACTTCCTGGGCCAACAGGTGGAACGCCTGACCCGCCTGGAGGACGGTCGGTTTGAGCTGGCAACCTCCAAAGGCGTGATCCTCCAGACGCGCGCCGTGGTGATCGCTGCTGGGTCGGGCGCCTTCGGCCCGAACCGACCGCCACTGGCGGGCATTGAAGCGTTTGAAGGCACCGATGTGCTCTACGCGGTGCGGCGGCGGGAGGATTTCCGCGGCAAGCGCGTGGTGATCGCAGGCGGCGGTGACAGTGCCGTCGACTGGGCGATCTCCCTGGCCGAAGTCGCCGCCTCCGTCCAGGTGGTGCATCGTCGGCCAAAGTTCCGCGCCGCCCCGGAAAGTGCCAGCCGCTTGGCCGCACTGGCCGAGGCAGGCCGGGTTGAGTTGGTGATCCCCTATCAGTTGGAGGGGTTGGAAGCCCGCGCCGATGGCCGCTTGGGGGCCGTGATCGTCAAACAGCTGGACAATTCCACCCGGCGCCTGGAGGCTGATGTCCTGCTGCCGTTCTTTGGCCTCGCCATGACCCTGGGGCCGATTGCCGAGTGGGGTTTGGGGTTGGAGCGCAACCATATCCTGGTTGATCCGGCGACCTGCCAAACCTCGGAACCCGGCATCTTCGCCATTGGTGACATGGCGACCTACAAGGGCAAGCTGAAGCTGATCCTGTGCGGCTTCTCCGAGGCGGCGATGGCAGCCCATGCCATCCACCCGCTGGTGTTCCCCGGCGAGGCGCTGCATTTCGAATACTCAACCTCCAAAGGTGTTGCCGCGTCCTAGGCCCGGCCCATGGCAGGGCTGCCCGACACGACGTTGCCGCCTCGGTTCGTGACCTGGTTCGCAGCGCGCGGCTGGCAGCCCCATCCCCATCAACTGGCCATGCTGGCAGCTGCCGCGGCTGGCCGGTCGGCCTTGTTGATCGCGCCCACCGGTGGCGGCAAGACGCTGGCGGGCTTTCTGCCCTCGCTGGTGGAGCTTGCCAGCACCCCACGGGCTGAAGGGCAGCGCGGGCCGCTGCACACACTCTACATCTCCCCGCTGAAGGCCTTGGCGGTGGACATCAAGCGCAATCTGGAAGTGCCTGTGGCCGAGATGGCGCTAGACCTTGCCATCGAAACCCGCACCGGGGACACGCCCGCCGATCGCCGCCGGCGGCAGCGCGAAACCCCGCCAGACATTCTGCTGACCACACCGGAAAGCCTAGCGCTGCTGCTCTCCCTCGACGATGCGCCGACGATGTTCGGTGCGTTGCGAACAGTGGTGATTGATGAGTTGCACGCCCTGGTCGCCTCCAAACGCGGTGACTTGTTAGCGCTCGGCCTTGCGCGCCTGCAGCGGATTGCGCCGGGCCTGCGCCGGGTGGGTTTGAGTGCGACGGTCGCGGACCCAGATGGCTTGGCGCACTGGCTGCATCCTCGTGGTCAGGATCCGGGCGGTCAGGATCCGGGCGGTCAGTGTCTGGGCGGTCAGGGGCTGGGCGGCCAGGACCCCAGCAATCCCAGCCAGAGCGCAGTTGCCCGCATCCATGGTGCAGCAGGGGCGGCGGCCGAGATGCGCATCCTGGTTCCAGAGGCGCGGGTTCCCTGGGGCGGGCACATGGCCGTCCATGCGCTGCCAGAGGTGTATCAGGCGATCCGCCAGCACCGCACCACCTTGGTGTTCGTCAACACCCGCGCCCAGGCGGAGATCGTGTTTCAAGAGCTCTGGCGCTTGAATGACGACACCCTGCCGATTGGTCTGCACCATGGCTCCCTCGCCGTCGAACAGCGCCGCAAGGTGGAAGCCGCGATGGCCGAGGGGCGCCTACGGGCCGTGGTGGCAACCTCGTCCCTCGACCTCGGCATCGATTGGGCCGCTGTCGACCTGGTGGTGCAGGTGGGCGCACCGAAGGGAGCCTCCCGCCTGGTGCAGCGGATTGGCCGGGCGAACCATCGCCTGGACACGCCATCGAAAGCCCTGCTGGTACCCGCCAACCGCTTTGAAGTCCTGGAGTGTCGAGCCGCCCGCCAAGCTGTGCAAGCAGGCGAACTGGATGGGGAGCCTGCCCGCCCAGGGGCGCTCGATGTGTTGGCGCAGCACCTGTTAGGCATGGCGTGCGCTGGCCCACTGCACCCCGACGCGGCCTTTGCCGAGGTGACGGCCGCCGCCCCTTACGCCGCGCTGCCGCGAGCCACCTTCGATCGGGTGCTGCACTATGTTGGCACTGGCGGCTATGCGCTGGGCGGCTATGACCGCTATCGCCGCTTGATGCCAAAGGCCGATGGCACGCTGGAGGTGGTGTCCCCTGACATTGTGCGCCGCTATCGCATGAACATCGGCACCATTGTTGAAGCGGCGGTGATGAAGGTGCGCCTGGCCCGCGGCCCGGTGCTGGGTGAGATTGAGGAATACTTCGTCCAGATGCTGCGCCCCGGCGATACCTTTCTGTTCGCCGGGCGTTTGCTCACCTTCACCGGGATTGTCGCCAACACTGTGGAGGCTGTGGTCGCCACGGGCGGCGAACCGATGATCCCCGCCTATGCCGGTGGCCGCCTGCCGCTGACCACCAACCTTGCCGTGCGCGTGCGCCGCTTGTTGGCCGACCCGACAACCTGGGATGGGTTGCCGGACGATGTGCTGGAATGGCTGCGGCTGCAGCAATGGCGCTCCCAGCTGCCTCCAGCCGATGGGTTGCTGGTGGAAAGCTTCCCGCGGGGTGAGCGGTGGTTTCTGGTTGCCTACTGCTTTGAAGGGCGCAACGCCCACCAAACCCTTGGCATGCTGCTCACCCGGCGGATGGAGCGCGCGGGTCTTCAGCCGCTGGGATTTGTAGCGACCGATTATGTCATCGCCGTGTGGTCGCTCCAACCGGCGCGCGATCTGGACGCTCTGTTCGATCAGGACATGCTGGGCGATGATCTGGAGGCATGGATGGCCGAAAGCTCCATGCTCCGGCGCACCTTCCGACAGGTGGCGGTGATCGCCTGCCTGATCGAACGCAACCTGCCGGGCCACGAAAAATCCGGCCGTCAGGTGACCATCAACACCGATTTGATCTACGATGTGCTGCGCCGCCACGAACCCGATCACATCCTGCTGCAAGCCACCCGCGCCGACGCCGCCCACGGCCTGACCGACATTGCCCGCCTGAGCCAGATGCTGGCCCGCATCCGTGGCCGCATCCTCCACGTCACCCTCGACCGTGTCTCCCCCCTGGCGGTGCCCGTGCTGTTGGAAGTGGGCAAGGAACAAGTCCCCGGCAGCGCCCTCGACGCCATGCTTGATGAGGCCGCCGACGACCTGATCGCCGAGGCCACGCGGCTGGTGTAGGGGTGTTTGATTTTTTCGGTGGTTGGTTGCCTGCAGCACACCATGTGCTTAATCTTGTTGACCACGCCAGAGCGCATGTCGCTGTGGATAAGTTTGGCAGTTAAGTACAGTAAAAGAGACCGCTGTGGATATCTTCTTTTCAGCAGATGTCGAAACGGATGGGCCAATTCCTGGCCCGTATTCCATGCTGTCATTTGCGATGGTTTATGCGGGTTCTTTTGACGGGGAGAGATTTGTCGCGCCGAGAGACTATCAATCCCAGTTCTATCAGGAACTAAAACCCATCTCTGACACGTTTCAGGAAGAAGCACTCAAGATCAACGGACTCGACCGTACCCGCCTGACACAGACGGGCACAGACCCCAGCGTGGCGATGGACGCTGCGTGGGACTGGATCATGACGGTATCCGGTGGCGGCAAACCAGTGCTGGTTGCCTACCCCTTGAGTTTCGATTGGAGTTGGCTGCACTGGTATTTCGTCCGCTTTGCGAAGCACGGCTCGCCCTTTGGTCACTCCTATTGTTATGACATAAAGACTGCAGTTGCGGTAAAATCCAGAGGCATGATATCGGAATCGGGTCGGTCCCGCTTGCCATTGCATTTGCGCGGCGACACAGCCCACACACATCACGCCTTGGCTGATGCGATCGAACAGGCTGAGATATTCGCGAAGGTGTTCACATGGAACATGGAAATAGTACCGCCGAACAGAGACGTTCCTACTCGCAAGAGCGCTTAGGTAGGTTCGGCGATTTACTATTCACCCAAGCAACACCATAGACCCTGACGCCTGCCGGACGTCTGCAGACCGCTCAACACACAAACGCCACGCCCCCGTTCGGGAGGCGCGGCGTCTTCATGATTGACCGGTCAGCGCAGGACCAAACGTGGGGAGCTACTTCGTGCCGGGGAAGCCGTAGGCCCAGGCAGCTGCGGGGGGCACGTTGAACAGGGTGCGCTTCACCGACACCGGGACAACGCCAAAGCGCTCGTACTGCAGGGGCGAGAACAGGCTGTAGGTGTACTGGATGAAGCGGCCGTCCTTGGCCATCGATTCCAGACTCAGCTGAACAATCTGGTCGCCAATCTCGCGCGGCAGGGAGATCAGCGGCAGGCCGCAGACCACGGCGTTCACCTGAGTGACGCCTTCGCGCTCAAAGATCGCCTTCATGTCGAGGGCGTCGCCCTCCACAATCACAGGATCGGGGAACTTGTCGCGCAGGAACTGCGCCATCGCCGGGTCACGCTCCAGCACCATGAAGCGCTTCGGGGCCACGCCCCGCTCCAACAGGGCCGTGGTGATTGGGCCGGTGCCACCACCCAACTCAATCACCCAACCGGGCTTTGCCGGGTCCACATGGCTGGCAACCAGTCGCGACAGCGAGCGGCTGGACGGCACAATCGAGGCCACCTTCAGCGGATTCTTCAGATACGACGCAAAGAACAAACCGACGCCCACGCCCTTTTCGGCAGCCGCAGGAGAACGGGAGGCGGTGGTGGTCGAACCGTCGGTGCTGCTCATGCGGGTCATCCTCAAGGCTGGCGGCGAGAATCAGAGGTGCCTGTTCGTGCGCGCGGCAGAAACCACGCAGCGCCGTGCGGGTCAAGAGGGCGCTGGTCTAAGAGCTAGCCCTGGGGGCTGCATAGTCCACTCCCCGCGTGATGATAAATCACGGATCGCGGGGTCAGCCCACCACCTCGGCTACGCCGCTGCCAACCGCCTCGGCAACACTCAGATAACCATCGGCGCGCAGGCGCTGGGCCAAATCCTGCTGGATGCGATGGATCAGATAGGGCCCGTGATACACCAACGCAGTGTAGAGCTGCACGGCACTGGCACCGGCGCGAATCTTCGCATAGGCATCTGCACCAGAGGCAACGCCGCCGACGCCGATCAGGGTCAACCGATCCCCTGCCTGGCGGCGGACCGCCCCCAGCATGCGCGTGGAGGGGCCGAACAGCGGGCGCCCCGATAGACCGCCCCGCTCCTCCCGGTGGCGGCTGACCAGAGTGGTTGGCCGCTCGACTGTGGTGTTGCACACAATCATCCCGTCCAGGCGATGGGTGAGCACGACCTCAACAATCTCCTGCAAGCGCGCGGGCTCCACATCGGGGCCAGACTTCGCCAGGATCGCGGGCCCACCACTGCCGACGGGGACAATCTGGCGCACGCGCGCCAGCAACTGGTCCAGCGGCCCAGGCTCCAGGAACATCTTGCCGTTGGCGGTGTTGGGGCAGGAGATGTCGATGGTGAGGAACCCGGCCCGGGGCGCCAAGGCCTCGGTCAAGGTCAGGAAATCCTGGGCGGGGTCGGCACTGTCGCCATTGGCGGCAAGGTTGATGCCGACCAGCTGCTCGGGCGGGCGGGAGGGTGGCAAGCGGCGGCTGAGGCCCGCCAACCCCTCGTTGTTGAAACCCATGCGGTTGATCACGGCGTGATCCTCCGGCAGGCGGAACAGACGGGGCCGGGGATTGCCCACCTGCGGCAGGGGGGTCACGCCGCCCACTTCAACAAACCCAAAGCCCAGGCCGAACAAGGCCTGCCACGCCTCCGCCATTTTGTCGAACCCAGCGGCAATGCCGATCGGGTTGGGCAGGCGATAGCCAAACAGGCTGGTGTGCAGCACGGGATCGTCCAGCTGCGGCGGGCGGGGCACCAGACCACTGGCCAGCGCCCGCAGCGTTAGGCGATGGGCGGTCTCTGCATCCAGCGCATGCAGAACCGGGCGGACCAGGGGGAACCAATCAAGAGCCATGGCTGCGGTTGGTGCCTCAGGCGGACCAGCCTGTCAAACCTCATCCCAGGATGGCTCATCCTCCCAATCGGCCGGTGGGGCGCCATCCAGGGCAAACCGCGCCTCTTCGCGGTAGATCGGACCGGAGCCGCTGCGCCAGGAGCTGTAGACCGAGAAGGTGCTGATGCTCCATGGCCCCAGGCTCAAGCCCGCATGGCGGGACAGCCAGTCGATCACCCGCACCGGTGCCGCCTCCGCCACCCGCGCCAGGGTGACGTGGGGTGTAAAGCGCCGCCGGTCCGGCGGGCAGCCCGCACGCACCAGCGCATGGTCAATCCGGTCGTGCAACAGGGCGAGGTCGGGCGAGCGGGTGATGCCCGCCCACAGGGTGCGCACCATCCCCTTGGTCTCGAACCGGTCAACGCCAGTGATGGCGATGGAGAAGGCAGCAGCGCGCACCTGATCCAGCGCGTCCAGACAATCGCGAGCAAGGGAGCCGTCAACCTCGCCGATGAACCGGAGGGTGAGATGCAAACTCTCTTCCGGCACCCAATCGGCACCGGCAAACCCCTCCATCACATCGACCAAGCCGCCCGACAGCTCCTCCGGTACCGGCACGGCCACGAACAGCCGTTGCATGGTGCTCCCTATGGGGCGGGGTTGGAGTGATCGAGATGAACCGCCTCAATCTCCTCAAGCACCTCGGGCGTGAGGGTGACATCGATGGAGGCGATGTTGCGCTGCAACTGCTCCAGCGACGTCGCCCCGATGATGGTGGATGTGGTGAACGCGCGGGAGGTCACAAAGGCCAGGGCCATTTGATCAGGGGCCAAGCCATGGCGCTTGGCGATGGCAACATAGCGCTCACCCGCCAGCATCGCGCGCGGGCCGGAATAGCGCTTGAAGCGCTCATAGAGGGTAATGCGCGCACCCGGCGGCCGCGCGCCGCCGACATACTTGCCAGCCAGCACCCCCATCGCGAGGGGGGAGTATGCCAGCAAGCCAACCTCCTCCCGGATCGCGACTTCGGCGAGGCCAACTTCGAACGCGCGGTTCAACAGGCTGTAGGGGTTCTGAATGCTGGCAACCCGCGGCAGGCCCTTGGTGGCGGCTAGGGCCAGGGCCGTCATCACCCCCCACGGGGTTTCATTGGACAGCCCAATGGCGCGCACCTTGCCCGCGGTCACCAGTTCGTGCAGGGCCGACAGGCTTTCCTCCAGGGGCACCGTGGCAGGGTCGTCCACATGGGTGTACCCCAGCTTACCGAAGCTGTTGACGGGCCGGTCCGGCCAATGCAGCTGGTAGAGGTCGATGTAATCGGTCTGCAAGCGGGCAAGCGAGGCATCGCAGGCGGCCAGGATGCTCTTGCGGTCCAGGCGCTGGGTGCCATCACGCACATAGGCCAACGCGCCAGAGCCCAACACCTTGGTTGCCAGGATCACTTGCTCGCGCTTGCCGGTTTTGGCGAACCACGTGCCGATGATCCGCTCGGTTTCACCATAGGTTTCTGCGCGCGGCGGGACGGGATACATCTCGGCCGCGTCCCAGAACGTCACCCCCTGATCGAGAGCGAAGTCCATCTGGGCGTGGCCCTCAGCTTCGGTGTTCTGCTCCCCCCAGGTCATGGTCCCGAGGCAGATGGCAGAGACGGACAGGCCAGTGCGGCCAAGCGGGCGATACTGCATGCGGCAGGGTTGTACCAGCGCCTGCCGGTTGGGTCGAGGGCTCCGAGACCCGTCGCTAAGCTAGAAACTCGGCTCCACCCGTTCGCCAGAGCGGCGGGGCGGTGTGGGGGCGGGTGGGGCGAACAGGTCGGGCTCGGCGCGGTGGTGGGCTGTGGCGGCGAAGGCGGCGGCGGGTCGTGTCGCAGCCCGGCGATAGCCGACAAGGAAAATGCCGAGGAACCCTGCCAGCAACGCCAACGGCACCAGCCACCCCCAGCCGGTGAGGCCAAGAATGGTTGCCTCCGGCTCTGGGGCGGAGGCGGCACCAGCGACCAGGGCGGAGGCGGCAGCCCCGGCCGCGGCTCCGGCGATCGCCTGGGTCGCAACATCGCCGCGCGGTGCGGCCGGTCCAGCGCCCGAGGGGGCAGTTGGCACCGGGCCAGCCGAGCCGGCCGGGGGACGCTGCACCAGCGGTGCCGGCGGCACCACGGCTGCCGTGGTGACTGGAGCAGATGTCTGACCCGCGCCGCGGGTGATCGGCGGCGGGATCGCAGCCCCCGTGCTCACCGCTGTGTTGGGAGCGCTGCCAGCAGCCGGGGGTGGGGTGCGTCCTGCCTGTCCCCAATCGACGCCGCCGGACCCATAGGTGGTGGACGGACCACCAACACCCGCGGCCGCCCCTTGGCTATCGACCCGCGCCACGGGTGCAGCTGCCACCCGTGGCGGCGGGCCGGAGGATTGCGCCGCGGGCGCACCACTGCCGGACAGTGTGCCGGTGCCGGGTGCGCCTAAGCGCTGCTCAAACCGGCTGGCGCGCACCTGGCGCAGCCGGGCGACAGTTGCATCATCCAAGCGACCAGTGACACCGAGGCCGTTCTGCTGCTGGAAGGTGCGGATCGCCTGAGTCGTCCGCTCGTTCGGCTGGCCCGACGCCCGCCCGGAATCCAACCCCAGCAACGCCAGGGTTTGCTGCGCTTCCTGCAACAATGGGTCGGGCGCCCGCTGCGGCTGCTGCGCCGAAGCACCCCCGATCGCCAGAACCAGACAAGCAGCGACCACAGTCGCCAAGACAGCATCAGCGCGCGCCATGGGCATTCAACCAACACACCATTGGACCAGGACAACACGTCCGTCCCTTCGATCTAGGGAGTCTGCGTGGCAATTCGACGGCATGCAAGCTTGTGCATTGCAGCATAACCGCGCGTGCAGGGGTGGGGGAGCGGGAGCGCCTTGACGCTCTCTCAGGGCTGCTTGAGCGCCACCAACGTCTCAACCAAACGGAACACATCCGTGAATGGCTCTGGCTCCGTCCGAGCGTTGAATCTGCCAGCTAACCTGCGCGCTCGATCTATGGCGGTCTGGAGCTTGGGCCGCGTCGCGTTAATGGTGCCTGTCGCACCTTTCTGATAGTCGGGATAATGCTGCTTCAAGATCGCCAAAACCTCATCGCGATGGATTCGGGCGAAAATTTCCTTGAAATGCAGCAAAAACCAGAGTTCAAAGCTTGGACCGACACAATTGCTTGAAATAAGACGCGCCGCTTCTCGTCATTCCGCAGCTTCTGATCTAGGGCTTCTGCTTTATCAATGGCCCGACGGTAGTGAACATGGTCATCACGATCAAAAACGGCATAAACTTTCTCAAAACTCCGTGGCTGAATAAGTCCGTTGCGGCTACCGTTTAGAAAAAGCTGCTCGGCATATTCGACGATACGCAGTGGGCGGGTGCCAAACTCACTTGGAAGAATACAGACGTTGGCGGTATGAAACTGATAGAAGTCTCTGATGTCAGCAAAACAGGTCGGTTCAGTTTTTCCTTCCTTCCGTGAAAATGAGAGCCCGAGCATAGCTTGTACGCTGATTTCGCTTGCGCTCAAGCTGACGGGGTTGCCGTTTTCTCGGCGAATTATCGCGCGCCATCAGTCATTTGATCTGAGCTGATGCCGCAAGAATGGAATGCCCCCATAGCGCCCTGTCAGATAACCACGCTCCAAGGCTTCGCCCTTACGCGGACTGAACTCCGACAGGCTGACGAGATCAGAAGCCTGAGAGCGATGTTTCTCGACCAGCCAGATTTGATCGCGCCGAAATAGGTTGGGGGTACCCAACAATGACGTGTCGTGAGTCGTAAAGATCAGCTGCGCGCATGGGGCCGAAGACCGGCGGTGATGAAACAAGCGCACAATCTCTTGCAGGAGAAGAGGGTGCAGGCTTGAACCCATCTCGTCAATCAACAGCGTCTGCGCTAGGTCGATAATGGACAGTAGAGGGCCAGATAGAAACAGCAAGTTACGCGTTCCGGTTGACTCATCTTGCAGTGCAAGATGTAATTTATGTGTATCTGCTTCGTGCAAAAGTAAAATTTCAGCCACTTCCATTTCATCTTCATTATTGTCTGCTGTTCTGCTTGTTGTATCGACGGTGATTGTTGTTCCTTTTGTCTTTTTCTTTTTTAACTCTATGTCTGAAACTGAAATATCGGCCGAAGCCAAAAAATCCAATATATCCTTATACCTCTCGCGAGCTTCAAGTTGCGCGAGTGTGTATTGTATGTTCAGCGGTTGATACTCATTTATAATGACAAGATTGTTCGCAAACCAATTGTAGATCGGGCTCAACGCTTCGCTGTTAAGCTGGACCGCGGTCGACAGAAGCAAAGCATCGGGACGTGTCACTTCCTCCCACACATGACGACGCCCTTTGAGGCCAGAGCCGAAATGATAACTGTATTTTTTTGTGATTGAATCATATCGGCGATCATACCACAATTGCGGTTTAGACGTCTTATAGACCAGTAAATCTTCGGAAAGAATACGATCGGCATTTAACGAGAAACTATACTGATATCGAACACTGTCGATGATAAACGTCATCTCGAATCTAGTCGGCGCGGAGACTGTTTCGGCATCAATCCGGAATGGTTGCACGCGAAAAGTCTGATACGATGAGGGCCTCCTTGCCGAATGAACAATGATTTGTTGCATGCACTGAATTGCCTTGATCAGATTCGATTTGCCACTGCCGTTCGCGCCGTAGATGACAGCGCTTCGCAGCAACCGGGGTGCGGCCTTCAGGCCAGTGCTAACGGTATGCGTCTCCTCAAGCGTCTTATCCTTGGAGGCGACAAGGCTGAAAACCTGCTCCGCCTTGAGCGAACGGAAGTTCTCCACCCGGAACCCAACCAGCATCACAGACCCCTAGGCGGTAAATTTTTCCGATTTCTGCACTTTCTCCGCAAAAGTCCAGTTTATTTTACCTACTCCCCAACCATGGCGCTGGTCGAGAGTGTAACGCAGTGTTCACATTCCACCAATGGTGCCCTTGGACTCCCCCTGCCGCGCGCCCATGTCCCTTATTGGTTTCGCGCGTGGGAGAATGCGCATGGCCAGGGGGTGGACGCGGGTCTCGGCATGGATGCTGGCGCTCTGCTGGGTGCTGTGGGGCGCGCCCGCGCACACTGCTGTGCCAGAACGTGCGGTTTATCTCTACGCGATCACTGCCAATGGCGCGGACATCGGGCGCCATCGCCTTGCGATCTCCCGGGTGGGGGAGCGGACGACCGTGGAAATCAGCATCCGCATCCTGATGCGTGTCGCCGGGATCGCCGTCTACCGGATGGACCATGACAGCACCGAGGAATGGGTGGCCGACCGTTTGGTCAGCCTGCGCGCATTCAGCGTTGAGAATGGGCGGCGCTTCACGCTGGAGGCCAAGCGCGAGGGCGACACCCTGGTGGTGCAGGGGGAGCGCGGTACGCTCACCCTCCCCGGCACGTCGGAACCGGTCTCGTACTGGCGGCCCTCAATGCTGAAAACCGGCGTGTATTTCGACACGCAGTGGGGCTCGGTGCTCGACTTGTCTGTTCAGGAGGAGGGGGCAGACCAAGTGGATGGCGCGCCAACCCGGCGCTTTCGGCTGTCCGGCACGGAAATCCTCAACGGTCGGCGTGCGACCAGCCCATGGCTGAGCTTGAGCGTGTGGACGCGCGCCGATGGCGTGTTCGCTGCCAAGCAGTTCCGCTATGGCGGGCGGGACATTCGCTACACGCTGCTGCCAACCGGTGCCGCTGAGCCGCCGCCGCTGCCGCCAATCACGAACCGCGGGGTCGTGGCCGCCAATCGGGAGGAGCCAGCTCAAAGCCGCTGAACTCAAACCCTGGGGCCACGGTGCAACCCACCAGGGTCCATGTGCCCAGGGTTTCAGCGGCCTGCCACCAACCCTTCGGTACCACAATCTGGGGGCGCTGGTGGCCGAAGATATCCGGGCCCAGATGGTGCGCCTCAGCATCATGGCCATTGGGCGACAGGCTCAACACCAAGGGCGCCCCGGCATACCAGTGCCACACCTCGGCGGCATCCACCCGATGCCAGTGGGATACCTCGCCCGCCTGCAGCAGGAAGTAAATCGCCGTGGAGGCGGCGCGCGACCCGCCATCGCCTGGGTCACGGAAGGTCTCGATGAAATGACCGCCTTCTGGATGGGGTTGCAACCCCAGGCGGCGGATCACGTCCTGTGCTGAGATCATCCCTTGAATCCATCTTTGGCGCGGCGCAAGGCGGCGAAGGTGGCAACGGGATCGCTGGCCTGGGTACCCACGGCGGCAGCAACGGCTGGCACATCGACCCGCAGAAACGGATTGGTTCGACACTCTTGCGCGATGGTGGTGGGCAGCGTCGGCTGCCCTGCCGCGCGCAGGTCCGCCACATCGCGCAGGCGCTGCCGAAGATCAGCATTGTCCGGCTCGATGGTGGCGGCGAAGCGGCCATTGCTGGCGGTGTATTCGTGGGCACAGAACATCCGCGTCTCGCCGGGCAGGGCACGCAGCCGGGCGAGCGAGTGCCACATTTGCTGTGGCGTGCCCTCAAACATCCGTCCGCAACCGAGCGAGAACAGCGTGTCGCCCGCAAACACCGCCTGATCGCGATCAAACCAGAATGCGATGTGGCCGCGCGTGTGTCCCGGCACGTCCATCACCACGGCTGAGGTGGCGCCGAAGGCAAAGCGCTCCCCATCCCCCAGCGCGAAGGTAAGGCCGGGCACCCGCGCTTGATCCGCCCGCGGCCCCACCACACGCGCACCAGTCGCGGCCGTCAGGCCCGGAATGCCGCCGATATGGTCGCCATGGTGGTGGGTGATCAGGATCCAGTCCAGGCCAAGCCCCCGCTCTGCGAGTGCCGCCAGCACCGGCGGCGCCTCTGGCGGGTCAACCACGCCGACGGTGCCGGTTTCCGGCTCCACGATCAGGTGGCCGTAATTGTCCTGCAGCATGGGGATCAAGGATACATCGAGCGTCATGCCCCGGTGATAGCAGGTTGCCGCGATGGCGAAAACCCTTCGGGCCAGGCTGTCGCGCTGGGCGCTGCTGCGCAATTCCAGTCCGTTGCACCAGCGACCCGTTGCCGCAGACAGGGTCGCGTGCTAGCTCCCTGTGTTGAACTGGCAGGGGCCAGTCATGAGGTGAGGGAGGGGACGATGACGGGTCATCCGACACGACGCACGGTGTTGGCGGGGGCAGCAGTCGCCGCTGGAACGCTGGCCGCACCAGCAATCGTCAAAGCGCAGCAAGCGCCGATTCGCATTGGTGTGTTGCATCCCGTCACGGGGGCGCTGGCCCAATCGGGCACTCTGTGCCGCGCCGGAGCATTGCTGGCGATCGAGCACATCAACGCTGCGGGTGGCATCAAGTCGTTGGGTGGTGCACGGCTGGAACCCGTGCTGGCCGACGCCCAGTCGCGCCCTGAAGCGGGTGTGGCCGAGATCGACAAGCTGAACGAGGCTGGTGTGGTGGCCGTTCAGGGGCCGTTCGCCTCTGGCATTGCGCTGGCAACCACTCAGGCCGCCGCCCGGCACAACTTGGCCCATCTGGTCGATGTCGGCGTGGTTGATACGATCGTCAGCCGCGGCTTGACCAACACCTTCCGCTTCGGGCCGGGCTTCGGCGCGATCACGCGCATGGCGTTGGACAATCTGGTCCGCTTGAATGATGGCGCAGGCAAGATTGCGCGCACCGTCATGGTGATCCATGAGGACAGCGCCTTTGGTGCAGGCATGGCCAAGCTGATGAATGATGAGCTGCCGAAGCGCGGCTTTGAAGTCGTGGAGACGATCAGCCACCCAACCCCACAGCGCGACTTTACCAATATCGCCCTGCGCGCCCGTCAGGCCCGTCCGGACTTGATCATCCCCTCGAACTATTTCAATGAATTCGTATTGATGGCGCGCACCTTCCAGCAACAGCGCGTCTCAGTGAAGGGCATCTACGCCGTGCTGGGTGGGGCTGCCTCTAACATCCGGTTTGTGCGCGAACATGCAGAAGCCGCCGAGAACATCATGGACTGCAACCATTGGTACGATCCGCGCAAGGCCCAAAGCCAAGCCTTTGCTGCGGGTCTGGCGACCAAGAACGTCGATCTGACCTACGAGACGATGCTGAACTACGCCTGCATGCAAGTGTTGGCCGATGCCCTGGAGCGCGCCGCCAGCCGGGATCGCGGCAAGGTGATCGAGGCGTTGGCATCGTCCACCTTCGCCGATCACATCATGCCCTACGGCCCGACGAAGTTTGAGAACGGCCAGAACACTGGCGCCCAACCCGTCAACACCCAGGTGATCAAGGGCCGGATCGAGGTGATCTTCCCGCAGGCCTTCGCCTCAGCCGAGCCGGTGTTCCCCATGCCGCCCCGCGGCTAACCGAAGGGTCGCCCCGCGGCTAACCGAAGGGTCGCCCCGCGGCTAACCAGAGGGTCCGTTTGCGACCTGACTGGTCGCAGCAAGAGGTCCCCCATCCGCAGTCCTGGTCGATCGGCCAGGCTGTGGGTGGGGCATTGGGACAAGGGGGTAGAGGCGGGTGAGCCTGTTGTTGCCGGCCGTGCTGAACGGCCTGACTGTTGGTGCGATCTATGCCGTGGTGGCCTTGGGGCTCACGCTGATTTACGGCGTGCTGCACATCGTCAACTTCGCCCATGGCAGTTTGTTGATGCTGGCGCTGTATGGTGCCTACTTCCTTCACACTCTGGCCGGGGTGGACCCCTATCTAGCGCTGGCACCGATGACGCTGGCGTTCTTCACGCTGGGCTATGGGCTGCAGCGGTTGGTGATCCAACCGGTCAGCCATGGCCGCGACCAGAACATTCTGATGGCAACGCTGGGCATCGCGATTGTGATCGACAATGCTGCACTGGCGCTGTGGACCTCCAACACCCGCACCATCGATGTGCCGTATGCCTTTGAAGTGGTGGAGTTACTGGACGCCTTTATCCCACTGCCGCGGGTGATTGCCTTTGGGGCGGCGCTGGTGATCGCAGCGCTGCTGTGGGCTGTGATGCAATGGACCGACCTTGGCCGCGCGATCCGTGCAGTCGCCAAGGAACGCCAAGGCGCGCGGCTGGTTGGCATTCACGTCGATCACATCTATGCCATGTGCTTCGGCATCGGCACGGCCTGCGTGGCTGCGGCTGCGTGTCTGCTGCTGCCGACCTTCTACGTCACACCCCAGGCTGGCTATGCCTTTGTACTGGTTGCCTTCACCACGGTGGTGCTGGGGGGCATGGGCAGCTTTGTCGGTGCCTTGGTTGGCGGATTGACGCTGGGCGTGGTGGAGGCTGTGGGTGGCCTCTATCTTGGCGAGAGCCTGGGACAGATCGGCATTTTCGCCATCTTCATTCTGATCTTGCTGTTCCGCCCGACGGGCTTGTTTGGCAGCAGGCTCGCATGACCGGCGGTGCGACCCGCGCCATTGGCTGGCTGCTGCTGGCGTCCGCCCTGGCGATCCCGCAACTGTCTGACAGCAGCGCGTGGTTGACCTTCTGGATCACCACGCTGCTGTTCGCGTTCCTGGGCCAAGCCTGGAATGTACTGGCTGGCTATGGTGGCCAGTTCAGTTTTGGCCACGCGGTGTTCTTCGGCACAGCTGCCTATGCCAGCGCCATTCTGCAAGTGCGCTATGGGGTGAATGCTTGGCCGGCGGCCGTAGCCGGCATCGCTGCTGGCGGCGCCGTTGGTGCCTTCCTGGGGGCAGTGTCATTTCGCTATGGCCTGCGGGGCAGTTACTTCGCGCTGGTCACCCTCGCCTTTGCCGAGGTGTTTCGCATCCTTGCCAATTCGCTGCCATTCACTGGCGGTGGACAGGGTATTTTGATCCCGCTGATGCCAGGGGCGTCCAACCTGCAATTCCTTGACCGGACCAGCGTGTACTACTTGCTGGTTGGCTTGGTTGTGGTCGGTGTTGCGATCTCCCGCTGGTTGGAGGCCAGCCGCTTCGGCGCCTGGCTGGTGGCGGTGCGGGAGAATGAGGCGGCAGCCAGCGCGCTGGGCATCCGGGTGTTTCGCGTCAAGCTGGCGGCGATCACACTCTCTGGCGCCATGGCGGGGGCGGCTGGGGTGATCTACGCCCAGATGTTCCTGTATCTGGACGCAGCGATTGCCTACGGCCCCCATGTCTCAGTGGAGGCGCTGCTGGGGCCGATCATCGGCGGCTTAGGCACGGTGTTCGGCCCGATTGTGGGGGCCGTGCTGCTGCATGCTTTGGGCGAGGCCGCAAAGAGCGCGATGGGGGCGACGCCTGGCCTCAATCTTGTGCTCTACGGCATCGTGCTCGTGGTGATCTTGCGCTTTTTGCCCGATGGAGTGGTTGGTCTGTTGAAGCGGTGGGGAGGGCGCTGATGCTGCACGCAACCGGCATCACCAAACGCTTTGGCGGCCTAACTGCCGTGGCTGACGCCAGTTTGAGCGTGGCGGAGGGCAGCATTGTCGGCCTGATCGGTCCCAATGGGGCAGGCAAGACCACGCTGTTTGCCGCCATCACTGGGTTCCATCGCCCGGATGCGGGCACGGTGCGCTTTGGCGAGCGCGACATCACGGGTCTGCCGCCGGAGGAGATTTGCCGCCTCGGTCTGGTGCGAACGTTTCAGATCGTGCAGCCGTTTGCGGGCTTGAGCGTGCGGGAGAACATCGCCGTCGGCGCCCATCTGCGCCACCCCAGACGCGCTGCAGCCCTGGCCGCAGCTGAGTCGGTGGCACAGCGTGTTGGCCTCGCCGATCAGTTGGACAAGCCCGCCGCGGCCCTTACCATCGCGGGGCGCAAGCGGCTGGAGGTTGCGCGCGCGCTGGCGACGGAGCCGCGGCTGATCCTGCTGGACGAAGTGATGGCGGGCCTCAACCCGACTGAGATTGCTGAGATCGTGCCCGTGGTCCGCGGCTTGGTTGCCAGTGGCGTCACGGTTCTGTTGATCGAGCATGTGATGCAAGCCGTGATGAGCCTCGCCGAGGATGTCTATGTGCTGAACCAGGGCCGCATGATTGCCCACGGTCCGCCCGCCACGCTGGTGCGCGATCCCATGGTGATCGAGGCCTATCTCGGCCATGGTGCCGCCCAACGTCTGGGAGCCGAGCATGGCTGAGCCGCTGTTGAGCGTAACGGGGTTGGAGGCTGGCTATGGCCCGGTCACGGTGCTGCGCGGCCTGTCGATGACCGTCGCCGCGGGCGAGATTGTGGCCGTGCTGGGGTCCAACGGGGTTGGGAAGTCCACCCTCAACAACACGCTGTCTGGGTTGGTGCGCGCCCGCGCTGGCAGCATCCAGTTTGACGGTGCTGCGATCACCACGGCCGATCCAGCAGCCATCGTCGCGGCAGGTTTGATCCATGTGCCAGAGGGGCGGCGGGTGTTCCCCAACCTGTCGGTGCGCGAGAACTTAATCCTCGGCAGCTACCGCCGCGGTCGCAGCTCGCGCAGCCAGACACTGGACCGCGTGGTGACCATCTTCCCGCGCCTGAAGGAGCGCTTTGGCCAGTATGCTGGCACGCTGTCGGGAGGGGAGCAGCAAATGCTCGCCATCGGCCGCGGCCTGATGGCCGAGCCGAAGCTGTTGATCCTGGACGAACCCTCCCTTGGCCTCTCCCCGCTGCTGGTGGAGGAAATGTTTGCCCTGATCGCGGGTATCGCTGCCGCTGGTCCCGCAGTGGTGATCGTGGAGCAGAACGTCGTCCAAAGCCTGTCGCTGGCCAGCCGCGGCTATGTGCTGGAGCAAGGCGTCTTCGCGCTCACCGGCAGCGCCACCGACCTCCTCGCCGATCCTCGGCTGCGGGCCACCTACCTTGGGCTGTGAGGTGAGGGGGTAAAGTTGTAGCCTGATAGGTGTTGGTCCAACGACCAAATCATCACTCGCCGACGTCGATGCCGGGCACAGACAGCCCGCCATTCCTCTATGATCGAGAGATCCCCGAGTGAGACCTCCCGCTTGGCGTTCTCGGGAAAGGGGCTAAGCCAAGTGCGGACGGTCGTTGCTTCTGGGAACCGCGTGGCTTGGAACGGTGCGTGACCGTCCATCGCAGCCGTCACTGCTGTCACGAAAACTTTGGCTGATTGAAATCGATGACCGCCGTCGCGCAACTGAGCGACATGATGTCCTGTTTCAAGGATTGTGACAAAAGGCAGCAAAAATTCTTCTTTCTGCTGCTGCCTTGCTTCAATCTCAGCCCATTCTGAAATTAGTGATTCCTCCGCGATATGAAAGCCATCATCTCGACGCTCTATTTCCATCCGATGGTCAAAGAAGTTTGGTGATCCGAAGCTGCGAGAAATGGAAAACCTATTGAATCCTTGCCGAGGGATAGAAAGCAGAAATCCTCTAATAAATCTTTGCGATGGGTCAGCGATGTTTTCAAATCGGATAGCCTCTTCCCCTGCCCCATCCAGGCGAGAATCTGTAGCGCCTCGATCAGATTGATCTTGCCCGACGCATTTGCACCAACAAGCACGGTGACTGGGGCAAGATGTAGACGCGCGTGGTCAAAACTCTTAAAGTTCTCGACCAAGGTCGCAGAGAGCATGCCGGTCCCCGATGCGTGCAAATCTAGCGTAACCACAGCTTATGCCCGATCACCCCGTCGTCTAACACCAAAGCCAGCGCTCTAGCCTGTTTCGATCCTGCCGGTATGCTCGTTGCCACGGCATCGTCACCACCGTAGGACAAAAGGGTTGCTGCTAATGGATATCCCCGTGATTTCGATTGCTGCCTTAGGCAGCGCGGACTCGGTCGCGGAACGCGCAACGGCCGGTCAGATTGGCGTTGCTTGCCGCAGCATTGGGTTCTTTCAGATCACCGACACCGGCCTGTCGCCAGCGCTGCTGCAGGCGGTGTTTGCCGCCAGTGCCACGTTCTTTGCCCTGCCCGAGGCGGAAAAGGCAGCTGTCTCGATCACGCACTCCCGGCACAATCGCGGCTATGGCGGCATCGGCACGGAGCAGTTGGACCCGACCCTGATCGCCGATGCGAAGGAGGTGTTCAATATTGGGCGCGATCTTGCAGCCGATGACCCCGACGTGGTGGCGGGAAAGCCCTTTCATGGGGTGAATCAGTGGCCCGCCGATTCAGCCTTTCGTGCCACGCTGCTGGCCTACTGGCAGGAGATGCAGCGGATCGCCGCCCGCCTGCACCGTGCCTTCGCGCTGGACCTTGGGTTGGAGGCCAGCTTCTTCGACACCCGGATCGACAAGCCGCTGTCAACCCTGCGCCTGCTGCACTATCCGCCCCATCCCGGCATCTTCGATGGCAGCCAGTATGGCGCCGCGCCGCACACCGACTACGGTACCGTCACCCTCTTGGCACAGGATACCGCTGGCGGGTTGGAGGTGGAGCGGCGGGACGGCACCTGGATTGACGTGCCACCACGCGCCGACGGCTTTGTCTGCAACATCGGCGACTGCTTGATGCGCTGGTCGAATGATGTCTACCGGTCCACTCCGCACCGGGTCGTCAACCGCTCGGGGCGGGAGCGCTACTCCATCGCCTATTTCGCCGACCCCAACGCCGATGCTGAGATCGCCTGCCTGCCGACCTGCCTGCCACTCGGCGAGGCGCCGCGCTACGCGCCAACCACCGGCGCCGCTTACTTGACTGAGCGTCTGAACGCCACCTACGCCTTTCGCCGCGCAAGCGGCTAGGCGAACAGCGGCAAAGCACCAGGCAGTGTCACCTCCAGCAGTTCCAAGCCGGGGCCGGGCATCAGGCGGAAGCGGCGATGGGGCGGCACTGTGACAGCGTCGTCCAGGCCAAGCTGGATTGGTGCCTCACCCTCCACCTCCAGCGCAGCCGCACCGGCCCGGACAAACCAGAACAAGAACTCACCCTCGTGGTGCATCCAGGCAGGTGCCGAACTGGGGGCGAGGCGGACCACGCGCACCCCGGCCAGACCCTCGGTTGCTGCGGAAATGCCAGTGCAGCGCTCCTGCCGCGTCGGGCTGACATCCTGCCAGGATGCATCCACTGCGTGGTGGCGGCTGAAGCGCTGTCCGCCAAACCTGCGCTCCGGTGCAGAGATGCCAGTCGGCAGGGTGATGCTGAGATCGCCGCGGGTTTCATGCTCAGCCGGACAGCCAATCTCAACCACTTCCAAACCGGAGGAGGCCTCCAGCACGCGATGGCGGATTTGTGGAGGCTGCAGCACGCAGTCCCCCGCCTGCATCACGAATGGCTCGCCTTGGTCCTCATACACCACTTTGACCCAGCCACGGTGGCAGAAGATCGCTTGAAAGCGCACCTTGTGGAAATGCGCGTAGTCGGGCACCGGCCCGCCTTCGGGAATGCGGATGTGAGAGGCGATGAAGCGACCGCCTTGGCGATCCGGGATCAGATCGCGGTACTGCATCCCTGCCCGTCCCGTGCCCCACACTGCCTGAGGACCCGCATGGACCACAGAGAGGGTCGCGACCAGCGGCGGCACCACCACGGGTGGGTCAGCGTCAACCAATTCAATCTGGGTGCCGTTGGGCGCCGTCAGCCGCCGAAACCCTCCGGCGACGGCATCGGCGTCCCGGCAGGCCAGCACCAGCGCCCCACCATCGCCGCTGCCCTGGCGGTCCAGCCGAAGCCTCAACCCGTGCCCGACCACCACCGCCGTGCTGGGCCGATCCGCGGGATAGATCGTCTCGACGCGGAACCCCAACCGACTGGTAAAGAAGCCAAGCGTCTCATCAAAGGGGGCGGCGGGCAGGACCAGCTCGGCGGACTGAATCCGCTCGGCGATGGCAGGCAGAGTGTCAGGCATCGGGGAACCCAGGGGCTGAGGGCCAAATTGTCCATCACCATGAAACTCTGTCGCGCACTCCACAACTATAAAAAAGGTGTACTCCCGTGGTAGTCCAGTTGCTTTCTATTGAACAGCTGTCAGCTAATATCCCGTTCAGGATGCTGCGTTGGGTGTTTGCTCGCACAAAGACCGTTTGGTGCAGCCTCGCACGGCTACCAGCGTAACCAATGCCACCCAACCCATGCGCCGACGACTGCTGGCGCGAGCATGCCGAAGCCATACCAGACGATGACGAAGGCCGGGGCAATCTCAGGACAGTGCAGCGCATACACCGAGGCGCCAATGCCGCCGGCGCCCAACCCAGCCACCGCACCAGCAAGCATGGGACGGGTTGGCGCAACGGCTGCCAGCGCGCGCATCGATAGCACCATCGTCGGAACGGACAGCCCCGCCACGATGACCATGCATTCGAGCCAGGTTTTCCCCACGATAAGGTCGCCCCACTGGCCGACCGGCGCCAAGGCCAACTGGCCTGCCCCAAGAGCCGCCATCACAGCAAAGGGGACCAACAACAGCCGCAATGGGCGCCGCGGGTCAGCGCCCGGTCGACCCAGCACCAAGGCGGCATGCAAGGCAGTGGCGGCGACACCCAGCGAGAACAGGGCTTTCGCCCACCAGCCGCCCAGGGCCATGAGCGACAGGAGCTGGGGGTGAAGGCCAAAAGCGATCAGCAGGACGGCCGTCGCGGCGACCAGTCCACCCGCGCTTGCAATCACCCAGAGGTGCGCTGACCGGGGCAGACGCTCCACCGCAGCACCTCGGGCCAACATGGCGGCAAGTTCCTCGGTCCGCATCATCCCTCTCCCCGGCTCCGGATCCGGGCTGCTAGCGCCTTTAGCCCGCGATGGATGCCCACCTTGACCGCAGACACCGACAGACCGGTTTGCGCCGATGCTTCAACGACACTGAGCCCTTCCAGCTTCACCAACCGGATCGGCTCGCGCTGCTTGGCGGGCAGTGCTGCCAGCAGTGATCTGATATCCAAAGCCGCCGTCGGATCCGCTGCGGCGTGCTCATCGGCCAGAACGTCCTGCCAGTCCTCCACGGGTTCGTGCAGCGCCTCGCGGCGCCCATGGCGGCGATGCCAGTCGATCAGCTTGTAACTCGCGATAGCAAACACCCACGGCGCCAGCGGCTGCTGAGGATCGTAGGTGTGGCGCTTGGTATGCACGGCAATCAGGGTTTCCTGCACCAAATCCTCGTGATCGCTGAGGCGCATTGGCAACCGACGCCGAAAGTAGGCACGCAGTCGCTTCGCCAGGACCAAGAGAAGGTTCTGGTACGCAAGTTCGTCTCCAGCCAAGCTTGCGGCCATGGCCTCGCTCAGGACCCGATCATCCTCAAGCACGGTCACTCACATAGTTTCCTCTAGGACGATGTCCGTCGTAGGCTGTCACTCGGTTACAGCACGCCCACAGATTTGGAAACGACGATCTCTGGCCTGTTTGGGCAAAATCTGAGGGGGACGCGATCCGCGGTGACACCAGACAATGGCAGGCTTCGGGCAGACATGAAATGAGGGTCCACACGCTTATGTCAGGCCCTAGAAACGCGAAAACCCCCAGCCGGAGCCGGGGGCGTGCTGGCGGCGTACCGCTTCGCGTTGACTGACTGGTTTTATAAATCTGGTTTCGACGGGTCAATGACAAAAAGGCGAACTCGCGTCGCTGTTTGCCCGCGTGAATATGCGCCACCGCCGGGTTGGGAGCCGCCGAGCGAGAAACGGCGCTGATTCGACAGGTGGCGCAAACCTCGGCAGTATGGTTAACTCA
>RDXE01000090.1 GCA_004292755.1 Alphaproteobacteria bacterium
TTTGCAGCTGCAACATGCTGTGCAAACTACCGATGAGGCGCTAGGCTTGGCAATCGATAGCTCGACGCCCCAGGTGATGTGTGTGTTCAGCGCCCATGCTACGCGCACCACTGCGACCAGCACCTCCCGACACCGGCCGTCGAGCGACACCGCTCCGCCATCGGATGCGAGACCCCGGCTGCACCCCGTGGACTGCGCTAGAGCAGATCGCGGTCAGGTGGACCCACCTGACCGCGTGATAACGCGCGCCAAACCCTGCAATCAGAGTGGATTGGGTAAGTGAAGGTGACCTCAAACCACTCTCGGTTCTGACCCAGCCCCCTGATCCGGGGTCAACCGCAGATCAGCTGTGGTACAAACCAGTCTCGCGGTAGGACAAACAAGGCCCGGTACCGACTTGTCTGCGCGCCAGACCCTTCCTGCCGACTGGCTCCACCTCAATGGGCGAGCGATCAGGCAGCCTTGGCCGTGGCAAAGCTGTAGCGGGCGCTGATCCGCCCGGCATCGTCGACAACATCCACACTGCCGGGGGCGCGCTTTGAGGCAACCCGGCAGGCCCAATCAACCGCGTCGCCGCGGCGGTCGAATCGGGCCTCTTCCCCGCTGACACCGAGGCGAACGACCCGCCACTCGGCTCCATCGGGCTCAACTCGCAGCATCATTGCTCCTCACTTTGGCGCCCTCCCTGTGGCACCACCAATGGACCGACGCTGGCCGGGCTTGGTGCCCGGCTTCTCGCGCGCCGGTGTTGTGCCATAGCAAGCGGGGCGAAAAAACGGCAACTCCATTACCGTTGGAGAAAACTCCAACCCTACCCTAGTAGTTGGAGGCTGGTGCCGCAGGCTGGGTTTTGCCGCGATGCTGCGCCAGCGTCGCCTTCGCCTTGTTGACCATGAACGCCAAATCGGAGCCAAGGGCGATGAACGTGAAATCCCAGGCAACACAGTGATCAACCAACGCGTCCATCGCCGCGATGATGCCAACGGGCTTGCCCATCGCCCGCACGGCTTTCGCCCCGCGCTCAATCGCCGCCAGATTGTCGGGATGCATAATCTGCCCCAACCGGCCAACCGCCGCCGACATGTCGGCCGGCCCAATGAACACGCCATCCACACCATCAACGGCGGCAATGGCCTCAATCCGGTCCAGAGCCTCCAGTGTTTCTATCTGGACGATGACGCAGAGTTCCTCGTCCGCGCGGGCAAGATAGTCGGGAATGGAGCCGTAGCGGTTGGCCCGGTGCATCGCGGCAACACCGCGCACGCCCTTGGGGGGGTAGCGTGTGGCCGCCACGGCTGCCTTGGCTTCCTCCACCGTTTGCACAAAGGGGAACATCAGGGTCTGGGCGCCAATATCCAGCAGGCGCTTCACCATCACCATGTCGTTCCAGGGCATGCGCACCACGGATTGCGTTGGCGTCTGCCCGACGACTTGCAGCTGGGCCAGGATTTCCGGCAGGTCTGAGGGGGCGTGCTCCATATCCAGAACCAGGAAGTCATAGCCTGCAAAGGCCATCGCCTCGGTGGCGACAGTGCTCGCCAGCATCTGCCAAGCCCCCCACTGGCGCTCGCCCTTGAGGATCGCGTGCTTGAAGCGGTTGACGGGCAGGTCCATCACAGAATCTCCGGTTCCGGCACGGGGGCCGTGCCTTTCAGATAGTCGAAATCGCAGCCCTCATCGGCTTGGCCGATGTGCTGAGCGAACATCGCGCCATAGCCGCGGGCATAGGGGGCGGGCGGCGGTGTCCACGCGGCCCGACGCGCGGCCAGCTCGGCGTCCGACACCTCCAGCTGGATCAACCGGGCATCGACGTCGAGGGTGATGCGGTCACCCGTGCGCACCAATCCCAACGGACCGCCAACAGCGCTTTCTGGTGCCACATGAAGCACACAGGTGCCATAGGAAGTGCCGGACATCCGGGCGTCGGACACCCGTACCATGTCCTTCACCCCGGCCTTCAACAGCTTGGTTGGTATTGGCAACATGCCCCATTCGGGCATGCCCGGTGCGCCGACGGGACCAGCCGATTGCAGGACCAGCACGTCATCGGGGTAGCATTCCAGATCCTCTCGCTTCACGGCTTCCAGCATCTCGCGCATGTGCTGGAACACCAGCGCGCGACCGGTGTGGCGCATCAACTCTGGCGTGGCGGCGGCGGGTTTGATCACGGCTCCGTTGGGGGCGAGATTGCCGCGCAACACGGCGAGGCCCGGTTGATCCACCACTGGTCGATCGAGGTCGCGGATCACATCGGCATTCCAGCGTGCTGCACCGGCCAGATGCTCGGCCAGCGTGGTGCCGCTGATCGTCCGCGCGCTCAGGTCCAGCCGGTCGCGCAGCAAATCCAGCATCGCAAGGATGCCACCCGCATAGAAGAAATCCTCCATCAGATAAGCGCCGTTGGGCCGCAGATTGGCAATCACGGGCACCTCGCGCCCAACGCGGTCAAAATCCTCCAGGCTAAGCGGGATGCCAGCCCGACCCGCCATCGCCAGCAAGTGCACCACGGCGTTGGTGGAGCCCGCCATTGCGGCAAAAGCCACCAGCGCGTTCTGGAACGAGGCTGGCGACAGCACATCCTGCGGGGAGAGGTCAGCCCACGCCATCTCGACGGCCCGGATGCCCGCGGCCGAGCACATGCGCTGGTGATTGGAGTCCGCAGCCAGAATGGAGGAGGCTCCGGGCAGCATGAAGCCCAGGGTTTCAATCAGCCCCATCATGGTGGTGGCTGTGCCCATGGTGTTGCAGTGCCCGACGGAGCGCGCCATGCCTTGCTCCACGCCGTGCCACTCATCCTGGCTGATGCGTCCGGCGCGGAACTCATCCCAATAGCGCCAGGTGTCGACGCCAGAGCCAATGAAGCGGCCCTGGAAGTTGCCGCGCAGCAAGGCGCCAGCGGGCACAAACAGACAGGGCAGCCCGGCGGAGATCGCCCCCATCATCAAGGCCGGACCCGTTTTGTCGCAGCCACCCATCAGCACCACAGCATCCAGGGGATGGCTGCGGATCAGCTCCTCCACTTCAATCGCCAGCAGATTCCGGTAGAGCATGGTGGTGGGCTTCACCATCACCTCGCCCAACGACAGGGCGGGCAGCTCCACAGGATACCCACCGGCCTGCCACACCCCGCGCTTCACATCCTCGGCGCGGTCGCGCATGTGGGCATGGCACGGGTTGAGGTCAGACCACGTGTTGATGATGCCGATCACGGGTCGGCCAACAAACTCCTCCCGCCGAAAACCCATTTGTAGGGTTCGGGCACGATGGCTGAAGGAGCGCATATCGATGACGCCGAACCAGCGATGACTGCGCAGCTGGTCCGGGCTGGATTTCGGTTGGCCCATGGGCCGGATATCCCCCCGCGATGCAGTGTCTTTTTTTGCCACGCTACCGCCTGTCACCCGTGGCGACAAGCCGCAGTGCTCACGCCAGCCGGGGTTAGGCCAAGGCGCCCAGAGTTTGCAGCAATGGGATGCGTTGGGTGCGCGTGATCTGGAACACCTTAGCCAGCGCTGCTTCCGTGGCTGCACCATGGGGCACTGGTTCGCCGTCAGCGGTGCTGATGTGCTGATTGCGTTGGCGCAGCGAGGCGGCAACCGCTGTCACGGGATCACGACCAGCCACCCAGTGACCCAGCAGTAACTGCTCCACATCATCCAGCGTCACCGCCGAGCCCGTCACCGGCAGCAGCAGCGCTGGCGCGGAGCGTCCCGCCACCGCCTGGGCCAGCAGCGTGCGATTGGCGGCTTGGCTCGCGGGCAAAGCAGCAGCCACAACGGACTCCGGCGGTGCCGTGCGTGCAAGGCCAGCGGCGACCAGCGTCAACAGATCGACAAAGCAGCGCTCCAGCGGGACAGCACCGTTCCGCTGGCCAACGGCGGCGGCGATCTCCGCAACACTGGCAGGCCCCTTCGCCAGCGCGTCAAGATAGGGGCGAAACCGCTCCTCCGACACGGCGATGGCGCCTGCCGGCCCATCCACCTCTCCCGGCAATTCCTCAGTGATGCTGAGGGAGGCGAAGCGGACCTGCTGGCCCCAGAGTCGCTGCACATCCAGGGGCGCGCGCTGGCGGCCGCGGGTGAAAAGGTCACGGCGGAACTGCGCGCCGAGCAGGATGTCACGCCGGGTCTCACGCTCGGCCGGGTCCGCAATCTCGGCCAGGTGTGCCTGGATCTCCGGCGTCAGGGACAGTTCCGGCAGCGCATCGACCACCGAGCCCGGACCAATCCAGCTGAGGCGGGCGTCGGCCATCAGCCGGACGATATCGCGGTGGTGAAACAAGTCCCACTCCCGCACCAGATACTCGTGCGCAATGTACCGATGGTCCTGGCCGCGCAGACTGACCAGCCGATCCGCCAGGGCGGGGTTGGCCTCAGTCAAGCGGGGGTTGAGGCGCAGCACAGTCTCCGCCACATCCACAGCCGCCGCCATCCGGTCGTGGGAGGTGCCGTGGGCCAGATCAAAGGCTTGGGCCAGCAAATCGCGCAACGGGACACTGGCGGCCCAGCCGGGCACGCAATTGTAACTGGCAAACACAATGCCGCCGCGCTTCAGGTGACGGCGCAGGAACGCCATCGCCTCAGCCCGCGCCGCCGCACCGACCCACGACAGCACACCATGCATCACCACAAAATCGAACTGGGGCAGGCCTTCCGCGTCCAGCTCGGCGAAGCCGCAATCGCGAAACTGAACGTTGGAGGCCCCAACCGACGCCGCCAGCGCCTCGGCATGGCCGATATGGTCCGGGTTGAAGTCAACACCCCAGAACTCGGCGTGGGGGTAGAGCGGGCCCAGCAACGCAGGCGTCACGCCCGCCCCACACCCAAGGTCCAGCCAGCGGAAGGGCTGCGACAGATCCGGGACGGTGTAGCCCGCAATGCCGCAGCACAGCGCCAGATGCTCCGGCGTCAAGTCGTGGGTGAATTGGCTGACATAGGGAACATCGAGCACATAGCCGCGCGCCCAGTCGGGACCCCGTGATGCTGCGCCGCTCATACTCTCTCCTGCTGGCCCACTTGCCGCTGGGTGCTAGCAAAGGCTGCGGCAGGCCCGGTGCGCAAGGCCGAATCACGGAGGTGCTGGCGCGGCAGGCTGATCGCGCCTGAGGACTGACGGCCCCTGGCGCCCGCGCGACCGGCGGGGCAGGGGTCCCCCAAATGCTCCCCCTCCCCACCCCGCCGGTGCGGCTGCGCGCAGTGATCGCGCTGCTGGGGTGGGTTTAGCAAGATAGATGCCAAGGAATGGACCACTGGCGATCCCGCAGCGATCGTGCCGCAAAACCCCAGCCTTGGCCGTGCTGGTGAGCCAGCAGCGACGCGCCTGTGCCCGGATTTTCAGCACTTGCCCCCAGATCGGGCGCACGCGCCGACCAGCAGGATCGGGGCGCCAACCCGAGGTCAGGTCGGCGCCGGTGACCCAGAGGCCGTCAGGCCGACGGACGGTCGTAGGCGCGCTTGATCAGGAAGCCAATGAACAGCACCGACCACACCGCTGCGACCAGGCTGTGGAAGTACAGAACATTGTCCGTCGCAGCCGAGGCGAGGGCCAGAAACGCCAGACCAATCAGCCCGGCCAAGACGCCGAAGATGATGTTGGCAGCGGAATCGGACGGCTGCTGGGTGGCAGTGGGGGTGGACATGGGTCAGCTCCTCTTAGCAGGCAAGGTGGGCGCCGGGACGACCGGCGGTTCATCATCGAACAGGATGCGGTTGGCCGCCCCGTCGAGGTCATCGTACTGGCCGGAGCGCAGGGCCCACAGGAACCCGCCCAACGCTCCCACACCGGCAAACAGGGCTGCCGGAATCAGGTAGATCAACGTGTCCATGGGCCGCGCTCCCAACCAAGGCGTAAGGCGTTGAGCACCACGATGAGCGATGACGACGCCATTACCAATGCGGCAAACAGCGGCGTGACATAGCCCAGGATCGCAACGGGGATCGCGACCACATTGTAAACCAGCGAGAAGGCAAGGTTCTGGCGCACCAACCGGTCAGACCGTCGGCCGGTGTGCAGCACCTCGCCAACACTCGCCAGCCGTTCGCCCTGAAACACGGCATCGGCCGCGGTCTGGGTGATGTCGGCTGCCGTGGCGGGGGAGACCGAGACCGTAGCCGCAGCCAAAGCTGGGGCGTCGTTCAAGCCATCGCCGACCATCAGCACCCGCTCACCGCGGCTGCGCCATTCCTCCAACATGCGCACCTTGTCCGCTGGGGATAGGCCCGCATACCAATCCTCAATGCCCACGGCCCCAGCCGTGGCGGCAACCGTTGGCGTGCGGTCCCCGGACAACAGCGACAGCCGATAGCCCCGGCGCTTCAGCCCGGCCACCACCTCTGCGGCATCGGGGCGCAGGTGATCGGCGAAGGCAAAGCGCACCGGCTGACGATCAGGGCGCACCAGCCACAGCTCCGGTCCGGCGCGATCATCATCGGCCACACCACAGAAGCGACGGCTGCCAAGGCGCACCTCCCCCTCTGCCAAGTCAGCTTTAAGGCCCGCGCCCTGCTCCTCCTCCACCCCGGCCACTGCAACCACTGGACCCGCCGCACGCCGCAGCGCCTGGGCCAGTGGATGGCGGGAGGAGGCCGCCAAACCAGCGGCCAGGGCCAGATCCTCCGCCCGACGCGCTGGATCAGGCAGCAGGTCCAGCCGCCCGAGGGTGAGGGTGCCGGTCTTGTCGAACACCACCCGGTCAACACTGGCCAGACGCTCGAGCGCAGTGGCGGACTTCAAAAGAATGCCTCGGCGCAGGAGGCGTCCGGCCCCCACCACCTGCACCGCAGGCACCGCCAGGGCGAGGCCGCATGGGCAGGTGACGATCAGGGCCGCGACGGCATAGAGCATCGCCTCCTGCCAGCCGACGCCGACGCCCAGCCACCAGCCAAGGAAGGTTGCCAGCGCCGCGGTGTGCACCACCGGCGCATAGACCGAGGCGACGCGATCCGCCAATTCCACCAGGCGCGCACGCCCCTGTTCGGCCAGATGCATCAGCCGCGCGATCTCGGCCAGCAGGGTGTTGGCCCCCACTGCCGTGACTGCGATGGTTAAGGGGTTGGCAAGGTTCAGCATGCCCGCGTGGACCGCCATGCCCGCATGGGTGGCAGTTGGCAGCGACTCACCCGTGACCAAGCTGCGATCCAGGCTCGATTTGCCACCGACCACCGTGCCATCCGCGGGGATGCGCTCACCCGGTGCGACCAGGATGCGGTCGCCAACGCCCAGCTGGTCGGCGCTGATCACTTCGGGCGTACCATCAGCGGCCAACCGGTGGGCCAAACCCTGCTGCAGCGCCAGCATCTGCTCGGCCGATGCCCGCGCCCGCGCCCGGGCGCGCCGGTCAAGATAACGCCCGATCAGCAGCACGAATAAGAGCGAGATGCCGGCATCGAAATAGGCATAGGGCCCAGACCGCACGGTCTCCGACAGGCTCATCACCGCGGTCAGCAAGATGCCCAACGAGATCGGCACATCCATGATCACCCGACCACGGGCCAAGGCCTGGATGGCTGGGCGGTAGAACGGCAACCCGCACCACAGAATGGTTGGCAGCGCGATCAAGGCCGCCAGCCAATGCATCATATCGCGGGTGATCGTGCTCATGTCCGACACCGCGCCCAACCACACGGCGACGGAGAAGGTCATGACATTCATGGTGGCAAAGCCGCTGATGCCGATGGCCAGCAGCAACTCGCGCTCCGTCTTGTCACCACGGGCCGTGGTCAAGCAGGTGCCGCTGGCCGGTGCCAGGCGAAAGCCGAGTGCTGCCACACGCTCGATCAGTTGCTGACCGCGGGCGGCATCACCCGTCCACACCAATGACAGCCGATGTTGGGTCATGTTGACCCGTGCTGTCTCCACATCGGGTTCGGCACCCAGCACCCGCTCGATCAGCCACACGCAGGCGGCACAATCGAGGCCATCGACCAGGGCGTCCAGCCGCGAGCGACCATCGGTGCCGACGCGCACCAGGGCCGCCCAATTCAGCGCCGGTGCTGTGTCCGGCTGCAACCGCCGCCCCTCGGCTGACAGTTGGCGCCGGGCATAGAACCGCTCCAACCCCAGACCCTGCACAATGCCGAAGGCGGCTTCACAGCCAGCGCAGCAAAAGTGCCGCCCATCGGCCTCAACGGCCCGCTCCGGCAAGCTGCCACCGCAATGGTCACAGGTAAGGGCCGCTGCTGCAGGGCCGACCGAGGCACCGGAGGCCAGGGTCGAGCGGGACAGCGTGTCGGAGATCGGGGGCGGGCTCATGTCAGGGCACCAACAAACGCTTGGAGAGCAGCATGTGATCATTGCCCTGCTCTACCCGCAGGCGCAGGTCCCACTGACCGCGCTTGGGTGGGTCAGCCACGGCTGACCACCGCCCCGGACCAATCGACTGGAAGGTCAGCCCAACATCTGGGATCGCCTCCAGCGGACGCACCAAGCGACCCACGACAGGCGCCCCATAGAGAGGCTGACCCGTGCGATCGGTCACGGTGACTTCAACCGTTGGCAAGCCACTGGCAGAGGGTACCCCCCACGACGCGACGACCTGCCAACCGAGAGCGCGTTGTGCCTCTGCTTCCGCCAACACCTGATTGTATTGGAGACCGCGCTCATAGTGCTTTGGGACAACAGTTCCAGTGAAAGTGCTAATCGCTTGTGTTGCCATAAAGGCATTGACTGCGATGACCACAACAAACCCGGCTGGAAAGGTCCAGGGAATGTACCGGTCAAACCAGTGACGCTCGGTGTTCATGGATGTGCCCCCCGGCAAGTTGATGCGACTGCACTCGGCATGGTGGTTACTTTGGCGCCAGAAACACCGTGTCGGTCCGTGTGCGCGCACCGGTGTCGGCTTCGGTGGCAATGAAGCCCAGCGGGACGCTCTCCATCGGCACAGCCGAGCGGGCACGGGTGACATAAACCCGGAAGGTGCTGACGGTGTCTGGCTTGGTCGACAGGGTAACGCTCTGTCCTTCCACCGACAGGTCGCCCAACGCCACGCTCAGATGCGCGTCCGGCGCCGTGGTGGTCAGGGTGTAGGGCCGTTCCTCCCGCACCTTGTTCAAGATCTTGACGGTGTAGCCGTTGCGGATCGAGCCGTCGGAGAGCGTGACAAACAAGGGCGCGCGATCGCGCAGCACCGTCAGGCCCGTGGTGGGTCGCAGGGCCAGCGCCGTCGCCATCGCAACACTCACCACCACCAGCACACTGGCATAGATAAGGGTGCGTGGGCGGATCACCCGGAAGCGCGGCTTCTCCCGTCCGGCTTCCAACGCCTGTTGGGCGGTGACGGTGGACCACGCGATCAGATCGACTGGCTTGTCGATCTTCTTCATCACCGCATTGCAGGCATCAATGCACAAGCCGCAGCCAATGCATTCCATCTGCTGGCCGTCGCGAATGTCGATCCCGGTCGGACAGACCTGAACGCACAGCGAGCAATCCACGCAGTCGCCGCCTTTACCCTTGCCGCGCGGCTCGCCCCGCGGCTTTTGATAGGTCACCACCAGCGATTGCTCGTCCAGCATCGCCGACTGAAAGCGCGGCCACGGGCACATGTACGTGCATACCTGCTCGCGCGCCCAGCCAGCCAAAAGATAGGTCGTGCTGGTGAACAGCGCGATCATCGCCAGCGTGGCGTTGGACACCTCAAAGGCAGCTAGGTCGCGGAAGAAGGTTGGCGCGTCGTAGAAGTACAGCACCCACGCGCCGCCCGTGGCGAGCGAGATGGCGATCCAAGCCGTGTGCTTGGCGGATTTGCGCACCACCTTCGACACCGACATCGGCGCCTTATCCAGCTTGATACGCTGCGCCCGGTCCCCCTCAATCGCGCGCTCCACCGCCATGAACAGGTCCGTCCACACGGTTTGCGGGCAGGCGAAGCCGCACCAGACGCGGCCAAACAGCGAGGTAACCAAAAACAAACCAATGGCGCTGAGGATCAACACACCAGTCAGGTAATACACCTCCTGTGGCCAAATCTCGATCCACAGAAAATATCCCCGCCGACCAGCCATATCCATCAGGATGGCTTGATCTGGCGCGTGGGGACCACGGTCCCACCGCAGAAACGGAACGATATAATAGATGCCTAGCAAAATCGACAGAGCAATCCACTTCCACCGGCGAACGGTCCCGGACACCGACTTACAGTACACTTTATCGCGGGTCTTATACAGCCCACCACCGAACACTTCAGCGGGAACAGTGGTGGCTTTCGGCTTGCGCGGCGCCGCTGGTGCAGCCCGATCTGCCTCTTTAATCGCCCCCCGGTCTTCCATGTCCTGTCTCCAAACCACAGCCACGGGATATCCTGTGCTGGGTCCTGACGGCGGCGTCCGGGATTGGACGCCGCCGATGGGTCACTCACACACGCAGGCTGGTTATTCCCCGCCACCCAGGGCGTGGACGTAAACCGCCAGCATCTTGATGGTCATCGGGTCAAGCTCAACCCAGGCTGGCATGTTGCCCGAACGAGACGCCCGAACGGTCTCCATGATCGACGCCTTGTCGCCGCCATAGAGCCAGATGCCGGTGGTCAAGTTGGGCGCACCCAACTCACGATTGCCGGTGCCGTTTTCCTGGTGGCAGGAGACGCAGTTCTCGGCAAACACGGCTGCGCCGCGGGTTGCAGAGGCGGCGTCGGTCGAGCGCCTGCTGAGCGACAGCACGAACTCGGCGACGTCAGAGATCTGGGCATTGGTCAGTACGCCATCGATGCCAAACTTCGGCATGGCGCTTTGCCGACTCTCCGCATGGGTGTTGCGGATGCCGTATTGGATGGTTTGCTGGATGTCAGACAGCGAGCCGCCCCACAGCCAAGTGTCGTCGGCGAGGGAGGGGAACCCACCCTTCGCCCCTTGGCCACCGGCCCCATGGCAGGCAGCACAGTTTTCACCGAACGCCGCCTTACCACCGGCCAGAGCCACAGTGAACAGCTCCGGATTGCGGCGAATGTCCGCCAGCGAGGCGGTTTCGATGCGCTGGAAGGTGGCGGCCCGCGCCTGACGCGCAGTCGCCATATCCTGCATCACCTCCTCGCGGGCGGAGTAGCCGATCAACCCCTTCCAGTACCCAGACAGCGCCGGGACCGAGGGATAGAGCAGCATGATCACCGCGGCCCACGCGATGGTCGCGTAGAAGGTGTAGACCCACCACGAGGGCAGTGGGGTGTTCAGTTCTTTCACGCCGTCCCATTCATGACCGGTGGTCATGGTGCCGGAGACGGCATCCTTTTCAATCTTGGTCGGCATGGCTCACTCCTGCTCACGCAAGGGGATCAGCGCCTGTTGAGCGAGGCGTTCGCGGTTCTTCGGAAGGAAGGCCCAGATGATGATCCCAGTGAACAGGACCACAAACCAGACCACCCACAGGGCCGAGGTCCAGCGATACAGATCTTCGGCAGTCATCACCGCCTCCCTCTATTGCCGGAGTTGTTCGATGTTGACCGACTTGAAGTCGACCAGCGTGCCCAACATTTGCAGGTATGCGACCAGCGCATCCATTTCCGTTGGTTTGCCCGGCTCGCCCTGGAATGCCGCGACCACCGCCTTTGGGTAGCGCTTCAACAGGGCGTCGGAGTTGCCATCGGGATCGGTCTGCGCAACCAAGTCAGCCCGCGCATTGGCGATCATCTCATCGGTGTAGGGAACACCAAGCAGACGCAGCGTGCGCAGGTGAGCCTCGATGTCATTCGCCTCCAACGGCCGCCGCGCCAAGAAGGCGTAGGGCGGCATGATCGATTCCGGCACCACGGCGCGCGGGTCGATCAAGTGGGCAACGTGCCAGTCGTTCGAATACTTGCCGCCGAGGCGGGCAAGATCGGGACCGGTGCGCTTAGAGCCCCATTGGAACGGATGGTCGTACATGCTCTCGGCCGCCAAGCTGAAATGGCCGTAGCGCTCCAACTCATCGCGGAAGGGGCGAACCTGCTGGCTGTGGCAGGTGTAGCAGCCTTCGCGGATGTAGATGTTGCGACCTGCCAGCTCCAGCGGGCTGTAGGGACGCATGCCATCCACTTTCTCGATCGTGCTTTCGATCGTGAACAGTGGAACGATCTGCACCAAGCCACCGATGGCGACGGTGATCAGTGTCAGCACCGCCATCAGGATAACGTTGGTTTCGATCTTCTCATGGGTGAATGCCATGGGACCGGCCTCCTCACTCAGCCGCCGCGGCTTGTGGCGCGCGGACCGGGGCAGTGGACGGGCTGCGGACTGTCATCCACAGGTTGTAGGCCATGATCAGCGCGCCTGTGACGTACAGAACGCCACCCAGCATGCGGATCACGTAGAAGGGGTGCATCGCCTGGACGGTTTCGACGAACGAGTATTGGAGGAAGCCAAACTCGTCATACGCCCGCCACATCAGACCCTGCATGATGCCCGAGACCCACATCGCGGTGATGTAGAACACGATACCCAGGGTCGCGATCCAGAAGTGCCAGGACATCAGCTTGGCCGAGTAGACCTGGCTGCGCTTCCACAGCACGGGCACCAAGTAATACAGCGTGCCGAACACAATGAAGCCGACCCAGCCCATCGCGCCGGAGTGGACGTGACCAATGGTCCAGTCGGTCCAGTGCGACAGCGAGTTGACGGCGCGCACGCTCATCAACGGGCCTTCAAAGGTCGACATGCCGTAGAACGCCACCGCCGTGACTGAGAACCGCAGACCCGGATCGGTGCGCAGCTTCTCCCACGCGCCAGACAGCGTCATGATGCCGTTGATCATGCCACCCCAGGACGGCATCCACAGCATGATCGAGAACGTCATGCCCAGCATCTGCGCCCATTCCGGCAATGCCGTATAGTGCAGGTGGTGCGGACCGGCCCAGATGTACAAGAAGGTCAGTGCCCAGAAGTGCACGATCGACAGACGATAGCTGTAAACCGGACGGTTCGCCTGCTTCGGAATGAAGTAATACATCATGCCGAGGAAGGCCGCAGTCAGGAAGAAGCCCACCGCATTGTGGCCGTACCACCACTGGATCATCGCATCTTGCACACCAGAGGCGAAGTGATACGCCTTGGTGCTGCCGAGCGCGATCGGGATCGCCGCGTTGTTGCCCAGGTGCAGCATCGCCACCGTGATGATGAAGGCGAGGAAGAACCAGTTGGCGACGTAGATATGTGGCTCGGTCCGCTTCATCACCGTGCCGACATAGATGACCAGATAAGCCACCCACATCACGGTCAACAGCGCGTCCACATACCACTCAAACTCGGCGTATTCCTTGCCGGAGGTCACCCCCAGCACATAGCCGCTGGCGGCCAGCACAATCACCAGCTGGTAGCACCAGAACAGGAACCATGCGGCCGGGTTGCCACCAAACAGGCGGGCGCCGCAGGTCCGCTGCACGATGTACAGCGAGGTCATGAACAACGCATTGCCACCGAAGGCAAAAATCACCGCCGAAGTGTGAACCGGGCGCACGCGCCCAAAGGTCGTCCACGGCAGATCAAGGTTCATGAACGGGAAGGCCAACTGCGAGGCAACGAACGTGCCCGCCAGAAACCCGACGACACCCCAGAAGATGGTGACGACGGCAAAGGCCCGGATTGGGTCATCGACATAGACCGGTGCCGACTTCGCGACGGCATGGTCGGGGGTGCGCGATGGCGCGCCCGCGGCTGCTGCGAGCGCGCTCATGGTTGGCCCCCCTTGGGAGAAATGGTTCGCGGCATCGCGACACCCCTTGTGGCTGCTGAACAGGTGTTGGTGCGTCCGTTCCCGCGCCGAAACCGACCGGCAAACGGACAAACCTGCTGCACGCTAGGAACGCATCGCCCCTGCCGACATGATTTGGATCAAGGACTCCTCCCCCAAGACGCGAGACCCTTTGCCTCAGCCTCACCCCCCGCATGGCGGGAACCGGTGCGGCAGCGGGTTTTGACAAGGGGAGGAACCGTCATGAGCGACATCGTGTCGCGCGAGACCGCCAAGACATTTCCAGACGTGGCGGCAATCACCATGGACCACCCCTGGTCGTGGTTGGAGAAAGGCTGGCGGGACATGCTGGCGGCCCCAGTCGCCAGCCTGACCTATGGCGTGATTGCAGCTGCCATCGGCGGTCTATTGGCTCTCGGATTCTATGAATTCAGCCAACTCTCCATGATCCTGCCCGTCGCGGCTGGCTTCATGCTGGCTGGTCCAGCAGGGGCTGTTGGACTGTATGCAATCAGTCGCGATCTGGCAGCGGGTCAGCGCCCAAGCTTCTTCACTTCCACCAAGGCTTGGCGAACGAATCCTGAGCAGATCGCCGTCTGTGGCTTGATTCTGGGTGTGGTCTATTTGATCTGGATCCGCTCCGCGATGGTGATTTACGCGATCACCTTTCAGGGGTCGCCACCGGATCTGGAGCGGTTCTTCATACACCTGTTCCAGTCAGAACAGTCGCTGCAGTTCTTGTTCGTTGGCACCATCGTCGGCGGCATTCTGGCAACCATCGCGTTCATGACGGCTGCGGTGTCGTTCCCCATGCTCCTGGACCGCAAGGGCGCCAACGCCTTTGTCGCGGTCATCACCTCCTGGCGCGCGGTGCTGGCGAACCCCCGGCCCATGGCGCTGTGGGGCTTCTTGATCGTGGTGTTCATCAGCTTCGGCCTTGCCACCTTGTTTGTCGGCCTCGTGATCACGTTGCCGCTGATCGGCCATGCCAGTTGGCACGCCTATCGCGATCTGGTGCGCCAGCCAGCTGAGCCGACGCAACTCTAGGCCTGCGTGCGCCTTGGGCGTGGGGGGACAAGGCGCGACGCGCTGAGACCCCCGCAGCTCATGGGTGAGCGCTTGATGCCTAAAGCCTCTGGACGCACCCAGCCATCGCCACCACAGTCTGCTCCAACAGTGAGATGGTGGCGGAATGCTGGGTTTTGGCTTGATCAGACGAGTTGATGCGATTCCAACCGGGGATCATGGAGCGGCCGTCGCCGCGGCTGAGCGCAGTGGAGCGGCGCTGGTGTTTACCATGCGAACCATCGCCGTTGGCGTGCTGGCTGGCTGGTTGTGGGTGACGGTCACCGAAGGCTCCCAACTGTTCTACCTCGGCGTCTGCGCCGTGTTTGCAGTGCTGGGGGCTGTGGCCTTTGCCACCAGCCGCTGGCTGGCCGACCCGTTGCCTGCTGCCTGCGTGGTGATCCTGCTGGACATCGCGCTGTTGACCTATGTCGCCATCCTGCCCGGTCCTGGTGCCGGGCCGGAGTGGTTGCCGCACCTGAACCTGCGCTTCGGCAATTTCGCCTACTTCTTCCTCTATCTCGCGGGTATCGCGCTCACTTATTCCCCGGCCCGCGTGGTGGTGACCGCGCTGTCGGTCACCCTGTGCTGGAGCCTGGGTGCGCTGATCGTCTGGATGCAGCCGGAAACCGTCACAACGGCCGCGCTGGTGCCTGACCCAGAGGGGATCGTCCCAGTGCTGGACGTGGTTTTGCAGCCCGGCTTTCTGTCCCCCACAGCCATCGCCACCCAACTGGTGCTGTTCTGCTTAACCGCCTGGATGCTCATGGTCGCCGTGCAGCGCTCCCGCTGGTTGCTGGTGCGACAGATCGCTGCTGAGAGTGATCGCGCCAATCTCGCCCGTTTCTTTCCGCCTGCAGTGGCGGAGCGCCTAGCCCGTGACCCCGGCAGCCTGGATCAGGTGCAGCGCCACCGCGTGGTTGTCCTGTTTATGGACATCGTTGGCTTCACCCGGCTGTCAGAGCAAATGGGACCGGAGGCGACAATGGCGCTGCTGCGCGCTTATCGCACGCGCGTCGTCGAAACCGTGTTCAGCCACGGCGGCAGCTTGGAAAAGTTCATTGGCGACGCGGTGAAGATCACCTTCGGCACCCCAACCCCCGCACAAGACGATGCGCGCCGCGCTGTCATCACGGCCTTGGCGCTGGTGGCTGGATTTCGCGACCATCCGCTACTGCCGGGTGTGCCAATCAGCGTCGGCATTGGCATCCACATGGGTGAAGCGGCGATTGGCAATATCGGTGACGGTCGGGCGTTGGAGTACACCGTGATTGGGGATGTGGTGAATGTCGCCGCCCGGCTGGAGCGGCTGACCCGTGAGTTGGACGCCTCCATCCTCGCCTCGCAGGCAGTGATTGCGGCGGCTGGCATCGATAACGCTGCCGGGTTTGAGCCCGCCCGCCTGATCAGCCTGCGCAATCGCCATGACCCTGTGGAGGTTGCTAGGCTGCCACGCCCGCAATCGACCGTCAGCGATTAAACCGCACGCTGCCAGCGGCGCTGAGGTCATAGCCGCCAAAGGCCTCCGCCTGCCGGGCGAAGGAAGGCATGGTCAGCGCGCGGATCAAGCCCTGCATCGGCGGCTCAAAATAGCTCCGCCGCCGCATGACGAGGTCAAACCGCTCCCACAGCAGCGGCAGAAAGCTCAAGCCATGCAGGGTGGCGATGGCGCGGGTGGCGATGCCGCAATCAACCTCGCCCGCCCGCAAGCCTAGGGCGAGGTCGCCGCCTGTCGGATAATGGCCGCCGACGGCCACGCTCTGCGCGCCAATCACCCGCTCCAACAGCCGTTGCGCGCCTGCCCCCGGCTGGCGCTGGCCGAACCGCAAGCCGCGCTCCGCAGCCTCGGCCACTGTCGTGATGCCCAACGGGTTGCCAGGGGCCAGCACCAACCCAGCCTCGCGGCCGGCGAAGCCAATCACCACGGCATCGGCCAAGGCGGGGTGATGAGCCACTGCGGCAAGATTGGCATCCACCTCGGGGTCTGGGTCGTGCAGATGGATTGCTGCCACCATCGCCGTGCTGTCGGCCACGCGCTCCAACCCGGCTTGGGAGCCCTCTGGCAGCAGGGCAAGGCCACAGGCGGCACGGCGCACCAACCACTCCAGCAGAGGGTCATGGCTGCCACCAATCAGGGCAGGCGGTGCTGTCGGTGCACTCCACCCGGCCTCCAACCATCGATCCAGCGCCGCGCGGGCGAACAACCACTTGCCCGTCACCTTGGTGGCCGGGATCTGCCCCTCCGCCAGCAGCTCATACAGCTTGCGCTCCTTCAGGCGCAGATAGGCTGCAGCTTCCTCGGTGGTCAGATAGGGGGTGGAGGGATAGGGAAGCGGGTGCATCAGCCTGCATTTTTACGCAGGAATTCC